>JAHJKA010000012.1 GCA_018822545.1 Pseudomonadota bacterium
CCGCCAGGCAAGGACGATGCAGAAAAAGAAGAAAAGCAGCAGGCGCAAAATACCGCTTTCTATGGTCCACAGGGACTTGTCTCGTATCAAAACATCGTGAAACGCGGTAAGGCCCCAGTTCAGGGGAGAAACAACGCTTAACCGCTGCAAGGTCGCCGGCATGGCATAGACCGGGACCATGATCCCGCCGATGGCCGCAGCAATGACAATGGAGATCGAACCAAACATGGAAACCTGTTCATAACTGGTACAGAGGACCCCGAGCAGTAAACCATAGCCGCAAGCAGCAAGACTCGCGGCACAGATAACGACAAGGACCTCAAGAGGTGCGAGGCTTATGGAAAAGGCAGGCAGACCAAAAACAGGAAATAGCTGGCTGCCGATGCCATAAATAAGCAGAAACTGCAGGAGGCAGACGAGCAGGTAGGCCAGCACCTTTCCTGCCAAAAGGGAGAAGGTGGACAGGGGCATACTCATGAAACGCGTCCAGACGCCCGCTTGCCGTTCCCGGAGCAAGGCGCCGCCAAGGGGCAGCACCGTGAAAAACATCCCGAACAGTGCCCAGGCCGGCACGTTCTGCTGTACAACCCCGGGCTGCACCTCAGATATTGCTCCCCCCTGTTCCTGCACCGATAGCAAGGGGAGCTTGAGACTGCCAATTCCTAATTCTTCCCCGGCAAGGTATTGGGCTGGTATGCCTAACTCCGACAACTTACTGGTCAGGTGGATTTCCAGGGACTTAATTTTCTCGGCCATTTCCACCTGACCAAAGGCCATCTGCAATTTGCCCATGAGGCCCGCACGGAAAGCGGGAAGGATGGCCGGGTCGAAATGAACGCTGAGGTGAGAAAGAGAGTCAGGTTGATTTATATCAGGAATATCTTGATTGCCGAAGGCCAGCGCCAGATTCTTTTTGAGCTGTTTTTCGGTGCCGGCAGGCAGGAGAAGACAGGCGGTATAATCGCCATTATTCACCAGGGCCAGGGCCTCTTGCCCTCTTTCCGGCGGCCAGGAGACGACACTGAGCGTGCTATCCTCGGTAAGGCCAGCCAAAAAATCCTTGCCCAATGCGCCCTGATCTTCATCAATGAAAACAATAGTGGTGCGCTGTTCACCGGTCAGCTCCATGACATTTTGCTGAACCAGGGTGATGATAAGCACCAGGACGGCAGGCATGAGAAAAAGAACCAGCACACCGGCATAATCACGCCGGAGCAGGAGCAGTTCTTTACCGGCAATAGTGAGAATCTTGTTCATAGCCATTAATCCCGCAACTCTTTACCAGTGAGAAAGAAAAAGCACTCTTCAAGATTACGGCACGAATACTCCTCCATCAAACGCGCAGGGCTGCCCATGGCGACTATCTCCCCCTCGTCCATAATGGCCACCAGGCTACAGAGGTGCTGGGCCTCTTCCATATAATGGGTGGTGTAAATAATGCTAATTCCTTCGCCCACCAGCTGTAAGAGTTGTTCGTGGATGAGCTGTCTTGACTGGGCATCAATGCCTACGGTGGGTTCGTCGAGAAAAAGAATCTCCGGCTCATGGATCAAAGCCACGGCAATGTTGAGGCGTCTCTTCATGCCCCCTGAATAGGTTGAAACCGGCTGGTCAGCCCGGGCGGTCAGCCCGGCAAAATGGAGGCAGAATTCAATGCGTTCCTTCAGCCTCTTGCGCTGCAAGCCATACAGTCTGCCAAAAAAACGTAAATTTTCCCGCCCGCTGAGATTATCATAGAGGGCGATATCCTGAGGCACAAAACCAAGAGATTGCTTTATCTCCATAGCATCCGGGGTCATCCGCCGGCCAAGGATGTCAATGGTCCCGCTATCTGCCGTTGCCAAACCACAAAGCAGGGCCAGACTTGTCGACTTGCCGGCGCCATTCGCCCCTAAAAGGCCAAACAGAATCCCTTTCGGCACAGAGAGGTTCATGCCGTTTACCGCGGGTTTCACCTGGCCGGGATAGGATTTGACCAATCCCTGCATTGCAATGGCCGTTAACACGCTCACCCGAGTTTCTCAACAACGCCCAGAAGGTTGGTAAAAGCCCGCTCTTCTCGGCCGGCACAGTCCAGCATAATGGCTGACATGGCCTCATAATTATCGCCGGCAAGGGCCCGGCCCTTACAGATCCTGGCCGCCATTATTGCAAAATCCCGCCACCGATCACCGGCTTGGGTGAATTCGGCAGCACAGGCCAACAACTCTGGAACATCGAGGATCCCACTGCTCTCCCGCAGAAAATCGCCAAAGAGAAAGCGAAAGCCACCGCCGCCGGTGCCGATTTCTTCCTGCATCCGGACCACATGACCAAGATGGAGATCCGCGTTTTCCTGACCCAGCCGTTGCGGCCATTTACCAAGGCGCTTGGCGAGAAAACGAATGCCCCTGACGCCGATTAGAAAGAACGGCTTTTTGACCATATACTTGGCCACAAAACGCAGGCCGTCCACGATGCCGGCCTCAAGATCAGGCTCATGCGCCCCCCTGTCAAGAACATACATCGCCCCTTTGGGGGCCAAGGCCCCGGGGGCAAACCTTGCCCTGATCAGGTCTTCGGCAGGACAGGTCACGGTCATGGGAAAAACCGGGTCACTGATGAGGTAGTTATTCCCCTCCTTGCCATAGACCACAAGATTATGGCCATTAAAGTGGAAACGATAGGCCTTGGGGAAATAGGGCAGCCAGAAGACGCTGGTCTGCAGCCCGACAGGAATCCCTTGGGACAGGTAGTCGTCCAGCACTTCCATTGCCGGTTGCGGTTTTCTGAAGGTCTGCCGCTTGATGGCAAAACCGAGATTAGCGGTCAGACGTTTGAGGATGTTGCCGGGAGCACAGCGATAGGTGGTCAGGGGCAGGCCGTTGAGTTTAAGAAAGGGGAAATAACCAAAAAACAGACCTCCCCCGATGCCAAAGGCCATGGGTTCAGAAAGCGCAAGCCCCTGGTGATTGACGAGGGTGGCCGCGACCCCGCTTTCACAGTGGGCGGATTGTTTATGCTGAAAATCTATGACACAGTCCATTATTGACCTTTCTCATACACGGCGGACAGAAAAAGCCCCTGACGCAGCTCATCTTCCCTTATTTTGAAAAGCGCGGCATAACCGGCAAGCAGTTGGGGACGCAACTTCGAAAAAACTCGTGGTTTCAGGTGTCTTTTCACCCGCCAACGGGCAATACCCATGAATTTTGCCAGCAGGGCTGGATCCATCTGGTTGGCGGTCATATAGTAGAGCAGCACACTGGCCTTACCGGCGAGAACCTGGGCCCGGGCCAAAAAAACCTGCCTTTCAATAACTTCCCAGGCCTGGCGATTAACGACATCAACCGTACCCGTGTCCGCACTTTCGATGCGGCGACACAGGCCCGGGCCTTCCACCGCATACTGGATGAGAGGCAACCCTTCGCTTATGCCGTTAATCTTTGCTTCATCCATGCGCGAACTCCCCTCCCTCAATAATCACCTGAGTCACCTGTCAGACCACAGTAAAATGCATATAGCCACAGGAGAAACGCCCACTCTCCGGGATCAAACAGAGGATGGTCTCTCCCTTGCGCAGCTTACCGGAATGGAGGAGCTCATCAAGCATGATATATATGGAGGCGGATCCCGTATTACCCTTGGTGCTGAGATTGGTGAACCAGCGCTCCAGATCAATGGCAAAGCCCAGCTCTTTAAAGCAATCAGCGATGCGCAGACGGAAATAATCAGAGGAATAATGGGGAAGAAACCAGCTGATATCCTCAGGCTTCAGATCATACTTTGCAATCAGGGGAGTAAAGGCCCCCTTGACGAGAAAAGGCACAATCTCTTGATTCAAAAGTTTGGAATCCTGCTTGACGGAAAAGGCCTCGGCAGCCACCGCCGCCTCCAAGGAATCAAAGCATCGCCAGCCCTGTAAGGTCCCGTCTTTCTTTTTCACCGATCCGGCATACATACACGGTTCATAGAGATGGGCATGGCTGGTTATTTCAATCCAGTCCACCTGCAGAGCCAGCCGGTCCGTGGGCTTTTCAGCCGTCAAAAAACAGGCGCCGGCGCCATCAGAGAGCATCCAGCGCAGAAAATCGGCCTCAAAGCTGAGCTGCGGGGTCTTTTCCAGTTCACCCGCCAGGTCACGCCCACTGCCGGCACAGAGAGCAGAACGCATAAAGGTGGAGGCCTGCTCGGAACCGGTGGCCACGCCGTTCTTGGCCATACCGCAGGCAATGGCCATCGCCACATACTTCAGCGATGAAATACCGGAGAGGCAGATCCCGGTGGTCGTGGCAACCTCAAGGGCCGGACAACCAAGTTGTCCATGGACCATGGAACCATGGGCCGGCATAAACTGATCAGGCGACGAGGTTCCGCAACAGAGAAGTTCGAGATCCGCCAAGGTAAAGCCGGCATAGGGCGCGAGACCCCGAATCGCCTCGGCCGTAAGCTCGGCATTAGAATGGGTAATGGCCCCGGTCTGCGGGTCTAAGGCATAGTAACGCTGCTTGATGCCATTATTACGCAGAATAATATTACGGGTCCGAGACGGCAGGTTGCCCACCATCCCTAACACCGCTTCCATCTCATCATTGCTAACGGGGGCATTGGGCAGAAAACTGCTGACTTCTGAGATATAAACTTTTTTGATCATTATAGACGGGCGCCCCGATGACTCATCTCCAGGAGCGAGGCATAGCGTTTGTAAAAATCTTTTTCTGGCAGGAGAGTGGCAGTTACCGCATTGGTCAAGGTGTAATAATCCAAATTATGAATGCGGATATCAGCCTGCATATCACGATAAAGAGGTGTTCCCGGCAGGGGCGTTAACACCGTAATCATAGGAAGATCAATCTGATGATTGCCAATATACCTCTCCAGTCGATCAAAATCACTATCCTTATAGGACGGCGAGACAATAAAGTCGCCAATAATGGTGATGCCGATATCATGGAGAATCTTGATGGCCTCGCTGTTTACTGCCACCGAGTTGACCTTGTTCATGGCAGAAAGGGAGCTGTCATCAACCTCTTCAAAACCGACAATCACGGCGCGTAACCCCGCCTGTTTCCACAGGACCATCAATTCCGGATGGTTCACCACGGTGTCCGAGCGGACATCAGCCAGAAATTGCTTATGCAGGTCGGCCTCCTTCAGGGCCAGCCCTAATCTCGTGGCATGCTCAACATTGGCAAAGGTGTTGGCATCAAGCAACCTGATCACCGGAATGTCCGGTAACAAGGCGATATCACGCAGGACCGTGGCAATGGAGTGGGAAAGATAGAGGCCATTGGTGAGGCCCTTAATACAGCAGAAATTACAGCGAAAGGGACAACCAAAGGCCGTGGCCACAAAACCCATATCCAGTTGCAGGGAGGTCAAGATATACTGATCACGATAGCGCTGCACCAGCTCATAGGCGGGGGCCACATCATCCACCAAATCTGCCATGGAGAACTGCCGTGGCGTATATTGGGCCGTATCCCCCGGCCCCACCTTACAGATGCCGGGGATATCAGCAATCTCCTCACCCTGCTCCAGGGCGGTGATTAATTCCCGAAAACTCGCCTTCCCTAAGCCGACAACAATATAATCAATGGCTGGCTGGTGGAAAAAATCCGGGTCATTGCTGGCATGGATGCCGCCCACCACCACGAGCGCCTGCCCCCACTCTTTCACCTCTCGGGCCAGGGCCACCATGGTATTGGCCTCACAGGTCATACCGGTGATACCGACAAGATCCGGACCAAATGCGGCCAGGGTCGCAGCCAGGGCGGCGGGTTCAACCTTCAGGTCAAGAATCATAACCTCATGATCACGCAGATTGCCGGCCAAGACCTCCAGGGCCAGCGGTTCACCGCGAAAAATCGGCTTAATCGTGTCGATACCATACTCCTCTTCAGGAATAGAACGACCGCTGTTTGGGGGGTTGATAAGTAAAATTTTCATTTTTTTCACGATGGCCACTTTCAGCCGCAGCACACCGCCTTCGCTCCCGCCTTCAACCAACACAAAGGATCTTCAGCCAGGTAATCGCCGGACACCTGATAGGCATGACCACGGCAGCCGTAACAGTTGGCGTTGAACTCGCAATCAGCACACTCGCCTTTGATGGTGTTTCTTATATTACGCAAATCCTGAATCACCGTACTGCTGCGCAGCACCTCGGCCAGGGGATGCTCCCGGACATTCCCGGTGGACACACTGACACCAGGACAAGGATGGACATCGCCGGTGGCAGTAACAGTGCAGGAGTATTCGTGCCGGGCACATTGGGAGGCCATAAGCGGGGGATGGGGGGTCCAGACACGGCCATACTTCTTAGCATCAATCTTGGCTATCTTCTCAAAAAGTTCTTTAATCTTCAGGGGGGCCACCTCAAGTTCAGGATGGTCGGTGGCGCGGCCCTGCATGGTCATGGTCTCGACATAGGGGATAATATCCCGGTCCCGGGCCCAGCACCAGATGTCCACAAGCTCGTCATAATTTTGGCCACAGATGATGGTCTCGATCCCCAGGGCGTGGTCAGCATCCGGATAACCCGCCTTTTTGAGGTTGGCAAGGCCCTGTTCGATGGCGACAAAGGTCCCAGCCCGACCGGCCAGCATGTCCTGGATCTCAGGCTTAAGGCTATTTCTTTTGACCACAACCCCCACCCCGCGCTCGTAGAGCTTACGGGCATTATCCGCGCTCATCAGGGTACAGTTGGTGAACACATCCGTTTCCACCTTCTTGCTGAGAATATAGTCGATCACCGCAAAGAGGTGAGGATATAAAAAGGGCTCGCCACCACCAAGGATAATGATCTTGCGCGCGCCGAGATCCACGGCCTGGTCAACAACGGCATACAGCTCCGCCAGGGTCAGCTCATTTTCCAGCGGGATACCGGAGGAGGCATAGCAATAGATACAGCGCAGATTACAGATGTGCGAGAGTTCAAGCTCCAGGGAAAGCAGGCCACCCCGTGCCCGGGTCTGGCAGATTTCTTCCGGGGTAAATTCCAGGCCCCAATGTTCACTTAGGCAAGACATAATTTATAAGCTGTTTAGGTTTAAGATGTGCGGAGAATGGTGCATTGTTCTTTATCAAGATTCAAGGCTGCCTGGCATATTTGCTATTTCGTTCAGGGGGACGGCTTGTCCGTTAGGACATCGCTGCGTTATGCCCCAAAAATCAACTGATTGCCATGGCAATTTAAGCCATACCTTGAATTCACGGGGTAACATCTCGAAATTTAAGAAACTCTTTTTTACCATAAAGTAGAAACCATTCCCCCGGAGGCGGGAGGTCAGCGACCAAATGGGGAAGGAGAAAGAGAAGAGGGCTAATGAATCTAACTAAATTTTTAAAGGTAGAATAAAATAAATCCATCCCCTTTTACGTTTTTTCTTTATCGAAATGATTATGATAGCTTGAAACCAGATTGACCAACCCAAATAAGCCCAAATAAGAAGGAGTTTGCTCATGAACCTGAAAGAAGCCTACGAAAAGAAAATGCAGGCCCGGCTGGACGAGTGGAGCGCCGAAATCAACGTGCTCAAGGCTAAGGCTGATAAAGCCAAAGCCGATGCCCGGGTGGAATACTACAAACAGATCGAAGAATTAAAGATGAAGAAGCAGGCTGCCAGCGTAAAACTTGCCGAACTGAAAAAAGCCGGCGACGGAGCCTGGGAAGACCTTAAAACAGGGCTTGAAAGCGCCTGGGATTCCTTGGGCAAAGCCGTAAAAGCAGCTGCTTCCAGATTCAAACAAATAAAAGAGGCGAACCATGAAAAATACGACAATATACGCATTTGCGGCCATGCTCTTAGTGGCTGTCTTTCTCGGAACAGCTCCTCCCTGCCAGGCCGCAGCGGGTGACGATAAAGCCACGGCAGACCAGGTCAAAAAGGAAACCAAAGAATTGCTGCAGGCCCTGAAAAGTTACTCCGCTGCGCAGCGGGACGAAGCCATAGAGAAAACCAGATCTACCCTGGAGCATCTGGATAAACGGATCGATGCCCTGGAAAAACGGCTCGATAACGATTGGGACAAAATGGATCAGACAGCCAAAAAAAACGCCCGCGCCAGTCTGAAAGAGCTGCGTAGCCAGAGAACCAAGGTGGCTGAGTGGTTCGGTGGTTTGAAGAGTAGTTCCACCGAAGCCTGGGATCATATGAAAGAAGGTTTCTCTGAAGCCTTCACTTCTCTTCATCAGGCCTGGGAAAAATCGGAAAAGGCATTCTCCGACCCTAAATAGGATTAGCCAATTTTCACTGTCGGCCTCCGCAATTGAGGCCGACAGCCGTTACAACAGGGCAGGGACTCAAGACAAACGGGTTCGATTATAGTTTCTTCTACCCATTCCGCGCAATTCAAGGATCTAGCCCGTGCTATATCATGTTTAATTCTAAGATTGGCGAACCATCATAAAAAACCATTACTGACGAAGACGATTCAGAGATAACAACCGCAAGAGAATCAGTTACAGCAGTAAGCGCCGCAGAGGAAGTGTGGCGGGCGCCGTATCCTCCGGAGAGTTCAACTTTATCTTTAACTTGAGGTGGGCTCAGGTAGACGGCTGCCCTTTCAACAATGCCATTAGGATCAACAATAAAGGCACCGTCAAGGGCTGCAAGTTCCCGAAGTGTTTCAATAAAATCCGGTTCGTGAATACTTCTTTGGGATTTTAAGTGGCCTTTAAATGGATTTAAAATCAGTTGTTTTATATACGGCTCTAGTTCTTCTGTTTTTCCTAGAATAAAAATTGTGCCAATAGGTTTACCTTCACGGCCTTGTTTGGCAAATTTGAGGGCTATGTCAATTAAACGATAGAATTCTTGTGACCGCAGCATGCCCGAAGGAACATTATCAAATGTATGCTTTCGAAACCATTTATTATCTCTTTTTAAATTCGTGATAAGCAGATTATCCAGCCGCAAAGACCCCACTAATCCTGTTAAACAAAAAACAGTCTCATCCACTTCTACCAGATCATTCAGAACAGAAAACAAGAGACCAAGCTGAAACTGATCTGTTCTGGTAATGTCTTGGTCAGGCAATCTGATTATGTGCCATTTTTTGACTATTGCTTTTTTAAGGAGAGCCTCATTTCTTGCCAAGAGGATTACTGCTTCCGTATCCTGACATTTCGCGATAAACCTTTGATCTTGAACTGATTCAGCAAAGGCCAATATCTTAGAGATACCCAGTTCTTTGCATAACTCAAAACAGTGTTTTACAAGGAGATTGGATTCACGATTTTCTGATGTTTTCATATCTTTTGCGATGGTTTCCACCTATTTTTCTTCTTTTATCCATCTTCATGTTTAAGACATCTAACTTATTTCCAGGAAATCGTATTATAAAAGTTGTGCCTTGCCCTGAGTGCTTTTGGGCCGTTATATCTTAATCCTCATCTACTTCCTTTAGATCCGCATGGGTGTTTGCATCAAAGCTCATAACATCTTCTAGCTCGCCAAACCAAAGATATGAACTGGTAATTTCATACTGGCGCTCATTGTCTGTTTTGGAAAGTTCTTTCAGTATCCAAAGGATATTTTTGGCATCAGGGAATTTCTCTCCGCTGATTTGCTCTTCAAAAAGACGATTTAAGATTGCAGATTCATTCAATCCACTTGAAACCAACCTAACTATCACAGCATGGAGTGATTGATCAAAGATCTCAAAGGAGTCCTTTTTATTTGCTGTTATTTTTATGGTAAATTTAACTCCTGTCGGCTCTGTGAACGTCCCATTGTAGGCTTTTCTCAAGAGTCCATACGCATTAAAGAGCTTCATGTGATATGCGGGGTCTGCATGTTCTTCCCAAAGATTACTGTCAACCATTTGATGACTCATTTGATCTATCTTGCCTTCAGTAATTTCATCTTTAAAAAAATGTGCTAAAAGAAATCTAGCTGATTCATGAGCTTCAAAATCATTAAGTGACATCAAACACATCTCTTTTAACTCTGCCTCACTCATTCCGCCAAGTTCATCTTCCCCTATATCCATCATCGATAACAGTGCTTTATAATCATCTGCCATCCAAGCATTTTCAATCTTAGAAATTTTTAGAAAAGATAAAATCTCTACATTAAATTCTTTGTTCATTGCAATCTCCTGTTATTACCAATGAGGCGTGTTCTTCAATTGAAGCTTGCCAAGGAAAAGCTAACGTAAGACACTTCGGGTCGGTCCAAAGGGTTAAGTAAGTAGTGTGGCCCAGGAATTCTAGAAAATGAACTCCTGGCTCAACGTAAGGAAAAGGCTTCTATGGTGGGAAACAGGGGGGCGTCCCTCATTTCCCCTGAGGCGATGATGCTTCATGAGAAAGAGGGAGGAGGAGGTTGATAAGCAAATCTAACTTGCTGTTTTCCGGGAGGACAAAAAAAATCCTCCCCTTTTATTCAAGCTATCGCCAACCAGGCCGAGAGGAACCACGGCCATCTTCCTGGTCGTTTTGCCGTTCCCCATTTGTATTATTTTGTTCCTCGTCATTCTCGTCGCGATACTTCTTACGCTTGTCCTTTTTATCATCGCGGCGTTCTCCTTTCTCCCCGCGATATTCCTGGCGCTGGTCCCTTTTGTCGTCGCGGCGGTCTCCATTCTCTCCGCGATACTCTTGGCGCTGGTCCCTTTTGTCGTCGCGGCGGTCTGCTTTCTCCTCCCGACGTTCCTCGTTCCGGCGCTCTTTTTCATATTCCCGCTGGGGATAGCGTTTGGTGACGTCTTTATGGTGAAGGTGTGGATTAGGTCCCTCCAGTTCCATGGTGACGTAATTATTTATGTCAATATGGATATGGCGGGGCAGGACAGGTCCCGACAGCCAGACATTGTTGCTGAAGTAAAAATAGATATTGCGGTTGCTGTCATAATAAACCTGCTCGCGGGGAAAATAACGGTAGCGATAAAGGCTCACCCTGTGTGGCTGGTTGTCATAATGCCCTCCCCTTGGAATCGGTGGTGGAGGCACAGGGAAATGACGGGCTCGGCAACCAGCCATTGTCGAAATCACAAGAATTGCTGAAATCAGCAGAGATATTTTTTTGCAATGCAAACTCATGACTTCCTCCATAACTTCAATAGGGCTACCGAACAGATTAGGCTGAGATAATCTTCGCGACAATTTGAGAAATTGAGGTCAAATCTACCACAATTCATACCTAAGCCCGCCAGGCTTCGAAGAAGATTTGTCATCCTCTTGTTAATGCCTCGATTATAGTCAGCCTACTAAAATAGCGCAAGCTGGCCGCGCAAAAGCTCGGGCAGGCAATGAGGTGATGCTGCTGTGTATGGAGAGGGAGGAGGAGGTTGATAAACCAACCTAACATGCTGTTTTTAGGTAGGATAAAATAAATCCGTCCCCTTGTAGTCTTGCTTGCCAACAATCAAGCAAGGTATCCCCGTAATTCTTAAAGGCCGCAGAGCATGTAGCCGAGAATTGGCTGGCATTTGTTTTTGCAGCTGGGATAAAATTCTTTGTGGAACCGTGTTGAAGCTTTGTTTTCCCTGCCAAAATAGAATTCGGAAAGGCCTAGAGCCGTCAACCCGTTTTGGGCGGCGGCGTAGAGAAGTTTTGGGGCGCAGCAGTCGCCGGTTCCGGTGGGAATTCCCCGCTCTTCATAAAAGACATTCAAGATGGAACGCTGAGTACCTTTGAAGTTGTGCAGTTGATACAATTCCTGAAAGTCATTCATCATGGATTGGGAATATGTTCGCCGCTTTTTCTTGGCAAGATCAAGCGCATTACATGCCTCCTTCATCTGCCTACGGCACTCTTTCTGGGCCGCCCGACCACCAGATCCCATGGCTTCTTCGAATTTTAGTTTACCTTGGTCTGCCTTTTGTTGGCAGGCCTCAATATTGGCAGTCATTAGCTTAACCGCCGCCTCGATTTTTGCCATCAGCTGGGAGTAGCCAGCCAGATCAAAAGTCGGTGGCACCCAGCCCTCTGCTTGCCAGCGGGTATTGAACTGGCCGGAAAAGGCGCGCAGCACCACGGTCTTGCCCTCGCCATCGACACATTCCAACACCCCAAACATCTGGCCCCCTCTTTCTGCCCAGAGGCAGTCTGTGGAGAAGAGTGGCTCCGAATCCGGTCGGTGAAAGTCAATCCGTTTGTGCTGCTCGAGGTCTGCCATCAGCTCCAGGGCATATCTGCGGCTGTTGCCCTCGGTGAGATAATGAACCTCATCACAATCCGGACAATAGCCGTAGCAGGTTGCGTCTTCGGGCAGAGCGGCAAGCAACTGGTCTATATCAGCACTGTTTTTCATGGCACCTAGAACAGCGGTTCCGAGTTAAATTCAAGACTCTCGCCACTCCTTGGGTGCGCAAAGGAAAGATAACAGGCATGGAGCATCAGCAATCCCGGGCCTGTTCCCGTTCCGTAAAGCGGATCGCCGACAATGGGAATTCCGAGACCGTGTTCGGAAGCGGCGTGAACCCTGAGCTGATGGGTTCTACCGGTGATGGGTGTAAACTCGATTCTGGTTTGGCCATCTTGTATCAGGAGTTTTTTCCAGTGGGTGATTCCCACCTTGCCGTGCACCGGGTCATAAATTTGATGAGGTCTATTGTCAATATCGAGGCGGAAAGGAAGTTCGACGATACCTTCCTCGCCCTCTAATTCGCCATCGAGCATGGCGATATAGCGTTTAGTTACTTCGCCCTCTTGAAACTGCATAGAGAGGTTGCGATGTACCTCTTTGGTTCGCGCGACCACCAACAGCCCCGAGGTATCCATATCAAGGCGGTGAACTGCAGGCTGGTCGATGCAGCCCGGATACCGTGCCTTCACGCGCTCACTGACACAATCCAGGTTTTCCACACCACGCCCGGGAACCGAGAGCAGCCCACTGGACTTCACCACCACGACAAATTCTGATTCTTCGTAAATTACGGACATTTCTTTCATAGAATATTTACCATGGAATAAC
The DNA here is from genome assembly GCA_018822545.1 of Pseudomonadota bacterium. Taxonomy (GTDB): domain Bacteria; phylum Desulfobacterota; class Desulfobulbia; order Desulfobulbales; family SURF-16; genus BM506. The sequence goes on from JAHJKA010000012.1 coordinate 12,903, forward strand.
TAGACCACCACTCCACCATACTTGCCCTGAGACCTTCTGTCCCACAAACCATAGAACATGGTGACAATTCAAAACCGGATCTAGGCTTTACCTGATTAATTATGTGATTACCACTTTGTTTCAGCCTTTTCAGGAGTGATTCCCGCGCAGGAAAAAGACACCCCCGTGCCCTGTGGCCATGATTTTGCTAGCATAAAAGATTTAGCGCATCACCTTTATAAAAACTCTACCTAACACATAGGGGGTCGCCAATGCATGTAGAAGACATCACACCGGATCAAGTCCTGGACACAAAGGGCTTAAGCTGCCCAATGCCGCTGCTCAAAACCAAAAAGGCCATCAGTTCTCTCAATTCGGGGCAAATCATTGAAGTTATGGGCACTGACCCAGGTTCCAAAAATGATCTACCGAACTGGTGTGACCGTTCCGGCCATACGTTTCTTGGTGATAAAGAAGGGGACGGTTTTTTCAGGTTCTTCATCAAGAAAGGCTAGGTTCGCAACAGACAAGTCCATCACTTGGCATGGAAAACCGCAGCCTCCGGAGCTGCGGTTTTTTTTGTGCCTACCAGGGTCTCCCTGTAATTCTCCGGGGCAGTCTCTCTCTTGCCAAGGCCCTTTTAATGATTGGCCCCTTTCCCTCTCGCCGGTTTGACAATTGAAAATCAGAGATGATAGAAGTTAAGAGGAGTGTCGAGCTGTTTTCCAACCCGGAAAAAGGTCACGCCTTATCATTTAGAGGAAGGAGCCGGACATGAAAGAGAAACTGCGCGTCATGACAGAGAAACCGCGTAATGCCGAAACCCCGGCTGAGCACCTACGCTCCTGGATAACCGCCAACGAGCATTTTTTCGACCGCAACCAGGGCGAAATCCCCACGGAGCCGATCGCCCTCGCCAACTGGGAACTGACCATAAGCGGTGAAGTAGAAAAACCGCTGAGCGTCGCTTTTGCCGACATCCTCAAAATGCCCAAGGCGATCGTCGCCAACACCATGGAATGTTCCGGCAACAGCCGTTCCCTGCTCACGGAAAAGGCGGCCGGAAATCCCTGGACCATTGGCGGCGTCGGCAATGCGGTCTGGGGTGGTGTCTGGTTGCGGAATCTGCTGGAGCAGGCCGGACTGAAGGGCTCCGCCCGTTATGTGGCCTTTGAGGGCTACGAGCAGGCCAAAACAAAATTTGTCCGCAGCATTCCCCTTGACAAGGCCCTGGACTCCACCCTGCTGGCCTACGAGATGAACGGCGAGCCGCTGCCGTTGAAGCACGGCTATCCCTTACGGGCCCTGGCCCTGGGCTGGACCGGGGCGAATTGCGTGAAATGGCTGTCGCAAATCATGGTGCTGGAGCAGCCCAACAAAGGCTTTTTCATGGATAATGTCTACCGCGTGTTCCAGAAGGGTATGGAGCCGAGTTCCGGGCCCGCGGTCACCAGCCTGAAACTGAAATCCATCATCACCCAGCCGCTGCCGGGCGACACGCTGGCCAAGGGCCACGTGGTGGTCCTCGGCGCCGCCTATGGTGGGGAAAAAGGGGTGGAGCGCATTGAGGTGTCGGTTGATGGCGGCAAGACGTGGGCGCCGGCCGAGTTTATCGGGCCCAGGGAGCCCTATGCCTGGCACCAGTGGCAGTATCTCTGGGAGGTGAGCGAAAGCGGCACATATCAGATCATGTCCCGAGCCTCGGACACCAACGGCGAACAGCAGCCCATGGATGCCGATTGGAATGTTCTGGGTTACGGCAATAATGGCGTCCGCGAACATGCCATCCGCATCGACATTGCCTAGAAAAACGGCCCAGACCTGGGCGTGGCCTGTTTTCGGGGTCTGGCCCCTCTTAATCCTATACACTGAACACATTTGCCTGGAGGCAAGCCCATGAAAAAAGTGCTTATCTGTTACGATTCCCGCACCGGCAGTACCGAGAAGATGGCGAACTTTATCGCCGAGGGTGTGCGCATCGGCGGTTGCGAGGCGGAATTGCTGAAGATCTCCCAGGTCAAATCCGAGAAGGACCTGGCCGGATTTGATGGCTACATCTTCGGTTGCCCAACCTATCATCGGGACATGACCGGCGGCATGAAGACCTTCCTGTTTCTCGGGGATAAGGCGGGGCTGGCGGGCAAGGCAGGCGCCGCCTTCGGATCATATACTCACAGCGGCGACGCGCCGGGCATTATTTTCGATACCATGGAACATGTCTTCAAGATGAAGATGATCAGCCTGGGCTCCTTCAATCTGCTGGAGCATCTGGTGACGACCAACGAGGGCGTGCGGTCCTGCCAGGATTATGGCCGTGCCTTGAGCGAGGAACTTAACCGGCCCTGATCGTCCCTGGATCAACTGGCTGTAACCGCTGTTGTACTGCGTGTTTCTGCGGGGCAGGACTTACGGCCGGGCCGACAGTCAAGAGGGGTTAGACGCAAGAAAGACGTGGTCTGGCCCCTATTTCAACAGACCAAGGCGTTATGCCTTCATTTTCAAGGCAACTTCGCTCATCCGTCTGCCAAGATTTTTAGCGGTAGCAATGCCCACCGTATCTCCCTGGTAGCCATCAGGATGATTGGCCCAGGCCGCGCCGCCAAAATGATCGCCGTCGCCGACAAGTATCATGTCGTGGATCATCATTGCCGCATGAACTGCCTGAATGGTGAGCTCCTGGCCGCCGTTGCGCGAGCCGCCAACGGTGATGACGCCACCAAGTTTATTTTTGAACATGAAACCGTTCCGCCGGAAAAGCACCGTGCGGTCAATGAATGCCTTGGCCTGGCTTGACATGCACCCCATGTACACGGGGGTCGCCACGATGATCCCTGCAACTTCAGGGTCGGCCAGTTTAGGGATCAACTTCTGATAATCATCATCCTGGCTGCACAAGACTCCTTTTTTGCATTTGCCGCATGAAATACAGCCCTTGATGCTCAACGGAGCCAGGTCAATAAGCTCCACACCAATATCGCCACCAGATTCCTCGGCCGTGCGTTTGACTTCTGCCAGGCACTGCTCCAATAAAAAATAGGTGGATTTCTTTTCCCTGGCACTCGCCGATACACCGATAATTTTCATCTTCATTCAACCCTTTGTAATTTTATTCTATTCTAACCCTAATTACTTTGCTGTCCCCAGAATTCCCTCGCCTTGGTTAGTTTGAACCTGTTGAGTAAAGGTCACTTTTTTCCAGCTCTCTGATGGCCATTTCATAAGCCAACATGTCCGGTTTTTTTATCCAGCTGGGGGCTGAGATCACATTGGTGTTGAAGACATAAAGATTTGTGCATGTCTTGCGCCCAGAAGCTTGAGTTCTATCAATTTCTGAGCAAATAACGGCATCGTAGCCCAGTTCTTTTCCTGGAGCGATGACGCTCTCTATCCATTCTCTTGGGAAATTTTGAACATCTAAAAAGGCTTTTTGCCTTTCTTGCAGCGTATAGCCTGAAGTTGATTTAACTATTTTTTCGCATTTTTTCAGTTCTTCTTTATACTGTTGATCTTCAGTTCTCAAAATCAAAATTTCACCGCTCTTACAGCCCTCTTCCCATGTGTTGTAATCGGCGGTCAGGGGATGTTTCCCGCCCATTTCAGTTTTGCAGACCAACTCCCAGTGTTGCATAGAATCCGGCGATTTCTTTCTCAAGTCAAGCACCCGTGCATCTTTTGCCAATGTGGCACTACAGAGGCCACCAGCGATATCCCCAGCTCCCTGAGCTAAGACGCTATCTTTAGAAAGGGAAATAAACGAATGTGAGAGTAATCCAGCGTTGCCGGCAGATACAGGGGCCGGCAGGAGCCAACTGGAAAAAGACTCATTCGTACCATGAAACCAAAGATCCATTTCCCCTGACATCTTTCTTCTTCTTGCTTGCCCCACACTGAACTCCTGTAATTAATATTCTCATGTATGCATAACCAAAGCTAAGACACGCGCCTAGCAGAGGATGATACGTTCTGGTTGTAATCAAGTTGCCCGAAACCTTATCAGCTTTTAGGCAAAAAACACCTAAAACTTGATCAAAAAAGAAGAGGGGGTTGCCGCTTATCAGCCTAAACCCTCTAAAACGCTAGATTTTATGAAATATCGTCAACTTTGGATAAATATTTACTGCAGGAAGTAAGACAGAGTCGGAGCATGATTCTTCGCATCTCAACAGGTGGGACAGGAAAAGACCAGGGGCTGAATTCAATGCAGTCCCCCTTCGTTAAAGGCAAAGCTTGTTTCTATGGGGTGTTTCTATGGGTTTCTATGGTTTCTATGGGGTCGGGCCACGTTAAGCAGCTGGAATTCAGAGTTAAATATCCCAGAAATAACCATTTAAAGGCCCTATATTCTCTTTTTTGGCGTCAAAAACGGCGTTATAGATCCTCACCTCTTCTCGCAACTGAAGTCCTCCACCATTTTCAAGAATTCTTCGCCCTTTCGCGAGGATTCCCAATTTGTCCTTTATCCCCTCGAGAAAACTCTTACTTCCCACCGCTATGCTTTCGGTCCACTGAGCTTGCCGGAAGTTGTTACCATTTTGCAAAGAGTCATTCACCAATTCCTGGTGGGCCATCCGAAATTCATCATAGCTTGCAAATCCGGCGAGGTTCGAAAGTTTGTGATGATCAATAAGTACACTCTTCTTGCGCGGTTTCTGAATCTCGTTATAACCGCAGAAAGCCCATTCCGAAGGGTGGGAAACTACCCCGGCACGGACCATATTCAAATCAATATATACTAAACATCTAAGTAAATGCTGGTCAGTCTCTACTGCTGTTGCATGATAGCGATCTTCCCAGAAAGCCCCCTTCCGGTTTTTCCTCAGATTGAACTCCTGACCAATTCGACCAGCTACCAGCTTGATTGATTGAGGGATTACGTCTCTTCCTTTTTCATCAAGGACAAGTAAATGGATATGGTTTGAAGTTACTGTGTAGTTCAGAATGGTCAGTCCATAGCGTCGTTTCGCTGCAAAAAGCCATTGGATAAATCTCCGACGATCCTTAACCAAGTTTAGAAGGAAATCTCTTTTGTGGCATCGATGCGTAATATGCCATATCTGCCCTGGGATATAATGTCTTTTTGCTCTAGCCATGTGTTATAGCATAACTCTATATTGATATTTTTGGCCTTAAAAACGTCAATATAGACAAAAAAAAACCCTCTTTTCGACTATAATTTCCTGTGGTTTAAGCTAGTTAGCGTGGCCCGACCCAACGGCCCCCAACGTAGCGTGGCCCGACCCAACGGCCCCCAACGTAGCGTGGCCCGACCCAACGGCCTCCAACGTAGCGTGGCCCGACCCAACGGCCTCCAACGGCCTACCAACGCAGGAAAAATACCTCTCAATATCTTTGCTGGTCATTATTATTTGGGTTCGTCTCGCAAATGTGTGCATGGTTTTGTAATTTGAATTCACCTAACAAACCAAGAATAATATCAGCTCATAATGACTGGGTGGTTCCGTTTTTATATTTTTTTCTGACCTCATCGGCTGTTAACGCCCTGTTGTAAATCTGGATATCATCAAGGCGGCCTTTGAAAAAGTCGGCGGCGGCGTTGTCAGTGGCATTGCGTTGGCCGATATGCAGAACAGGCGCAGAATCAATGGGGCCTGTGGCCGGCTTGGAGTCCTTCAATTTTCCGTCCACATACAGTTTCACCCTGGCGCCGTCGTAGGTCAGATACACGTGGCGCCAATGATTGGTATGTAAATCCTCGTCTCCGGCGGCGTTCCCCAACACTAGTTTTCCACCCGCATGAATCCGGTAACGCAGGCCCTTGCCGGGATCAAGGACAATTGCGGTTGAATCATTCCAGTCCCGGCCGATTTCAATGATTCCGGCAGAAGGGGCAATCTGGTCCGCCTTGATCCAGCCCCCCATGGAAAGCCGCTCAACCGGCATACCATTCAGATGCTCTCGGGCAAGACCATTATCAATGCCGTTAAAAACGGCAACGGTCAAGTCCTCGTCATAGCGCTGATCAACAGCGATTTTGGTGTCATTGTAATTGGTGAGATCGTTGCCGTGCCAGCATGAATCTTCCAGAAAATCCGGGCCGAATCGATACGCTGCGATACAGCTGGTGTAAATGACATCGTCATATTGGCCCAGATTTTCATCCCCCGAGAATCTATTCGTCTTTTTCCAAAGACCGTTTTCCCGAATGTATCCTGAATGCGTTTTGATTATCGTTCCATCAATATCATGACAGCGTTTCTCGAAAGTAAGTACCAGGCCGTCTTTATATGGAATTGTACCTGTTACATAGACCTCACCAGAGGGACTCATCAAATCGAAGATTTTCGAGAGCGGTATTCCTGCATCCTGAAACATCTTTTTTTCCTGGGCAGCGGTTTCAACCGTCATTGTCTGGAGATACCAGTCAATATCACGCTTAAGAAGTGCGGAAAGAGAAGCAGCGGCTGTATTTTCCGGGGTTTTGTAATCGGCCTGGGACCGGTCGATTTCATTTATCAGCAGCGGGTAACCCTGCGACACGGTCGGTTCAGGTGCAGAAAATGCAGCTCCCGGCGTTTGGAAAATTACCGGCAGGAGAAGAATAAGGCAATACAGAGGTAACTTCCAAAAAATCATAGGATGGTTCTCATTCTGTGGCGTGGATGGTTTGATCCTTTGAAATCACTGGTGCCGCCACAGAGCTTACCCCGTAAGGCCGCAGACGTTCTCGGCATCCAGTGAGGAATAAACGGGGTCAGAGTGGAATGGCACTAGTTTAAGCTTTTTTTAGTGTATTTGCTACGGTGGGGAATTTCTTTCATTCGCTGGCGTGGTTTGGTTAAAAGTTGATAGGCTTTGGGTCGTCTTTTTAGGCATCGAGGCTCACTTCGGCCAGACCTTTCC
>JAHJKA010000013.1 GCA_018822545.1 Pseudomonadota bacterium
AGGCCTTGGCCGATCTCACCACTGCTGCCAACCACCTCATCAGCAGAATCAAAGAGATACTTGGTGAGAAATAAGCACGAGTGAAGTAAGTGGATGCAGTTGGCCGTCCGCAAGAGCTAGAGGAGTAAAGCCTTCGCTTCGATTATCTTTTGTATACTTTTTTTCATGAGTAATCTTTCTGCTTCCTACTTTTTGCTTCTTGCTTCCTACTTCTTGCTTCTCAACTTCCCTAAAACAGTCGGCTTCCCACCTGGTAGACCAGGGTGGAAAGCAAAAAGGCAAAAAAGGTGTTGAAGGTGATGGAGAACACTCCCCATTTCCAGCTCCCTGCCTCCTTGATGATACAGGCCACCGTGACGAAACAGGGTGCGTAAAACATGACAAAGATGATCACGGAAAGAGCCTTTACCGCATCCCAACCAGGGTCGTTGCCCAGGGTAGCGGCCAGGGACTCGCTGGCCTCAGGATCAACCTGTCCCAGCGAGTAGGATGTGCCCAGGGTGGAGATAATGACCTCTTTGGCGGCAAACCCACCCAGCAATGCAATATTTGTCCGCCAGTCAAAACCGGGCAGCCAACTTATCCTTTCCATGGCCGTGCCTATCCTGCCGGCCACGGAATAGCGCAGGGCCGCCTCGGCCTCGGCACCGTCAACGGCCAGAAGATCCTCATAGAGAGCAAGGGCCTCAATGCTTGGCTCGGTTGTTCCTTCAAGTTCAGCAAAGAGTAGGGGCGAGACCTGATCGCTCATCTGCTGCCGCTGATCTTCAAAAACCTGGCGGTCTGTTTCCGGCAGCGCCGGGAAGGTCATCATGGCCCACAGCAAGATGGAAATACCGAGAATAACGGTGCCCGCTTTTTTGATATAGTGCCAGGTCTTCTCCCAGGTGTGAATAAACAGACCCTGGAAGGTTGGAAAACGGTAGGGAGGAAGCTCCAGGACAAAGGGGGTGGACGCCCCCCGTAAAACCGTGACCCGCAGCAACTTGGCTGCCAGTAAAGCCATCAACCAGGCCAGCAAGGTAAACAGAAACATATAGCGGGCCTGATTCTCACTGAAAAAAGCCCCAACCAGCAAGGCCAGTACCGGGAGCTTGGCGCCGCAGTTCATGAAAGGTACGGTGAGCAAGGTCGCCATCCTCTCTTTCGGAGAACGCAGAGTGCGAGTGGCCATAACTCCTGGCACAGCACAGCCCCCGGCAATCCCCCCTGAAATAATATAGGCCATTACCGAGCTGCCATGGAGGCCGAAGATGCGAAAGATGCGATCCATCATGAAGGCAACCCGGGCCAGATAGCCGGTGTCTTCCAGCAGGGCAATACCGAAGAACATGAACATAATCAGCGGCACAAAACCCAAGACCCCGCCGATGCCGTCAATTATCCCGGCGATGAGCATGGATTTGAAATAGCCATCAGGCACAAAGGTATCTGCCACAACACCCAACCAAGAAAAAAAGGCCTCACACCAGGCCACAGGCAATGCAGAATAGGTAAAGGTAAAATTATAAAGCCCCAGCAGAACAAGGAGCATAATAAGTGGCCCTGCAAAACGATTGGTCAGCACCTTGTCAATCCGATCCGAGGCGTAAAGCCGATCCGGGTCGATGGTGCGGTGTACCACGTTCTGTTTGACGATGGACTTGATGAAACCGTAGCGATGATCGGCAATCATGGCATCGGGCTCACTGCCCACGGTCTGTTCAAGATGCCGCGACACCTGCTCCACCTTTTCAACAAGCCGTGCTGACATCTCAACATTAACGCTGTCACCAATACTCAGGTGACGATCATCTTTTTCCAGATACTTTAAAGCGGTCCAGCGGGCCGGGTAGTCCTGGGTAAGAAAGTCGGCGGCTTTAATCATCTCGGAGAGATCAAGCATGGCAGCATCAAGATCCTCACCATAGGAAATCTTGGCCGGCTGCCATTTGCTATGTTCACGGGCATGGGCGATGGCGGCCACCATCAACTCTGAGATGCCTTGGCCGGATCGGGCCACCACCGGGCAAACCGGCAGGCCGATGAGCTCACTGAGGCGCTGATGATCAATTTCAATGCCCCTCTTTTTCGCCACATCAATCATATTGAGGGCAATAACCATGGGCACCCCCATCTCCATAAACTGGCAGGAAAGATAGAGATTGCGTTCAAGATTTGAGGCATCGACAATATTGATAATAACCCCGGGCCGCTGGTTGACCAGATAATCCCGGGCCACAACCTCCTCCTCTGAATAAGGTGAAAGAGAGTAGATCCCTGGCAAATCAACAAGACGACAACTCAGGCCATTTTTCGAATACCGGCCCTCCTTGGTGTCAACGGTGACACCGGGATAGTTGCCAACATGCTGGCGGGAACCGGTGAGGGCATTGAAAAGAGTTGTTTTACCGGCATTGGGATTTCCGGCCAGGGCAATGGTCAGCTCGTTACTCATCTGCTACTTCCACCTCAATATAATCAGCCTCATTATTGCGAAGACTCAAAGTCCCCCCCATGATGCGCAGGGCTACGGGATCATAGAGAGGGGCGCGGCCCTGGACCAAGATCTCGGCCCCCGGCACCAGGCCCATATCACGGATACGCTGGCCAAGTTCACCGCCCACCTTGACAGCGGTGATCACCCCCGACTGATTCCTTGCCATTTCACGTAAATTAATTTTTGCCATCCTACTTCTGCGACTCCTTATTTTCCTTATCTCGCAAATCGACAAGGGGTGGGCATTTACCATCACTGCTTTCGCAACCACAGCTATTCTTGCCGCAGCCGGAACAACCCGGCTTCATGAATTTACGAATGACGTATATTAAGGCCACCATGATAACAGCCCCGGTGAGCATGGCATCGAAATTCATATTACCCCCCTATCTTAAGTTTCATCTCAAACCAGAGATTGAGAAAATAACGATGCGCCCTACAAAACGCAACATCTTTTTTGGATAACCCGACATTTTTTAGGGACCCCTAACTTACGCCCTTAAGATCACTAATCCATTTGCCGAAAAAGAGCCCCCACGATGATAATCAATCCACACGTTTCACCTATAAGCAATAACCGAGGTGAGAAACATGTGGGAAGTTGTGGTTGATTCTAACAAATGTACAGGCGCGCAGCAATGTGTTGATAACTGCCCAACCGGGGTTTACGAAACGAAGGATGGCAAGGCCGTGCCAACCCATGCCGATGAATGCATAGGCTGCAGGACATGTATGGAGGTTGGCCCGACCGGGGCCTGCCAGGTGACAGAGATAGACTAAAACAAGGAACAAGAACAGGAATCAAATCCGTGCCCTCTTCCTTTAATCCATAAACCCTTGCTAACACGGCAACTTGCAGGCTTGCTGGGAAGAACACAACTCTACCCTGATGCCTTAAGACGGCGGGACAATGGGCGCCACAATCCGCATATCGCTGAGGGCTCGCCCCCCCATGTAGTTCACTGATGTCACTTACAAAATATCGCCACAAGGGACAGACATACTGGTGTCATGGGGTTTATTGTCGCAGCGACGATGACGACTTGCTGGCCGGTTCAAAAAATGGCATATTAACCCTATCAACCTCTTGTTTTTGTTTTAAAAAATCAATTTCCATTCTGCAGTATCAACATTCACATTACAAAGGGAGGAGAAATTAATGACAGGACAACTCAATTGGTTCAAGGGCGGCATTGCCTTAGGACTGACCTTTCTCTTGGCCGTCCTCTTGGTCAAGCCCATTGGCGTTTCCACCCAATTTGTCATCCTGGATGGCATGATCTGGAACACCTTTGCCAAAGAACTGATCAAAGAGGATTCCACCGCCAAATCCGGTTACTCAAGCTCCAACGCCTATCTCAACAAGAGCGGCGGCAAATATGCAAAAAACATCAAGAAACCAGCGAATTACAGCTTGATCTTTGTTCTCAGTATGATTTTGGGCGGCCTGCTTTCCAGAGTACTTGCCGGACCCAAGCCCTCTACGCAGGACAAGGTGGCGCCGGCTGCCTGGCGCCAGAGATTCGGCGACAGTGGTGGCAAACGCTATGCCTTCGCCTTTATCGGTGGCGTCCTGGCCCTGCTCGGTGCCCGACTCGCCGGCGGCTGCACAAGCGGTCACATGATGAGCGGCATGATGCAGACCGCAGTGAGTGGCTATCTCTTTGCCCTGGGCACCTTTACGGCGGCCATACCGATGGCCATACTCTTGTACGGCAGAGACGGGGAGGTCTGATATGGAAATTTTTTTGGCAATACTTCTCGGAACTCTCTTTGGCTTCGTGCTCCATCGGGTGGGAGCCTCCAATCCAGAGAACATCATCAACATGCTGCGCTTCAAGGACCTTCATCTGATGAAGGCCATCCTTTTTGCCATCGGGCTGGCAAGCTCCTTGCTTTTCATCGGCATGACTGTTGGTTTTATCAACCCATCCCACCTCGATATCAAAGCAAGCTATTGGGGTGTTCTTGTCGGCGGCCTACTCCTTGGGACCGGCTGGGCCATTGCCGGCTATTGTCCGGGAACCGGTCTGGTGGCTTTAGGTGACGGCAGGAAGGATGCACTTCCCTTTCTTGTCGGCGGCCTTGTGGGCGCCTTTCTCTATATGGTGCTGTATGGCCGCTTGAAAGGAACGTTTCTGCTGGCCGAGATAGCCGGTGGTAAATCAACCCTGGCAATGACCCCCAGCAACCACCCAGCCCTCATTACCGGTTTACCCGGTCTTGCGGTGGCCTTGGTCGTGGGCGTGCTCTTTATCGCCATCGCCTTTGCCCTACCCAGCAAAAAATAGCATTGAGCCTTGTTGCTGTGTCAGCAGGTCGCAGGAGACCAGGCCGCTGACACAGCGCATTTATCAAAGCCCTTCAAGCTGCAGATACAGGTCGCCCTGCCTGCCGCTGCCATCGCTTCTGCCCTTTCCCCTGACCCGGAGCTTCTGGCCCACGCTGCTGCCACTGGGTATCTTCACCTTCAAGACGTGCTGCTTTTGCTGATCATGCCCCACGGCCACCTGCACCCATTTGCCCTGCCCCAATTCCTCGGCACTTAAGCCAATATGATAGAGGATATCAAGATCAACCGCTGACGAGGGCGACGTGGGGGCCACTGTGCCTTTCAGCAGAGAGTCCACTGTCTGGCCGACATGGTACAACAAGCCTTTCTTTGCGCTTTTACCAGTCAAGGATTTCACAAGGGCCGGGCCCATCAGGGACCCAAAGAAAACCAGGCCGCCCATCAGAAAACCACCCCGGCCGCCAAAGAAGATTTGTTTCAAAAAAAGAGGGTTGGCTCTGAATCCAGAGCGCTTAAAGTCGCCCAGCAGACTGTTGAACAGCTGTTGGAATTGGGGATTGTCAAAAAGATCGCGCAGGATGTCCTCCTGGCTGTAGTCAAATCCGGCGTTCTGTCTGCCACCCTGGAAATCTCTACCCCGACTGCGAGCCGCATCATACTGTCGACGCTTGACCGGGTCGGTGAGCACGCCGTAGGCCTCGGCAATTTCCTTGAATTTGTCCTCGGCCTGTGGATTGTCTGGGTTGCGGTCGGGATGAAACTGCATGGCTAGGGTACGATAGCGCTTACGGATCTCCTCATCGTGTGAAGAGGAAGTCACCCCGAGGATCTGGTAATAATCTTTCACAAAGCGCGACCGACAAGGGAGGCGGCGGCAAGCCAACCGGCAGCCTCGCTCCACTCAATGGCAGCTCCCAACACATCGCCAGTCACCCCCCCCAGAGTCTGGTTTGCCTTCATTCTCAGCCAGAGGGCTGGCACCAGGCAGGCCAGTAAGATAGCAAGACCCTGCCAAGCCAACAGCACCAGAGGCGTCAGGAAAAAAGCAGCCCCAAGAAGCATGGACAGCGATACTCGGCCCACCATAAAATGACCGGTACCGGCCTGCCGAGGATAGCGGGCCTTAAACGCTGTCACCAACATGGTAAAACGGGCGACAACCGGCACCATGCCGACAGTCAGGAGATTCTCAGGGGAGGCAAGGAGCTGTTCAAGGCTTGCAACCTTGAAGAGCAGAACCATAATCAAACCAACGACCCCAAAGGCCCCGATATGGGAATCCTTCATAATTTCCAGGCGCCGTGAGGCCTCAAAGCTCCCACCAAAACCGTCACAAAGATCGGCTACCCCATCAAGATGGAGACCGCGACTCAGCCAGGCTGAGCAGCCCACCAGCACAACGGCCAGCGCCAAGTTGCCCATATCAACCAACTGGCCAAGCCAGGCGACCAAAGTCAGAAGGGCACCAATAACCAGACCGGCGGCTGGAAAAAAAACAACACTGCGCTCCATATCCTCGGGGCGTACCTCTCCGGCGCCAAAGGGCAGGATGGTGAGAAAGGAGAGGGCTATGCGCAGGGGTTTAAGCATGCGTGTTATTGATCCCAATTGTTGTTACGCCCCGTCACTGCCATCCAGAATTTCGCCGGGGCTGACACCAGCCTCACCAAAGGTGGCCATCTGGGTGAGGATCTTCACCCCGGCCTCAATAAGATTCATGGCCAGGGCAGCGCCCGTCCCCTCACCCAGGCGCAATCCCAGATGTAGAATGGGCTTGAGCCCCGTCTTTTCAAAAAAAAGGCGATGGCCCTGTTCTCCCGACATATGGCTAAAAAAACAATAATCAAGCACCGTGGGGTTCATCTCCATGGCCGTTAGGGCCGCCGCACTTGAAATAAAACCATCCACCACCACCGCCACCCTCTGCCGGGCGGCCTCGAGAATCATGCCACAGATAGCGGCGATTTCTAAGCCTCCCAAGGCCGCCAGGGTGCTTAAGGGGTCACGGCAGCGCGCTGCATTAATGGCCAGGGCATCTTCCACCACTTGAATCTTATGGGTCAGCGCCTCATCGGAAATTCCAGTGCCACGACCGGTGACCTGGGCTGCCGGAAGATTTAAAAAGGCAGAAAAAAGGGCAGCTGAGGGGGTGGTATTGCCAATCCCCATCTCCCCGGTGCCGAGGATTTCCGCCCCATCATTGATAGCATTACGGGCCACCTCAACTCCAACACCAAGGGCAGCCAAAGCCTCATCCTCACTCATGGCCGGTCCTTTACGGATGTTATCTGTTCCAGCCTTGACCTTGGCTAAAATAAGGCCTTCGCCAACTACCGGCACGGCGACCCCGACATCGATCACGCGCACCTCAGCCCCGACATGCTTAGCTAAGACATTCACTCCGGCGCCACCGGCCAAAAAATTTGCCACCATCTGCGGCGTCACTTCAGCCGGTACGGCGCTGACTCCCTCTGCCACAACGCCATGATCGCCGGCAAAGGTGAGGATCATCTTGCGGGCCACAGAAGGCGTCAGGCTCACCTGGATCCCGCACATCCTTTTTGCCATATCCTCAAGCATGCCAAGGGCACCAAGAGGTTTGGTCAGGTTATCCAGACGGTGCTGGGCCTGGGCCATAATTTTCTGATCCACTGGTTCAATGGTGGCCAGAAGCACCCTTAAATTTTCTTTAGTAAATGACATAGCACTCCGTTTATCTGCCAAAAGTAAACACATCGACAATTTCAAAGGTGGCTTCCACCACCCGGATAATCTTATCTTCAAGCTGCAAAAACTTTGTCCCCTTGGGCGGCGGGGGCAATTCCCGGGACAAATCACGGGGAACCTCGCGACAATGTGCCCGCAAATCGTGATCAAGCACCTCGCCCCTGGCGATCTTTTTCTGCCAGCCTGGAGGAAGTTCCTTGCCCCGGGCCTCCTGTTTCATGAGGCCGGGGGGCAGATGTTTTTTCTTCTTCCCCTCTTTAAGGGCACCATCGTCAGCATGGCGATACTGCTTGTGCTCTTGCTGGCTGTTCCGAAAGTAGCGGTCAATAACCTCCTGCTGAGATTCCCGGCTCATGCCTGGTAGAGGCGGCGGGGGTGGCGGCAAAAAACCAAAGGGCTTTTCCGCAGCCTCATGCACGGAGGGTACGGGGGCATCTTTGGCCTTATGCTTTTCATTTTTCGCTTGGACCGGCGCGACAAACAGCAGCAGTACAAAGAATACAAGAAGTCTTTTCATACACTTTCACCCTGTTGAAATGGTTGCCATGCCTCGTGCAGCACGGCAAGAGAATCACGAACCCTGTTGAGCTCATAGAGCTCCAGAGTGACTATGCCCCGGTAATCTTTTTCCATAAGCTTCTGGCCGAGAGCACGTAAAAAACCCTGGTCTTCCGCATGAAAGGGATGATGGTCCTGGCCAGCAGAAGCGCCGTGCAGATGAATGTGACGCCAATGGGGCAGGGCCCAAAAATCAGTTTGCTGATTATAGCGGAGACGATGACCAAAATCGACACAAATACCAAAGTTGCACGCATCTGCTACGTCTTCCACCAGATCAAAATCATAGCCGATATTTTCAATACCTATTTTTTGTTGCCACTCACCGCTTCGGGCGCCAAGATTGTCGAGAGAATCTCGGAGATTGTCCTGCCAGGCTCCACGTTCAAGATCCTGCTCAAGATGAAGATGGAGATCAAAGGCCTTGGGGTTGAGGGGCCCAAGTTCTTCAAGCAGACGGCATATCTCATCGAGCCCCTGCTGCCTCTTCTTACGATCCTTGCTGCCAAGATGAATATCAAGGGGCAGATGAACGG
Source organism: Pseudomonadota bacterium (assembly GCA_018822545.1). GTDB lineage: Bacteria > Desulfobacterota > Desulfobulbia > Desulfobulbales > SURF-16 > BM506. The sequence goes on from JAHJKA010000013.1 coordinate 8,594, forward strand.
CATAAGACAAATTGTGTTCGGCCGCAAGCCCTGCCAAAAGACCAACATCAACCCGATGCGCAAGCCGCGCGTTGGCCTTTGACTCAAAAAAAAGAAGCTGGACCGCATCAACCTGACCAGCCAGGGCACGCACATTCTCCTCCATGCCGGCAGGCAGGACAAAGGAAGTGGTGCCGAGCAGCCAGGGATAGGAAGGTGCCGCAGGAAGATCAATCACCGACACAGCTCCACCATCACCCCCGGTCTTTCTTGCCAGGAGAGAGAGACTTCGGGCAGTGGAAAGCCATTTTTTACAGTGGCCAGGAAACCGGTTACCGCTTCCAGTGCCAAATCAGGCAGATTGTTGGTCTCACTGAGATGGGCAAGCACCACATGTTGCAATCTGTCGTGCAGAAGATCGCCCAGAAAACGAGCAGCATCGTTATTAGCAAGATGTCCCTGCCGTGAGCGCACCCGTTGCTGAAGGTGAAGGGGATAGGGCCCATCGGCCAGCATCTGGAGATCATGATTACACTCTAGAATGAGACCATGACAGCCAGTCAGGCGCTGCTGCAGGAGACGACTGACCATCCCGGTATCCGTGCAAAAGCCAAGGGTCACGCCATCATGTTCAACGACAAAGCCCACCGGATCAGCGGTATCGTGGGAGATGGCAAAGGGATGGATGGTAAAACCGGCTAAAGAGAATTTCTCCCCGGTCTGAAAAGACTTAAAACTCTCAACCTGACCCAGACGTGGACTGGCCGCCTTGAAGGTGGCCTGATTGGCCCACAGCGCCGTTTTATATTTACGGGCCAGAATACCGGCCCCCTGGATGTGGTCATTATGCTCATGGGTAAGCAAAACCCCCTCGACCGTGGCCATGGAAACACCAACAACCTCAAGACGGCGACATATTTCCTTCCCTGAAAAACCGGCATCAATGAGCAGGGCCCGGCCGTTCGCCTCAACATAGGTGGCGTTGCCCTTACTGCCACTGCCCAACACGCAAAATTTCATTTCAAGATAGCCTGGGCAAAGTTCATTTTAAAAAAATAAAAAAATTGTCAACCGATTGTCGACTGGTGCGTTGGAAGGAATAAAAGCATAGTTTAAAACCACTCACAAGGAGAAAAAAAATGAGCTCTATCAAGTTAACCACATTCAGCGTACTGGCCCTGATGCTCACCACCGTTCCTGCTTTTGCTGGCGGTCAATCCTCTCTTGACCGTCGTGGTGAACGCATTGAACGACATCTGGATCACAAAGGGGATCGCATCAATACACATCTCGATGCCAAAGGTAAACGGATCAACCAGCGTATGGCTGCCAAGGCGGACAAGGCGCGCGCCCATGGAAAACCAGCCCTGGCAAGCCACCTGGATTGCAAGGGCGATCGTCTTGAAAATCATTTGGACCACCGTGGCGACCGAATCGACAGGCGCCTTGATAGGCGGGGCGAACGGATCAACGACCATTTTAACCGATGGAACACCTGGCACACCAGCCGGTATGAACCAAAAAGGCACCCCAACCAGTACCGCCATAACAACCAGCATACCCATGCTGATACCCAGCGCCATAACCCAAGGTATGGCCAGCAAGGGATTAAGATTCTTTTGCCGCCGCCACCTTTTTTTCTACCTCCTTTTGCCAGGTAATTGGTAAAGGGTATTCATGGAAACCTTCCTTACATCTGTCCAGGGGCGCGCATTTCGGATGGCGGAGATCGCCACCAAGAGCCGAGATGACGCTCTGGACATTGTCCAGGACACCATGTATGACTTTGTTCGCCGCTATCGCCGCCATGATGACAAAGAGTGGCACCCCCTGTTTTTCAGGGTTTTGCAGAACAAGATTCGTGACTGGTACAGGCGCACTGCCATCCGCCGCCGTTTTGGCGGCTGGCTCTCCCTGGGCTCTAAATCCGCTGAGCCCGAAAGGACAGAGGATCCCTTTGACCAGGTGGCTGACAGTAAAGGTAAAAGCCCGGAGCACAATCTGGAGCTGCAAGACTCCCTGAATCATCTCAGCAACGCTCTCAAAAATCTGCCCCATAAGCAGCAACAGGTCTTTCTGATGCGGGCCTGGGAGGGTTTTTCCACAAAGGAAACCGCAACAATTATGAAATGTTCAGCTGGCACCGTCAAAACCCATTACTGGCGGGCCTTGAACACCTTGCAAGAAAAATTGAAGGATCACAGATCATGAGCACCTCTGAAGAAAAATTCATTACCGAGATCAAGAAACAGCTTGATGAGAGTGTTGACAATCTTGATGGCGCCACCCGTTCGCGCCTCAACCGCATGCGCTCACAGGCCCTTGACTTTCATGATGCCAAGCCGAGAACGGACCGTATCTGGCTCTTGACTGGAGGCGCTCTGCTGCCGGCCCTGACCCTTGCCCTTTTTGTTTATTTCGGCATTCCACGCCAGCATGTACACGACCAACAAACGTCGCAAGTTGCCGCCAGTCACCAAGAAACAACCTCGGCGACCTACGATCTTGCCGTCAGCACTCCTTCCCCTGAGCTCCTTGACACCGAGAATCTGAAAATCCTGATGAGCACAGAGGAACTAGAGATGCTTTCTGATCTTGATTTTCTTACCTGGCTCACTCATGAAAATGATGAGGTGGGAGGATGACGATGCGCACAATAGTCATATTGCTTAGCCTCTTTCTACTGACTACCTCCCACGCCTATGGCCAAGGCTCTTTTGCGGATTTGCAGGCGCAGGATCAAGAAATCCTTTTACCGTTCAAAGATATCTGGCCGGAAATCACACCGGAACGACGACAACATCTCATCAACCGCGCCCAACGCTGGTCGAACATGAGTCCCGAGCAGCGCCAGGCCACCAAGGAGCATTTTGATCGTTTTCGCGAGATGCCCCCGGAACAGCGCCAGGAGTTGCGACAGCGCTATAAAAAATTCAGAGAATTTTCTCCCGCAGAACAGCAACGCCGGCGTGAGGGTTGGCAACAACTCCCCCCTGAGAAAAAAGAGGAACTGCGGCGGCGTTGGCACCAACGAAAACTTGATCAAAATAACAGGCAGGAGGAGAGTTCAGGGGAGACCAAGGAAGATCGCCGGGACCACTGGCGAGAATTGAGAGATCTGTCGCCGCAGGAAAAACAGGCCTTACGAGAAAAAAGACATAAGCTACGCTTAGAGAGTCGAGAAAACAATACCCTGCCCCTGGATAGGCCTGCCGAATAACAAGCGCCACCTCCCAGGCCTTCAACAACAGGGCGGCACAGCGTGATGGAAATCAAAGCCCGGTGTGGCCGAATCCTCCAGCCCCCCTTTCTGTTTCAGACAAATCATCGACAAGCTCAAGGATGGCCTGACATACCGGGGCCACCACCAGTTGGGCGATTCGATCCCCTCGGCTAATCGTAAAGGCTTTGCTGCCCAGATTGATGAGCCCCACCTTGATTTCTCCTCGGTAGTCCGCATCAATGGTTCCAGGACTATTGACCACGGTGACGCCGTGTTTAATGGCCAGACCGCTCCGGGGCCGCACCTGGATTTCATAGCCTGAGGCAATTGCCACTGCAAGGTTGGTGGGCAGCATGGCTATTGTTCCCGGCTCCAGGGTTACGGTATCAACCACAGCCGCTTGAATATCCATACCCGCGGCAAGTAATGAATGGTAGCTTGGCAGAGCTAGCCCATCGTTCTTAGTACTATCAAGCCATTTAATTTTCACCTTCACCATTTCCATACTCCGCTCCTTCGTCTTTTTTCCGAAAAAACTGTATCCCCTGCCTTGTCCCTTGTTGTACCAAATGTCCAGATCAAGGCAACAAGTTCGTGGCCTAAAAACAACCTTCTGATTTCCAGGCCTCCCCCTCCCTTCTACACAGTAAAAAACTGTCGCATAAGTGTGGTATCGACACTTATGTGGTGCAGCCAGTACCACACATACTGTGGCACCGCCATATCCCACACCTTCTTTCACCGAAGACACATATGCTTCATATTGGAGAATATATTACTGTAAACACGTACTTTTTTGTTTTGTTTAGTGCAAAAAGTTTCTTTGTGGCACGGCATCTGCTCTTACACTAGCCAACAGCATAGAGCAAACGCAGCATAAAAAGAACATAAGGAGAACGGTCATGAAAGAGACAACTAAAATCACACAGGCGGCTCAGACTACGCACGACAGCCTTGCTGATATGGATCAGGCCAGCAAGATTGGTCTGGCCATGGTTGTGAGCTTTGCCGGACTTGTTGGGGCCTGGGGCTTGGCGTGTATGGTGGGTGCCCTGACTACCCAGGGGATCGGCGGAGTCATTTCAGGATTTATCACCGCAATCACAGGAATGTAAGACACGAATCGCTGTTTAAAGACAATTTAAATATCATAACAAAGGAGCACGACAATGGCTGAAAACAACGAAAACAAAGGTATGGGCGCATTTTTTGGAATTATGGCAGGCCTGGGAGGTGCCTTTGGCATCTGGGCCATAATGGCCTTTATCACTGGTTTATCCTCTGTAAACTTCCAGGTCGGCGAGATGCTTCGTCAGTTCATGGTGGCAACCGGTAATTTAGGCGAGTATGAGACCCTGGTTGACTTCTATACCCACATTAAGGGCGTCGAGTACCTGATGGCCGGTGCCTTCTTTGTAGCCTTCCCAGTATATTTCAAATATATCGACAAGAGTGCCAAAGAGACCAGCGCCAAGGCATAAAATCCTTCCCTCTCTTCTTCTCCATAAAAAAGCCGGGACGTTAAGTCCCGGCTTTTTTATGTTCTCACCTCGTTACCACTCATCAAAGTGCAGGCAACACGAAACTGCCCAACAGATCTTTGATAAGCAGAAAATCGGTAATGCACCATAATTATGGCCAGCGAACCTCGTTTTCAGCCACCGGCCCCATGACCACTGCGGCAAGTGGATCAGCAAAGAGCTTGCCGGCCAAGGCAGCAATCTCTGCCACCGTTACCTTCTCAAAACTACTGACCACTTCGGCCAGAGGAATATGACGCTCAAAATAAAGCTCATTACGGGCATTTCTGGTCATACGCGACTCAAGATTCTCAGCGGCCAGATAAAGGCTGCCCCGAGTGTAATCCAAGGCATTATGCATCTCTTCCTGGGACAAGGCCTCCGCATTACCAGCCAGTAACAATTGCTCGTTGATGAGGGCCAGGGTCTCATTAACCGAGGCCGGGGCAACACCGCAGGAAATCCCCACATAGCCACAATCGATATAGGATTCAATATAGGATGAAATGGAATAGGCAAGCCCCCTCTTTTCCCGAATCTCCTGGAAAAGTCGGGAACTCATATTGCCGCCGAGAATGGTATTTAACAACACCAGGGCAAATCTGTCATCCGAGGTGATCTCAAGACCCTTGGCACCCATGACAAGCTGCACCTGCTCAATATCTTTGCTGACCACGTTTTTTTTCAAAACACGCTCAGAAACAGGGGCCAATCTGGCCTGGCTCTTTGTTCCCCAGGAAAATCCCCCCCAATAGGGCTCTAAAAGCTGACAGAATTTGTGATGTTCAACATTACCTGCGCAACTGATCACGACCTTGCCGGGGGCATAATGGCCCTCGACATAGCTTTGCAGCCGAACACGATTCATCTGATCCACCACCTGCGGATCACCGAGGACTGGCCGGGCCAGGGAATGCTCCCCCCAAAAAGAGTCCTCGAAAATCTCATGAACCTGCTCTTCAGGGATATCCTCCACCATGGATATTTCCTGCAGGATCACCTGGCATTCGCGACCGACCTCATCCTCATCGAATTGCGAATGATGGAACATATCGGCAAAAAGCTCGATGAGTTCCGGCAATTTACTATCTAAAACCGTGCAATAGAGACAGGTGGTATCTTTGGAGGTAAAGGCGTTGGCCATGCCTCCGAAACTGTCAAGCACCCTGGAAATCTGTTGAGCCGAACGGCTGGCGGTACCCTTGAAAAACATATGTTCGACAAAATGGGAGATGCCGCTTACGTCCTGATCCTCATCCCGACTGCCCACATCAACCCATATACCAAAAGATACAGTCCGGGCGCCGGGGATCTTTTCACTCACCACCCGAACCCCGTTTGCAAAAACAGTTTTATTGTACATTCTGAACCTTTTCAAACCTTGTTGGTATTTAAAGAAAGATCACGAGCAAATGCAGCCGACCATAAACACAAAAAAAAGGGTAGGGAACTCGGTCCCCTACCCTTTTGCAGACTACAGCGTTAAAGAAGCTTACTCTTCAAGGCAAGCCTTCCGGCTTAGGCGAATCTTACCACGCTGATCAACAGCAAGGACCTTGACCTTCAGCTTGTCGCCTTCCTTAAGGACATCGGTGACCTTTTCAACACGGCCGTTTGCAAGCTCAGAGATGTGAACCAGCCCATCAGTACCGGGCAGAATCTCGACAAAGGCACCGAAATCAACGATGGTCTTCACAACACCCTCATAGATCTTACCAATCTCAGCCTCAGCGGTGACTTCATTGACCCTGTCCTGGGCCTGCTGAGCCACAACACCGTCAGCGGCAAAAATTTTCACAGTACCGGAATCATCGACATCGATCTTGACATCAAGATCAGCCTGGATGCCACGGATAATCTTCCCACCGGGGCCGATGAGATCACGGATCTTATCGGGATTAATATGCATGGTGATAATTTTGGGAGCATGGGCCGGCATCTCAGCACGGGATGCAGTAAGGGACTTGGCCATTTCGCCCAAGATATGGATACGCCCGGCCTTGGCCTGAGCCAGAGCCGTGGTCATGATCTCCCGGGTTACACCTTCAATCTTGATATCCATCTGCAGGGCGGTAATACCGTCTGCGGTACCAGTTACCTTGAAATCCATGTCACCCAAATGATCCTCATCACCAAGGATATCGGTGAGAACAACCACTTTATCGCCATCCTTAATGAGGCCCATGGCCACACCGGAGACAGGGGCCTTGATGGGCACACCGGCATCCATCAGAGACAGAGAGCCGCCACATACCGAGGCCATCGATGAGGAACCATTGGACTCCAGGATGTCGGAGACGATGCGGATGGTATAAGGGAAATCTTCGATAGAAGGCAGCACCTTTTCCAGGGCACGGGTGGCCAGAGCGCCGTGACCGATGTCACGACGGCTGGGTCCACGCATAAAACGGGCCTCGCCAACACAAAAAGGCGGAAAATTGTAGTGAAGCATGAATTTGCGGAAGCTCATACCGTCCAGGGTCTCAACACGCTGCTCATCGTCACCGGAGCCCAGGGTGGTCGTAACCAAGGCCTGGGTCTCGCCGCGGGTAAAAAGGGCTGAACCATGAACTCGGGGCAGCAACGCCACCTCGGTATCAATTTTACGGACCTCGTCAAACTTACGACCGCCGATGCGCTCACCCTTTTCAACAATGCGGGACCGCATCATGCTCTTTTGCAGTTCTTTTAAAAGCGACTTGACCTCGCCCTGGCGACTGAACTCTGGATCTTCTTCAAATTTTGCAACAACGTTGCCTTTGAGTTCATCAAAGGCAGCGTAACGCTCCATTTTATCAGAAGTGGTGATTACCTTCTCCATGGGGCCGGCGGCAATATCGGCTACCTGCTTCTGGAGCTTGGCATCAACCTGGGGAGGAACAACCACCATTTTGGCGACACCCACGGCGGCCTGCATCTCTTCCTGGACGGCAATAATGGTCTTTAAAGCCTCATGGCCGGCATAGATAGCATCGAGGACAACATCCTCACTGAGCATATCAGCGCCACCCTCAACCATTACCACGGCCTTCTTTGTCCCGGCAACGATGAGATCAAGAACGGATTCTTTCTGCTGGGTGGTAGTGGGGTTGATGACATACTTACCGTCAATCATGCCCACCCGAACTCCGGCAACAGGACCCATGAAAGGCACGTGGGAGATAGACAAAGACGCAGAGGCGCCGATCATGGCCAACAGGTCAGCATCGTTCTCCTTGTCTGCCGAAATAACCGTGGCGATGATCTGGGTCTCACAGGCATAGCCGTCAGCAAAAAGAGGCCGCAGCGGCCTGTCGATAAAACGACAGGTCAAGGTCTCTTTTTCAGTGGGACGGCCAATCTCGCGGCGGAAAAAACTGCCGGGGATTTTGCCCACCGCGTAAAAACGCTCCTGGTACTCGACGGTAAGGGGGAGAAAGTCAGCATCTGGCTTGGCATCCTTGGCGCCAACCACCGTGACGAGAACGACGGTTTCACCGTAAGTAACCACGACAGAACCGCTGGCCTGCTTGGCCATTTTTCCGGTTTCAATGGTCAAGGGACGACCGCCGATTTCAACTTCAACTTTTTTATACATGGAATCTCCTGTATTTATACCACAAGGGGCATAAGTTTCGTTTGTGCAGACTAGCTGCTCAACTCAGCTTTATACCACAAGGGCATAAGTTTCGTTTGAGCAGACTAACTGCTCAACTCAGCTTTATACTGCAGATCTAAATACAAGCCACAGACCCCAGGGCGATTCATGCATAGAGCATGGACCGCCCTGGATTCTGTGGCGCGGTGTTATGTTCCTCCCACGAAGGTCACCAAGCGCACGATACTGCCACAGTCAGGCATTTCGTGGTCTTGGTGAACTCCGGGAAGCTTTGCAACACCCTTTCTTTATTTCTACAGCTTGAAAAAAACAGGGCCGACCCCTGTGGGCCGGCCCTGAAACAACTTACTTCCTGATGCCAAGCTCAGCAATGAGTTCACGATACTTAGCAACATCTTGCTGCATGACATACTTCAAAAGGCGACGACGCTGACCAACGAGTTTGAGCAAACCACGACGGGAATGATGATCCTTCTTGTGGGTCTTAAAATGGTCGGTGAGATAGGTAATACGAGCCGTAAGCAGGGCAATCTGCACAGCTGGAGAACCTGTATCGGTGGGGGTTTTGCCAAATTTGGCAATAATTTCTTGTTTCTGATCTGCTTCCAGGGTCATAACGACCTCCCTTATGCCGCATGAAGAGATGGAAATCACAAGGGGCATGGCATAGGGAACAGGAATAGAAAAACTTCCGAACCAAAACCAGGCCGCCGGTGATTATAGCATCATCCCGCAGCTTGTTTAGATTAGTGGTACACTTACTTCAAGATGACTGTCTTACGAAAGAGCAGTATCTTTATTTTCTTAGGGTCAGACTTTCTCCTGGCGGGAGAGAACGGCCAATGCCTCTTCAACAGAAAGCATCTTATCAGCAAGCAGTTGCCGGGCCGAAGTACTGTCAGCCAGTAAACTACCATCCACCGCATCGTTGACATGAAACGATCCGGATCTCGTCCTCCTCAGCTCTTGAAGATATGCTCCACAGCCAAGTGCCCTGCCAATATCTGTGGCAAGAGTTCTAACATACGTCCCTTTACTGCAAACAACGCGTATTTGCAAACATTGTTCGCAATATTCTATAAATTCCAGCGAAAAAATCGTTATCTGCCGAGGATCCTTCTCTATGACAATCCCCTTTCGGGCATAATGATAGAGGGGCTTCCCCTTATGCTTTAAGGCAGAAAACTGAGGTGGCTGCTGTAATTGCGTCCCCATAAATTGCGCAAGACAGGCCTCTATCGTTTCCTGACTGAGCGTAGGCACCGCATGTTCGGCAACAATATTGCCTTCACGGTCCTGAGTGTCCGTTTCAAAACCAAGGCGCAAGATCCCGAGATACTCCTTCTCCCCTTCCATCAATTGCGAGATGATGCGGGTAGCAGAACGGCTGACACAGATGACCAGGAGGCCCGAGGCAAAGGGATCAAGGGTGCCGGCATGGCCGACTTTTTTTATCCCCAGGGCCCGCCTGACCTGCTGAACCATGCGGAACGAAGTGGGACCCACCGGCTTATCAACCAGCACCACCCCGGCTGTCTGAGCAAGGTCACTCACAAAATTCTATCAAACAAGGGGGAGTAACTCAGCAAGCAACCGCTCTTTAAGCTGAGAAAGAGAGGTATTGGCGAGCTTAAAGCCCGCAGCGTTCCGATGGCCGCCACCGCCAAAAGCCCGGGCAACCTCGGCAACATCAACTTCACCCTTGGCCCGCATGGAGACGCCGACAATATTGTTTGCCGTTTCCTTCAAGAACACGGCAACCTTAACCGTGCGTAGTGACCTGGGGAAATTAATAAAGAGCTCAGTATCGGCCGGGATAGTACCGGTACTGTCCATCAAATCCTGGCTTACACTGATAAAGGCAACACGATCATCGGCGTAGAGGGCCAGTGAACCCAAAACAGCCTGCAACAACTGTAAACGATTCTTGGTATAATTATCAAAAATATGGCCACAAATCTCTGCCGGTTTGACGCCATAATCAAGAAGATCGGCCGCAACCCGCAAGGTATGAGAGGTGGTGGATTCGTATTTAAAAGAACCGGTATCGGTAAGAATGGCCGTATACAGACAGTATGCCGTATCCTGACTGATCTTGCAGCCAAGAAGGCGGACAAGATCATAGATCATCTCCCCTGTGGAGGAACGATGTTCGTCCACCCAGGTAATATCACCGAAGGGCTGATGGCCAGCATGATGATCGATGGCAATAAAGGGTTTGGTGCGCAGGAGTTGGTCTGCGCACTGACCAAGCCGCCGCCTGTCGCCACAGTCAACTGAAACAGCACAGTCAAAGTTGGCATCCTTCGGCAACTCAGTAACGAGTCGATCCGAGCCGGGCAAAAAATCCAGAATATAGGTGACAGCCTCTTCACTATAAAAAAAAACTTCCTTGCCCACAGATTCCAGAGCAAACCCCAGGGCAAGTTGTGAGCCGAGGGCATCACCATCAGGAAAAACATGGGTGGCGATCAGCACGCGCTTGGCTTTTCTCAGGATTTGGAGGATTTCCTCAGGAGGTTGACTCATTCTTTTTCTTAATCTCCTCAAAGATGGCATTCAAGTGGTCAGATTTGTCCTGATTTGTATCATACTCGAAGATAAGCTCCGGGACATAGCGCATTTTTATTTCTTTGGCCAGATGACTACGGATAAAACCTCGGGCGGAGGACAATCCGGCCATAGCCTCATCTGCCTGCTCCAGGGGGCAGGAAAAGAAGATACGGGCCATGCGAAGATCATCGGTTACCCGGGCCCTGACAATGGTCACATTCTGGACGCGAGGGTCCTTTACCCCAAAAAGAAGCAGGGAAGCAATCACATTGCGGATCATATCAGCAACCCGGGCCGGTCGTCTCTTCGGACTTGCGGCGAGTTCCTGGGGCAGGCTATAGCGGGATTTATTTTTGGGCATGTTCGAATACGTTAATTATTGGTTTTGCGGTCGAAGTACAAGAAGACAAAGCGCAGGAAGAAAGACTCTTCGTGCGCTTTGTCCTTATAAAGTTATAAAAAACTGGCGATTTACAGGGTGCGCGCTACCTCTTTCATAATATAAGCCTCAATAAGATCGCCGAGCTTGATATCATTATAATTCTCAAGGCCGATACCACACTCATAGCCATTCTGCACCTCTTTGACGTCATCTTTCACCCGACGTAATGAAGAGATTTTACCGGTATAGACCACCACACCCTCACGGACCAATCGAACTCCTGCGTTACGCTCAACCCGGCCGGAAACCACCATACAGCCGGCAATATTACCGATCTTGGGCACAGAGAAGATCTCGCGCACCTCAGCAGAACCAATCACCTCTTCCTCAAAGGCAGGCTCAAGCATACCCACCATGGCCGCCTCAATATCTTCAAGGGCATGATAGATAACATCATAGGTGCGAAGGTCAACGTTCTCACCCTTGGCGAGTTCAGCAACCTGGGATGAAGGCCTGACATTAAAGCCGATAATCAGAGCATCAGAAGCAGCGGCAAGCAGAACATCACTCATGGTGATGGTACCGGTGCCGGCATGAAGAATCTTCACCTTAATCTCATCGGTGGCAAGCTTCTCAACCGCCTTGCCAAAGGCCTCCAGGGTACCCTGAACATCAGAACGAAGGAGAAGTCGGATTTCCTTCATCTGGCCTTCCTGCAGCTTTTCAAAGAGATTATCAAGGGAAATCTTGGTAACAGAGGCCAGATCGGTCTCACGTTTTTTCATCTGGCGTTGTTGCGCGACATTTTTGGCCATTTTCTCATCAGCCACCACGACAAACTCATCGCCTGCCATGGGAACGCCGGAAAGACCCTGAACTTCAACGGGTGTTGACGGTCCGGCTTCCGTAATAGACCTTCCCTTATCATCACGCATGGAACGTACTTTGCCGCTGAAATCACCGACGACAAAGATATCCCCCAGACGCAGGGTGCCCTGCTGGACAAGAATGGTTGCCAAGGGACCGCGGCCCTTATGGAGCTGGGCCTCGACAACATGGCCCTTGGCCTGGCGTTTAGGATCAGCCTTCAACTCCAGAACTTCAGTCTGCAGCAGAATGCTTTCAACCAGCTCTTCGATACCGTCACCGGTCTTAGCCGAGGTCTTACAGAAGATCGTGTCACCACCCCAATCCTCCGGAATCAGATCAAACTCAGCAAGCTCGCTCATAACGCGCATGGCGTCGGCATTTTCTTTATCAATCTTATTAACCGCAACAAGTATCGGAACACCGGCGGCCTTGGCATGGTTAATGGCCTCACGGGTCTGATCCATGACACCATCATCAGCGGCAACAACCAGAATAACAACATCGGTAATCTGCGCGCCACGAGAACGCATTTCCGTAAAGGCCGCATGACCGGGGGTATCAAGGAAAACAAGATCGCCCTGGGCAGAGCGGACATAATGGGCACCGATATGCTGGGTAATACCGCCTGCCTCTCCGGCAGCCACATCGGTCTTCCTGATGGCGTCCAGGATGGAGGTCTTACCATGGTCAACATGACCCATAACCGTGACCACCGGCGCACGGGGAAGAAGTTCACCGCCCTCTTGCTCCACCTGGAGATCAAGGATGGACTGCTCTTCAGTCATCTTTTTTTCAACTTCATAGCCGAACTCAGTGGCGATCAGACTTGCGGTATCAAAATCAACAGCCTGATTAACCGTGGCCATAACGCCCATCCCCATAAGCTGGCCAATAAGTTCGCGGGATTTAATGCCCAACTTATGGGCCAGATCTCCAACCGTAATGGCATCAAGCATTGCGAATTTTTTCTTACTGGCCTTCATCTCGATGGTTGATGACTCAACCTCGCGATGCCTACCTTTTCTCGAGCCGCGAGGCCCACGCCCTACCCGAACCTTGGCAGACATCCGACCACCATAAGCTGCCAGTTCAGAGGCATCAATAATACCCTGACCTTTACCACGGACGCCAGCACCCTTGCGGACACGGTCGGCATCGGTGTTAAATTTTACAATTCGTTTGCCCTTCTTACCTTTTTTGGTCTGATCACCTGCAGCATCTTGCGTGGTTGTCGAAGGTGCTTGACCTACGCCAGGTTTAGGTCTCGGCCGTTCCACCGGCTTCTTGGGGCGCCGAACCTGGGCTTCTTCCTGAATGGGAAGAACCGCCTGTCCGACAATCTTGGCATAACCGCTCTTTTTAACGGGGGCCTTAACCACTTCCTTCTTAGCCGTTACAGGCTTTGCCTCTTTAGTGCTGACAACAACGGGAGTGACATCTGCATCTGCCTCAGGCTGCAAGGCTGATTCAAGAACCTCAGGCGTAGCTTTTGGGACGACTGGCGGTGCTTTCTCATCCTCAAGGGTTGCCACTGGAGCTACTACTTCTTCAGGCTCACGCACCTCTGTCAGTTCTGGAGCCGGAGACTCGACAACCTGCTCATCTCCCACCAAATCATCCTGCTGGGCAACGACAACTTCCGGCTCTTGTTCCTCCAGGAAATCTTCCTCAACAGGAGCTTCAGCGACAACCTTGGCACGTCTTCTGATAATAGTCGTCTGACCCTTACTTTGAATACGCGTCTCTTCAACATCTACCTTTACCAGGCCGAGCTTAATGCGTATATCAACAGCAGTCTCTTCATCAAGAGTCGAATTATAGGCCTTGACGTTAAAGCCCATTTCAATGAGTTTGGCGGTCAAATCCTTGCTGTCCATGCCAGCTTCATTTGCCAACTCGTAAACTCTGATTTTTCTCATTACTCAGCTCCCAATCTTGCCCTTCTAATTAAAATGCAAGGCCTCGACATCACAGCGTAATGCCTTGGCTAATTTTTTTCTATTTTTTTCAAGCTGCACAGAATCATGATCCGCACAGACATAAGCTCCGCGACCGTTCTTCTTTTCGCCATGGCGTGACGACAGAGAAATTCGCACCAACTCTTTTTTTAGCGCCTTAGTCCTACAAATGACACAGGTCCGTACAGGCCCGAGTGGAAATTTCACACTACTCGCCGACTTCCTGATCATTATGCTCTTCGTCAGCAACTACGGCCTCAACTTCTGGGTTATCCACTGCCGTCTCTTCATCGTCAGCAGTGTCACCAGAAGCCTCTTCCAAACCAGAAATATCTACCAGTCCAGCCGACTTAATAATCGCGGCGGCATGATCTTCATCACATTTCAACAGCTCAGCAACGGTCTTCGCCTCCGCCTTAATAAGGTCCTGAATGTGACCAATGCCGTTATCAAAAAGAATCTCGGCATTCTTGTCGGTCATCATGGGCACCATCATCAAGGTCTTAAAGCCCACCGCCGCCATCTTGGCATAACGCGATTCACTCTTCACATCAATCTTCCAGCCAAGAAGCATGGAGGCCAGGCGCACATTCTGGCCGCCACGGCCAATGGCAAGAGAAAGTTGGTCATCTGGAACGATAACAAGGAGGGCCTTATTATATTCATCCACAGACACCATGGAAACCTGGGCTGGAGACAGGGCGTTTGATACATATTTGGCAGGATCAGGACTCCAGGGCACGATATCAATCTTTTCACCCTGTAACTCCTGGACAACATTCTGAACCCGGGCCCCTTTCATACCAACACAGGCACCAACCGGATCAACATCCGATTCTGAGGAGACAACGCCGATCTTGGCGCGCATTCCCGGCTCACGAACGCAATCTATAATCTTGACAATCCCCTCGGAGATTTCTGGCACCTCAAGGGTAAAGAGTTTAACAAGAAACTGCTCACTGGTTCTTGAAAGAATAAGCTGATGATCACGGGCAGTATCGCGGACCTCAAGGAGCATGGCCCGAACCCGGTCGCCTTGACGATAGGATCGGCGCGGCATCATTTCGCTCTTTGGCAGCAAGGCATCGGTGCGGCCCAGATTAACAACCATATTGCCGCGCTCGAAACGCTGTACAATACCGTTGACAATCTCGCCTTGCCTATCTCTATACATGTCATAGATGACATCACGTTCGGCATCACGCATCTTCTGGATGATGACCTGTTTGGCTGACTGGGCGGCAATGCGGCCAAGATCACCGACATCATCCATTTTTGAACCGAGCTCATCGCCTAATTCCACTTCCGGATCGAGCTTGACAGCCTCTTCGAGGGAGACCTCGGTCTGCTCATCAAGGACCTCGCCGACAACGGTCCGAAATTGAAAGAGTTCAACCTCTCCCAATTCATCGTTAAAGCGGACATCAAGGTCCCGGCGCTGACCAAATTTCTTGTGGGCTGCGGAAAGAACCGCTGCCTCAAGGGCCTCAATAAGGATCGCCCGATCAAAGCCCTTATCTCGGCTGATTTGGTCTATTATTCTTTTAAGCTCTGTCATCATCAGATTTCTCCAGGAGGAGTGAAGATATTTAGTAAAATTATTCTGTTATGCCCTTAAAACTCAATTACCAGCTTGGCCTTCTTGACCTGTGCACTGGAAAAGGACAGAGTTTTGTTGTCGATCTTCAAAGTGATTTCATCACCGTCAACGTTCTCAATAATGCCCTCGCCGCTGAAAACTTCATCACCGACAAGGGTTATCTTTATTTTTTTACCAAGATTCCTCTCGAAATCTCGAGGTGTGACAAGTGGCCTGTCCAATCCTGGAGAGGACACCTCCAAATGGTATTTGTAAGGTATAACATCCTCAACATCAAGGACATGGGCGGTCTCCCGGCTGACCCGGGAACAATCATCTAACGACACACCATCTTTCTTATAGATGATGACGCGCAATACCCAGCCATGTTCTTCCTGACGATATTGGACTTCAACAAGCTCCAGACCATGGTCAGCTGTTATAGGCTCGATGATCTCATAAAGCCTGTCTTGAAGCATGCCCTTGGCCATATCCACACCTTGACTGCCAGCCACCTAGCGTGCAAAAGGGGGTAGCTGTCTCGTTTCCTCTTTGTCATACAATAAAAAAAAGCGGGCAGAGCCCACTTTACGGTGCAACATCAATAATGAGCCTCTCGTCAATGGACAAAAGGTGCGCCGTAAAGATGCGGCGAGAGGCTGGAGCGGACAACGGGGTTCGAACCCGCGACACCAAGCTTGGGAAGCTTGTACTCTACCAACTGAGCTATGTCCGCCCAATTAATACAAACGAAAAAAATGTCGCAAACCTCTATTACCTGCAGGAAATTTTTACCTGACAGATAATCAAGCTTTTTAAACAAAAAAAAATCAAATGTCAAGCTCTCAATCTAAAGCAGTATGCCTCTCCTTCCTCATAAAAAAAAGGCCGTTGGTTTGATACCAACGGCCTTTGTGTCATTCAATCCAATCCTTGTTACATAATGACCTTCATGGCCTGGCTTGCCACATCCAGAATAAAGTTAGGGGCAACACCCATGTAAACAATGACAACCATCAAAATCACACCCACCGCCCGAGTGGAAAACCCAACCTCAACATCAGCAAGATCACCCGGATCAGCGGTAAAGGCAACGCGTACCACTGACAGATAATAAAAAATGGCAATGGCGGTGTTTAAGGCGGCCAGGACAACCAGGGTAAGATGACCGGCCTGCAAAGCGCCAGTAAGAAGCATAAATTTGCCGATAAAGCCAACAAAGGGTGGAATTCCGGCCAACGCAAACATACCGACAAGCAGCACAAGGGCCAAAAACGGCGAGCGTTTATAGAGGCCCATAAGATCATCACGGCTGACATTCTCACCCTTAACCGAAACATTGCAGATAACCAGGAAACAGGCCAGATTCATCAGCAGATAACCGATAATATAGAAGGTGGCCCGAGAATAGCCAAGCTCATCCATGGTGAGCAAACCAAGCAAGACAAAACCGGCATGGGCTATGCCTGAAAAACCGAGCATGCGTTTGATATCGGTCTGCACCAAAGCGGAAAGATTACCGTAAAACATCGAGGCAACAGCGGCAATCATCAGGATACCAACAAGCCAGCTCGAATACTCGGGGTTTGCCAGGGTGACGATGCGAATCATAATGGCCACGGCGCCAATCTTGGGTACGGTGGCAATAAAGGCTGTCGTGGCATTCGAGGCACCCTCGTAGACATCGGGAACCCAGAAATGAAAGGGAAAGATAGCAAGCTTGTAAAAGAAACCGACCAGAACCAAAAGAACGGCAAGCAGAGCGACGTTATTTGTCGCAAACATTCCATGTACCTTAGGCACCAGTTCAACAAAATAAGTAGTGCCGGTTAGGCCGAAAAGATACGACATACCAAAGAGCATGGCACCGGTGGAGATTACCCCGAACATGACATACTTGATGGCCGCCTCCATCTGCCTTCTCTCGCCGGTGCTGTCATCACGCATGGGCACCATGAGGTAGAGAGCAAAGGATGAAAGTTCCAAAGAAATAAACAGCGTAAGGAGTTCGGCTGAAGACATCAGCATGACCAAGCCAAGCACAGAAAGAACCATAAACAGATAATATTCAGCCTTGACCTTGTTGTTGACTCCCTTCAAATCTGGAGAAAGAAAAACGACAAAAGTCATACCCAGGGCGATGATCAGCTTAAAGAACTGCGAATAAAAATTCACCTCGTAGGCGCCATAAAACAGGGTACCGCTGTTATTTATTCCTGCAACGCAAAGGATACTGAGGCCAAGGCCAATGGCGATGGTCATGTTTTTGGCTACAGTACCTTTATCCTCACCAAGGGTGATAAAGAAGAGAATAAGGCAACCGCCGAGGAGAAACAATTCTGGTAAGAACAACATGGTGTATTCCTAATGTTTAATTATCAACCTGATGTTTCAAGCACCCCATGATTCCCGCAGAAATCATAGTGCCACCGATCGATCAAACTCTCATTAATGTAAAGCCAATGCGGCAACGGCCTGGGAACTGTGAACCTGATTGAGCAGAAACTCTACACTGGTGTGCATTACATTCATAAAGGGTTCCGGCGCAAGACCAATCCAGAACACGAATACCACCAAAGGCAGCAGCGTAACGCACTCCCTGAAGTTAAGATCAGTGATATCCGTTCGCCCTTTCCCTTTAAAGAGGACATATTGTAAAAGCCGCAGCATATAGGCCGCGGCAAGTACCGCACCCGGAATGGCTGCCCCGGCAATAATCTTATTGTGACCAAACGTGCCTACCAGAATTAGAAATTCTCCGATAAAGCTGTTGGTTGCCGGAAACCCCAAGGAGCTCAGCGAAAATATGGTCAAAAAGGTCACAAATATCGGCAGATTATAGGCGAGACCGCAATGATCCTTGATTTCTCGACTATGGGTCCGTTCATAGATCATACTGATCATAAGAAAGAGCGCACCAGTGGTGATACCATGGTTCACCATCTGGATAAGTGCTCCTTCAACACCGTTTTTATTCAAAACAAAGATACCCAGGGTGACAAAACCCATATGCCCCACTGACGAATAGGCGATCAGCTTCTTCATGTCTGACTGGGCCAAGGCGGTAAAACCACCGTACAGAATCCCGGCAACAGACAGCCACAGAACATAGGGTACAAGGGCGACGGTGGCCTGCGGAGTTATGGGCAGACAAAAGCGCAGAAAACCATAGGTGCCCATCTTCAAAAGGACAGATGCCAGGATGACAGAACCGGCCCCTGGCGCCTCAACATGGGCGGCAGGTAACCAGGTATGAAAGGGAAACATGGGAACCTTGATGGCAAAGGCCAGGAAGAAGGCGCCAAATACCCAAAGTTGAAAGTTCTTCGAGTAGGCCTGATCCATCATGTCAGGTATATACCAGGAATAATCATTGGCCAGATAGAGGGCGATGATGGCAACAAGCAGCATCACGGAGCCGGCCAAGGTATACAGGAAGAACTTGATGGAGGCGTATTGCTTGCGGGGCCCGCCCCAGATAGCAATGAGCAGGTACATGGGGATGAGCATCATCTCCCAGAACACATAGAAAAGGATGAAATCAAGGGAGCAGAAAACGCCGACCATGGCTGTCTCCATGATCAGTAGACAGATCATGAACTCCTTAACTCGTTTCGAGATATAGGTCCAGGAACCCAAGACACAGAGCGGCATGATAAAGGTGGTCAACATGACCAGCAGAATGCTGATGCCATCAATACCCAAGGCATACTCAATATTTAATGAAGGAATCCAGCAGAGCCTTTCGCCAAACTGAAAATCAGCGGTGGCGACATTAAAGCCAGTCCATAACTTCAGGGACAGTATGGCATTGAAGGTCGTTACCACTAAGGCCAAACGCCTCTGATTTTCCTCGCCAGGTGTGACAAACAACAGACCTGCACCTATCAAAGGTATGAAGATAAGCCAGCTGAGGAGGTGTTGTCCCTCACTTATGATCAGTTCCATTCCTTAAAACCCCTTGTTCACGTTACGCAAAGACGTAGGCAATGATAGCAACAGCCATGACCGTTGCCGCAAAATAGATATTGTATTGAATTTGTCCAGACTGCAGGCGACGCACCTGACCACCGAGACCACGGACACTACGCGCCACCCCATCGACAACGCCGTCAATGGCGTTCCAATCAAACCATGACCAGAAACCGGAGATGGTCATCAGCGGCAGGATACCGACCCTGTCCCAAATCATGCCCACCCAGTTATCAACGGTCTGGAAGACCACCCGGTCAACCCACATGAAGACACCACCACCTTTGCGATAGAACCAGTCAAGATCAATGGAGATCTTCGCTTCGGGAGTGAGCTTGGAAAGCAGCAGGAAGAAGCCAAGGGCGGTAAAGCAGAGAATCTGCAGGGTCTCAGCCAGATGATAGGCGGTATAAGGATGATACTCAGCCCACTGGTATGGTAGCATGCCATACATAAAGGGCAGATAAACGCCAATGAGCAGACAGAGAAACGAGGCGATACCCATGGCAAACATCATGTTCAGTGGTGGATCCTGGGCCTTTTCCCACGTCTCCTCAGAACAGTTGTTTTTGCCAAACCAGATATAATAAGGAACCTTGAGCCCGGTGTGCAGAAAGGTACCGGCAGAGGCCAGAGTAAGCAGGAAACCAGCCCACATGATATGCTCGCCAAAGGCAGCGGCAACGATCATTGATTTTGAGACAAAGCCGGAGAACAGCGGCCAGGCCGAGATCGACAGACCTCCGATCATGGTAAAGACAAAGGTCCACGGCATCTTCTTATACAGACCGCCCAGTTCGGTGAATTTAGATTTGCCGGTCATATAGAGGACAGAGCCGGTGCCCATGAAGAGCAGACCCTTATAAAGGATATGGGCAAAGGCATGGGCGCACGTACCATTGATGGCCAGGGCCGTGCCGATACCAACACCGGTCACCATGTAGCCAACCTGGGAGATAATATGCCAGGCCAGCAGGCGGCGGGCGTCGTTTTCAAGGACTGCGTAGACAACACCATAGAGGGCCATGATGACACCCATGGGGATCAGGATATCAAAGCCGGCCAGGGAACGGGCCATGGCATAAATGGCAGTCTTGGTGGTAAAGGCGCACATGAACACAGAACCTGTCACCGTGGCCTCGCCATAGGCATCGGGCAGCCAGGAGTGAAACGGCGGCACCGCAGCGTTCAAGATAAGTCCGATGGCAATCAGATAGGTGTAGAGAGTGGGATGATCAACATCAAGCTGACCAAAGGAATAATCACCACCGGTGGCATGATACCTCAGAACAAAACCAGCCAGCAGAAAAAGGCCACCGGCAGTATGGACCAGAAGGTACCGATAGCCGATCTTAAGGGATTGCTCCCGTTTCCTGAACCAGATCAGGAATACCGATGCGAAAGCCATGAGTTCCCAAAACAAGAAGAGAACCAGATAGTCGCCACAATAAATAGCACCCAAGGAACCTGCCACGTAGAGCCAGGCCGCCATATGCTCATAGGGATTCTTGACATGCAGTCCGTAGATAGTACCAACGCAGCACATAAGGCTCATGATAAAGCCGAAGATAATGCTTAAGTTATCAACTCGGCCAAAGGTCAGAAACCAATCCATCCAATTTACAACACCGTAGGTGCCTGGTGAGCCGTTAACAACGATGACCTGTAGAAAGGTAAGCAGAGGCACGGCCACCAAAAAAGGGCGGCGCACCACGGGATTTTGCATAAAGGGTAAAAGTAAGGCCCCAGCTATTAAAATCGCCGCTGGGTGCATCCAGAAATCAATCATTGTAATAATCCTCCCGAGTCATGATGCCAGAGTGGCCATACCACTTGGAGACCACAATGATGATCGCACAGGCAAGGAAGCCAAAAATCGACCAGAAAAAAGGCCATTTTTCCATCGCTGTATGGGCGTGGTGACTGTCATAGGCAACAAGGGAACCCCAAACAGCAACCCCGGCCAAAACGACATAGCAGACACGGTTGACATATTTGAGATGGGCCCGGAGATAATCGATCAGTTGGACAAGTATCATCCTATCACCGCCTTAACTAAATCCATGAAAAAGTCTGGGTTAATACCAATGTAAACGGAAATCGCACTGGTGAGACAGAGGGGAATCACCATGGCCAGGGGCGCCTCTTTGAGACCGGCGTCCACCACACCCTCTGGGCGCTTGCCAAAGAATGCTTTGTAGGTAATCGGTGCAAAATAAGCGACATTGAGCAGGGTGCTGGCCAGCAGGATAAGAATGATGCCGAGGGCACCAGACTCAATGGTGCCCACAAGAAGCTTCCATTTGGTAACAAAACCGGCAACCGGTGGGGCGCCGATCATGCTCAGCGAGGCCACCCCAAAGGCACCAAAGGTCCAGGGCATGACCCGCCCTAGGCCGCTCATCTCAGAAATATACTTCTTGTGGGTGGCAACATAGATGGCACCAGCACAAAAGAACAGAGTGATCTTGGAAAAGGCGTGGTTGGCAATGTGAATCAGGCCGCCGCTTATGCCGTTTGGGGTAAGCAGACAAACACCCAGGATGATATAGGAAAGCTGACTCACCGTTGAATAGGCCAGACGAGCCTTCAAGTTGTCCTTGGTCAGGGCAATGGCCGAGGCCATGAGAATAGTAAAACCGACAAAATAAGCGGTTGGGATACCAAGGTTGAGCTTGGTCATCAAATCCACACCAAAGATGTAGAGAAAACCGCGGGCGGTACAAAAGACACCGACCTTAACAACGGCAACGGCATGGAGCAGCGCAGAGACCGGAGTAGGGGCAACCATGGCGCCAGGAAGCCAGTGATGGAAAGGCATGACACCATTTTTGGCAAACCCGAAGAGGCAGAAGATAAAGAGCATGATAACAAGCCAGCTCTCCACCTCACCGCCCAGCATACCCTGGTAAATATTAGTGGGGAAATCCAAGGTGCCGGTGATCACATAGATGAGGATCATGGCGGGCAAGAGCAGTCCCTTGGCCGTGGTGGTCAGGTAGACGATATACTTCTTGGCGCCTTCCCAGGCCTCTTCATCCTGATGGTGGGCAACCAGCGGATAGGTGGAAATCGACACAAACTCGTAGAAGAGGTACATGGTAAAAAGGTTATCGGAAAAAGCAACACCGATGGCCCCGAAGATGGCCAGGGCAAAGCAGGTGTTAAAGCGGGTCTGGGCATGTTCGTTCAAACCGCGCATATAGCCCATGGAGTAGAAGGCAGCGGCAATCCACAAACCCGAGGCAATAAGCGCAAAGATCAGGGAAAAGGCATCGGCCCGCAGGGTAAGCGACAGACCGCTTTTCCCGGGAATCACACCGGGCAGAATGTCAAACATCTGCCACTGATACATGTTACCGGCAAGCACCGCATCCTTCATGGACAGCACAGTCAAAAAAAGACCAACTGCCGCAAGCACAGAACAGCCTTCCCTAAAGTTTGGGCTTTCCTTGCCAAAGGTGAAAACACCTAAGGCCCCGACAAGGGGTATCAATAATGCCCAGAGCAGTATTGATGAGTGAATAATGGTTGGTTCGATAATTTCCATATCCCTATAACCTTCTATTAGCCTTGGAGATCAACCAAGTCCTCGGTTTCGATGGACTTATAGTTTCTGTAAACGGCAATAACAATACTCATGGCAATGGCGGCCTCGGCTGCAGCAATGGCCATAATAAACAGGGTGATGATCTGGCCCACCGTTGGATCTTCAGCCAGAAAATTATTGAAGGCCATGAAGTTCACCGAGGCGCCGCATAAAACGAGCTCGGCGGCAATCAGCATACCGATCAGACTGGGCCTTCGCACCAGGCCAAAGACGCCAAAACCAAAGAGCATGGCGCCGATAAAGAGATAGGTGTTGAGTTGGGTGCTTAAGGTTAACATTCTGCTTTATCCCTCCCTGCTCTGGCAACAACCAGTGAACCGAGAATGGCCAGGAGAAGGACTATGGAGACCAACTCAAAAACCATGCTGTACATGGTAAGAAGTGATGCGCCAACCTGCTGCACCGAACCTTCATTGATCTTGACTGCCGGGGTCATCCACTGCGCATGCATGGCTGTGGATGCAAGCACCCAGGTTACAGCGCCACCAAGAAGAACGGCAAAAGGACCGGCCAGACCAGGGGTCTTGGCGGCCATCTTCATCTCGTCTGGTTCAGCAAGCATGATGGCAAAACAGATGGTGATGGCCACAGCGCCTACATAAATAAGGATCTGCATCAGGGCCACAAAGGGGCTGTTGAGGAAATAATAGATACCGGCAATCCCCAGAAAACAGACAATCAGGCCAAGAACAGCTCGAGTCATGCGTTTTGCCAGGGTGGCGAGCAAGGCCCCGAAAACAGTGACGATGACCATCCCGAGGAAGATGCCTTCCCGAAGGATGGGGACAACGTCCGGAGAAATAGAAAGATTCATTACTTCTGCTCCTTCAATCGTTTCAACAAATCATAGTGAAAATCTTCCTTACGGGTACTGGCCAGATTGTACTCCTTGGAAAACTCAATGGCGGCAGGCTTACAATTCTCGATACACTGTCCGCACAGGCTGCACTTGGTAAAATCAAGATCGTACCCGACAAGAACCTTCCCTTTGACACCTTCCTGCTTCTCACCTTTGACGGTAATACAACCGGAGGGGCAGCCTTTTTCGCACATACCACAGCAAATGCATCTATGGGTGCCAGACTCCGCATCCTTGACCAACTGGATATGGCCGCGAAAGCGGGGCGACATCTCCAGTGATTCCCAAGGGTATTGCAGGGTCACCGGCTTCTTGAAAAATTCTTTTTGAGTGATGGAGAGCCCAACTATGAGGCTCCATGAACCACTCAGTATGTTTTTAAAATATCCAGCCATAGGAAGGCCTCTTGTCCTTGTTCTGATTAATGATAGCTCTATCAGTTTCTACCCTTCTCTAACCCAGGAACTTTACAAGTCCGGCACTGGCCAGCAGGTTTAAAAGGGAGAAAGGAATCAATATTTTCCAGGAAAGATTAAGCAAAGACCACAGGGTGACGCGGGGATAGGTCCAGCGAATCAACACCACGGTCCAGATCAACAAATACATCTTGACCAAAAACCACCAAGCACCGGCTGTGCCCAGGTAGGGAATCGTTTCAGGAAACGGGCTGTACCAACCGCCCAGAAACAGAATGGTGGTAAGGGCTGCGCCGATAACAATATTGGCGTACTCACCCATGAAAAACAGACCAAAGCCCATGGAGGAATACTCGGTATGAAATCCAGCTATAAGCTCAGACTCAGCCTCACCAAGATCAAAGGGCGCGCGATTGGTCTCAGCCAATGAGCAGATAAAAAACATAATAAAGGTAATGGGTCCGAGGAAGTTGCCATTGGTGGGCAGAATATTCCAGTGCCAAAAGGGGCCGGCCTGGCTGGCAACGATCTCTCGCAAGTTCATACTGCCGGTAATCAGGACAATGGTAATGGTAATAACCAGCATGGGTATTTCATAAGCGACGTTCTGCGAGACAGCACGCGCCGCCGAGATAACCGCATACTTGTTGCGCGATGCCCAGCCACCGATAAGAAGGGCCAGGATATTCACCGAGGCAAAGGCAAAGATCATCAGCAGGCCGATATTGATGTCACGGGCCACTAAGGTCTCTGAAAAAGGAATGGTAACGAAAATCATGATTGCCGGAACCATTGCAAGCAGCGGCGCCAACATAAAGAGGGGCTTATCCACCCCATCAGGAAAGATGATCTGTTTACTCATCAGCTTGGCACCGTCAGCCAGTGGCTGCAGGAGACCAAAAGGGCCAACCTCTTTGGGTCCGGTCCGGCGCTGAATATGAGCAGCACCCTTCCGTTCCACCCAGACAAGATAGGCGGCATTACCGGCGGCAAAGGCAATAATCCCCACCAGATAGATAACCATTTCAACTACATTGATACCAAGATCCATTGTTATCTCTCCTTAGCGATCAATCTCGGGAATGACCAGGTCAAGGCTGCCCATGAGAGCCAGGGCATCCGCCAACAACATGCCTTTACTTGCCTCCTGGTAGAGACTCAGGTTCGAGAATGTCGGGGATCGTAATTTCATGCGATATGCCTGGTTTTTACCATCACTGACAGCCCGGATACCAAAACTGCCGCGGGCAGCTTCAACCGTGTGGTAATAGTCGCCGGGCTCAGGCTTAATCATCTTCGGCACTTTTTCTGCCATCACCGGTCCTTCCGGAATCTTGGCAATGGCCTGTTCGATAATACGCATACACTGATCAATCTCATCCATCCGCACATTGTAACGGGCCATGGAATCACATTCATGATAGACCGGCACATCAAAATCAATTTCTGGATAGATGGAATAGGGCTCGTTTTTACGCACGTCGTAATTGACACCGGAACCGCGCAACACCGGGCCGGTGGCCCCGTATTTACGGCACATCTCAGCCGAGATGGGGCCGACCCCTTCTAATCGCTGCATCAGGATGACATTCTTGGTGACCAGATTGTGGTACATGGGCATCCGGGAGCGCAGGCGCTTGATAAAGGCCAGAGTGCCGCTCAGGAAATTATCCTCAACATCGTTATAACAGCCGCCGAAGCGAAAATAGCAATAGGTAAGGCGGGCGCCGGTGACTGCCTCAAGAAGATCAAGAATCTGCTCACGATCATCAAAGGCATAAAGAAGGGGCGTAAAACCACCAAGATCGAGAACAAAGGCCCCAAACCAAAGAAGATGGCTGGAGATGCGGTTCAGCTCGGTGGTGATGACGCGGATATACTCGGCCCGTTCCGGCACCTCAATGCCGGCCATTTTTTCAACGAGCTCAACATAGCCGAGGTTATAGGACAGGGCGGAGAGATAATCGAGGCGCCCCATATTGGGCAGATACTGGGCCCAAGTCCTGTTCTCACCCATGAGTTCATGCATACGATGGATATAGCCGAGAACCGGTTCGGCATTGACAATGTACTCACCATCCATCAAAAGCTTAACCCGTAGAACACCATGCGTTGCAGGATGCTGGGGACCGAGGTTGAGCTCGAAACGTTCTTTGTTTTGGCTGAGTGCTTGACTACTCATGGCTTAACATCCTTTGAAATCTTTGAGCAAGGGATGGAAATCACAATCTTCCGGAAGCAAGAGATACTCGAGCTGGGGATGTCCTTCGAAATTGATACCGAAGAAATCAAAGGTCTCCCGCTCATGCCAGTTGGCACCGGGAAAAACCTTTGAGATTGTGGGGATATTTGGCTGATCGCGGGGGATACGGGTGCGGACAACAACGCGGAAACATTCACCGCCGGTGAAGGAATAGTCGTAAACGACCTCCAGCTCCTTATCAGTAATCCAGTCGACACCGGTAATGGCCTCCAGGGTCATGCCTGCCCCATCAATAATCTGGGCGGCACGCACAACCTGATCCACAGCAACCTGAACATCGACATGGACACCCTTGACGGCGTAAACGACCTCAAGCAGTCCATTCTTGCGAGGGGCCGGAGGTGCCGCCTTCTTGGGGGCAGCCCCTTCTTCACCTTCCGGGGCTGGGGGGGCGACAGGTGCAACTTCTGGCGCGGCGGGCATGCCCTCAGCGGCCAGGGCCTTCAATTCGTCTATTACATTTAATTTATTCATGGCTGACTCAATCCGGATTCAACTCTCGGCCACCTGCGGCTGCCGGTAATCTTCTCTTCAAGTTCCAGAATACCCTCGATCAAGGCCTCTGGCCGTGGCGGGCAGCCGGGGATATAAACATCAACCGGCAGGAAGGTATCTGCTCCTTCGACAATGCCGTACTGGCCTTCAAACTTAAACGGCCCACCGGAGATGGCACAGTTCCCCATGGCAATAACCCATTTCGGCTCAGCCATCTGATCGTACAAGGTCTTAACAGCAGGCAACATCTTCAAAGAGATGGTGCCGGCCACGATCATGACATCACATTGCCGGGGCGAAGGCCTGAAAACCTCGGCGCCGAAACGGGAGAGGTCAAAGCGGCTGGCACCGGCTGCCATCATTTCAATGGCGCAGCAGGCCAGACCAAAGGTCATGGGCCACAGTGAATTTGCCCTGCCTTGCTTAAACAACCAGCTGGACGGTACTGCTTGGACTATTGCTGACGGTATACTTTCCGATCCCACGTGAAGACTCCCTTTTTCCAGGCATAAACAAGTGCCAGTGACAGAATTCCAACAAAGATGACGACCTCATAAAAATCCCGCATCCCTCCGGCAAATTGACCTGAGTTATAGGTCATCGCCACAGGAAAGAGAAACAGAACATCCACATCAAAGGCAAGAAACATCAGGGCGTAGAGATAAAACACCACACCGTAACGAATCCAGGCCGGGCCGATGGGGTCCACACCACATTCGATGAACTGGCCTGTCTTATTTGCAATATTTCTTGTTTTTCGCGGACTGAGAAAATAGACAACAATGAATGGGCCTACGGCAAAACCGAGACCACCGAGAAAAAAGGCGGCGACATAGAGAAGATCGCCCAGAGAAGCTGCTGACATATCCACGACTTTCACTCCTTTAGTATGTACTTGCCTTAAGAAACTCCCATTTCATCGCTCCAGAAATAAATCCTGAAGCTCTGGCAAATTCACGTTGTTGAGCATCCGTATTTCTGCTCAATTATCCAGAGGTTCTAGTCTAATCATTTACCAGTGTCAACTAGAAAAATGAATACATATTCACAAAAGATGAATAGGCATTCATTTTAATACATCTCCATAAAAGCAGGATTAACATCCTGTTTTCACAAAACAAACAAGGGGAAATGATAGCACTATCTGGCCGCCAAGGCAGCAAGAAGACGTTGGTGGATATTGTCAAATCCACCGTTGGAAAGGATGGCAACCACATCTCCTGAATGAAGAGTGGCGAGAAGATGGGCAAGGATCAACTCGGTATTCTTAAAACTTGCGGCCTGCTGCCCTCGGCCCACAAGATCAGCAGCTAGCAGCCCTGCGGAAAAATGATCTGCGGGGGCCACACCCAACAGCGGGTCAGGCTCTTTAATGACAACTTCATCGGCGCTGGTAAAAACTTCGGCATACCGTTCCTGAAAGATGGTACGGCGGCTTGAGTTGGTGCGGGGCTCAAAGACGGCAACGAGCCGCCGGCCCGGGTAGGCACCTTTGAGGGCGGCCAAGGTTTCATCCACCGCCGTGGGATGGTGGGCAAAATCATCAATCACCGTGACCCCAGCTTCCACCCCCCTTACTTCCTGGCGACGCCGCACCCCCTGAAAGGCGGCAAGCTCACGGGCCATTACCTCGTACCCCAGGCCAATTTCCGCAAATACCGCAAGAACAGCCAAGGAATTAAGGACATTATGCCGACCAGGCATAATGCTCTTAAACTGACCGGCAACCTGATTCTTTCGTAGGAGAGAGAACTGGGTAAAACCCTCGGAAGGCACCATATCTGCAAAGGACCAGTCCCAGGCATGATCAATACCATAGGAGACAACCTTACACGGTGCAGCTGCGCAGAGCTCACGAACAACCGGATCATCAAAACAGGCAATCAAAGTGCCCTCTGCCGGCATAATGGCTATCAGACGGGCGAAGGAGGTCTTCACCGCCTCAAAATCGGCGTAGATGTCGGCATGGTCGAATTCGACCGAGGTGAGGATGGCTATCTGCGGCTGGTAATGGAGAAATTTAGGGCCCTTGTCGAAAAAAGCGGTGTCATACTCATCGCCTTCCACCACGAAATACTTGCCCTGCCCCAGGTGAAAATTAGCCTGAAAGGCCGTGACGATGCCGCCGATCATAAAACCGGGATCAAGACCGGCACCGGCCAGCATGGTGGCAAGCAAAGAAGACGTAGTTGTCTTGCCATGGGTCCCGGCCACCACCAGGGATGTCTTGCCGGCCAGAAATTTCTCGCCAAGGGCTTGGGGGAAAGAGACATAGGGAATGTTGAGGCGGGCAAGTTCCAGGGCCTCGGGATTATCGCGCCTGATGACATTCCCCACCACCACAAGATCGGGGCGCGGCTGCAGATTCTCGGGGCGATAGCCGTCCTGCACCGCGACCCCGGCAGCAGCCAGATACTCACTCATGGGCGGATAGACGTGGGCGTCTGAGCCGCTGATGGTGTAACCCGCCTTTTTAAGAAGACCTGCCATGGCACCCATACCGGTACCACAGACACCCATGAGATGAATATGCTTTGGATTTGAAGGAAAAAAATTAAGAGTTGGATCTAAAAGAGGTTGGGAGCCTTGACTCATGCGTTCTCCTTGTCAACCGCTCCCCCTCTGGCAGCGTCACTGACAGTGCGATGCACGTCTTGAAAGGTCTCAGCGAATTTGGGCGGTGAAAGACGTCCCACTTCAATAAACTTGATAACCACCTCTTTGGTGATTTTCATGATAAGCTCATCGGTTATCGATTTATTCGAGGTCGAACTGACAGGTTCCTTCTTGGCATCTTGAGACATGATGGCTGCTCCGGTAATCAGAAACAAAAAAGCCTCTGTGGCAGGAAGAAGGCCAATTCTACATTACCAGCAGAGGCTTACCTTTAATATTGGGAAAAACTTAATGAGCCCTCCCCGACTAAAGATCAAAAGAGGTAATACGAAGAAATAAAGAAATGGTGGAGCTAGGCGGGATCGAACCGCCGGCCTCTTGAATGCCATTCAAGCGCTCTCCCAGCTGAGCTATAGCCCCACATAAAGTCTGGTGAAAATGTGAGGGCCATTAAAGCCGATGGAAGTCAGCCTGTCAACATTTTTCAACCCGCATCTTTCCTGTTTTTGAAACCGAGCTGATTCCCCCCCTTACGATGAAAGCTGAGCCATTTTAATTGACTTTGTGGAAACTTCTCACTTACAATTTTTTCTTAATTTAAGTATATTTGAAAAAATTTAATATTAGTAACTTCTACTATTTAATGGTGCATTCTATGTCTCCCAACAAACCATACATCTACACAGCTGAAGATCTTTATGAAAAACTAACAGGCAAACCTGATTTTATCCTTCTGGATGTTCGCAATGAGAAAGAATTTCACAATTTTGCGGTGGAAGGCCCAGGATTCATTCCCTATATCAATATCCCCTATTACGATTTCATTGAAGATATTGAGGCCAGTGTTGCCAAAATTCCGGCAGGTCAAAAAATCAGGGTCGTCTGCTCCAAAGAGAACTCTGCAAAGTTTGTCAGTGAACAACTCCTTGCCAACGGTTTCACTGATGTCGGCTATCTAAAAGATGGTATTGTCTCCTGGGGCAATATGCTGACCCCCCACAAACTCACCCCGACCAAAAGCCCCTATAAACTTTATCAGATAATCCGTCCCGGCAAAGCATCATGCAGCTACATGCTTATTGTCGGCAAGGAGGCTGCTGTTTTTGATCCATCGGCGAACATTCAGTTTTATCAGGATTTCGCCAAGAAACAGGGTGCCACGATTGTTAAGACCTTTGAGACCCACCGTCAGGCCGATTATATAGCCGGCAGCATCCTCCTCCACAAGACAATCGGCGCGGAAGTCATGGTTATGACACCAGATTTTGCAGGAGCCGACTTCCCGTATACACCACTTGAAAATGGTCAAACTCTGGCACTTACCGGCGGTCCCGAGATCAAGGTTATCCACACCCCGGGCCACACCCTTGGCTCCACAAGCTATTTTATCGATGGCAAGTTTCTGCTTACCGGCGACACCATATTTATTCAATCTGCCGGGCGCCCTGACCTGGGAGGCAAGAGCGAAGAATGGTCACGCATCCTCTATCTCACCCTGATGGTCACCCTGCGGGACATTGACGACAACGTCCTCATTCTCCCCGGCCATTACACGTCATGGAACGAGGCGAATGCCGATTTGGTATTTTGCGCCCCCTTGGGCGAGCTCAAAAAAACCAATATCGCCTTCCACTTTGTCCATGAAGGCAAATTTGCCGAATTCATTCAGGAAAATCTACGCCCCCAGCCAGAGGTTTATGCCGAAATCAGGCGGATCAATGCCGGCTGGCTCAACGTTGAACTGGAAGAACAAAACATCATGGATTTAGGCAAAAACGAGTGCGGCGCCAGCAATTATGGCAAGGTCGGTGTCAGTGCTGAATCTGCACGGCATAAGGACTAATTTTCCCAACCTCTTGTTTTCTATTGCTAAATCTTGTTGACATTTACTTATTAGGAATTATTATCACCTAATAAGTAGTTAAATTATCCAACGAGGAAAACATGAAAATTACCATAGATAAAAATGTCGTTGAATTTGTGCCGGAAACCCCTGCGGAAACCCAGGACCTGGAAACCCTCTGGCGTATTACGGTTGATTGCTTAAACGACAACAAGCGGCTCTCTCCCATCGGCGAGTTTATTCCCGTCAAAAACAATCTGGCCCGTTTTGTCATCGAAGGTTTACCCGGCGGCGTCACTCAGCGCGTTGCGGAAACCGCACACACAGATGCCACCTACTACTGTGCCACCTGCAATAAATATATGAAAGTTGCCAAGGGTGAGGGGCTGCCAACCTGCTGCGGCAAAGTCATGGAGAATATGGATTAAATCACCACCACCAACCTTTCATTCATACATCAGGAGACAGCAATGGACAAATGGGAATGCCCCTGTGGCTACATCTATGATCCGGCCGAAGGAGATTATGAAAGTGGCGTAGAGCCAGGAACCAAGTGGGAAGATGTCCCCGAAGACTGGGTCTGTCCCAAATGTGGTGCGGAAAAAGCCGACTTCTGGAAAGCCGACTAAGCGCCTGTAAGAATTTTAAGTAAAAAAGGGGGAATCACTTCAACGTGATTCCCTCTTTTTTGTGTTTCGGGGAGGGAAGGGACCGTTTTTTTTGGATTTGGGTTTGATTGCCTGAATTGTTTGTTACTTTTTGTTTGCCCAAAAAGTAACGCAAAAAGGGCACCCCGGCAGAACCTGGCCTGCGGCACGCTCGCCTTCCGCCGTAAAAGGGAATTGTAAAAACTCGCTTCCGCTCAAACAGTTTACAATTCTTTTCCTTTTCACGCCTCCCTGCTCACTCAGGTCTGCAATGGGGGGGGAAATAACCACAGAAGAATCCAGGAAGTGGACATAACGAACTACATCACTAGCGGCCCACCTAAACTTGCCGCGTCCTCGTCGCCGCGCTTCTTGCCGTCTGGTGGATACAATTGTTCTACCATAAATTATCTTTTGTTATCCAGCACGTCTCTCACAGCAATCGCAAGATCTCTTCTTAGAATTGGTTTTGTGAGATATTTTCGTATTCCGAGTTCATGTGCATTTTCATTCGAAACCATGTGACTAAAACCGGTACAGAGGATGATCGGCATATCTGGCCTGACACTGAGGATTTCTTTCGCCAATTTGTCCCCAGTAATTTTAGGCATGGTCATATCGGTGATAATCAAATCATAATTATCTGGATACGTTCGGAAGGCAGCCAAGGCGTCTTCGCAATTGGTGAAACCAGAAATTTTGTACCCCAGGCCGCTGAGCATCTTCTCCAACAGAGCAACGATCATCACCTCGTCATCAACCAATAAGATTCGTTCTTTTCCTCTAGGAAGTGAGGTTGAGTCCTTATCAGATTGTTTCAGTGCCGATTCAGCGGCAATGGATGGGAAATAGATCCGAAAAACAGAACCTTTTCCCGGTTCGCTGTAAACCGTTATCGCGCCTTTATAGTTTTTGACAATTCCATGCACAACTGCCAGCCCCAGACCAGTGCCTTTTCCTTTGCCCTTGGTGGTGAAATAAGGCTCAAATATTTTGTCTATTATTTCCTTAGGGATTCCCGGCCCGGAGTCGGTCACCTCAAGCAAGACATGAGGGCCGGGTGTGAGATTAAATTTAGTGGTTAAATCATGAAGGCCAATCTCGACTTCAGCCAGAGAAACTCTTAATATCCCTCCGGTTTCGAGCATGGCCTGGTAGGCATTGGTACACAGGTTCATCAGAATTTGATGGACATGGGTTGGATCAGCCATAATGGCGGAACAATCTGGGTTGATATTTTCCTTGATTTCGATATTGGCGGGGATAGATGAACGTATGAGTTTGAGCGCCTCCTTGAGGACAAATTGTATTTTCAAGGGTTGGAGATCAGCTTCGGATTGACGGCTGAAGCTCAGAATCTGTTTCACCAGCTCCTTGGCCCGGTTCGCAGCCAGAAGCACCTGTTGCAGGTCTGCTTCAAGTGGGCTTGCGGGGGGGATGCTCTGCAGGGCAATCTCGGCATACCCCAGAATAGGAGTGAGGATATTATTAAAATCATGGGCGATGCCACCGGCCAAGGTGCCGATGGCTTCCATCTTCTGGGCTTGTCGAAGCTGACGTTCTAGCTCTTCAATATCGGTGATGTCCCTGGCCACATGAATCAGGCTCACAAGTTCTTTGTTTTCACTACGAATTGGTGCGATCGTGACCTGAAATTTTTTGCCTATCCCCGGATGGGTGATGACTTCGGAATGAAGTTTGTGATCCCTCAAAGTGGCGGAGGCCGGACACCCGGGGCACATATCATGAAGTTCTGCAAAAACTTCATAGCAATAGCGACCTTCTAGCTCGCCCGGCGGTACGGCAAGAAACTGGTTGCACGCATCGTTGGCTCGAAGAATACGCATATCCGGATCAAGGACCGTTATTAGGTCAGGAACGGAATTAAAAGTTGTCTGCCATTCGCGTACGGTTTTCTGCAACAACTGCTTCTCCTCTATCCTTTCGGAGATATCGCGTATATTGCATTGGATTACTGACGATCTGTCGGTAAATGTTATTTGCGCGGGGAAAGGCAGGGAGGTTTTGAGGTTGATCAGTACGTCGTCGAAAGTGTAAAAATCTTTGCTGCTGAGTCTTTCCAGCAGCGTTGTGAGGTCGGCTTCCTTATTGACAATGCCTGCTTCCTGAATCAGCTTTCCGACTATTTCGTCCCTGGATATTCCCAGCATTTTGGCAAGCGCTGCATTCACTGCAGTTATAATGCCGGATTCCTTGTTCACCAGCAGCAGGCCATCGTAGGAGGTCTCAAACAACCGTTGAAAACGCTCCACTGACTCCAATAACTGCTGTTCTTGAAATTTGCGTTTCGTATAATCTTCAATGGAAAGCAGCAGGACGTGTTTGTCAATTCCGGTGAGAAATGTGCGTTGACCATTGATTCTCAGAATCTTGCGCCCGAGGCGGGGAACAATATGGTCAATTTCGTAGTCATCCTCGGTTGATTCTTTTTCAGCCAAAACAACTTCGAGAAGATGCCTGAAGGCGGCAAAGTCCCATTCCTTGTCTGCCACCGAAAAGAAATCATGCCCTACTATTTGCTCAGGGGTAACCTGATAGGCATTATAAAATCGTTGGTTCGCATAAAGAACCGTGTAGTTTTTTTCTAGAATAAGAAAGGGCTTACGAACGACTTCAACGATCTTGCCAATGTCTTCAATAAAGCTTGCGCCTGACTGGTTTAATTCTTCAGTGTTTCCCTTGGTCATCATAATCCCTCAGAAACTCAGAAACTCAGAAACAATGATAGCACCTTTTCCTACTCGTGTAGATTTATTTGCTGCCAGTCGAACGTGTTATTAGGTTGCAGGGAGGGATATTGAATATGCTGTGGCGTGCTGGCCTATATTGGCCCGGGCCGCATATTCCGATACCACTGCGGAGCTTTTTGCGTAAAGAACTCTGAAAGTGACCCAAAAAGAATGTTATGTCAAGCGATATTGAGCAGATAACAGAGCCCGCAGAGCATCCTTATTGACTTTCCCCCATTCAGCACTGAGCTCTTTTTGGCATGGGAAAGGGCTTTGAATTGCACCCCAAGGGCACTTCCGTTGGGCGCAGCATGTCTGAGTATCCGCAGGATGCGAGTTTCTGCAATTCCCCTTTCCCGTGCCAAAACGAGCGCGCCGAAGGCCAGTGCTGCTGGGGCGTCCTTTTTCGGTTCCTTTTTAGACGAGTAGCCAGCGAAGTGGGCGAAAAGGAACAAAGATCAACAGGCAACCAAGCCTAATCCAAACACCCAAAGGTCCCCTTCCCAATAAAAAAGAGCACAAAGCTCTCTCTAAAAGAAAACCCTGTGCTCCTTATCCCTCTCTGGCCCCTAAACCTACCCTCCCAACCTACTCCTCAGGCACATTCCTAAAATCAGCCAAGGACCGTGAATGGTGCATCTCATCCTCCATATCCACGGTATGGCAGGTTTTACAGCCACGGTTGGCGCCCAATGGCAGCGAATTCCCCTGATACTGCATGGGCTGCTGGACGTCCAGCTTTGTTCCGTATGGATTTTTGGCCGGATACAGGACATGGGCCTCGTTATGACAGGCAGCGCAGAAAATGACGCCCTCATCCCCTTTGCGATTATGAAAAATCTCTTCGTTGTCCTTGGTCCAAAGATTAAAAGCGGAATCAGTTTCCGGGGGCTGAAAACCAACATGGCAGGCCAAACAGTCCGGCATATTCAGCCATGGCACCCGTGCCACTATACTCTCCACCGGCACACTGGTATCACCAATCACCTTCAGGAGTTTCCCGGCACTGACCTTGCCGGCCGCCACCTCCGCCTTGAGCAAAGCCGCACCATGCTCGGCAATGGAACCATGGCAATTAAGGCAATCAAAACCAAGACTATGATGAAGGCCGCGCAGGCTCTGGCTGGCCCCCTGGGCGGCGGTGGGATGACAAAAGGCACAGGCTCCGGCGCCCTGCTTAGCCATATAGGCGGCATGAAACCCATGGATGGATGCTGACAGATTAAGAATCCCCTTCTGGCCGGGCATCCCCCGGGAAGCGTCAGCATGACAATCACCACAAACAATGATCTCACCCCCATCAAAACGGTGCTTAAGGGCTGTCTTGCTCCGCTTGTCATGGCGCGCAAGGATATGGGCTGCCGTCTGCCGACTTAAACCCTGTTTTTCAGCAGCCAGATCCTGCCCATGACAATGGTTGCAATCCACCT
Organism: Pseudomonadota bacterium; assembly: GCA_018822545.1. Taxonomy (GTDB): domain Bacteria; phylum Desulfobacterota; class Desulfobulbia; order Desulfobulbales; family SURF-16; genus BM506. The sequence goes on from JAHJKA010000013.1 coordinate 45,157, forward strand.
CAGACGATTGAGCCACCATAAGTCTGGTTCTGGCCAGAACAGCACCATCACCACGCGCCTCAACCTCGACCAGATGATAGGGCTGCTGGACATTGGCAAGTGCAGAAATTTCTGCCCTAAAATAGCCATCTTCCCCCGCCATAACCCCGGTAATCTTTACGCCATCAACATCAAGGGTATAAGTCACACTGACTCCGGCGCTCAGCAGCTCAGGCGCCTTACCCCGGTGGATGAGTTGCGCGCGAATCTCCGGCAGGCCCGGCGAGAAATCAAGGCCTGAAGTATCAGGATTTGAGGTGAACCCCATGCCGTCAAGGGCCCAGGCAGCAAGAAGATATTGGGCCTCAGGATCATAGGGATAGGGAGTGACATCCTGCTGGACAAGGGGCGTTTTAAGGCGGGGAACGTTATGGACAAGTCCCAGGGTAAGAAAATCAGCAAGAACCTCGCGCTCCTCATTGTTGCCGGCAAAAGGTGGCATATAGCTGTTGACCTTGCCCATGGAGGCCAGAAAGGCGTTCATGCCGCTTGACGAGAAGCGCTGCGCTATGGGCAGAATATCATTGAGCGGCCCACCGATGGAGTGACAGGAAAGACAGAGAAGATTATACAACTCCCTGCCCACCACCATCCTGTTTTCATCTGTCACTTCCCTGTTTTTCAGCCAGCGAGCGCTTTGCAGAACCCCCTGTGCTTGAACCTTGGCCAGATCAGTTTTCAAAATTGAGGTAGAATACATATAATTGCTGATAATATAAGGTCTTCTTCCCCCTTCACGGATAAACTCAAAACAACCCATATAGACAAGGCCGATAAGCAGCAGCAGTGCAGCAATGGGCAATCTGACCTTCTGGGGTCTCAGCATGGCCATGAGCAGCCCACCAAGAACCAGCAAGGGTGACAGCAGGGCAAAAGTTTTAATAAAGAAGGTGAGCTCCGGCATATTGGTGAAGATCAATTCCTGCAGAGCGGCAGGCAAGGCGCTCTTATACCACCAGGCTGAAAGCATCAAGAGTATGAAAGGCCCAAGCAGCCATTTGCCGCTGAAACGGATCATGGCATGCCGGGTTTGTTCGTCACGGATAAAGACTGCTGTCACAAAACCAAAGAGTCCGGCAATCATGAAGGCCAGAAAGGTCCTGAAAAACAGGGCCGGTAAGAAGGTGGGGTTGAAAAATCCGGACCAGAAGTTGTGGTCAACCAGCCAATCGCCCGGAGTAAGCATAAAATCAATAATGCCGTTAATCCAAAAAAGTGACATCCAGGCGCAGCCAAAATAGATCCAACCCAAGATGAGATGGCGTTTGGCGTCCAGACGACCAAAGGTGTAGTAGTAGAGAAAAAGCGATAAAATTTCACAGAAAAAAAAGACCCATTCAATGGCCCAGCCAAAGACAAAGATATGGATAAGCGCCGAAGTTGCAGCAGGGTTGAGAAGGGCAATAGTAAACCAGATACCGACACCTGTCATGCCGCCAAAAACCATGGTGAGCAACAAAAAGAACCGGGTGTTCTTCTTGGCGTATTCCATAATGGCGGCAGACTTTTCCGCCAAGCCCTTGCGCTCAACAAGAACCAGAAACAAGCCACCGCCCACGGCAAAATGGGCCACATAAACATGCACAACAGCAATCAAAGCGATGAGCAACCCGCCACCGGCCCAATCAAGTTGCCAGACAGGGTAATTCATGACTGCACCTCCAAACCCCTCATGACAAGGCGGACCATGTACCAGACAAGAGCAATCCCACCTGCAAAAAAGAGGAGGAAGAGGAGCATGGGGGAGTATTGTGGCACCACCTGTAGATCAGAGACGGTAAAATGGGGGGCAAGATATTGAACCCTTACGATCTCCCGCACACCGACCATAAAAACGATGGTAATAAAAACAACCACGGCTGCCGGCCTCACCTTCCGTCCTAAGGCCAGGACGACGGAGACAAGGGTTCCGAGGATACTAAAACTCAAAAATAGGCTAAACAACCAGGCCGGCAGCGATCCGGTGAAGCTGCGGACTTCAGGGGGCAGCGTCTTAAAAAACCAGAGCCCCACTCCAACTTGACAAAGGGTGGAGCCGATAAACCAGTGCAGCCCCATTTTGCGCATCTCCTTTTTTTCTTCATTGCCCCGACGCATCTGCCAATCGCCATAGAGAGCCAGAGCTAAACCGGCCACTGCCGTTGAAGAAAGGATAAAATGCAGATATCGTGGCATTAGCGTTGGCTCTTTTATGTTGAGGAGAAGGCCTTTGGAATTATCGAAATAGCGCAACCATGTTTCAGGCACCTGCATCATGGTCAGGTTGTTAACAAAGATAAAGGCGATGAGCAGAAAGCAACATGCAACTATACCGCTGACAAAACCACGAGCGCGCCCCAGACTCTCCCATTTGATTCCATAGATATAAACGCCATAATAACCGGCAAGTAAAAATACTATGACACTGAGCCACGAACAAGCCATGAGCACTGAGCTGGTATAGATAAAATGGCCGTAAATGACCTGCAGGAAAAGTAAAGGAGCTACGCCAAAATTAACGGTAAAAGCAATAAAAAAGGGGAGCTTGCCAACAATAAACCTCTCCGACTCCGAAGAAGAACCGCGCCATTGATGGATAAAACAGATCAGCATCCCGCCCAGCATAAGATTCATCAAAATCAGATGTAGAACAAAGGTGACATTGAGCAGACCCTGAAACCAGGCCCAATGTACCGGGAGAACATCTGCACTTGGAATGAGTGTTCGAAAATCCATTGCCCCTCCTTAAAAATATATTCGTGACGCAAATCCTGTGATAATGCCGCTAAACAGTCAGCGTAACACGCAACTCATCTTCTCTTAAAGATGGTATTATGCCCATTATCAAATACTTTTGGCAATGCCCTGTCAACTATTAGAGATATGAAGAGCCAAGGGTATCCATTTTTCTTGCCGTTTTTTTTCTTGTTTATTAGGATAGTTAACAATTATTCTGGTGCTGAACACGCCTGCGGATTAATCGCAAGGCCAAGACCACCCCTTCTTTTTTAGATTTTCACGAACAGCATCATTACTTTTTTAGCAAGGGCTATTCAATAATCGTTCGACTTATGTTTTTAAAATGTTATTATTACGATTATTTTCTAACATTACTACCTTGGTTATAAAATTCTACAATAACAAAAACAGATTCACCTTTCAAAATCACATCTTTGAATGTAGACCGTTGATGAAGTTGTCAAATTCCGTAATCCCCTATAACGCATTCAGCATCTCCACCACAGGCTAAGGATCCACTTATGTTTTCACCTTTTGACTCATTGTTTGGCTGGCTTTCCAACGACCTGGCCATTGATCTTGGCACAGCAAACACCCTGGTATATGTAAAGGGTAAAGGCATTGTTCTCCGTGAACCATCCGTGGTGGCGGTTCGGCAAGACGGTCGAACCAGCAGAGTTCTGGCCGTGGGCAAAGAAGCCAAATCCATGCTGGGCCGGACTCCCGGCAACATCCAGGCCATCAGGCCCATCAAAGATGGCGTTATTGCCGACTTTGAGGTTACCGAGGCCATGCTGCGCTACTTCATCAACAAGGTTCATAATCGCCGCACTCTGGTCCACCCCCGCATCATCGTCAGTGTCCCCTCCGGCATCACCCAGGTAGAAAAAAGAGCGGTACGGGAATCGGCTGAGTCTGCAGGGGCCCGTGAGGTGTATCTCATTGAAGAACCAATGGCGGCTGCCATTGGTGCAGGACTGCCTATTACCGAACCTACTGCCAATATGATTGTCGATATCGGCGGCGGCACCACCGAAGTTGCGGTTATTTCTCTGGCCGGCGTGGTGTATGCCAAATCCGTCCGGGTGGCCGGTGACAAGATGGATGACGCCATCCTCCAATATATCAAACGCAAGCATAACCTGGCTATCGGTGAACATTCCGCCGAGATAATTAAAACCACCATCGGTAATGTTATGCCGGATGAGCCTTATGAGACCATGGATATCAAAGGACGCGATCTTATCTCCGGTGTTCCCAAAACACTGACCATTGATTCCAGCGAAATCCAGCAAGCCATTTCCGAACAGGTAGACGCCATTATTGATGCGGTGAAGATGGCCCTGGAACTCACCCCGCCTGAGCTTTCCGCCGACATTGTCGACCAGGGTATTGTTCTTACCGGCGGCGGGGCTTTGCTCACCAACCTCGACAAACGTCTCAAACAAGAGACCGGCCTGCCCATTATCATTGCCGACGACCCCTTGTCATCGGTGGTCCTTGGCTCAGGTAAAGCGCTGGAGAACATCGATGTCCTCAGGGAAGTTATGGTCTCCTGATTTCTTAACCATCAAAAAACCCTCTCTAATAACGCCATGTGCAGCTAGCTGGCATTAAGGATGAGGGCTGAAGGCTGAAGAATGAAATACATAGTTGTTTCACCTTCAACCTTCCGCCCTCATCCTTTTCTTTTTTTGATCTGGTAGCGAGAAACTTGTATTCATTAAAAATATCGCCAACCTAAACAAAACCACCCTCCATGAAAAAACGCCGCAACAGACCTAGCGCCTTCAAAACTTATTTCCTGTATGGCCTTGTTATTACGGTTCTTCTGATGATTATTGTCTCCACCGTAGGCCGCAGCCATTTCAACGTACCCCAGAAATTCGGCATGGACGTGGTGGGCAAGGGTCAATATGTGGTCACCCGAATCGTTGGGGGCATCGGCAATGTGTGGAACAGTTATATTGCCCTGATCCATGTCCGCCGCGAAAACAAAGTGCTCCGGGACGAACTTGACCGGGCCATTTATACAAATCAAGAATACCGGGAGGCCATGGCCGAGAATATCCGCCTGCACAAACTCCTTCAGATCAAAGAAACCCACAAGCCCCCCACCCTCACCGCCCAGATCATTGGCCGTGACCCATCCCTCTGGTTCAGAACCCTTACCATCGACCGAGGAACCAGCGACGGAATTGAAAAGGGCATGCCGGTTATTACCGTGGAAGGAGTTGTGGGGCAAATCCTGGAAACCTCCCGATCAACATCAAAGGTTCTCCTGGCCCACGACCCCAACTCCGCCGTCAATGCCCTGGTCCAGAAAAACAGGGTGCAGGGCATTGTCAAGGGTGAGGGCAGCCAGTCCTATAACATGCTCTACATCCTTAAAAATGCTGATGTCGAAGAGGGTGATCTCATTGTCACCTCTGGCCTGGGCGGTTCTTTTCCAAAGGGGATTCCGGTGGGAACAGTTTCCTCAGTCACTAAAACCAAACGAGGGATGTTTCAGAACATTACCGTGACGCCCTCGGTTAATTTCAGCCAACTTGAATACCTGATCGTTATTCTTCAACAAGACTCCCTGACGGACTGATCATGCCCTGCGCACCGTTTATCATCCTAGGCACCTTGCTTCTTGTGTTGCAAACCTCCTTTCTCCCGATTTTTCCCGGCTGGTTTGCCAAACTTGACCCCCTCTTTGTTCTAGTGGTCTTCGTCTCTGTACGGGTTGATCCATTCAGAGGCGCCTTGATTATTATCTATCTGGGCTTGCTCACCGATATCTTCTCCGGTATCTACTCAGGGCTGCACCCGGTGGTCTACCTGACCCTCCTTTTTATGATAAAGCTGCTCTCAAGACCTCTTGTGCTAAACGAACCTCCGCACCAGATACCTTTGGTGCTTACCAGCTATTTCTTTGTCCTCAGCCTCATCAATTTAACCACGACATTTCTCTCCCCCGATGTAGCGTCACTCTGGAACTGGAAAGAGATTATTGTCCGCCTGCTGCTGCTGGCTCTTATCACCATGCCCCTTTTTAGCTTTTACGATTTCACCATGAACAGGCTCTCCCCAAGAAAGGCCCTGGAAATTCTAATCAAACCACGGAACAAAAACAGATTCAGATCTGACTATTAACGTGTAACCATGCGCCCCATACTAGACCAGATACATATCCTTGACGAAGAGGAGCTCCTCACCCTCAAAAAAAGGGTGGAGCTAACCATCATCATCATGGTTACTTTTATTGCTATTCTGGTCGTTCGCCTTTGGTATCTCCAGATTCATGAAGGAGAAAAATATGCCAATCTGGCCCACAACAACCGGGTTCGCCAACTGCAGATCGCAGCTCCACGCGGCAACATTCTTGACCGCCACAACAGAATTATCATCAGTAACCGCCCCCTGTTCAACATTCTCTGGACCAGAGATGACGCAGAAAATCCGGATTTAGTCTTAAAAAAGATGTCCCGTATTCTTAAGGAGGATATCTCAGACATTCTTGACCGTATCCGCGACGAGGGCAACCAGCCTAATTTTATTCCCATCCCTCTCAAAGAGGATGTGGACTGGGAGACCGTGGCCTTCGTCGAAAACCATCGCCTCGAACTTCCCGGTATCAGGATTGAAGCGGTGCCATCTCGCAAATACAACTACGGCAACCTGGCATCCCACCTCATTGGCTACCTGGGTGAAATATCCAAAAATGAGCTTGAAACGAAAAACCGAGCCTTTTACATGGGCGGCGACCTCATCGGCAAGATGGGACTCGAAAAAATATTTGAGAAACAGCTGAAAGGGGAAAAAGGCCAACGTTTTTTTGAAGTTGACGTCCACGGCATGGAACAGCAGCCTCTCAAGCTTACAGAACCGCTGCCTGGTAACGATCTGCAACTCACCCTTGACTTGGACCTGCAACAGATAGCCGAAAAAGAAATGGCTGGAAAGGCTGGTGCCGTTGTGGCCATGGATGTCAAAACCGGTCGACTGCTTGTTCTATTAAGTGCTCCGGCCTTGCACCTGGAAGAATTTATCGGCGGCATCACCCAGAAATCCTGGGATAAAATGATGCATGATCCCCTCAAGCCCCTGCTCGACAAAACTATCCAGGGCCAGTACCCCCCCGGCTCCACCTACAAAATAGTCACCGCCCTGGCCGGACTCATGGAGGGGATCATCACCCCGGAAACAACCTTTTCCTGCTTTGGTTCCTTCACCCTCCATGGCCACCAATACGGTTGCTGGAAGAAATGGGGCCATGGCCGCGATGTCAATTTGCAAAGGGCACTGGCCGAATCCTGTGACGTTTATTTTTATCATATTGGCCAGGAAATCGGTGTGGATAAACTGGCCATCTATGCCAAAAGCCTTGGGCTTGGCGAAAGAACGGGCATCATCCTTGAAAATGAAAAAACTGGCCTGGTACCAACCAAAGACTGGAAAAGAAGAAAGAGAAATGAACCCTGGCAGCAGGGCGAAACGGTTTCCGTTTCCATTGGTCAGGGTTTCAACCTTGCTACCCCGTTGCAGATATCACTGATGACCGCAGCCATAGCTAATGGCGGCACCCTCTATCAACCGCAGCTGGTCCTGGCGGTGAAAGATCAAGACGGTGTCACCCTGGAAGAGTTCCCCCCCATAGAAACTGGCCGGGCCTTTGCCACTCAAAAAGAAATCAAGCTCATCCAAAAAGGGCTGGAAGCCGCGGTAAACAGCCCGCATGGCACAGGGGAAAAGGCCAAAATGAAATCCGTCACCGTGGCTGGTAAGACTGGCACTGCTCAGGTCGTGCGGTTGGAACAATTTGCTGAGACAGAAGTCGAAGATGTCCCCTATAAGTACCGAGATCACGCCTGGTTTACCTGCTATGCCCCGGCTGAAAATCCGGAAATTGTCGTGACTGTCCTCACTGAACATGGCGGTCACGGAGGCTCAGCAGCCGCTCCTATTGCCAAGGCCGTACTGGAAGAATATTTTAAAAATAAGAGTTCAGAAATAAGAGCTCAGAAATAAGAATTTACTTGAGCATTCTCCCTTTTCTTATTTTTCAATTCACAACGTATAAAAAAAAATGTCTCTATTTGACCGCAGACTGATACAAAACTTTGACTGGGTACTTCTCGGTCTGGTGACCCTTATTGGCGCTATGTGCATTGCTAACCTCTACAGTGCAACGCCTGATGACGTCCACGGCACCCCTATCTACCTGAAACAGTTCTACTTTTTCATCATGGGCTTTGCCCTTATTTTCATCATCATCAGTTTTGATTATCGGGTCCTTGTTGAGGTTAACTACACCCTGTACATCGCCATTATCTTTCTGCTGCTTTTTTCCCTTATCTTTGGCAAGGATCTGGCTGGCACCCGGCGTTGGATTGATCTTGGCTTTTTCAGACTGCAACCTTCTGAACCAGCTAAGCTCATGCTGGTCATCACCCTCGCCAGTTATTATTTCCGGAAAGATACGGGCAAGGGCTTCACCCTTGGTGAACTCTTGGTCCCCATTATGCTGGCCGGACTGCCCTTTATTCTCATCGTTATGCAGCCAGACCTGGGAACTGGCCTGATGCTGGCCTTTATCTTTATCTCCATGACCCTTTTTGTAAAATTACGCTGGTCCACCCTTATCACTTTGATTGTGACCACAATGCTGACCGCCGGCATTGGCTGGCAATATCTTCTGAAACCTTATCAACGCCAACGCATTGAGACCTTTCTCAACCCAGGGGCAGATAGTCTTGACACCGGCTACCACATCACCCAGTCTAAGATTGCCGTGGGCAGCGGCCTGAAATTTGGCAAGGGCTATTTGAAAGGAACCCAAGGCCATCTCGATTTCCTCCCTGAACGGCATACGGATTTTGCCTTTTCCATCTGGGCCGAGGAATGGGGATTTTTCGGCTCCCTTTTCCTTTTAGGTGTCTATTTTTCACTGATTTTTTGGGGACTTAGTATCGCCGTCTCTTCCCGGGATAAATTCGGCACCCTGCTCTGCGTGGGTGTTGTGTCGCTTATTTTTTGGCAGGCCTTTGTCAATCTGGCCATGGTGATGGGACTGTTGCCAGTGGTGGGAATGCCCCTGCCACTTTTTAGTTATGGCGGGTCATCGCTCATAACCACCATGGCAGGCATTGGCATCTTGATGAGTGTACAGATGCGCCGATATCAGGCGCCGGTATGAGATTGGAATACTGAATACTGAATACTGAATACTGAATACTGAATACTGAATACTGAAAATAGCTTATTCCCGGCATAGCTCTGCGACATCTTTTTTTGGTTGGCCAAGACATTCGACCAGTATCTTTTGATCCTTGCCAGTGATGACCGAAGAATAGTTCGCCATCTTGGCAATGGTTCTCTGCCAGCTTTCCTTGTCACGTCCAAGCCCGTCACAGGTCCGCACCAGGGAGTGACATGTCTGGCATTTCTCTTGAAGGATCTCCCCACATGCTGGGGGCGTTGTATCCTGACAACCAGCAAGCAAACAGGCCCCAACAGAAAAAAGAAGCGTTGCTGCGAACCTCGCCATTCTCATATCCCCTGCCATTTCATTCTTAAAGCCAGTTCTTGCCGCGACAGGCCTCAATCACCAACTTGGCAAGGCCCTTAATAAAGCGAGGCTCATCATTTAAGGATCTGGTCCGCACCAGGCGCATGCCAAGCTCCTTGGCAAGTTCGGCGTACTGAATATCGAGCTCGTACAGGGTCTCAACATGATCGGAGACAAAGCTGATCGGCATTACCACCACGTCCTTGACACCCTGCCCAGCCAGCTCAACTAGTGTATCCGGCGTCGACGGGGAAAGCCATTTCACCGGCCCTGAACGGCTCTGAAAGCAAAGCTTACCGCGCACACCCAGCTGATCCTCCACCGCGATAATGGTCCTGGTCAAATCGTTGAGGTAGGGATCCCCCTCCTCGATGAATTTCATGGGCAGGCTGTGGGCGGAATAGACAAGGGTTGGCGTCCCTGAACAGCGCCCGAATTCCCGCCGAACACCGTGGACCAGGGCCTCGATATAATCTGGTTGGTCCGGCCACGATTCAATTGCCGCGATCTCAAAGGGATAGGGCAATTGGGATGCCACCTCGGCAAGATCCGTCACCGATGAACCGGTGGTCGCCTTTGAGTAATGGGGATACAGCGTAAGGGCAACAATCCTGGTAATACCTTGCTTTCCCAGCTTTTCCAGAGTCTCCCGGGCGTCAGGATGCCAATAACGCATGGCAAGATCAACCTTAAAACTGCCGAGTTGAGAAAGCAGACTCTCTAAGATTTTTCCCTGTTGCGCTGTGATCTTGCGCAGTGGAGACCCCCCGCCAATGAGCCTATAGGCCTTGCAGGAGTTGGGGGCCCGACGTTTAGCGATAAAGCGGGCAATGGGTTTCTGCAAGAAAGGAAAGGGGGACAGGTGGATAATCTGCCGATCTGAAAAAAGATTGAACAAAAAAGGCTCGACGTCCTGAAGACGTTCTGGTCCGCCAAGATTGAGGAGAACGACCCCTATTTTTCCTTCAGCCGACTTCTGCATATTCACATTCAAGTTTACCTGACTCCTTCACCAAAACAGGGACCTGATCAGGCAGAAAATCAAGAAAGCTAAAGATCCGTTCTTCAATCAGGCAACATTTCCCAAAATTATGTTCTATCATTTCAGTATGTTTCTGGTCACCCTTGCCGTACCGTTTAACAATATACTCCAACCGTTCCCGTAACGAGACAATCTTATCGTGATTGACGCGCTTGTCGGCGTAATACACCACCTCTTTGGCCGAAAGATGCTGCGGAGTAAAATCAGTGAGCACGACATGCTCCCCCACAATTTCGGCAACCTCGGGATAACCATGATTCAAACAGATTTCGACGCCGACCTCGGCATGATTACAGCGGCCTTCCAAACACTTGGTCTTGGCAATATCATGGAGCAAGGCCGCGGCCACAGCAAGATCACCATCTATCTTCAGGCCGGCACGATACAATTCTCTGCTGAGCAGAGCCGTGACCCTGGCCACCATAAACGAGTGGTCCTTAATATTGTCCAGCATGGCATAATCCGCCATGAGCTGTGTGCATTGGGAGATTGAAGGGATCATTTCTAGGGCAGAATATAAAGAAGGTAGAGAAGGTAAAGGAGTTAAAGAATGAAGAACTCCTTTACCTTCTCTACCTTCTTTATATTCTTTACCTCCTCTAACTTCTCTTACTTAAGCGATGCACCGCATCCACCACAAACTTAGCCTTCTCCGGCGGTGTTTCCGGCAAAATACCGTGCCCGAGATTGAAGATGTGCCCTTTCGCCGCTTTACCACGCTCGAGGATGGCAGCTATCCTTTTTTCAAGCTTATCTTCCGGTAAAAGCAGGGCAATGGGATCAAGGTTTCCCTGGATGGCGATATCAGGGCCAAAGGCCTTAATGGCAGTGGGGATATCCACCCGCCAATCCAGACCAAGGACATCAGCACCAGAGGTCTTGGTGAGATCAAGAAGTGACGCACAATTATTGGCAAAATAGATAAGCGGCACCCCAGACGGTTTCAAGGCCTTGATAATATCCTGCACATAAGGCAGGGCAAATTCTGCAAAATCACCGGGGGAGAGGGTACCGGCCCATGAGTCAAAGACCTGCAGGGCCTGGGCTCCGGCCTCGGCCTGGGCCTGGAGATAGGTGATGACGGAATCGGTGATCTTGCGCATCAGGGCGTGATACAGAACAGGATTCTGGTACATCATTTTCTTGGTGTTCCAGAATGTCTTGGAAGAACCGCCTTCAATGGCATAGGTGGACAGGGTAAAGGGCGCCCCGGAAAAACCGATCAACGGAACCTTGGTGGCCAGCTCCTTGCGGAGTAAACGGATGGTAGCCATCACATAGCCAAGCTTCTCATGGGGATCAGGAACGATGAGGCGATCCAAATCAGCCTGACAACGCACCGGATTGGCAAGAATCGGCCCCTGCTTCTCCTGGAAATCAAGATCCATACCCATGGCCTCCAGGGTGACCAGGATATCAGAAAACAAAATGGCCGCATCAACTCCGAGAATATCCACGGGCTGCAGGGTAACCTCAGCCGCCTTTTCCGGATTCTTACAGAGTTCGAGGAAAGTCATCTGGCTTCTGACCTTATGGTAGTCAGGGAGATAGCGGCCGGCCTGGCGCATGATCCAGATGGGGGTATGGGAAACAGCTTCACCTCTACAGGCTTTCAAGAAGGTATCGTTCATAGGAAGTAGGTACCGGGTTTTAGATTTTATGGTTACGTTCTATGGCAGTCAGGATTGACACGATGTTCAAGGGCTCATTCTTTATTTTTCGCGATATAATTCCGGGGTACATAATTACAAAAAGGCTCTTCTGCCATGTAATCACCAGTCATGGCATAGGCCCTGGCCCGGCAACCACCGCAGACATTAACATACTCGCATTCACCGCAGCGCCCTTTATAGGCCTTAAAATCCCGCATGTCGTGGAAGAGCTTGGAGTTCTCCCAGATATCCTTAAAGGACTGTTCCCGGACATTGCCGGCGGCCTTAGGGAAATAGCTGCACGGCAAGACATTGCCATCCACATCAATGAGGCAGATGACCTGCCCGGCCAGACAGCCCTTGGAACCGCCGGTGGAGAACTTCAGACTACGCCGTTCAAACTCATCGCCATGCTCTTTTTTCTTTTGGAGAAGGACCCGGTAGTAGCTGGGGGCGCAAGTGGGCCGAACCAGAAGTTCGTCCTCGTTTTTCTCCATCTCGTAATGCCACTCAAGCAATTCGTCATACATGGCCTGGGGCACAAGCTCATCCATGATGTCGCCGCCACGACCGGTGGGGACGATCATGAACATATACCAGGCGGTGGCGCCGAGCTTCTTGGCAAGCTCATACACCTTGGGCACCTCATCCTTATTGCGTTTGGTGAAAGAGGAGTTAATCAAAAAAGGGATATCATTTTCTTTAAAGAGACGGGCAGCGTTCATCATGCCGTCAAAGGCCCCGGGCTGGTTGCGAAAATCATCATGGACTGCGGCAGTTGAACCATCGAGAGAGAGGGAAACCATCTTGATTCCGCTCGCCTTGATCTTGCCACAAATCTCCTGATTGACAAGGAGGCCGTTGGTGGCCAGACACATGCGCAGGCCTTTGCTGGTGCCATAGGTGGCAATATCAAAGACATCGTGGCGAAGCAGCGGCTCACCACCGGAGAGTACAACCACCGGGGTAGCGTAGGAGGTGATATCGTCGATGAGCCGGGTGGCCTCGCTGAAGGAAAAATCAGGATGCCCCTCCACCTCCATGGTGGATGACGAGCGGCAATGAACACATCTCAGATTACAGCGTCTGGTGATCTCCCAGGCAATCCATTTCGGTTCGAACTTCAAGCTGTTTCTCCTTTTTTTTTATTTCAGCCCTTGAGCCATCCTTGCACAAATAAGGCTGAAATCCTTCCTATAAATACTCAGCAGCCACGCCTGCCAATTGACTCCGCTCACTCTTCCGCAAGGTGATATGGCCATGGATGGGCAACTCTTTTAATCTCTCCACCGTATAGGTCAATCCATTACTGGAAGAATCAAGATACGGGTTGTCAATCTGATACGGATCACCGGTAAGCACCATCTTAGTGCCCTCACCGGCCCGGCTGACGATGGTCTTCACCTCATGGGGGGTGAGGTTCTGGGCCTCGTCAACAATCACGTATTGATTAGAGATGGAACGCCCGCGGATATAAGTCAAGGCTTCCATTTCCACGACATGATCTTTCAGAAGTTGTTCCGCTTTTTTGCGCACCGACTCCTCATCCTTTTCAGTGGACTTGGCGCGATGGTCACCCAGAATATAGGTGAGGTTATCAAAGATGGGCTGCATCCAGTGGCGCAATTTCTCATCCTTGTCACCCGGCATATAGCCGAGGTCCTTACCTAGGGGGATAATGGGCCTGCTCACCAGAATTTTCTCATAGCGCTCAAGATTAAGAGTAGTCTCCAGGGCCGCCGCCAAAGCAAGCAGGGTTTTACCGGTACCAGCCTGCCCCACCAGGGTCACGATCTCGATTTTAGGATCAAGAAGAAGCTCAAGGGCAATGCGCTGTTCCTTGCTGCGCGAACGGATTTGCCAGGCGCTGTCATATTGTTTATTGAGCCGAGTGAGGGTACTTGCCGAGCTGGCCTTGACCAGTGCCGTGTGCTTGGGATCGGCCTCGTCTTTTAGCAGCACAAACTCATTTGGATAGAAGTTGAAACCCTCAACAGGCATCTCTTCGCTTTGGAAAAAACTTTCAAGAAGAGCTCCGGGCACATCAATCTCCCGGTAACCGGAATAGAGCTCATCAAAATTAACCTTCTGCTTTTCAAAATCCTGGACCTCAAGGCCCAGGGCATCGGCCTTGAGACGGGCGTTGATATCCTTGGAGACAAAAATAACCTTCTTTTTCTGACAGAGCAGGGTGTAGGCCACCGCCAGGATGCGGTTATCGGGCACCGCCAGATTGAGGCTGGGATGTTTTGAGGTCTCATGCTCAAGGACGATCATCACGGAGCCGCCATTTTCCATCTTGACCCCTTCATCAAGATGGCCTTTCTGGCGCAGAGCGTCAAGCTCGCGAACCACCATCCTGGCATTGCGACCCAGCTCGTCACTGCGGCTCTTGAACTTGTCAAGCTCCTCAATCACGGTCATGGGAAGAACAACACTATTATCGCCAAAGGAAGACAATGCCTCGGCATTGTGCAGAAGGACATTGGTGTCCAAAACGAAAAATTTATGGGATGACGCCATGGGGCTGGATAGCTCCTATAAAAAGGAAACAATTCCTGCAGGTTAAAGCACATATGCTTCAAAAATAAGCGCCAAAAAAGCCGCTCCGGGCAGGCTTACTAACAGGACGAATATGTATTTTCAAACTAACCGGGAAAACCTTGATATGGCAAGAAAAAAGGGAAAGTGTTTGCCTGTATCGTTTATGATGATATAAGTCGAAAATAATGGTTTCCTTCTGAAAATGTGAGTATTCATCGGAGTCGCCCAAGGAAAACACTGTGGCACTTTGCCACAATAAAAAATATCATGAAAATAGCCCTCATCCAAATAAACCCCATCATCGGCGACTTCCACGGCAATGCCGACATCATCAGGCGCCAGGCCCTGGCCGCCAAAGAGATGGGCGCCCAGCTCGCTATCTTCCCAGAACTTGCCCTCTGCGGCTACCCGCCCCTGGACTATCTGGAACACCCTTCCTTTGTCGCCGGCCAAAACAGCTGCCTGGAGGGCCTGCTGGGCGATATCCGGGGCATTGCCATTCTCTGCGGCATGATCACTCTCTGCCCTAGCAAACACGGCAAACCCCTGCACAACACCGCCCTGCTCTTTCGGGACGGCGAAATTCTCCATGCCAGTCACAAAAAACTGCTGCCCACCTATGATGTCTTTGACGAAAGCCGCTATTTCCAGCCCGGCACATCAAGCCAGTTTTTTTGCCTGGACGGTCTGAACCTGGGCATTACCATCTGTGAAGACCTTTTCAATGACATCGACGCCTTCCCTGAGCAGCTCTACGACATCGATCCCGTCGCCGAACTCAACGGCCAACACGACCTGGATCTGCTCATCAATATTGCCGCCTCGCCTTTTACCATGGGCAAGCAGCATATGCGCCACAAGGCCTTTTCCGCCATCGGCCGCAAATATGGCGTCCCCCTCCTGTACTGCAACCAGGTAGGAGGCCAGGACTCCATTCTCTTTGACGGCGCCAGTTTTGTCGTCAACGCTGAGGGTGGGCTGTGCGCCCAGGCCACGTCTTTCAGCGAAGACATCCTCTTTATCGACAGCGAGGCGCTGACGCCCATTACTGCCTCGCCCGCCCACGAGATAGCCGCCGTCCATGATGCCTTGGTCATGGGTACCCGGGATTATGTCAGGAAATGTGGATTTGCAAAGGTACTGGTGGGTTTAAGCGGCGGTATCGATTCGGCTCTGACCTGCGCCCTGGCCTGTGCGGCTTTGGGTCCGGAAAACGTCATGGGCGTCGGCCTGCCCTCACCCTACTCCTCCCAGGGCTCCATCGCTGACGCCCAACAACTTGCCGCCAACCTGGGCATCCGTTTTGAGCTCCTGCCCATCACCACTATTTTTGATTCTGTCAAGCAGAGCCTAGCCCCTCTTTTTGCAGGATATCAGGAGGATGTTACCGAACAGAATATCCAGGCCCGCATCCGCGGTGTGCTGCTCATGGCCCTGGCTAACAAATACCGGGCCCTGCTGCTCACCACCGGCAACAAGAGCGAACTGGCCGTGGGCTACTGCACCCTGTATGGTGACATGAGCGGTGCCCTGGCCGTGATTTCCGATGTACCCAAGATGCTGGTCTATGACCTTGCCCGCTACATAAACAGGGACAAGGAGATCATCCCGGCCACCACCATCAGCAAACCGCCCAGCGCTGAACTGGCCCCCAACCAGAAGGACCAGGATGACCTCCCCCCCTACGAGATCCTTGACCCCATCCTCGCTGCCTATCTGGAGAAGCATAAACCCATTCCTGATATTATTGCAGAGGGCTTTGACGAAGCAGTGGTTCGCGATGTGGTGCGCCGCATCAAGATCAACGAGTATAAGCGCAAACAGGCGGCCATGGGACTCAAGGTCACCAGCAAGGCCTTTGGTTTCGGTAGACGCTACCCCACCGCCGAACGTTTTATGGACTGATATCCACCTCCTTCTCCGGTAGCCGGCAGGCATAAACTTCCAGTGCC
The DNA here is from genome assembly GCA_018822545.1 of Pseudomonadota bacterium. Classification (GTDB taxonomy): domain Bacteria; phylum Desulfobacterota; class Desulfobulbia; order Desulfobulbales; family SURF-16; genus BM506. Next base: position 61,660 of record JAHJKA010000013.1, read on the forward strand.
TGCCGGCCCGAACCCAACACCTAGCCCTGACCAAGAACCCCCGGGCCTTCTGAACAAAAAAAAACAAACCGCCTCCATGAATGTGCTATATTTATGGCATGACAGGGACGCAAACCTCTCGCATCCCTCATGCCCCTAGTAGCAGAAACACCTTTTGTTGTTATCATCGTCTCCAGACCCAATTGGAAAAAGATATGGGGTGTCCAAGATCAGCCAGTTATATTGTACGCACCGGGCTTGCGGCCCTCGTTCTCGCCCTGCCCAATAGCGCCATGGCCCAGACCATTGAGGAGGCTAACACCATTGCCGAACTCAAGGCCCTTATCCGCGCCCAACAAAAACAGCTCGACAATCAGGCCCAGGCCATCTCTGAACTGCAGCAGGCCCTGGAGCACCGTGCCAGTCAACCCCCCTCGTCCCTTGCCCCACCCGCCCCCACCAGCCTGATCAAAACCAGAAGCAACAAACTCGACGTCACCCTCTACGGCCAGCTGAACCGGGCCCTGATGTCTGTGGATGACGGCCGACAAGACACCTGGCGCCATGTCGATGCCGATGTCTCCGGGAGTCGCTTCGGCATCAAGGCGCGCAAGAGCATCAACAGCGACTTCAGCCTCGCGGCCAGGTTTGAGCTAGAATATCAGCCTAACGGCTCCAATTTCATGAGCATGGAGGTTGATGACCATGATGACGGGCTGCAAAAACGCCATGTGGACATCTCCCTTACTTCGGGACGCTTCGGCAGAATCTCCCTCGGCCAGGGGGACACCGCCTCCAACGCCACCTCTGAGGCCGATCTCTCCGGACTCAAGATCTCCGGCATCCATGTCGGCGTCCACGACCTGCCCGCCGCCTTTGTTTTCCACAATGAAACGGCCGACGACTACAGCACAGCCACCGGCAGCATTGAGACTTTTTTCAACAGCATGGACGGTCTCAGCCGCCGTGCCCGGCTGCGCTATGACAGCCCAAACCTGCAGGGCTTTACCCTGTCCGGCTCTCTCACTGAAAAAAATGGCAACGACCTGGCTCTCCGCTGCCAATACAGCTTGCCAACCCTGAAAATCAAAAGCGCCCTTGCCTACGCCCATCCCGGCAAGGGCGCGTACTATGAGCAGACCAATGGCTCCCTGTCCGTACGCCATGCCTCAGGGACAAGCCTAACCCTGGCCGGTGGCAGGCGCCATTACCAGGATGCCTTATCCAAAAATGCATCCTTTTATTACAGCAAAATAGCTTACGAGAAGGAGTTCTGGGCCCTGGGCAGCACCGTCTTTGGTATCGATTATGGCCGTTGGAATGACTTAGCGCATGACACCACATACGGCGATGAGGCGGTCTCCTACGGCATCGGTCTGGTGCAGAATTTCCGCGAGTGGAACACTGAAATCTATGGTGCCTACCGTATCTACAGCCTGGAGCGCTCCCGCACCACGGCAGAGTACAACGATATCAGGGTGTTTTGGAGCGGACTGCGGCTCCAATTTTAACATGGTGAGGAAAATCAATGCCAAGCCCACTCCTTCCTAGTCGTTTTCAGAAATACCGCCATAACCAGGATCACGCCAGGGTGGCGCGCCTCCTCATCGCCGCCCTTGTCCTGCTCCTCATGTACCCCGGCTTGGGCTGGGGCCAGGACCGCCAGGCGAAGGACCCTGAAACCATGATCAGCCAGCCCCTCAAGGTCGGCATCTACCAGAATACCCCCAAGGTCTATATGGACGAGGCAGGAGAGCCTGCCGGTTTTTTCCCGGAGATACTCAATGTCATCGCCGCCCGGGAGGGCTGGCAGCTCGACTATCTGCCCTGCGTCTGGGATCAATGTCTGGCCGACCTGCAAACCGGCAAGCTCGACCTCATGGTGGACGTGGCTTACTCTGCCAAACGCCAGGAAATCTACGACTTAAACGAGGAATCGGTCTTCATCAACTGGGGCCTGCTCTATACGGCGGCCGGGGTCAAAGTCGATTCCTTTCTTGATCTGCAGGGTAAAAGAATCGCCGTCATGAAGGGCAGTATCCATACCGACGGTGAGGGCGGCATCAAGGATCTCGTCAAAAAATTCAATATTGATTGTCAGTTTATCGAGGTCAACAACTACCAGGAGGTCTTCGAACTCCTGGACTCCGGCGGGGCAGAGGCCGGGGTGGTTAATCGCCTGTTTGGCAACCTCTCTGAAAACGACTATCAGGTCGATAAGACATCGCTGATCTTCAATCCCCGCCATCTGAAATTTGCCCTGCCCAAGGACAGGCCGCAAAACCGAGCGATCATCCAGCGCCTTGATTTCCACCTCGGTGCCCTGAAAAAGGAGAGCAACTCGGTGTACCACCGGATCATTGCCTCCTACCTGAGCGGCGTCCCCTATAAGGAGCTAGATCATCACAAGGACGGACTCGTTGCTCTCACTGGACAGGAGAAAGCCTGGATCAAGGCCCACCCCGTCATCCGCCTGGGGGTTGATCCTGAGTTTGTCCCTTTTGAGTATATCAGCGAGGATGGCACCTACAGCGGCCTGGCCTCTGAATATATCAAAATTTTAAATCAACGCCTCGGCCTGAGCATGGAAATCGTCCCGAAGCTAAGCTGGGCTGAGGTGGTGGCGAAAAGTAAAAAAATGGATCTTGACGTCCTGCCCTGCGTGGGCAAGACCAAGGAGCGCCTTTCTTACCTTAATTACTCTAAACCCTATATCCAGTTCCAACGGGTGATCCTCACCCGCACCGATTTCCCCTTTGTGGCCGGCATGGATGATCTACGCAATCTCAGGGTGGCGGTGCAGGCCAACACCTCCCACGATGGTTTCCTGCAGGAGAGCACCGAGATTACCCCCCTCCGCTTCCCCACCCTGCAGGATTCCTTGGCAGCCGTCTCCACCGGCAAGGCCGATGCCCTGATTGCCAATATTGCCGCCGCCTCCTACTGGATCAGACACATGAACCTGACCAACCTTAAGGTGGCAGCCCCGGCCCAGTCCCAGACCCTGGATCTCCATTTTGCCGTGCGCAAGGATTGGCCGGAGCTGGTGGCCATCATCAACAAGGGCCTGGCCTCCATTACGGAGGTTGAGAAAAATGCCCTTGTCCAGAAATGGGTCTCGGTAACCTATGAGCCCGGCATCGCCACCAAGAAGGTGATCGCCTATATTCTTCGTATCATCGGCGGCGCAATTGTCCTCCTTATGATCATCTTGTTCTGGAACTACAGGCTCAAGAAGGAGGTTGTTCAGCGCCAGGCCGCGGAAGAGAAGCTGGCCCACTATGCCCATGAACTGGAAGAGGCCAATGTCCACCTGCAGAGTCTGGACAAGCTTAAATCCATGTTCATCGCCTCCATGTCCCATGAGTTGCGCACGCCGCTCAACTCCATCATCGGCTTTACCGGTATCATCCTCCAAGGCATGACCGGCGAGATCAACGAGCGCCAGAAGGATCAGCTGGGCCGGGTCTACCGCTCGGCCAAGCATCTGCTCAGCCTGATCACCGACGTCATTGACATCTCCAAGGTGGAGGCCGGCCGCATCGAGGTCTATCCTGAACCATGTTCCTTAACGGAGCTTATTGACGCTGCCGTGGAAAATATCCAGCCCCAGCTCAAGGCCAAAAATCTCACCCTTGAGATTGATGCCCCGGCAGGACTGCAACTCATCACCGATCGCAAACGCCTGTTGCAATGCCTGATCAACTATCTAAGCAATGCCGTGAAGTTTACCGAACAGGGTGGCGTGCGCTTCAAGGCCACCGACCTTGGCGACCATGTGGAGATAGCAGTCACCGATACCGGTATCGGCATTGCCCGGGCAGATCTCCCCAAGCTCTTTGAGGCCTTTGAGCGCCTGGAGACCCATTTACGGGTCAAAGCGGGCGGCACCGGCCTGGGTCTCTACCTGACCAAGAAGATTGCCACCGAATTGCTTGAGGGCGAGATCTGGGTGGAAAGCGAGGATGCCAAAGGCAGCACCTTTGGCATCCGTATTCCAAAAACCTTAGTCAAACATGGGGAGGAGCCGGAACATGCGCGCCCTGATCATTGAAGATAACGAGAACAATATGGAATTGATCAGCTTTATCCTGGAGAGTAATGGGTACCAGACCATCAAGACCGACACCGGCAGGCAAGGCTATGAGCTGGCCCTGGCGGAGCGCCCCGACTTTATTCTCCTTGACATCCAGCTCCCTGACATCATGGGCACCGAGGTCCTTACCATGATCAGGGAATCGGCCATCGGCTCCACCATCCCCATTATCGCCGTGACCTCCTATGCCATGGCTGGCGACCGGGAAAGACTGCTGGCCGCCGGTTGTGACGGCTATATCGAAAAACCCATTGACCCCATGCTCTTTATCGATCAGATCAATCGGGTGCTAGGTGAACCACAATGAAGATTTGTATTGCCGAAGACAATGAAGATTCCCGGGTACTGCTGGAGGATGTCCTGAAGGCCAGCGGCTATGAGGTGGAGAGTGCGGAAAACGGCCGGCAGGCCCTGGAGCTCATTCAAAAATCTCCCCCTGACCTGATTGTCTCTGACATCCTGATGCCGGAGATGGACGGCTATGCCCTCTGTCGCGCCATCAAGGCAGATCAGCGATTAGCCGCCATCCCCTTCATCTTCTACACCGCCACCTATACCGACCCCAAGGACGAGGACTTTGCCATGAGCCTGGGGGCCTCCCGCTTTCTGATCAAACCCATGGAGATGCCGGAGTTTCTTGCAGAGATCACCGCCCTGCTCGCCGAATACCAGGCCGGCAAACTGGCCACGCCCTTGGCGCCACACAAGAATGCCCATGAATTAGAGCAGAGCTATAGCGAGGTACTGGCCAGAAAGCTCACCAAGAAGATCACCCAGCTTGAGGCGGAACAGACAAAGCTCCGGGCCAGCGAGGAGAAGTATCGGCGTCTGGTGGAATCCCTCCAGGACTCCTATTTTTTCTACACCCATGATCCAAAAGGTGTCTTTACCTACCTCAGCCCTTCTATCCATTCTGTCCTCGGCTACAGCCAGGAGGAATTCTCTACTCATTACACCAAGTTGCGCACAGACAAGTCCATTAATGACGAGGCCAGCCGCCATACGGAACTCAGCATGCAGGGTATCAAACAGCCGCCCTACGAGCTCGAAGTCCGCCACAAAGACGGCAGAGCAAGACGCCTGGAGGTCACCGAAGAACCGATCGTGGACAAACACGGCACGGTCGTGGCGGTGGAGGGCATCGCCCATGACATCACCGCCCGCTATGAATCGGCAAGGGCCCTGGCCGCAGCCAGGGATGAGTGGGAGAACACCTTCCAGGCCATCAGTGACCCCATCATGATCCTCGACCCAGAGCTTCGCATCCTCCGCACCAACCAGGCGACCTGTGCCCTCTTTGGCAAAGAACCCCAGAACTTGGCGGGTCGATATTGCTATGAACTTTTTCAGGGCGGCGACCAGCCCTGTCCAGGCTGCCCAGTGACCAGCACCCTCCAGGACCATTTTCCCCATTTTGCTGAAGTGGAACATGGTGCCCTAAAAAAGACCTTTCTTGTCTCTGCTTCACCCCGCCTTGACAGCCAGGGCCATATTGCCAGCATCGTCCACTCTGCAAAAGACATTACCAGGCAAAAGGCCCTGGAAACTCAGGTCCGCCAGACCCAGAAGATGGAGGCCATCGGCACCCTGGCCGGCGGCATTGCCCACGACTTCAACAACATCCTCACCGCTATCATAGGTTATGGTCAGCTCCTGGCCATGGAACTGCCCCCTGCAGGGCAGCCGCAAGAGCACCTTGAACAGATTCTGCAGGCCGGCAACCGGGCCAAGGACCTGGTGGCCCAGATCCTCACCTTCAGCCGGCAGAGTGAACAAGAGAAAAAACCGGTCCAGGTACAGTATGTGGTCAAGGAGGCCTTGAAACTCTTACGTTCTTCTGTGCCAACAACCATTGCCTTCAAGGAACAAATAGACAGCGAGTGCGGGGCGGTGCTGGCCGACCCCTCCCAGATACACCAGATCATCATGAACCTCTGCACCAACGCCTACCATGCCATGCACGACAAAGGCGGCATCCTGGCCGTTTCCCTCAAGGAGATCGACATCACACCCCACGATTACATCACCCAGCTCGCCCTCGCACCGGGCCCCTATTTGCGCCTGGAGGTGAGCGATACGGGTTGCGGCATGGAGAAAGATATTTGCGAGCGGATCTTTGATCCTTACTTCACCACCAAGAAAAAAGGAGATGGCACCGGTCTTGGTCTGGCGGTGGTTCACGGTATCGTCAAGAACATGCATGGCCATATTACTGTCTACAGTGAGCCCGGCAAGGGCACCACCTTTCATGTCTATTTGCCCCGGGTGGCAAGGGTGATGAAAGAGCAGATGCACGAGGCGGCCAGGCCTGAACCCCGAGGGAAGGAAAGGATACTGCTCGTCGATGATGAAAAGATGATCTCCGAAATGGAAAAACAGATGCTTGAACATCTAGGCTATCAGGTCACCGCCCTCACAAGCCCAGTCGACGCATTGTCATTTTTTCAAAACAACCCCTCTCATTTCGACCTGGTTATCACCGACATGACTATGCCTTTCATGACCGGCACCGAACTGGCCCAAGAGCTCCTGACCATGCGCCGGGACATCCCCATTGTTCTCTGCACCGGTTTCAGCGATATCATCAATGAGGAGAAGGCCGAGGCATTGGGGATCAAACGGTATATCATGAAACCCTTGATCATGAGTGAATTCAGCAGAGTGGTGCGCCAAGTGCTGGATGAAAGTTGAGCCGCCAGAACGACCCTATGCGCCACCCGAGATTGGCCAGGCGACGAGGATCATCGCCGCCGTTGGTGCCAGCCGTTTTTTTGATCCGCAGAGCTGCGAACTTAAACATCTGGGGAGGGAAACTCACAGCTCTGTGTCTGAACGGATGCGCAGGAACGAGGGGAATTTGGGGATGCCGGATGGATACATGCCGTAAAATTTGAAGGTAACCACCGTGCCGAGGGGCGGCGGCGATTGCCGCGCCTTATCGCTAAAACCACCGCCAATCTTAAATCGGGTGCCGTCATCAAGCTCGACGAGCAAGGCCCCGAGCCGCCCCGCGTTTCTGCTCTTGCCGGGCAGATGGCCAACAACCTTGGCCTCGGCATCCTGATAGTTTTTGACCTTGAGAATCTCTGAACTGCGGCCGGCTGCATAAAGGGCCTCCGGGCTGCGGACAATCAACCCCTCGCCGCCGAGGCCTTCGATACGTGCAAGCTCCTGCTGAATCTGGGCCCGATCGTCAACCGTGATCTGGGCGATAACGAAAGCGTAGGCGGAAGGATGGGAGGCAAACCAGGCACGCGCCTTGCCGATGCGGGAGGTAAAACCGCCGAGCTCTTGCGGCACGTCGAAAATGGCGAATTTGAGCTGCAACCAGCCCTCATGGGCATGCTGTTTTTTGACAATGGCCACGGTCTGAGCAAAGCTGCCGCGACCGCCCCAGAGTTCCCCCTCCAGGGGAAAAGGCGGCAAATCATGGATAAATGCCGGTGGCGGAGCAAAGAGCGTACCGTTTTTTGACAGTAATTGCTTACCATCCCAGTAGCCGCGCACGCCATCAAGCTTTTCACTCATCAACCAGCCATAAACATCGACATCTTCCCCGTAAACTTTGGGCAGCATGGGTTCAACAGCGTGGACGTGGACAGCCAACAGCAAAACACAACCGAGCACCACAGAGATGATACGGCAGGCGTTTATCTGTAAAAATGCCAGCTTGCAGCACTGTTGGCGTATAAACATCTGCCCCTTCATGACACACCTATGTCATAGATTGTTGTGTTATTGTGGGGTGTTGCACGTTTTTTTGCGAGGATATCACACCTGGCAGTGCTTAAACTGAGAGGGCCCCTTGATGATCATTTCGGCAATGGTCATCTTGACCTTGGGCAGGACGTTTCTCTTCACCCCCAGCCACTCCATCTCAATCTGGACAACCTGCTGAAAAATCTTGGTACGGTCCATGCGGGGCACGTCCTCGCCCGCACCGGTGATCTCCTGACAGCGAAAGCAGCCGGGAAAGAGCAGCTGCTGCCCATCCGGCCGGGTCATGGATGACGGCACGCCATGGAGACGGCAGATGAGAAGGCGATGCTTATAGAGGCCACAGAGTCCGTCATCATTAAGGGGGCACATGATCTGCGGTCGCTCACCCCGGGCCAGAGCCTCCTGGCTCTGCTGGACATACTCCTGGGAACGGCGTACAAATTGCTGCTTCTTCTCGGCAGGCAGCGCCGCCATACCCTGCCACAGGTAGGCCCATTCCGTATAGGTATGGTGCAGAAAATAGCTGTCGCAACAATTATCAGGGCAACCTGTACAGCTGAAATCAAGGGCCTTGGCCACCACGTCGTACTGCTTTTCTATCTCTTCATAAATGGCAGCAATACGGTGACTGATGTGTTCTGGTAGGAGGGGGGCGGACATGACAATGGACTCCATTGAAGTAGAGAGAAGATCTCGCCAAACCACAGCACGATGCCGCATACCAGCGCACCTCTCAGATCAACATTGTATATTCGCAAAATCAGGAAAATGCAACGGCACCGGTGCTTCTATCCGAAAGAAAGAAAACTAAAAAGGCCTGCCACCCCACGGACTACCCGGGCGATGGCAGGCAAAAAAGCAACGATTACTTATGACAGGTGGAACACGATTTACCCTTAGGCACTTCCATTTCCACATGGCAGGGCCAGCAGAATTTTTTGTGAAAATCATTGCCGGAACCAGTCTTATTGACAAACTCGACAATAAGATCATCGCCCCCCTGGGGACTCTGATGGCATTTACCGCAGGCCAATTTGGCCTGGTGTTGACGGTGGGGGAAAATTACAGCCTGCTTGGCGCCCTCCACCTTAAACTCCGCCTTCATGTCGATGGTTTCCGGACCAACCTCGGAAGACATAACCAGGGATGGCGCAACAGACATGGCCCCAACCAGCACAGCGAGAAAAAATATCTTTTTCAATGCAACTCTCCCATAAAATAATTTCTGCAGACGTCAAATATCACTTGGCCAATGATTTGAGATACATCTCCAATGACTCCATGGCCACGGTTTTCTCGTCTAACGGTTCGCCCTTCAGTGGTCCCTTGATGCAGCGGTTAATCATGGCAGCAAGCTCAGGATTGCCACCTGCCTTTTCCATCCCCTCGCCACCCGGATGACAGGTGCCGCAGCTGATGGCATTCTGCGAGGCCCCGAGACCAGGGTTATTAAAAAGCTCCTTGCCCCTCTCCACAGAGGCTTGCTCTGCCAGTGCCGAAGAACCATAAAGAAGCAGTGCTGACACCATCACAAAACAAATTTTCACCTTTTTCATTACCAACTCCTTGCCTGATTTTTTTCAAGAAGAGACCAAAGGAGAGTGCATACTTTGCCCTCGCCTTCTTGACCACAAGTAGCTCCTAAAACACTCTACGTCAGGAGTACTGGAAATGGCAAAATCTTTCTCTAGGCTGGACACAAGAAGGGCCAGAAATAAGGGAAGAATGCATGATTCCCGGTGCGAATATTGCCCAGGGTGGCACAAAGTAAGACACCACCCTGGTTAAACAAAATAAATCACAGGGCATCAATAATGGCATTAAAGGTGACGCTGGGACGCATGGCCTGGGCGGTTTTGCCAGCATCGGCGCGATAATAGCCGTCAATATCAACAGCCTTGCCTTGGGCGCTGTTCAGCTCAGACACGATCTTGGTCTCGCTGGCGGCAAGGGCCTTGGCGACCGGGGCAAAGCGGGCGGCGATTTCAACATCCTCTTTCTGTTCGGCCAGGGCCTGGGCCCAGTAGAGGGCCAGATAAAAATGGCTGCCGCGGGTATCGAGTTCCCCCACCTTGCGCGAGGGCGATCTCTCCTGTTCCAGGTGCATGCCGATGGCCTGATCAAGAGTATCAGCTAAGAGTTGTGCCCTCTTATTATGATAGGTAGCGGCAATATGCTCAAAGGAGGGCACCAGGGCACAGAACTCACCCAAAGAATCCCACCGCAGATGGCCCTCTTTTAAAAACTGTTGGACATGCTTAGGGGCAGATCCCCCGGCACCCGTCTCAAAAAGACCGCCGCCGTTCATCAGCGGCACAATGGACAGCATCTTGGCGCTGGTACCAAGCTCTAAGATGGGGAAAAGATCGGTGAGATAATCACGCAGAACATTGCCGGTCACCGAGATGGTGTCCTCGCCCTTTCTGATCCGCACAAGGGACAGGCGCATGGCATCATCCGGTTGCATGATTCGGATGTCCAAACCGCTGGTGTCATGGTTGGGCAGGTAGGCCTTGACCTTGACGATCAATTCGGCATCGTGGCCGCGTTTTTCATCCAGCCAGAAGATGGCAGGAGAGCCGGTGGCCCGGGCCCGATTCACCGCCAACTTCACCCAATCCTGGATGGGGGCATCCTTGGTCTGACAGCCCCGGAAGATATCGCCCTTTTCCACCTTCTGCTCCAGAAGAGTCTGGCCGGAAACACTATCAACCACGCGGATGACACCCTTTACCGGGGCCACAAAGGTCTTGTCGTGGGAGCCATACTCTTCGGCCTTCTGAGCCATGAGGCCAACATTGGATACCGAACCCATGGTGGCCGGGTCATAGGCGCCGTTTTTCAGACAATCCTCAACCACCGCCTGGTAAATCGTGGCATAGCAGCGATCCGGCACCATGGCGATGGTGTCATGCAGCTTGTCATCAGCCCCCCACATCCGACCACCGTCACGGATAACCACAGGCATTGAGGCATCAACAATGATATTATTGGGAACATGCAGGTTGGTGATACCCTTGCTGGAATCCACCATGGCCACCTGGCAGTTCGTTTCATAGCAGGCCATAATATCAGCCTCAATCTCAGCCCGCTCAGCTTCTGGCAGTCGCGCAATTTTAGCGTAGAGATCAGCCACACCGTTATTGACATTGACGCCCAGGCTGCCAATCACCTTGGCGTGTTTGGCAAAGACATCCTTATAAAAAACCGAAACGCAATGACCGAACATGATGGGGTCGGAAACCTTCATCATGGTGGCCTTCAGATGGAGCGACAGCAGGACGCCATCTTTTTTGGCCGCCTTAATCTGCTCGCTGTAAAATTCACGTAAGGCACTGACATTCATCACCGAGGCATCAAAAACCTCGCCGGCCAGCAGCGCTGTTTTCTCTTTCAGGACGGTGATGGCGCCATCGTCGGCCACACATTCAATGCGAACCTCACACGCCTTAGCCACAGTGATGGTTTTTTCACTGCCGTAAAAATCGCCCTGAGTCATGTGGGCCACCCGGGATTTGGAGACCTCGGGCCACGGCTTCATCATCCGATGGGGATTTTTTTGACCAAACTTCTTAACGGAAGCTGCAGCCCGGCGATCGGAATTGCCCTCGCGCAACACCGGGTTTACCGCACTGCCGAGCACCTTAGCAAACCGGGCCTGCAGGACCTTATCGGCCTCACCCTTGGCCTCTTCAGGATAGTCGGGGATATTGTAGCCCTTAGACTGCAGTTCTTTAATAGCCTCTTGCAACTGCGGGATGGAAGCGCTGACATTGGGGAGCTTGATGATGTTGGCATCAGGCATTTTGACCAGCTTGCCGAGTTCGGCCAGATCATCAGGCACCCTCTGGTCGGCGCTCAAATTCTCCGGAAAATTGGCGATGATGCGGCCGGCCAGGGAGATGTCCTTTTTGGTAATGGTGATACCGGTCCCCTTGGTATAGGCCTGGAGAATAGGAAGCAGGGAGTGGGTGGCCAAGGCCGGTGCCTCATCAATTTCCGTATAGATAATGGTTTGGGTCGTCATAATAGGTACCTTTATTTTTTCATAATACACGGCAGCCCTGAGAAGGGGCTCCCATGATTGCTGGAATGGCAAAATGCGAAGGCAATCCTTAGCACAAACGGGTGCGGATTGCAAACAGGATACGCCCCCAAAAGGACGAGAAAGAAGGCAAGAAAGACTCGGCCGCCTAGGGGCGGCTGAGATCCAGCAGCTGCATGGAGTTATTGGCCTCAGGATGCCGTGGTGACGGGCCGCGGACCAGCAAGGCCAGGCTGCCCGCAATTTTGTTATGGGCAAGCCATGCCCGTGCAAAAACGTTCCAGTCATCCAGACTCTCAGGATAATACTGGGCCTGTACCCCATAGGAGAATTGCAGATTCCTGGCCGTGGCCAGATTGGGGCTCATGGCGACAATCCAGATGGGCATCCGAAAGCGTGTGATATTGCGGGCGGCATTGCCGCTCATGGTGGGGACAAAAATGGCCGCCGCCTCGGAGCGTTCCACGGTGAAATAGACGCTGAGGGCAATGAGGTCCTTGTGGCTGATTTTTTTATCCATGCCATAGGTTTCTAAAAATTTTGATTGGCGGCTGGCCGAACGGATCGGTTCGGTCTCGGCGGCAATACGGGCCAGCATGCGCACCGCCTCCACCGGGTAGCGACCCATGGCCGATTCAGCCGACAGCATCACGCAATCGGTGCCATCCAGGATGGCATTAGCCACATCGGTGGCCTCAGCCCGGGTGGGTCTTTTCTGCTGGGTCATGGATTCCAGCATCTGAGTGGCGGTGATGATCGGTTTGCCGAGCAACAAGGCCTTTGCCATAATCTGCTTCTGGACCACAGCAATGCGCTCAATGGGAATTTCCACCCCCAGATCGCCCCTGGCGATCATAATACCGTCGGCAGCAAGGAGGATCTGGTCAATATTATCCAAGGCTCCGGCCCGTTCGATCTTGGCAATCACAAAAGGCTGATAGCCGAGATCGCTGGCCGCCTTACGCACCGCCATGACATCCTCGGCGTTATTGACAAAGGATTGGCTGACAGCATCCACCCCGTTTTCAAGGGCAAACGTCAAGCAGGCCCTGTCATGCTCGGTAAAGGCGCTCATGCCCAGATCGATCCCCGGCAGGTTGAGACCTTTGCGAGAGCGGAGTTCCCCCCCCACTGTGATCCGGCAATGGACCTCGCTGCCCTCAACGCCAATGACCAGGAGCTGAATAATACCATCATTTAAAAACAGGACATCGCCCTTTTTCACCGTTTTCGGGAGCTCGGCAAAACTCACCGACACTCGCGCCTCGGTACCGACAATGTCTTCGGTGGTCAAGGTAATGGTTTCATCGGCGATGAGCTCGACAGGCTCGCTCTCCAGTTGACCTATCCGCATTTTGGGGCCGGGCAGATCGGCAAGGATGGCAACATTTTTACCGAGTTTCTGGGAGACCTCGCGGATATTTTTGATCACCGCCACATGGCCCGCAAAATCACCATGGGAGAAATTAAGACGCGCCACATTCATCCCGGCATCGATGAGCCTCTCAAGCATTTGCAGCGAATCAGATACCGGTCCAATGGTGCAGACTATTTTGGTAAAACGTCGTGGCAGGGTCATGCAATCACCGCATCTGAGGATTTTTTTTAAGAACAAATAATTCAGTTCGTCTCACTGATAGCTAATACTAGTATGAACCTGGCTCAAAATCCAATCCAGAATCATGCCGGCGACTGAATTCTGTCAGAGACACCTTTCTACAACACCTGCCTCTTTGGCCTCAGAGTGCCAAGAGGGCTCATCCTGCTCCTTGCCGCAAAGCTCCAGAACACATCTAACAGCTTATTGATGTTACTTTTTTTTAAAACGTCATCTCCCAACCGATAAGACTTGCCAAACAAAAAAGTTCCTGCCTAAAATAATTTTTCATGATTGCTGATTTTTGAGATCTTCCCCCCACTCTTCCTCTGGAGCTTGAACTTATGAGAAAATCACACCGCACCCTTTTGGCAACCTTGTTCTCCTTAGCAATGTTATTCCTCTCCACCGCTACAGCCTGGGCTGGAGATATTCCCCATATCAGCACTGCTGATCTAAAGGCAAAAATGGATGCCGGAGAACACCTTGTTCTGGCAGATGCCCTGAGCCCCATCGAGCATGATGAACTCAGCATCAAAGGCTCGGTTAATATTCCCGCCGCCATGGTCGAAGGCAACCAAAACCTGCCCACCGACAAAGGCACCTTACTCATTTTCTACTGCAAAGGGCCAAAATGCGGCAAAAGCCTGATTGCCGCCCAAAAAGCCGTAGCCTTAGGCTATACCAATGTCATGATCTATAACGAAGGGCTCCCCGCCTGGGCTCAAAACAAGTTTCCCCTGGAAAAAAATGTCGAATATCCCAAGGTCGACATTGCCCGTCTTACCCCGCAACAGGTTTTTGACATGAAAGACTCCATCGTCATCCTTGATATCCGCGGCGGAAAACACAAAGAACTCGGTAAAATCGCCGGGGCAACAGAGATCGTCCTCGACAAATTAAATTCCTCTTACTCCAGCCTGCCCAAGGGCAAAAAAATTGTGGTTGTGGATCACGCAGCCAAACAGGTTGTGGTAACCGCCAAATTTCTCTACATGAAAGGCTACACCGATGTCGCTGTGATGGATGGTGGCATTACTGCCTGGCTGCGGGCGGGTTTACCGGTGACCAAATAATCCACTCTCCTTAATTTATTGCAGGCCCCACCGTGTTGACTCTCTTCATGGCGGGGGCCTGCTTTTTTAAAAACGAACCCCCTATGACACTCCCTTCCTTTAAGAATTCAGGAAACAAGTACAGACTTTACCTGACTTTTCTCACCCTCGGGGCCCTATCGTCCGGCATTATTCTTTTTGCCCTCTACTCCACCCATGCCCTTAAAGATGATGTGGAAACAGTCCGCCAGGAGGTCTACCCCCTCACCAAACTTGCCATTGAAATGGAAGGCTTGATCGGCCAGGTGGTGGAAAAATTCAATGTCGCCAAGGCCGCGGCCAGCACCGGCCGCCTAGCGGAGATTGAACCCTTGAACAAACGGGTAAACGAACTCCTTCTCACCCTTGTCGAGCTGTGCAATGCCTCTGGAGTTGAAGAAATGGCCCGCAGAGCCCCAGAGCTGCAAAAAGCCTATCACGTTTCCCATGAAGCAGGTTCTGCCATGGTCTCCGCTTCCATTGATATGGATTTTGCCCTGGAGGGTGACCTGAGCAAGGAATTTGACGCCCAGAATGCCTTTATGCTCAAGACCTTAAAAACCATGGTGGCTGCAAGCTCAATCAGCCATGAAAAAAGCATGGGTCATATCCTGACTGTCAGCACCCAGCTCAACAGCATCATGACAATCTCCTTTGTGCTGCTTTCGATTATTGGCATCACATCCTTATGGCTGATTTCAAACATGTCCAAAGAGCTGGAAAACGTGACTGAAGAATCGGCCAGGGTTGCCGACACTCTCCTCACCTCCATGGGCTATATTTCCGAGATGACCAACCAATTAAGCATTGCTTCTTCTTCCTCTGCCACCAATCTCGACAGTATCAGCGCGACATCAGAACAGATGGCTGTCCGCGCCAGGGAAAATCTCAGCATGGCCCGTACGGCTGCAGAGGCCACCAACCACGTCTTAAAAACGGCCGATGAGTCAGGTAATGCCATTAAAGACGTAGTGGACGCCATGGCTGCCATGATCGAAGCAGATCGACAAATCTCTTCGCTGGTGCATGATATTGAGCAGATTGCCTTTCAAACCAATCTTCTTGCTTTGAATGCGGCGGTTGAGGCGGCCAGGGCCGGTGAGGCCGGCGCTGGATTTGCTGTGGTGGCTGATGAAGTCCGAAACCTGGCTGGCCGCGCCACCAATGCCGCCCATAACGTCGCGGAGGTCATCGGCCGCCTAGATGAAAAAATACATCTCGGTGAAAAGGTGGTTGGTAACCTGAAAAAAACCTTCCCGCAGGTTCATAAGTCCTCCCAGGATGTTGCTGAGCAGATGACAAAAATCATTACCAACTCCAGTGAGCAATCTGAAAACCTTGACCAGGTCAACACCTCTATAACTACCATTGATTCCGCTGTACAATCTTTGGCTGCCATGTCTGAAGAGGGCGCGGCAACGATTCTTGAGATCACTGATCAGGTAGAGATTCTCAACCAGTTGGTCGCCCAGCTCATTATCTTCTGGGAAGGCAGCTCATCCACCTCAAAATCGACAACGGCGCATCTTCCCAAACGGGCATGAGTTCCTGGCAACGCCCGCACTGGCAGCAGATCCTGATCGTGGCTGATTATTATCTGGCGGCACTCCTCCTGCTTATTGCCTCCCTCGTTAAGCTCTGGACCACTCCAGAACCAAACGAACTTCTCCAGGCCCTCTATGAACTTAATTTCCTGCCTTTTTCAGCTGTTCTTTTTCTAGAACGCTGGCAAGCCCCCCTGGAACTTCTCCTTGCCTGTGCAGCACTGTATGGCTGGCAGGCTGAAAAACTCGCCTGGCTGCTGGCAACGCTCTACCTTCTTTTTACCGGAGCGCTTGCCCTTGCCTCGCAGGGATATCTCCTGCTGCCCATTGATTGCGGTTGTTTTGGCAACAGCAACGGAGGCAACCCCGCTCTGTTGCTCATTACCCGCAATGCCCTTATCGCCCTCCCCCTCCTGTTTGCGAAAGGCTCTATCCGCAGCCTGACCCTCCACTCCTTTTTACGAAAACACTGTTAATTTACGACTCGATTGCGCAGACATCTTTCTCAAGCCGTCACGTAAAAAAAAATCGTCGCCGAGCCTTTGAAAGACTGATTATTAAACACAAAGACACAAAGGAATTACATGAAGAAATCCTCTGTGTCTTTATGCCTTTGTGTTTGCAAAATGGTCCCCTTGCGCTTTATTAATGATAATCACCTCCACTTTATGCCAATTTTCCATGGATTCCGTGGCAAACCAAAGTTTTTCCAGCAATTCACCAAAAAAACCAAAAAAAAAGGGGCTGCCGCATCATCTGCGACAGCCCTTCCCCCAAAAAAGAGCAAAAAACTCCTTTCTCACTTAGAATCCCTTGCCCTTCACTCTACAAAAATTTTTTCTCCAGCTTATCTGAAAGCAGCTCAATCTGGCCACGGGTGGAAGCATCCCGGGCGATCTTGGTGGTGATAGTACGCACGGCATGAACCACAGTGGAGTGATCGCGATTTAAGGCCCGGCCGATATCGGCCAGGGGCAGCTCGGTGTGCTTACGGGCCAGATACATACAAACCTGGCGCGGAAAGGCGATGAGACGCTTTCTCGACTTTGACTGGAGGTCATTGATTGACAACTTGTACTGGCCGGCAATAAAATCCCGAATCATCTCCACCGAGATCTGACCATGCTGCCCGATGAAGTTACACAGGGTGGCTTTGACCATGTCAAAATCAGGTTGGATGCCAAGAAGAGCGGCCTGGGCCTTGATGCCGACAATAATACTTTCCAGCTGTCGGATATCACCCTTGACGTTTTCGGCCAGATAACCGACCAGATTTTCATTCAAAGCAAGTTCGTAATTGGCGGCCTTGCGCTGGATGATCTTCAATCTGGTATTAAAGCCGGGAGGATTAATGGTCGTGATCAGACCATAGGCCAAACGGGAACGGAGCCCCTCGTCAAGATTATCAATCTCCCTTGGTGCTTTCGAGCTGGTAAAAATCACCCGTTTACCGCACTCCATCAACACATCCAGGGTTTCAGCAAGCTCAGTTTGCGTCTTGGTTCGCCCAGACAGGGTGTGAACATCCTCAATGAGAAGCACATCACACTCTTTCTGATACTTATCCTTGAAATTGATCATGGTATTAGTCTTAATACCTTTGACCATTTCTGCGGTGAGCTGTTGGGCTGTCAGGTAGTGCAAACGCGTTGAAGGGGAATGGTTGACAATATGATGGGCCACGGCATGGGTCAGATGGCTCTTGCCCAGGCCGGTGCCACCATTTATATAGATAGTCTTGCCAACATCATTTCTATCGTGGGCAATGGCATCACAGGCAGAATGGGCCAACATATTACAATTGCCAACCATGAACTCATCAAAGGTGTACCGGGGGTTTAAGGCCTTGGTAAATTGCCTGACAACCGGCATGGTGGGCAAACGCATCTGGCGTGGCTCACTGACTGTTTCAGTGGGGAGCAAGGGAGCAGATTGGGCAAAGGTGACGTTAACATTCTCCCGGCCCATTGCGGCCATACACCCCTGAATATCTGCGAGATATTTATCGCTAACCCATTTACAAAAAAAACTGTCAGGGCCTGTCAAAACAAGGGTTCCATCTTCAACTTCTTGCCCCTTTAAAGGCGATATCCATAAAGAATAAGCGTTTTCAGGTATTTTTTGAGAAAGTTGTTTTTTAACTGACTGCCACAGCATAGGTATAAACTCTAAAGTTTTAATGATGATTGGCGCTGCTGAAACTGTCTTTAATTGGTGCGGTTGTTGTATTCAAATTGAGCATGGGTGTCAAAGACGGTTACCCGCAAAAAAACATAATAAAGGCTTAAGTTATCAACAGGCTGCCGACACCCTTCTGTCTTGAATCCGTAACCATCACCTTGCTATTCCTCTATAAACACGCGCTTTTTGATCCCACTCGAAAAAGGCCGAGACAATGGGGTGTTAGCCCCCACAAGGCCCCTCTTCACACCTTTTAACGAAATTCTTAACGTGGCATTTTACTCTCAATACCTCTTATTTACTCTTTATTGCTCTTCTTTCCATATAAAATTAGACAACATGTCGCGGCGGAATTTATCGACGTGGGCTAAGGTCCCCGGCTATGGACATTTTACGAGAATTCCCTGCCAACAAACTCCTCACAAAAAAATAAAACCAAATTACTAAAATATTTTTATCGTTAGGATTTATTCTCAAAACTTCCCCGTTTTCAGCCTATTCTTTTTCCTTGTTTCCCTACTCTTATCTATTAATATGAATGCTTATGGACATTCATCATCTTAAAATTTTTGTCGCCGTTTACAAGAACCGTAGTTTTTCGCGGGCCTCTGAACAACTGCATATCAGTCAGCCGACCATCAGCGAGCACATCAAGAACCTTGAACTCGAGCTGGATTGTAAACTTTTTGACAGGCTTGGCCGCTCCATCATCCCCACATCCCAGGCTGAACGTATCCTGCCGAAAGCTCTTCAGGTAATTGATGAGGTTACAGCTATCCCCAATCTCCTGATGGCGGCAGGCACCACCATCCGTGGCCACCTGCTCATTGGCGCCTCCACCATTCCAGGCACCTATCTGCTGCCTGCCCTTGCCGCGCGTTTCAAAAAAGATCACCCTGATATTTCTTTTGAAATTCGCATCCATGATACCGGCCGTATCACTGAGATGGTCGCTGCCCACGAACTCCTCTTTGGAGTGGTCGGTGCCCGTGTTGAGCAGAAACAACTCATGCTCCAACCTTTTTTCGAAGATGCCTTAATCTGCGCCGGAACCCCTGATCTGGCCAGGCAGTTGCCCCTGGGCAGCAATCTCCAGGACGCACCTTTTTTACAGCGCGAGCAGGGCTCTGGCACACGTTTGGTTACGGAAGGTTTTCTTGAAGAAAGAGGAATTAAGAAGAACAGCCTGCAGATTGTCGCCACCTTAGGTTCTACAGCAGCAATCAAGGAGGCCATTAAGGCCAGTCTGGGGATATCTATTCTTTCCCGGATGGCGATCAAGGAAGAATTGGCGGCAGGCAGCCTTGAAGAGATACCCTTGGGCGGTTCGGAAATGACTCGTAGTTTTTATCTGCTGCGCCACAAAAAACGCAGCTTGCCCCCCCATTACCAGGCCTTTTACGACATGGTGGCGAAGACTTACGTAAACATTTAAGGCAGAAACAATAAATCGCCCGGAACGGACGGAGGTAACGCTTGAAGATGTACCAAAAAAAAGAAAATAAACAGCTGACGACTGACGCCTGACCAAGGTTTGACGCTATAAATCGTTCTCTGTTTTCACATTATTACGGCCGGAATGCTTGGCCAGATAAAGCGCCTTGTCCGCCCGTTCAATAATGGAGCGGATCGTATCCTTATTATTAATCTCAGCGGCGCCGATACTTACCGTAATCTTGCGCAGGGGCTGTTCTACCCCGGGTGCGATAGTTTTCTTGACGGAAAACTGAATTCGCAGCTGCTCAGCAACAATGGTGGCATCATCGAGGCTGGTTTCCGGCAGGATGACCACGAACTCCTCACCACCGTAGCGGGCTGGAAAATCACCACCCTTCAACCCCTTGTGGAGAATGGCGCCCACTGTCTCTAAGACGAGATCACCGACCTGGTGGCCGTAATCATCATTAAATTTTTTAAAGAAATCGATATCCAGAACCAGCAGAGAGAAACCAACTCCTTCCCTCTGGTATTTTTTATAGAGACTCTCCATCTCGCGATCAAAGGCCTTCCGGTTATTGAGGCCGGTGAGACCATCCGTGGCCGCATCTTCTTCGGTGAGCTGTAGTTTAAGGCGTAGGGCCTGCGTCTCTTTAGCAGCCTCATCAAGCTTTTCTTGCATGGCGCGGGTGGATTCAACCATGGACTTTGTGTCCTCGGTCATCTCCTTGATGACTTTTGCCATCTCGCTCAAACCTTTGGCCTTGGCCAACTGCTCTGCAAAACTTTCCAGACGGCTGCCATATTTATCGGCTGATTTATTGGCGCCCAGCATTTCACTAAACACCTTTTTAATGAGGTCTTCGGTTCCAGCCTGAACATCCTGGACAAGCAGGCTCTCCGTCTCAGTGCGAAGATACTTGTTGTATAATTCCTCATGAAGAATGCTGTCAAAATGAATACCGGAGGCAATGACCGCATCCACCTCCTTGTTGAGGGTGGGGTGCGAGTTGGAAAAATAGGCATACCATACCGCATAGGCCGCTGGCACGAGGACGATTTTGGAAAGAGCTGCCTGGCCAAAAATCTTTTTTTCTATCGAGTTTTCAGGAATCAAACCATTTAATGAAGATGTCATAAATTGAACGTTACCTAAGTAAAATATTCTCGAAAAAAAACTGAGGACCAAATATTTCCTGTGCACGTAAACATCAATATTATCACAGAAGTATCTAGAAAATCTTGAAATAATAAAATGCCCCCATTTTTTTCAAAAACACCCGCACATCGACGAGGGGGGCAACCTACTGTTTGGCGACAATCTTGACAGAGAGAAGATTACCTACGTGCCGGTTGTCCTTGTCGCGCCAGACAATACGCGCAACCCTGTTTTCTATAAAATGCACCTCATATCGGCTGCCGCTGTATTTTTTATTAAGACGTTCAAGGGGGGAAACAGGGGTATAATCCACAACAACGCCCTCCCCCTCATCGACCGGAAGAATCTTGAAGGCCACGCCTTCCCTGCTCAGCATATTGACCACCTGAAAACTGCTGTCCCCGACATCTATCTTCACCACCTTGCCGCCAGGCTGGGTTTGCAGGGAGAAAATACTGAGCACAAATATCACCCCGGCCGTAATAAAAATGAGCTTATTATTACGACTGCGGCTTCCTTCTCTCATGTCCATGCCCAAATCCTTGCCCCTAAAACAGCTCGGGGTAGAGCATACCGCCAAGCTGCCTGATTCCCTCTAACAGGCGAAAGGTGGGCCGAGAAACAAGTTCTTCGTCAACAAAAGCAATCCGGCCCTCCCGGACGGCCTTGATGGCCATAAAACCAGGCTCGTTCCTGATCAACTCCTCATCAACCCGGTTCATCACCCCTTGCTGGGCCAAAAAAACGTCAATCTCAGCACCTTTGGCAAGTATGCGCTCCTTGCCGTAATAGGCGATATTGGTATCGCGCACCTGCTCGGCATCAGCGCCTATATTACTGCCGCCAGCGCTCTCCAGGACAAAAATAGCCAGGGAGGTGGGCATGAATGTCTTCATCTTGCTGTGAATGGCCTCGAAATAGACCTTTTTACGGTGTTCCGGCGCAAGGCTTGCGGTACGCCTGACAAGTTCAGCCAACTCTTTCTGGAAACGGGCCACCATCCGGGCCGCCTCATCCTCCCGGCCGGTAAGCATGCCTAGTTTGTGCCAATAGACAAACATCTCCTCAATGGAGGTTGGCTGCAAAGAGACAACGGTCACCCCGGCCTGGGCCAGCTGTTCCATGAGCTGGGGGTAGGCGCGCATGATCATGGGTCTGACCACAACAAGATCGGCCTGGGCCGCAATAAATTTCTCGGCATCCTCCCGATAATGAAAGGTGTTCTTGGTCAGAGCGGCAGCTGGAAAATCATCGCCACTTGCCACACCAATTATTTCCGAGGACAACCCCAGACTAAAGAGATTTTCGGTATGGGCCGGATAGAGGGAGATAATGCGACTGAAGGGTTTGTCAAAGCGAATAACCCGGTCATTGTCATCAACAAATTCTTGTGCCGCCGCATTTACAGGCAGATTGAGAAGAGAAATCACGATCAACAGGTAAAATAGATATCTCGACATCACGATTTTTCCTGGCGCCACTGAAAGGAAATCTGGTGGCTCTGGTTAAAATTATTAAAAGTGGCCTGACAGTTGATCGCGAAGACCTGGTCAATCGTGGTCGGCACCAAGATTTCCTCAGGCGGCCCTGCCGCATGGAGCCGTCCCTCTTTCAAAAGAAAAATTTCATCGCAGAAGGCGGCGGCCAGATTGAGATCATGGATGGCGGCAAGCACGATGCCTCCCTGTTCAACTTTACGACGCACCACCTGAAAAATCTGGATGGTGTGCTGGATATCAAGATTGGCAGTGGCCTCATCCATGATGAGCAGCGGCGTGTCCTGGGCCAGGGCCCGGGCCGCCACAACCCGTTGTTTTTCTCCCCCTGACAGGGCAGTAATGAGCCGATCGCCGAGGTGGTCCACCGCAAGAGCAACCATGGCCTCTTGGCTTACCGCCAAATCCTCAGGCCCTGGCGAGGCAAATCGGGGGATGTGGGGATGGCGGCCCATGAGAACAATCTCGCTCACCCTGAAATCAAAGCCAAGGTCAAACTCCTGAGGGATCAGGGCCATCTGCCGGGCCAGCTTCTGGCGAGAATAGCTCTCCAGCTCCTGGCCCTTTAGAGAAATTGTGCCGGTCGAGGGGCGGCGGTTGGCGATGAGCAGATCAAGCAAAGTGGTCTTGCCGCTGCCGTTTGGGCCAATCAGGCCATAAAACTTCCCCGGCTCAAGGGCGAGGCTGACATCGCGGACTACGGCGTTGTCGCCATAGGCATAGGAAATATTGTGGGCGTCAAGAAAGGCCATGGAGCTGTTTCTTCCGGAAGATATAACAGAAAAAAGGGCCGCCGATGAGGGCCGTCAGCACACCGATGGGCACCTCCGAGGGCAGCACTGCCCGGGTCAAGGTATCGGCCCCAAGCAGCAAGATTGCCCCGGCCAGAAAAGAAACGGGCACCAGCTTGCGGTTATCCGGCCCGACAATAAAGCGCATGAGATGGGGGGTGATCAGACCGATAAAGCCGATAATACCAGACACGGAAACGCAGGTGGCCGTTACCAGCGAACCTACCACCAATAAAATCTTGCGGGTCCGGGCCGTATCCACCCCCAGAGAGTCGGAACTGCGTTGACCAAGGGCCATGATGTTAAGATCACGTCCATAAAAAAATGCAATGAGTAGCCCGCCGATTGCCGCTGCAAGCACCAGCATGACATGGGCCCAGGTCCGAGAGGCAAAGCTGCCCATGAGCCAGAAAATAATCACTGCCACCTGCTCATCAGCAAGATGTTTGATAAAACCAATGCCCGCCGACAAAATAGCAGCGACAATCACCCCGGAAAGAATCAGCGTGTTGGTGCCCAGGCGGCCATCCACCGAGGCCAAGGCCAACACAATAAAAAGTGTGGCCACCGCACCCAAAAAGGCAAAGAGAGGCACGGAGAAGGCGGTGATCACCGTAATATTAATGAGCAGGGCCAGGGAGGCGCCAAAGGCTGCCCCCGAGGAGACCCCCAGGGTATAGGGATCAGCCAGGGGGTTGAGCAAAATGGCCTGGAACAAAACACCGGCCACGGCCAGACTGCCGCCGACAAGGGCCGCCGTCAGGATACGTGGCAGACGTACATCCCAGACCACATAGCCAAAGGTGGGGTCAAGTCCGCCAGCCGGCGAGCCGCCACTGATCTTGGCCCAGATGATCCGGGCCACCTCCCCAGGCGTGATGGCCAGATAGCCCATCCCGGCCGAGACAATGATCCCCAACAGCAAAGCAAGGCTGAGGGCCATGAGCAGCATATAGGGGGGACTATTATGGTGATTGATATCAGTCATAAGCAAATATTACTTCCAAAATATTTCACCACAGAGACACAAAGGCACAGAGGTTTTTTTCTTCGTGTCTCTGTGTCTCTGTGGTGAAAATCATTTCTGGTTATCCTCTCCAAGCTTACCAGCAAACCACGCCACAGCCCCCGGCGTCCCGCCAAAATGAAGATGGAGATACCCGCCCAGGGTGTTGCGCAGCTGATACCCTTCAGCACGGCCATCTTGCAACTGGTAGACCCGGGAAATTGCCACCGGCATGGCATCAATCTCAGAATAATGAAACTCATGCCCGCGCACGACATCTCCCCTGCCGCCCCAAAGGCTATCATTCACCAAGGTGGCCTCCCTGTACCCCAAGCTCCGCAGGCCCTTGGACATCCTGGCCTGTACAGGAAAAACCCCAACCATCTCGTGATATCCGCCGTCATGGTTGACAATCCCTTGGCTGAGATACATGAAGCCACCGCACTCAGCGTACATGATTCCACCCTGTTCCGACCATTTTTTCAGGGCCGTGCGCATCGTGGTATTGGCCGCAAGCATCGCCCCGAAAAGCTCAGGGTAGCCGCCGCCAAGATAAACCGCTTTGATATCGGCAGGCAGGTCCCGGTCATGGAGAGGACTGAAAAAGACGAGCTCAACCCCGGCCTGGGCCAGCAGATCAAAATTATCCTGATAATAGAAACAAAAGGCCTCATCGCGGGCCACGGCCAGCCGTTTTTTGGGGCCTGGCACGGGCGTTGGCGGCATAACTGAGGCGATGACCTGGTCAGCACCATCCGTACTTGCGGCCAGCAGCCCCCCCACATCCACATAGTGGAGAATGGTCTCAGCCAGACGGCTGATGGTCTCTGCTGAAAGCGCCCCCTCCTCCCCCATATGCAGGCCAAGATGACGTTCAGGGATGGAAAACTCCACATCCCGGGGCAGATAACCAAGAACCGGCACAGTGCAATACTTCTCCACCGCCCCCTGGACAAGTTCAAGATGCCTGGGGCTGCCGATCCGGTTAAAGATAACGCCGAGCAACCGCACCTCCGGGTCCAACTCACTAAAACCCTTGACCACCGCCGCCACACTTTCAGCAGCAGAGCGCACATCCACCACCAGAATCACAGGAATATCAAGGGCTTTGGCCAGAGAGGCCGCCGAGGCCTCGCCACCGTCAAAAAGGCCCATCACCCCTTCCACCACCCGCACCTGGGCAGGATGGCCGGCAAAGACCTGGCGGACAAAATCAGGGCCACACATCCGCAAATCAAGGTTACGACTGATCTTGTCGCACACCACCCCATGAAGAGTAGGGTCGATAAAATCAGGACCGCATTTAAAGGGCTGGACCTCATATCCCATCTGTCGCAGGGCGGCCATGATGCCGAGACTGATTGTGGTCTTGCCGCAGCCGGAATGGGTACCGGCGAGGAGAAAGGATGAGGGCATTTTTTCTCTTTCAAGGAGCCGAATAATTCCGGCGGGTTAGTAACCAAAGAAAGCAGCGAAGCAAAAAAACCATAGTAAAACGTCCCCAACTAATCCGCAACATCCTTGACATCCCTTCGCCCATTTTGTACATATATGCCCTGTTCAGGTGCCCGTTTTAAGGGCATAATAGGGAATCCCGTGCAAATCGGGAACGGTCCCGCCACTGTAATTTTTCTATCTTGCCTCGCAAGATATATGAATTTTTCAAAAAACCTTCGTTGCAAAAGTTTTTTTGAAAAATTCCGAAGTCTGGCCACACATGCCACTGTCTCTAAGAAGATGGGAAGGCGGCCACGGCTGAAAAAAGTCAGGAGACCTGCCTGGATACGTGTTGACCTCTTATTGGAAGGGGCCAACCGGAAACCTCCGCGGAGAGGGGTCTGGCCAGGTTGCGAACGCATCTTTTTTCTGAGCCGATCCTTCACAGTCACGAGGAATCGGTTTTTTTTATTTCTACTTTTCAGAAAAAAGGAGCTTTAACCCATGAAAATCATCCAGACATCCATCCTCACCTGCATCCTGCTGCTGGCCACCCTCTGCCAGGCCAGCCAGAACCACTACGGCAAAGAGAGCAAGGCCGCCATTGTCATCGCCTCCTTCGGCACCACTGAACCTGAGGCCCTGACCGCCATCCTCAACATCCAGAACAAGGTCAAAGAGGCCTTCCCCGACACGCCGGTGGCCCTGACCTTCACCTCCAATATCATCCGCACGATCTGGCAGGAACGCGCTGCCGAGCCTGGTTATGCCGCCGCCCATCCGGAGATCCCCAGCGAGGTCCTTCAGGTCAAAGGAATCTTAGCCACCATGGGGCTGCTGCAGGACCAGGGCTACAACGCCCTCATTGTCCAGCCCACCCATATTGCCCATGCCGAGCAGTTCATTGACCTCTGCGCCTATGTGGACGGGCTGGCCGCCATCCAGACCATCAAGGCCAAGTACCGACCCTTCCATGCCCTGGCTGTGGGCCGGCCGGTGACCGGCACCCATGGGGTGGAGCATGATTATAATAAGGATATTGAAATCCTGGCCCAGGCCCTGGCCGGAGATGTCGAACGGGCTGCCCACAATAAAGCAGCCCTGGTATACATGGCCCACGGCAATGATCATTATTCCACCGGCATTTTTCAGCAGTTCCAGGAGGTCATGCGCCGCATGTACCCGCAGGTAACCACCTATGTCGGCGGTGTCGAGGGATACCCCGGTTTTGAGACGGTACTCCGCGACCTTAAGCATGACAAAGTCAACAAAATCAACCTCCAGCCCCTGATGATCGTGGCCGGTGATCACGCCTTGAACGATATGGTCGGTGATGGAGCCGATTCCTGGAAGAACCAGCTCACAAGCCAAGGCATCACCGTCATTCCTGTCCTGCAAGGCCTTGGCAGCAATGACCAGGTGGCGGCCATCTTTGTCGAGCATATCCGTGATGCAGCCGCAGCCTCCGGAGTGACATTGCGCTAATCAGGAATCTTTGCTAAAAGCAGCTACGGCCATGGCAGCAGCCTAAGGGATGATGCCGTGGCCCTCTTTTTCCCTGCCTGCACCTAAAAGGAATAACAGTGACCCAGATACGTGACATCAAACCCCAGGAGATTGAGGCAGAGAGCTTTCGGATGATCGAAGAAGAGCTCGGGCCCCACTCCTTTAGCCCTGAGCAGTTCGCCGTGGTCCGCAGGGTGATCCACGCCACCGGCGACTTCTCCTTTGCCGACACTATCCGTTTTGGCGGGGGCGCTGTGGCTGCCGGGCTGGCAGCAATAAAAGCGGGCAAAAACATCCTCACCGATGTGCAGATGGCGGCAAGCGGTATCAGCAAAGGGCTGCTGGCCAATCATGGCGGCAAGGTGCTCTGCCGGATAAGTGACACCGAGACCGCGAAACTTGCGGCCAACAAGGGCTGGACCCGTTCTGAGGCCGCCATGGAACTCGCCGCCCAGGACAACATCGGCATCATTGCCATCGGTAATGCCCCCACCGCCCTGCTCAGGGTCATGACCATGCTGGCCGAAAAACGCCCTGGTTTTCACCCTGATCTCATCATTGGCGTGCCCGTGGGTTTTGTCAATGCCGCGGAGTCCAAAGAACTTTTGACTGAAAAAGAGTACCCCTTTATCACCTCTGTGGGCCGTAAAGGCGGAACCCCCGTGGCCGTAGCCATGGTCAATGCTCTTCTCCGGCTGGTATAGATGAAAGGCAAGGGCAAAAAACTGCGCTCCGGCTACACCACCGGCGCCTGTGCCGCAGCAGCAGCCAAGGCAGCGGCCGAGGCTTTATTTACCGGTATTTGCCCTGACCGCGTTGAGATCCCCTTCCCTGATGGCAGCCGTGTCACCTTTATGGTCAATCGCTGCGAAACCCGCCATGAAGAGGCCGAAGCCTCGGTAATCAAAGATGCCGGCGATGATCCGGACGTCACCAATGGCGCCGAAATCGTCGCCGTTGTGGGTATCATGTGCGGCTGCGGCGCAGAGGCCATTGAAATTCGGGCTGGCTTTGGGGTGGGCACGATAACCAAGCCCGGCCTTGCCCTTGAGGTGGGCCAGGCCGCCATTAACCCGGTACCCCGGCGGATGATCAAAGAGGCCGTGACAGAGGTTCTTGATGGCCAGGAGAACCGCAAGGATGTCATTGTCTTTATCTCAGTTCCCAACGGTGAGGAGCTGGCCACAAAGACCCTGAATAAACGACTGGGAATCATCGGCGGTCTGTCCATCCTCGGCACCACCGGCATTGTTCGCCCGGTATCAGCCGAGGCCTGGACAGCGACCATCGCCGCCTCCATGTCCGTGGCCAGAAAGGCGGGCCTGACTGAAGTGGTCATTTCCACCGGCCGCACCTCCGAGGCTGCCGTGCAAAAAGAGCTGACCCTGCCTGAGGAGGCTTATGCCATGATGGGCGATTACCTTGAGTTCTCCCTCAAGGAGGCGGCCAAACAGGGCTTTACCAAAATCCATCTGGCCGCCATGTGGGCCAAGGTCTTAAAATGCGCCATGCAGATCCCGCAAACCCATGTGCGCCACGGAGCCCTGGAGGTGGATGAGGCGATTACCTTTCTTGGTACCATCGGCCTTGAAAAAGAGTTACAAGCTGCCCTGCGCGGCTCCAATACGGCCCGGGAAGTTTATGTTCGTCTCAAAGAGCAGCACCGAGATGACATTATAAAAAAGGTATGTCTGGCCGCTCAGGCCTATGGTGAGAAGGTGTCCGGCCTGCCGGTAACCGTCTCCCTGGTGGACGGCCAGGGCCATCTGGTAATGACGGTATGAGAACGAAGTAACATAAAACCACAGAGGCACAAAGACACCGAGAAATAAAAAAACCTCTGTGTCTTTGTGCCTCTGTGGTGAAAATAAATTATTTAATGGCACATAAAATCTATCTCATAGGGATCGGCCCGGACGGGCTGACCGCCAAGGCCGGCGCCCTTATGGCAGCCTGCCCGGTGGTGGTTGCCTCCAGCCGCCACCGCCATCTGGTGCCAGCGGGCAAAGAGATTATTGCCATTGCCCCGGTCCAGCAGACCCTGGAGCTTGTGGCCCAGCGCCTGGCCACCGGCAATGTGGCCGTGCTGGCCAGCGGCGACCCGCTTTTTTTCGGGATCGGCCGCACCCTTTTAAAAACCGTGGGCAGCGAGAAGTTAGAGGTCCACCCAGCCTTGTCCTCGGTCCAGCTGGCCTTCAGCCGCTTTAAGGAACCGTGGGATGATGCGGCCTTTGTCTCCCTGCACGGCCGGGAGGCGGAACATATCCTGCCCCTCGTCCTGCCCCACGACAAGGTGCTGGTCTTTACCGATGGCATCAACAGCCCGGACGCCCTGTGCCGACAGTTGCTTACCTGTTTGAGCGCCGTTGATGACAAGGAGACCATGGACCGTTACCAGGTCATGGTGGCAGAAAACCTGGGCCAGGAGAATGAACGGCTGACCAGCGGTAGCCTTGGGGAGATCAGCGGCCAGAGCTTCAGCCCCCTGAACGTGGTGATTTTCAAACGCCAACCCACACCGCGCCCCTTTCGGCTGGGCCTTGAAACAGACACTATCCAGCACAGCCGTGGCCTGATCACCAAGGACGAGGTGCGGGCCGCCACCCTCCATAAATTACAGCTACCGGAACAGGGTGTGCTGTGGGATATCGGCGCTGGCAGCGGTTCGGTTGCCATTGAGGCCGCCCGCCTCTGCCCGGGCCTGATGATTTATGCGATAGAACGCCACCCGGAAGAGCTTGCCAATATCAAGGCCAACATAAGAACCTACCACTGTCACACTGTTCAGGTTGTTGAGGGCATGGCCCCGGAGGCGTTGGCTGATCTGCCTGCCCCTGACCGCGTCTTTATCGGCGGCAGTGGCGGCAACCTGGCTGAGATCATCGCCTTGGCCGCCGGCAAGTTAAAAAACGATGGAATCATGGTGGC
This sequence comes from Pseudomonadota bacterium, assembly GCA_018822545.1. Taxonomy (GTDB): domain Bacteria; phylum Desulfobacterota; class Desulfobulbia; order Desulfobulbales; family SURF-16; genus BM506. The sequence goes on from JAHJKA010000013.1 coordinate 91,676, forward strand.
CAATGCCGTACTTACCAAGACGGCTGAAGCTGCTCCGGCCCTCATGATAGAACAGGGCCTGCATGTGGATATCGCTGAAATCAGTGTTATCAGAAAAAATGAAAGTCAGAACGAAGAAATGAGCCCTATCACCATTATCCGGGGCAAGAAACAGGCAGCATTGCCAGTATAAATAACAAACTCACCACAGAGACACAGAGACATTCGTTTTAATGCCCCCTTGAGGGGTGCAAAGAAAAAAAACCTCTGTGTCTTTGTGCCTCTGTGGTGAAAAAAAGATTTTTAATAACGATTTAACGGAATCAGACATTGAATACATTTTATATTATCGGCACTGGCCCGGGCGACCCGGAACTTATCACCGTCAAAGCCCTGCGGACCATGGAAAAATGCGCCACACTGGTGGCCCCCAAGGCCAAGGTTAATGGCGATTCCACGGCCTTGGGAATTGTCAAAGGCCTGATGAACCTGGAGAGCAAGAGGGTCCTCGAGGTCTGTTTCCCCATGCATAAGGTCTTAAACGGCAAGAGCACCCAAGAGGTGGAGGCGGCCTGGCAGGAAGCGGCGCGCCTCATCCTGCATCATCTTAAGGATGGCGATGTCGCCTTCCCGACCTTAGGCGACCCGGCCGTTTACTCCACCGGTTTTTATGTCTATGCCACCTTGAAGGAGATGGCACCGGAGATGGAGATCAAGATCATTCCCGGCATCACCGCCATGAGCTGCTGTTCTGCCACCGGCAACCAGCCCTTATGCTTAGGCGGCGAGGTTCTCAGCGTCGTCCCAGCCACCTTTGACGATATGCGCCTACGCCAGATCATCACCAGCTGTGACTCCGTGGTGCTGATGAAGGTCCATAATGTCGTGCCGCGGCTCATTACCCTCCTTGACGAGCTGAACCTTATCGACAAGGCCGTCTGCTACGAACAATGCGGCATGGTTGGCGAAAAGGTGCATCCTGACCTGCGCCAGCTCGTGGGCCGCAACCTTCATTATTTTTCCACCATCATCATCAGGAAATAATGAATCGTCCTCTTGGAACAATAATCTTTCACCACAGAGACACAAAGGCACAGAGTTTTTTTCTTCGTGCCTTTGTGTCTCTGTGGTGAACAACCTTACATTATGAATGCTACCAACCCCATATACTTTGTCGGCGCCGGTCCCGGCGACCCGGAACTTCTGACTATCAAGGGCCGCCGCCTGCTGGACGAGGCCGATGTCATTGTTTATGCCGGCAGCCTGGTGAACCCTGCCCTGCTCACCGGCCTGCACGCCCGTCTTCATAACTCCGCAGGTCTCAATCTTGATGAAACCTCAGCTCTCTTGATCGAGGGCTATCAAAGGGGCAACAAGGTGGTTCGCCTCCACACCGGCGACCCTGCCATCTACGGAGCGATCAAGGAACAGATGCTGCGCCTGGACGAAGAGAATATCCCCTACGCAGTCGTGCCGGGGGTGACTTCGGCCACGGCCTCGGCCGCCGCCCTCAAGGCCGAGCTCACCCTGCCGGAGATCTCTCAGACCGTGATTATCACCCGCCAGGCTGGCCGCACTCCGGTACCAGAAAAAGAAAGCCTCCAGCTTCTCGCCTCCCATCAGGCCACCATGATGATTTTTTTAAGTGTCGGCATGATCGATACCGTGGTGAGTGAGTTAATGGCTGGCGGCTACCCGGCCACCACCCCCATTGCCGTGGTGGAAAAGGCGAGCTGGCCCGATGAGCGCACCGTAAGCGGCACCCTTGCCACCATAGCCAGGCAGATCAAAGAGGCCGGGATCACCAAGACCGCCATGATCATTGTCGGTGAGGTCCTGGCCGGTCAGTTAAAAAGCGAAAGCAAGCTTTACGATAAAGAATTCAGCCACGAGTTCCGGCAAGGCTCATGAAGATCGCTCTCCTGGCCATAACCGCCGGTGGCAAGGCCTTGGCCGCAAAGCTTACCGCTAAGCTTGCAGATGCAACCTTTGTCGAAGGCCCAGAGAAATTCAGCCCCACCCTGGCAGCGGCCTGGCCCCATTACGACGCCTTTATCTGCATCATGGCAAGCGGTATTGTGGTGCGCGCCCTTGCTCCACTGCTGCACGACAAAAAAACCGACCCCTGTGTGGTGGTGCTGGATGAGCAAGGGCGTTATGTCATCAGCCTGCTTTCCGGTCATCTTGGCGGCGGCAATGACCTGGCCCGACACGTCGCAACATTATGCGGCGGCCAGGCCGTGATCACCACTGCCTCCGATGTCCTGGGCCACATTGCCCTCGATATCTGGGCCCGCGACCATGCCCTGCAGGTGGCCGATAAAGCCCGCTTTACCCTTGCCATGACACAGTTGGTCAACAGCGGCAGTCTGAAGGTATACAGTGATATCGAACTTCCAGAGTGGCCCGCGGATTTCCTTATGGTCGACAAGGCCGATCAGGCCGAGCTGATCATCTCGTTCCGGCAAAAGGTGAGCGGCCATAAGCCCCATCTGCATCCTTGTAATCTGGTGGCAGGGGTGGGCTGTAACCGCGGCACGCCGGTGGCTGCCTTTGCTGAGGCCTTTAACGAACTGTGCACAAATCATAATCTGGCCCTGGCCTCCTTGCGCAATCTCGCCTCCATTGATCTGAAAAATGACGAAAAAGGATTGCTGGAATTTGCCAGGCAGAATAGATACCCCTTAGCTTTTTACTCTAAAGATGAACTCAACAACGTCCCAGGTCTTACCCCGTCGGCAGCAGTACTGAAAGCAACCGGCGCCCAGGGCGTTGCCGAACCTGCTGCAATTTTAAGCAGCAACGGACAACTAATTATAGGAAAACAAAAATGGCAGGATGTAACGATTGCCGTGGCCCAGGCTCCGTGGCCGTGGTCGGCACCGGACCAGGCAGCATAGACCATATTACCCCCCAGGCCGTAAACGCCATTGCCGCTGCTGATATCGTGGTGGGCTATAAGACCTACCTTGATCTGATCCCCCAACTTCTTGAAGGTAAAGAGGTGTTATCCTCCCAGATGATGCAGGAGGTGGATCGCTGCCGTAAGGCCGTGGAACTAGCTGACACCGGCAAGAAGGTGGCGTTGATCTGCGGCGGCGACCCGGGCATCTATGCCATGGCCGGCCTCATCTACGAAGTGGTTATGGAAAATGCCCCCAAGGTCAAAGTGGAGATCATCCCGGGCCTGGCAGCGCTTAACTCTTGCGCCGCCCGCCTGGGTGCGCCGCTCATGCATGATTTTGCCGCCATCTCCCTTTCAGATCTCCTCACCCCCATGGCGCTCATTGAAAAGCGGCTGGATGCCGCTGCAATGGCCGATTTTGTCCTGGTGATCTATAATCCCAAGTCAAAAAAGCGCACCAGCCAGCTCTTAAAGGCCCAGGAAATCGCCCTGAAATACCGCAAGGCCGACACGCCGGTGGGCATTGTCACCGCCGCCACCCGGGAGAACGAGACCATTGTCCTTACCACCCTGGGCGAGCTCGACAAGGCCGAGGTGGGCATGCAGTCCACGGTGATCATCGGCAACTCCACGACCTTCACCTGGCAGGGCGTCATGATCACCCCCCGTGGCTATCATAACAAGTACAAGATCGGCGAGTGACAGAAGCTGCCATGGATTGCGCCAACCTGCAGCAGGCCCTGGCGGCCGCCCGTAACTTCAGCCAGGCACCAGCTGACCTGAAAGTTTGTGAGATTGGTGCCGGCAATATTAACGACACCTTCTTGGTTACTGGCCAAGGACAGCCGTCCTTTATCCTCCAACGCCTGAGCCGCCAAGCCTTCAGCTCCCCGGAACAGATCTGCGAAAATCTTTCCATCCTTAACCACAGCCTGCCGGCCGATCGTATCGCCGCCCTCATCTCCGACAGGCGCTGGACCATCCCCCAGCTCCTGTCAACCAGCCACGACACGCTGGGGTGGTGTGACAGCAATAACGGTTTCTGGCGGGCCCTGAGCTATATTAACGCCACCCGCACCCTCTCCTGCCTGACCTCCACCACCGAGGCCATGGAGGTTGGCAGGGCCCTGGCAATCTTCCACAATCTTGTTAAGGATATTGAGCCCGACTCCCTCCATGTCACCATTCCCCATTTTCACGACACCCCCCATTATTTCCACCTCTATCAAGGGGTGCTGGCGGCCAACCCCTCCTGCCTGAATTCTGGGCTGGCCGCAGAATGCCTCCACTTTATCAAGGCCCACCAAGACTCCCTCGCCATCCTCGAAGATGGCCGGGCCCGCGGGGAGTTAACAGTTACCACCATCCACGGCGACCCCAAACTCGCTAACATCCTTTTTGACCAGCAGACAGCGCAGGCCTGCGCCTTTATCGATCTGGACACAGTGGGTCCGGGCCTTCTGCTTTACGACCTTGGCGACTGCCTGCGCTCCTGCTGTAACCAGGGTGGGAGTCTTTATGATCTCAGCACCACCCGTTTTGAGAGCGATTTCTGCCGCGCCATTCTCCAAGGCTATCTTGAAAAGGGGCGCCATCTCCTCAGTCCCGGCGACCGACACTATCTCCTGGCCGCCATCCGCCTCATTCCTCTTGAGCTGGGCATCCGTTTTTTCAGCGACTATCTTTCCGGCTGCCATTATTTCAAGACCACCAGCCCCACAGATACCCTGCGCCGCGCCGCTGCCCAGTTTCGCCTGGTCGCCAACATCGAAGAACAACAGGCATCCCTGACTGCCATGCTGAACAGACTCCTCCCCTCCCCCTGACTTGACAACATTTCCCTGATTTTTTAAAATGACTGTTGTTGACCAACGCAGTTGCCGGATGACTACAGGAAACGACGTTCAGTAAGAGGTTTACGTTATGGATCAAGGGGATGTGAAGTTACAGCGCGAAATTTATCGGCAAGATGTCGAGCGCCTGGCAAACTGGATGGCCGACGAGGTGGTGGTGGAGCACCTCAACGAGGAACAGAATGTCGCCCGCAAGCTTCAGAATTTGTTGGCTCAGTCGCATCTGCCCCTTTTTTCGCCCCACTTCAACCGGGACGGCTGCTTCTTTCTGATCACCCTGCCCGAGGAAGGGCCGATCGGCTTTTTGCGCCTGGTACCCAAGCAGGACAAGGCCGAGATCGTGGTGGTGATCGGCGAGCGCCGCCACTGGGGCAAGGGTTACGGCTACCAGGCGATCCGTAAGGGAGTACGCCATGCTTTTTTTGAGTTACGCAAGGAGAAGGTGGTGGCCACCATCCGTAAAGACAACCACCGCTCACGCAAGGTCTTCCGCCAGGTCGGTTTTACCAAGGCCGAGGAGCTTTCCACAGAAACCCGTTTCACCCTCCCGGTGGAACGCTTTGTCCGGCACTGACAGCTTCCGCCCCCAATTGCCCCGACTTCCGACAGGCCGCGCCCGTCCTTTGTCCACTTGGCAGCCATTGGCAGCAGCAAAGTGAACTTCACTTATCGAAAGCCACAACGGATCTGACATAGCTGAGTTGCGCAGCTTGTCTGCTCATACGAAACTTATACCCCTCAAGGGGGTACTGAAAAGAGTGCCCTGGTGGTATCAAGCTGATAATACAGCGCGAAAGTCGTTGAATGTCACGGCGAACTTACCCTTTCCCTTTCTAACAATAGGACCTTCTCCGCGCCGTTCCCCCAGATTTCAGGCTCTTCAACCCCTTTCTCCACCTTTACTTTTCCCTACGGCCATGCCTATACTTGAGCTACATTCTTTGCAGCCCATAAGTATTTGATAATAATTATCTTTGATGATAAGGTTGTTTTTTTCTCTAAAAAACCCTTACCCGAGACCAACATGGCACAAAAAGTTCAAGAAGAAGCCTCCCAGAAAATCCTTTTTCTCGGCTCTAACGTTAAGATCCGCAACATTGCCATTAAGGAGGTCAGTCTCCTTGAAGAGGGCAGCCTGCCGGCCTATGGCTATAATCCCGGCGATTTTGTTGAGCTCTTAGCCGGCAAGGTCGAAGTGGAAAACGGCCGCCTTGACCAGTGTATGACCTGGCTGGCCGCCTATCTCACCTCCGCCAATCTGTCCCCCAAGATCACCACCTTCACCTATGGCGAGCAAAAGGATATTTTCCAGATCTTCCGCAAATATCAACGGCCCGATATCGAGAAGAACCACGGCTGGTTCATGGTCCACCAGATCCTGCCCTATGCCGGCCGCGGCGATGACGAGTATGCCTTTGCCCTCACTGACGACAACAGGGAAGAGCTCAGCGGCCAAGACGGTATTTTGATCATTGATGATGGCGGCCGGCCTCCCCAGGTGGCGGCCGGGCTTAAAGCACTCAGCCCTGATGCCTGGGTGATTGCCATGGGCATCAGCGTTGCTTACTGGGCGGAATGGGCCAAGGAATTTGGCGAAAACTTCCTGCTTTTTGCCCGCCTTTCTGACCTGGAAACCACCCGCATGGAGATGGACAGCTCCGTGGTCTGGGAGTCCATTGTCGCCATGAGCCTGCGGGCCCTGCGTTCGCCTGAGGTGGGTCTCTGGGACGCACGCACCCAGCGCTTCCGCTGCCATATCATGGTGGAGATGTTCCCCCACGGCCTGCTGACCATTACCCCGGATCGCGTTTATTTCCGCCATCGTCAGGGAAGCCTGCCGGAAAAAAGCTCGCCGCGCCAGAAGGGTTCGGTGCCGGCCTACGACACCCTGGTCACCTCCATGCTGGCCATGGAATTTATCCGATCCCGGTCTGTGGTATCGGGGCGTTGCCACTCCCAGGTCTTTTCCAAGAAGGTTCTGGCCAACTGGCACTGGCTTTATGAGCATGGTTATCATTTTACCGATACCCTGGAATTCCCTTCCCTCGATTTAACCAGCGACTATCTTGGTGATGATACCTGCCTGAATCAGGAAGAGTATGACCCTTTCTTCATCGAACTGCCCGCCTTCTCCGTGGAGTTTGATCGTAGTTTAGAGAAGGTGGCCAGCCAGGTCTGGGATGGTGATAAACGCCAGGGCCTGCGCTCCTTTTTCGACCAGGCTAAACGATCCAAGATGAGCGCCACCTACACCGGCACCTATGGCTATATGGACATTATTCTGGAGGTGCTTCATTATCTGAAGGACGAGGTGAGCCACAAGAGCGGCTTCAAGGCCCTGCGCATGTATAATATCGGCCATCTGCGCACCACTGACCCGGCTGAGATCGGACCTGTCCTCACCCTGCAGAGTGTTATGGAGTCCTACGTCAGCAAGGAAAGTTTCCAACGCCCCTTGTGCATCGGCGTGTTTGGCCCTCCCGGCTCAGGCAAATCCTTTTCGGTCAAGGAAGTAGCCCGGGTTATCGGCAAGAAGTTCGACAACGACCCCTTTGATTTTTTTGAATTCAACCTGACCCAGTTTTCCGACCCCAATGAGATCAATTCCTCCATTGACCTCATCCGCGCCTCAGTGGCCCAGGGCAAGGTACCCATCACCTTCTGGGACGAGTTTGACTGCCGCTATGACAACAACGAGTTTGGCTATCTCCGCTACTTCCTGCCCTCCATGCAGGACGGTGTTACCTATGTTCACGGCACCCCATACTATATCGGACGCTCCATCTTTGTCTTTGCCGGTGGTGTCAAATCAAACTGGGAAGGGATGGAGGACTTGCTGAACACCGAAGACCCGGCCAAATTGCAGCAGGCCAAGACCTTGAAAATACCTGATTTCATGAGCCGGCTACGGGTGGTTCTTGATATTGATGGCATTGAGGTGCCTGATGATCTGCTGCGCGATTCGGCAAGCTCCCAAGAGCTGGAAGATCTGCGCCGCATTCTCCTGAAGCGGGCCTTCATCATTGCCCACCAGATGGACACCCATTGGAAGAAGGCGGCCCGTAAGACCTCTGGCCTGCTGCTGCGCCTACTGCTGGCCAAGTACAAATTCGGGGCCCGCTCCATTGAAGCGGTGATTGAGGCCAGCCGCGCCGCAGACCGCCTGGTTTACGGCCTGCCGGAACTGATCGGCCCGTCCGGGGCCCGCATCCATGCCAACTGGCGCATCGATCTGGAGCGGCGTATCGACCTGATCCGCAAAAAACAGGGGTTGCGTTCAGTCTGGTAAGGCCATTGCCGGCAACCTTCAGCTCTCTTCTAACGGTTGCAAACTTCTCTGGTAGGCCTGGACGTATCTCTTTGATGCCGGTTTCATGGTCGTGGCCCGAGCAAACTGCGCGGTGGCCCCGCGGTCATCACCGATGGTCTGCAGGCATTTACCGTACCAATAGAAATTGTCGGCGTTATAGGGCTCAAGCTCCACCTTGTCACGACTTTCGCTCATCGCCAGATTCAGATGAAATTGGGCCTTTTCGTCCTTGCCGGTTTGTTTAAAACTCTGATAAAGCGAGAGATTAACAGACACTTGCCGGAGATTACGGCTGTACTGCATCATATCAAGACGAACAGCCTTTGCATTGATTGCCTGAAATTCCTGTTCGTCCCCCAGCGCCCTATAACAGAAAGCCAGTCTTCGGAGCAGGTCCCGGTCTTTTGGCCTCGAAACAAGGAGGGCCTCGTAGAGATCCGCCGCCTTATGCCAATCACCATATCGACTATAGCGCAAGGCAAATTTCTCTTGCCCGGCACGGATGCGCTCTGCCGTTTGCTCATGAAGCTGCGGCGCTTGCCAACAATACCAACTCACCGATGCGGCACCGAGAAGTGAGACAAAAACCACGCTGATCATTGCCAGACCTGGCAGCCAGGGAGCATGTTCCTGGCCTTCCTGCTTTTGGAGGAGATAATAATGAAGGGTCAGGAAGGCCAGGGCCATGGCAATAAGGAGCTCCGCTATCTCAGCTTCGTTAAATGAAAAAAGACGAACTTCACATAGGGCCCCTGTGACAAAATAGGGACTGAGATACAACGGTGGAACCGGCAGTCCGTGGTCGGCCAACCACTGTGCCAGTCTATTGCCGCTCCTCTGCAACAGAGGGTAGATCAGGCCATAACCCACCAGTCCGCAAACAAGCCCCACCTCAATGATCCGCTTGGGCCAGGTAGCAACAGGCCCGGTGAGAAAATTATGGAGGTTGACTTCCTGCTGGAGGTTGTGACGCTGAAAAAATTCGGGGCTTGCAAATGAAAACAGCCGCTGGCCCCAGGAAATCTCCTCGCCCACCACATAAAAACAAGCCAAGGCAAGGAGAGCAAAAAAGAGACGGTATGGATGCCTATGCCGGACTAACAAGAGTGAGCCAAGCAGCGTTGCCGCAAAAAAGAAAACTTGGGTCCATTCCCCAGGCAGATCTTCATAGGTGGCAAGGATATAGAGCTGCGGAAACATGGTTGCCAGAATGACAAAAAGGGCTGCGATACTCATAAAGATAATAGTTGCCACCAACCCAGCAGCCCCTGCACCCCGGGAAACATTCTTACATTCCGCCATATCCCTCTCCTTACACTCGCCGGTGCGGGCAAGACAATTCTAAGAATGCAATTCCACCGGCCAGCAGCACGAGTGTAAACATCAGAATCTGTTGCCATTGGG
>JAHJKA010000002.1 GCA_018822545.1 Pseudomonadota bacterium
AAAGGTCTGGCCGAAGTGAGCCTCGATGCCTAAAAAGACGACCCAAAGCCTATCAACTTTTAACCAAACCACGCCAGCGAATGAAAGAAATTCCCCACCGTAGCAAATACACTAAAAAAAGCTTAAACTAGTGCCATTCTACTCTGACCCCAATTAATTTTTAGAGATGATTGATTCGTTGCCAGACTAGTGACGTATTGATATGGTGTTACGACAAAGTCCCTTGGTAATTAGTCCGCCAGTTTCCCTTGGTAATGACACAACTACAAATTATTACGCCGCCTTTTGGTTTTTATTGAGAAACCCAACTTTCAAAGGTGGACAGATATCGTTCGCCAGAGGGGTTGATTGCAAAGCCCACCTGAAAGGAGGATTTCCCTGGTTTGAAAACATTTGAAATCTCCCATGTAGCACGACCGTATGTTCTTCCGTTATTATAAGTAAAAAAAGTATTTAATTTCCCCTCATTCACTTGAGGGTCAATATCATCCTGGGTAAACTCAATTGATGCTTGGTATCCTCCATTCGGCGCTTCCCCAGTATACAACGAATCAACCTTCTTTATCCCACCATCCACTGCGGTGATTATAAAACGCCAGCGATTCTCAGGAACGGTAGCATTCCCTCCTTCCCATATTTGTTGGACTATGACTTGGCCTTTATTTATGTCACTGCCTGACTTGACCTTTCTCCTACCCGGGGCAAGAAAGTCTATACCGTACCTAGTGCCATCGGCCATAATTACCCCGCCAAAACTTCCTTTCTTTAGCTCAACACTTGTATCAAACTCACCACTTATCTTCCATGCCTTAAAGATGTATGGATTTTCGGCGGTATAATCACTCCACACCAGCGAATGAGGATATTTCTTAAAGGAGTAAAACAAGCGACCCTGCCCATAAAGCACTATTTCATATCCCTTTTTCTCCATCTCTTGAAAATCGAGGGAGCTTCCTTCTTTATCGCTAATTTTAAAAATCCCATTTTCATCTGTGTGGGTTTTGTTATAGCCCGACCCACCTCCGAAATAAGTCGTACTGCCAATGTATAAGATGGTAACCCCTGACACCGGATCGTTATACTGATCGACCACCTTACCTGTAAATTCTATTTCGTGGACAGTACCCAAAACACCACGATACATTTTGCTTTGACGCGGACTTAACTTTGCCAAGTCTTCGGCGGTGAGTTTGTTTCCTTGAGAACTCTCTGCCTTATCCCGCCCACTTTCATGCTTTCCTAAACTCTGTTTAGCGATTGGCTCTTGCTTATCGGCCTGGGGTGATTGACTTGAAACTTGTTGCCTATCGCTTAGTTTTTCAAATTTAAACGGAATATTAAACAAAAACCAACCAAGAAAGACAGCAACTATGAGAACAACCAAAGTTATTATTTTTTTCTTTCTAAAAATCATATCAATAACTCAACTAAACTTAATTAGTAGTACCAATTCCAAAACCTAAAATCATCCGGTCCCAAATTGCTTTCCGATGCCAATACGTGTTGAGGAATTCAGCGCTATGGTCTTGATTTGAAGCAGTTAAGCTGTAATCAGAGAATAAATTAATAGGTATTCCCTCATTTCCAACTCGCATGTCTCTCGTCCCCAAGGAATATGTTCGGGATGGAAGGATATGACTCAAAATGCCTATTGTAGCGTCATCAGGCCTCTGTCCCGGATCAGGCTCTGCCCAGAAGAGCTCTATGTCTTCACGGTTAAAAACGTCTGTAACAAGTGGAAGACCATCCTCGTCATCGGCCGTGATTAGGATATTATAATTATACTCAAACAACGTCTCACCAAGCCTATCAGGACTGTTGAGGTCCGCTAAAAATGAATCGGCATTTGGCTTAGTCAGCTGGTCGAACTGCCAGGCATTTAAAGCTGCATCGTCCTCATTATTAAAATTTAACACCCTCAATTTCTGCGACCAATCATAATTTCTAAAATAATAGGGACGTAACAACTCATCATCGGGGCCATCTTTATGATAATTGTCAAGGCCATGGTGTATTCTTGGTAAGTTATACCTGTACTTGTCTGGCGGCATATCATAATCAGCGTTGTTAAATGAGTCGGAATTGTAACACCGCCAGGCAGTCAGAACATCAACTTCCCCATCACATCCAGATAGCCATCCTGGGAGATACAGCCACTCAGTATAAATAGTATTGTGCCTCATTTCTATTGCGGATGAGTCGTATGAACCTGCAGCAGTTGCAGCCTGAAGGGCCGCATAATTAACCACCGGGGATGTGGAAGATTCATCATGAATCGCTATCTTAAGGGCCTCACTGGTGACAACATTACCCATACTATGGGCGAAAACATGTAGTTCTTTGTTTGCTCCCAAAGACACTATCAAATTTGCAAGGGCTGTACTCGATCGCCTGGCTATCTCTTCGCTATGGTCGTAATTTTGCTCATAGCCACCAACATAGCCAACTAAAGCAGATTTGTCTTCAGGCAAATAAAGCTGGGCAGGCTTCTCAAACCAACCGGTAGGCCAGCTAAAGAAACCAAACTTCCCTTTATAACCAGACCAATATAAACGCTTGAATGCAGTCTCTGCAAAATAGACCCGTTCAAAATACTGCATACGCCAACCATGAACAAAAAGAAGGTAATTTTCCTCATCTTCTCGATCAGAAATATCTAAATAGGGGTACTTTTCGGTATGGACAGGCTTTGCTACATCAAAGGGCTCATCATAATAGCCCGTACCAGCAGTAAAATGTTCGTAGTAATGTTTAACATCCTGAAGATTAATGTAGGACTTTGCTAAAGAGATCTCCTGCTCCTCATTTGTTAGATAAACCTCAACATAGTTATCCTGGGGATCATTTTTCCCCGGATCATAAATTGGTGACGATTGAAGCCCCTCAAAAATTAACCAGGCTACCCCATCTTTATCAAAGGTAGCAGCAGTTTCCCCATTGTCATGATAGAGGAGGTTTTCTTCTTGGCTATTACGAGCTGCAAAGAGATAGAGGTTTTTTTCTTTGTCAACTTGCCTTTCAGCAAAATATTTTCGGGTCAGATACTCTGTACCAGTCCTCGGTTGCTCATTAAACCCAAACATCTTAAACAAATTAATTCCTACATTGTGCGCACGAATTCGCAGCTCCCAGCCTTTTGGTAATTGCAACTCACCATTAGAGTTACGAGGCAAACCAGCAGCTTGCAGGGCAAGCGGAGCAAAATCCTCGAGATCACGTTCACACTCTATCATCTCGATATTTTTCTTATTTGACGAATGAGGTGCAGCGGTAAAACCATCGTAGACATTTGAGTGATCCCAAAATGATGGAACTGCGCCTGTGTGATCAGGAGGCATGGTGCCCTCATCTGGATATGCTGGTTGCTCATCCCACTGCTCACAGGTCACATGTCCCGATTCGCTAGGAGCATCACACCTGGTCATAGCAAGGTTTATATCTCCACTATCATTCACCACATCAAAATCATTATTCAGCCAAAACCTAAATGGCTTATAAGGTGTTGTAATGTCCGTTTTATCCTCTCCAAACAAAACAGCACCATCACGGTTTAGATCCACCGCCAACTCCATCTCCACCACCGAAACATTCACCGAATCCGCACTAATAAAACCTGAACCACCATCACCATCAGGATCTACCTGTACCAAAATCTTTTGATCTTGCGGTGCCGTTGTAGCACGCACCCCTTCGACAAAAAGTGTTACGGTGTGATCGTTTTCTTGAGGAATGGCAGGGTTAACCAGTTTCGCAAAATCGTACTCTGCCGAGGGATCCTTGGAGTAGCTATTGATGAACTGGCCATCAGTTTTATTTACATCAGAGACATTTCTGGCGGCCTTGCTGTTATCTACCTTCCAGATACGCAAATGGCCTGGGGGAAGTTGATAGGTAGTATCGTAAACGGTTTCTCCTTCCACAATCGCTTTATCACCGTCTGGATCAGAAGCAGAGTAAACAAAACGGACCTTCGCCTTATCCTTGTCAACTGTTGCGGGAATCTGAAACACCATGGGCACAAAGCCTGGGGGTGGTTCGGTACCATTAGCGTGATATTCAAAATCAATAACATCGGGCAGCTTATCACCATCGGCATCGCCCTTATGGACCCCCATAATCTTACCGATTGTCCGCAGCGAAGCATCAATGGACGAAGGGCTATTTTCCAATTCATCCTCACTGGGCAGGCGATCTGGGAGATTAAGACCATTATTATTATCCGAATCAACATCAAGGTCGACCACGGGGATGGCATACTCCCACAACACATTGGCGTCATCACCATTTTGGTACAAGCGGAGAGCAAGAAGTTCTGCCGGATCAATAATGGAGAAATCAATACTGGTAAAATCCAATGCATTGAGGCCTTGGCCAGTCACGGCTGCGACCTCCTGCTGCCCGATTCTGAACACGAGTTCCCGGTCCGGCCCAAACTGTTCCAACATGGACAGATCATCTTCCAGAAGCTCATAGAGAAAATTGAAGTCTTCGGCATAGCCAATCTTGAAATTTTCATCACCGCCGATCAGGTCATGTTGGTTGTCACCATCGGTATCCTGCTGGTCGACATATTTAACTTTGGTTAAATCAAACAACGAAAACTGCATCTCCGGCCGATACGGCCAGGCGTACACAGGCTCCACCTCAGGCAGGCCTACAGGATCGGCACCACCGGCTATGAGTTGATAGCGGAGGGCCTTGGCCTGCTTGGTAAGATCCTCATCATAGAGCGGTACCCTAATGGGCACATAATGCTTAGGCCGATACTGCAAAGCACCCTCGCCAGCACCGATGGTATCAAAATCAGCGGTGGAGGAGAAATTCGGCTCCCCTTCCATGGCCTCGCCGCTGACATGGACGTAATAATGGGCCTTATCGACCTCTTCTTGCGGGAGGTGGACAACGACCATGTTACGGCCGGGCTGGATGGGAAAGTTGGCGATCTTGCCGGAGGCTTGGCCCAGTTCGTTGACATCCACCACCTTGGCCAATCTGCCGGTATAACCGGGAATATCTTCGGGCAAAGGGGTGCCGTCGTGGTCGAACCACTCGGTGGTGATGACAATGACCTTATCACTGGTGAGGCCGGAGCCCTCAAAGCCGATGGTATGGACCTTTTCATCCCCGGCCTCAATGCCGGCTTCGATGATGTTTTTGCGCTCCACCTTGATCTTCAAATTCGGTGGCCGCATGTGGATTTTTTCTGGGGTGAAGCTGATGATGCCGCCCTGCTGGGTATTTTCGCCATAGGTGGCAATGGAGCTGCCGATATAGCCGGTGGCCCGGTTGATCATAACGACCTTGAGTTGCTCACCGGTGCGGATATGATCGGCCTGCCAGCCCTGCAGCTCTGGGTTGACATTGGTGCGGGCCTGCCATTTTTCAAGGGCACCTTCATATTGATTGGTCTGCCTCGGGCCGCGGATAGTCTGGCGGTAATGGATGGTGGTATCGGTGGAGCCGCTGACATCACCAAAATAGGGTTCATCCGCTTCACTGCCCAGCAGGCCATTGCGGGCCGAAAAGAGCTGACCATTGGAGACCCGATAGATGAAGTTGTCGGTGTTACGGAGGTCGGCATGGCTGATCTGCTTCACCAGGCCCTGGTGGGTAAAGTCGGGCTCGAAATCGGCCTGTCTGGTTAGATCCGGCGGGTCAACGGCGGGATCGGCACCGCCCAACCAGATGGAGACTTGATTGGTCTGAGGATCGAGCGTCGCTGTATCGAGTTGCCCATCGCCATCAAGATCTGTCTGCGGCACCAGGGGGGTGAAATCCTGCTCTTCATAGGCATAGGTGGTTTCCGAGCCCTGGGGTAGGGCATCGCCCTCCAGGTTGCGGACATCCGCCTCGCCGGAAAGCATGGCCATATCAACGGGAAAGTTTTTGCGGCGAAAAATCACCGGGCCCTCAATCTGCATATCAATGGTCATGCCGAACATCTGGGCACTCAGGCCGCTCAGGCTATAGGCAGGCGGAACGTCACCAAAACCGGAGCAGGCATCATTGTCCGGCGCCGTGGCATAGTAGGTATAGACCTTTTTGGCATTGGGATTGAAAGACTGGTACTTAAGGCTTGCCATCATCATACTGTCGTAAAAAAAGGCAAACCCCGGACAGGGCGGGATATAGTAGGTTACGTTGTAGTAGCCATCGCCATCGGAGTATGTTCCCCTTCTGCCTAAAGAAGACTCCACCTGGACCCCTTCGATAGGTCCCCATAATTTCTGATCTGAATACTGCCTAAAGCTCCAGAGGCTTCTATTGCCGTCCCCCAGCATATCCACCGTGTCACTGGTTGGATCGTCATCCGCATTGGTATAGAAGGCGACCCGGTGGCCGATATTAACCAAGGCAGTATGGACCACAATACCGTTATCATTCAACAAAACGGATCTGACATCATCGGCAATGGGCTTGGCCTGCTTGAGATCAAGGGGAGATTGGAGAAGGATGAGATCCTGGACATTATAAAGAACGTCGGCGCTGCGGACGACCACGGTGCGGCTTGAGGGCAGCAGCTTGGGCTTATTGGTAAGGGGCGCACCAGCGGCATTTTTGAAGATACGGGCCTCATACTCGGCCCGATGGAGGATCTCGCGATGGCCACTGTGTTTGGCCTCTATCTCGGCAAAAGCTGCCATCTGGAGACGATAATCATAGCCTGGCAGCAGCCAGGCATTGGTAAGTGGGCCGGTGGCTTCGCCGATAAACTTAACCACATTACCCTCGGCGTCATATTCCACCCAGTAGGGGTTGCCAGCATCACTGAGGATGAGGCCCTTGGCGGCGATATGGCCGACCCTGTACCTTGGCCCGCCACTGGCCAGCAATACATGGGGAACCAAGGCGATGATCAAAGTGATAAGGGTTGTTGCGGTAAGTATTTTTCTCATTGTTTTAATACGGGGTATATGAGTTTTTGTTTCGAGTTCAGAACGCAAAACTAAATGTTTTCTAATCTATTTATCAGTTCGTTAAGGTTGATTTCGCCTTTACTGAACGCTTCCAGGATGGGTTGTTGTTCTTTGTCTACCAGGCCATAGCCGATGATATCGAGGCGTTGGAAACTGGTTATGCCTTCGCTGACCACCATCTTGGCGGCCGTATCCACCTTGCCAACACCCACCGGCACGATTTGCAGAGATCGCCCATCAAAGCCGACCAGGACCACTCGTTCGCCAATGAGATTGACATACTCATGGCTGCCTACCATGGTGGGCATTTTAATCTTAACGCCGACATGGCCTGTCACCCCAATCCCGTTTGGATTGAGATTAAAGACCCATTGCGGGGCTGCAGAATTGATAAAAGCGTAGGGTTGTTCATTTACCGGCAGAAACTGGGCATGAGCATTGCCGGCTGTGCTGCCATCCGAAAATGTCAGAGTGGCTGAGCTGAGATCCAAAATCAACTCACCGCCGGCCAAGATGGCCTGGCTGTCACCGCTGGTAATATGGCGGAAGGGTTCCTGGGTATTGAGAAACGGCACATTATTCATGCCGATCTCGTTGAGGCGGCCACTTTCCACAGTGGCCCAGAATTCAATGGTACCGAAAATGCGATTGGCCATGCCTGGATTGGCAATTACCTTGTAGCGCCCGGCAGGGATGGTTTGATCGGCCGGATCACCAAAGCCAAAGGAAAAGCTGCCATCCTTGTCGGATATGGTGCTGCGTTTCAGCTCTGGAATGGAGAGGGTCAAGCCTTCGACGGGTTCGCTGAATTGATCACCGATAAAACCCTGAACAAAGGTTGGCAGAGCCTTGACCTTAAAGGTGTTATTGGCCAGCTCCTGACCATCGTAGCTGACATTAACATAGACTGTGGCGCCAAAGGCAAAATTTCTGACCGGATAAAAGGCCGCCATGGTCTTGGCCGGAAAATGGGAGAGCGCGCCTGCTACCTCTTCCCGATCACGGTGAACCTCGATCATCTCTATCTTGCTGAGGCTGGTCATATCAGCGCCCTGTGGTGCCTTGGCGTAATCCATGCCATGGAAGGTTTCCAACACCTCGATGTCAAGCAGGGCAGGATCAATGGTTTTATTGAAGTAGAAGCCGATAAAGCCGTTGTTTTCGACGCCTGACTCATTATTGGCCGGCTCCTGACGTTCCAGGGCCAGAGGGACAAGACGGGTGTCGATGATGACGAAAATACTTACCGTTTTGGCCAGGGTAACCCCGGCGGCAGTGGCGATTTCAATGGTAAGATCATGGTGGCCATCGGCAAGGCTTAACGGCACCAGACCATGGATATTGGTGGCACTACGGATCAGGCCGCCAATCTGCTGGCCATCCACCAACACGATAAACTGATCGTCATCGGCCATGCCCGGCACCCGGAAGGAAATATCCAGCTCAGTTATATCACTGGCAGCATTAAGCTCTACCCCATCCTTGGGGGAGACAATTTCAATACCAAGACCGCTATCAAGGCGCAGGGCAATACCCTTGCTGCTGGTATTACCGGCCTTGTCCCAGGCCTTGAGGCTAAAGAGACTTTCCTGACCCCTGACCAGATCAAGATCAACGTTGAAACGATAGACTCCTTGCTCAGCAGGCAGCAGTCCCACGGTTTGATCATTGATGGAAAATCCTGCCAGATTCTGATCGCTCACCGTGCCTTGCAGGGTAAAGGGGGTCTGCAGGACTGAATTGATCTGGGGTACTGCTTGCAGAGCCGTTGCCAGCTCAAGGCTTGGCGGGCCGTCATCATAATTGACGGTATATTTCAGGGTCGTTACTTCGCCATTACTATCTGTGACCACCACGGTAATTTCCAGCTCTTGCTGACCGGCAAAGGCAAGGGTTGCCTCAAAGGAAACCTCGTTGCCGCTGCCGGTAAGAGTGACAGGCATACCATTAATCATGACACTGGTAATGGCTGCCGTTCCCCTGGCAAAGCCGCTTATCTGGAAGTTCTCCGTGGTGATGAAGGAATCGGGCTTGGCGGAGA
Organism: Pseudomonadota bacterium; assembly: GCA_018822545.1. GTDB lineage: Bacteria > Desulfobacterota > Desulfobulbia > Desulfobulbales > SURF-16 > BM506. The sequence goes on from JAHJKA010000002.1 coordinate 8,959, forward strand.
AAATTTCCACGGCAGGAGGCTCGGGCACGGGTGGCGGTTCCGGCTCTGTATAGGCAATCACGGACTGGGCGCTGACATTAGCGTAGGGCGTTTCCGCCGTGACCTTGATGGCGTTGGTGCCGACAGTGAGCTTGTACCCTTCAAAACTGAAATGATAATTGCCCTCGCTGCCTTCCGGGAAAAAGACCTGATTGTTAAAGAGCAGCCGAATGTTTTCAGGCGGCAGGCTGGAGCGCACCGTGCCTGAAACCGTAATGGTATCGGTATTCACCGTGGCCCCGTTGAGCGGGGACGTGATGGCCAACTGGGGCAGGGCCGGGATGGTCGCCAGGACGGACACGCCGGTTCTGGATTCGTTACCACTCTTGTCCCGGACAACCACGGTGAGATTATTTGCGCCGGTTTTTACCGGGACATCTATTTGGAACGAACCACTGGCGGCAAAGAATCCTGCAAAGGCCTGACCATACTGGCTCGATTCCACAGAAATACTTTGCAGGCCTGATTCTGTTTCAAGGGCCTCACCACTGATGGTGATGGTGGATGCCGAGGTGGTCATTTCAACGCCGGAATGGAGAACCAGCTTGGGGGCCGTGGTATCTTTCTTGAGGAGCAACAGGGCCTTAGCGGAACGGTAGCCGTTCGGTTCAACGATATCAATCTGCCACGAACCGGCAGCAGGGAGAGTGAGGGTAAAAGAACCTCCGGCGCCACTGCCGACAACCGCACCTGAGGCCCCGGCGGTGACAAGCACCGGATCATCCATATTGCGATAGCTGCCCCTATATTCTGTGCCGGCAATAAAATAGGCCAGATAACTGCCGTCCTCCTGCATGGCCAGGCTGGAAAGCTGGACAGTGGGACTGGGCTGAGCCTTGAGTTCAAAGGGCTCTGAGAGTGGGCCAACCGCGTGATATGCCTTGTTGCTCACCGGGTGGAAATAATCCTTAATGGTGGCCAGCCGGTAATACCAGCCAAAATAATAGGCTGCGCCGTCATCAAGGAAGGTGGTTTGGTCGGTTTCACTGACAAACTTCGTGTCATCGGCATTTTTACCGCGCTGGATCTGATAACGCATGCCTTCGGCCAGCTGCCAGTTGAGCAGGGCCTTGTCCTGCTGCCAGACAACGCTGAGGCCTGTTACCGGAACATCGTTGGGTGGCACATCCATCTCCACCTGGAGTTCAGCAGCCTGCGTGGTTACCGGGCCCCCGGCATTGGTGATGATACAGCTATACAGTTTGCCATGGTCAAGAAGCTGGGCCACAGGCAGGGTGTAGGAGTCCAGGGTGGCGCCGGGGATATCCACCCCATTCACCTGCCATTGGTAGGTAAGGCGGATACCGCTGGCTTCCACTGTAAAAATTGCCGGAGTACCTTCAAGGACTGTTGTATTTTCTGGATTTTTTACGATGGCTGCAGGTTGCGGCTCCTGACATTGCGGGCAGCTACACAGCCTCATGAGATGACGCAGATCTTTGAGGGTAATCAACCAATCATCATCAAAATTGGCTTCGGTATACTTGTTGGCAAGCTTCCAGAGCAATGCCCTGACAACGCGGGCGTCATCCTCATCAATATCACGGTCCCAATCAAAATCACCCTGTTGGTAGACAGAAAGGGTGACCTCATCGGTCAATTGCGAAACATCGCCGCTGGTAATCTTGCACTGAAATGAGGCGCCATTATCGGTCATTTCCGGCTGGCGGATCAAAAATTTCTGCTGGGTTGCCCCTTCAATTTCGCCGCCATTGCGGAACCACTGATAGGTCAAAGCCTTGCCAACAACGACCACCTCAAAAATGACCACTGTATTTTCAACCACTGACTGGTCGCGTGGTTGCTGGATGATTTTCGGGGCCAGCAGCTTGTCGTTATCACAGTCCGGGGCATCGCATTGCTTTTCAACGTCCTGAAGGTCCCAATTGGTGATCACCCGATCATCGTCGAGATCACACTCAGGACATCGAAACCATGGCTGGCCGTGTTTACCGTGGAAGCGCTTGAGATCATCGTCGTCAACATCACAATCCCAATCCAGGTCGGCCTTTCGGTAGACGTTAAGAACGGCTTCCCGACTGGTTGTGCTGCCGTCCTCATTGGTGATCAGGCAACGATAGCGACTGCCGTTATCTTGGTAAGGAACCTTGCGGAGCCTGAGATAGTTGCGATTGGCACCTGGGATATCCGCGCCGTTTTTCTGCCATTGATACTGAAGATCGGGGCCCAAGGCTTCGACAGTGATTATCTCGGAACTACCTTCCTTCATCTTGGCAGACTCAGGCTGTTTGACGATGACCGGCGGTTGCGGCTCGATCACCTGGCAGTTGGGGTTGGTGCATTGCTGTTCGAGAATCCGGAGGTCTTTGCCGTTGATGCGGTTATCACCGTTCCAGTCAAATTCGGCAATCTCAGCGGCAGAAACCTCATCCTCGGCCCTGTCATTGTCTTCGTCTTCGTCTTCGTCTTTATCCTTGTCCTTCTTCTTTTTATCTTTTTTCTTTTCTTTGTCTTTCCGGTTATCGTGTTCCGACTTCTTACCGAAATACTTACTCTTCTCTTTGTCACGGTCTTTGCTGCTCTCACGCTCCCGCAACTGGCCAAAGTGCTTGCCGATATTATGGCGCAGATGTTCGACATCATCATCATCGATGTCACCATCCCAGTCATAGTCTCCTTTCTGGAAAACAACCAATTGGGCCTCAAGACTGATTTGACTTCCCCCACCATCGGTGACACGACAGCGAAACCAGGCCTCATTATCTGCCAAAGTAATGGCGGCAATGGCATAGGAAGGGCTGGTGGCACCGGCAATATCACTGCCATCCCTGGTCCATTGATAGGTCACATTCGTCCCGTCAACCACAACCGTGAACTCAGCGGCGGCACCTGCCGTACCTTTCTGATCAAATGGGTGCTGGACAATAACAGCTGCCTGCAGGACGGAGGTAAGTCCCAGGAGAATGCCAGCGAAGAGCAGACCTATATATGTTGCCTTGTTATAGATGGTCATTGGATTTTATGAGTTTCATTTTCAATACTATTTGTATTCAACCTTGGCGTTGGCCAGTGCTTCCTTACCGACCTGTTCCACTGCTTGCTTTAACTGCTTGGGACCCAATGCTTTTTTGATGGCCCCGGTTACTTCTGCTAAGGGCTGAGCAGGGATATTCTCTTCAGACGTAATCCGGATAAGGTAGGGCGTTTCTTTGACAAAAATCAGCGGCGAAGACTGACCGGGTGCAAGTGAGCCCATAACCTGGTTAAGTTTGGGGTGGAGTACTTCGCCACCATCCCTGCCCTGGCGATAGGTAACAGGATAACCGAATGCGGCCAGCTCCTTGGCCCAATCCTGCCATTTTCCATGTTTGCCCGGATCTTGGAGTTTGCCGAGCAGCTCGTCTCTCTCGTTGGCATTAAGTGCCCGCTTGGTGGTAATCATCTCGTACATTCTGATTTTCTTGGCGCCAAAGAGCTCTGGATGGCCATCATAATAATCCTGGACCATTTCCATGGTCACCGGCTGGGGCGGGGAATGTTTGGCCAGATATCTACGAACCAGCAGCTGCTCGCGAAAAACAGCAACTTCCTTAGCAATTTCAGCCTTCTCCAGAGCATTCATTTCCTTTTCGCGGAGCTGACTGATGGCACGGCTCATCACCATACTCTCAAGCACCTTTTTGGTAGCCGCTTCATCCATCATGGTGGCCGCTTCGGCACCGACCAATTTACGGATGGCCAGATCAAGATCAAACTGGCTGATCTCCGCGCCATTCACCACGGCAACAACGACGGATTCACCTTCTAACGTTGCTTCTTTGTCAGCATCACCACACGAGCTCAGAAGAAGGGTAAGAAACAGCAAAATGACAACTTTATAACGCATAAAAAACCGTTCCGGAGTTTAGGTTCTGGGTTCTTAGTTTTGAGTTCGGGGTTCGGGGTTCGGGGTTGTAACTTTGAACGTTGAACTCGAAACTCGAAAAACTATTTCTTAATCTTCACTTCCGCCAGCAACCTGTCCATCTCGGCCTTTTTGGCCTGATTGCGGAGTTGGTAGCGGATATCACCGGCCACGCCCTTGAGGGGTTGTTTGACAATCTGGGGGGCCTCGAGAAGCTTGACTATATGGAAACCAAAGGGCGTTTCAAATGGTTCCGAGACGTCCCCTTCCTTCATGGTGAAAACCGTCTGGGAAAAACGCTTATCAATGGTGCCTTCTTTTACCCAATCCAGATCACCACCTTTCTTGGCGGAAATTTTATCCTCTGAATAGGCACCGGCAATCTTGCCAAAATCTTCCCCGGCGCGAACCTTGGAATAGGCCTCCTGGGCCGTGGTCAGTTTGACCTGGCGTTCCTCCTCGGACATTTTCATGTTGAGGCGAATCAGGATATGGGCGACATGGGCCTTCTTCTGCTCATACTCAGCAGCCTTGGTGTTGTAATAATTGTTTACGGCCTGCTCAGTAACCTGCTCATCCAGGTACTTTTCAAAATAGCGGCTGATAAGCATCTCTTTCTTAAACTCATTTAACTCCGCCTCAATCATGGCGTTATCCAAGAGGTCTTTCTTCTCAATCACCGCGGCCAACGCCTCGCGCTCAAGATACTGATCAAGCATGCGGGCCTTACGTGTCTCGTCCTTGACCGGCACCCTCTTGAATTTCAGAAAGGCATCAAACTGCTCATTGGTAATCTTCTTGCCGTTCACCGTGGCCACGGTTTTATCGTTATCACCACCACAGCCAACAAGGCCGGCCAAGAGAAGACTGAAGATTAAAATAAAACGTATCAACATATTCATATCCTTATAAATCTGAGTTTTACTGCTGCACCGGCAGCACACTTTCACTGTCTGCAATAATTTCACTGGTTGCATCCCAGAAGGAGTTCACCGTGTCACCTACTATGACTCGATCTTCACCGAAATCTACTGATGCACCTTGGGTTACTTCCAGGGTATCGAAACGGTGAACACCGATAACATCTTGGCCCAGAAGAGCATTGGCATCTGGGATAAGTCCATCCGGATCTTCAATAATGAAGTCATTCAAACCATTCTCAACGATACGGAAGAAGGGCCCTTCCGGGGTTGTGGGGTCAAGATCAACATAATTACCAACAATTCCCAAGCCATAGCCATCCGTACTTGGCCGCCATCGAGGTACTGAAGCACCGTTTATAGTTAAGGTAAAGAGGCCAAAATAATTATTAATTTGTTCACCTGCTATCGCTTCAGCATCGGTTAAGTGGTAGCAACTGACGGCAATTATGTAGTTACCTGCATGGAGGTAGACGTTATCCTTCTCAACATAGTCATAGAGGGAAGAAGCTTGATAGCCTTCATATACAAAATCATTGACATCAAGAGACCCATCGTCCCTAAAAATCTTAAAATGTGGTCTCGTAAAACCACTTACCCTAATGAAGTGGGAGGGAATTGTGTATGGCACCGTGAAAGAAAAATAGGCAACGCTGCCAACACCGGACTGCGTAACTTCCCCGGTTTCAGACAATGCCAGAAGGGGGACAGGCTGAGGAGTTAGCCGCAAGAGGTTAGCGGCCTGCACCTCGACATCATTAATTGTTAAATGGCCAACACGCTTCATCGGCGTTGATCCGGTGACAGCACTCTGACCAGCATTGTTAATGAGCAACTTCCCCCACTCCCCAACGCCCCAGTGCGCCTCACTGCCGATATAAGCCGTGCCGGCCCCTGCAATCTTTGTGGTGCCGTAAACACCGCCAGCCACGTCCAAAACACCTGTGAAATTATAGTTTGCAGGGTCTATATCAATGGAGATTCGACCACCGCCACCAGAAGCATAATAAAATGCAAGATGAGAATGAATCGAATCGCCGCCTCTGGCAGATATCTTACCGCCTCCCTGCAAGACGCCTGAAATATTGAGATGGATCCCACCGCCAGCGCCACCGCCGTAGTAGCTATCACCATTTGCCGATATCTGAGTATTTGTGTCCATAAAGAGGCTCTGGGCTGAGATAGCCGCAAAACCACCGCCTTGCCCTCTAGTGCTGGAAGGATATTGACCGCCAGATCCGGCAAATTGAGCCTGCTGGAATCTGCCATAGGTTCCATCTGGTTGGTATAATGAGGATAGTCCACCGTGGGTAGCATACCCCTTTTCGTCCTTCTGGCCATCAGGCCCGGCAAATTGATAGGGATAGCCCTTCAAATCTAGATCAATTTTGGCCTGATCAAAGAGATCAAGATGCAGGCCCACCGAGACATTGAGAGGCCAATGCTGCAGGGGGGTGACTGTTGGAGATGGCACAGTGATCACAGCAGAACCTTGGGCTGTCATATTCCCCGCCGTATCAATGGTCGGGCAGGTGAGGAGTGCTGTATCTTGAATGGTCATATCCCTCCCTGTGCTTATAGTTGAACAGGTTAGAGCCGCAGAACCTTGGATGGTCATATTCCCCACAGTCTCAATAGCTGGAGAGGTAATATCACTATTATTTACCAGAAAATTACCCCCGACCTTGACTGAATCTGCGATGAGACCTCCGAGTTCACCGGTTACCACGAGGTCGCCAGCGACATCCACAGCACCATCAACTGTAAGTAACCAGTTATCAACTGTGTAGGAATCGCGTTTAAAGTCACCCGCAAAGGTGAGTCCAGAGATTTCCGTCAATGTTGCCTCATCCATGATTGGGAGTTCGCCAACCTTGAGAATTGACAAACTGTCAACAACAACATCTGTTCCGTTTTGAATCTCTAGCCTGTCCGGAATATTGAGCATAGCGCCATTCTTAACCTCCACCCTGGCAAGGGAGATAATACCGATCAGTTCATTACCAACCAGGCCCTGGCTGGCAAGGTCAACGCCACCACTGTCGATGGTGAACCAGTTCGTGCCATTATCGATGACCTGATAGAATGGGCCACTGGTGGTGGAGCTATCCAGGTCAACGCTGAGGTTGCTTATGCCAAGGCGTGCCGGATCAGTCTCCCGGGCTAGCCAGGCATCATCAGCTATCTCAATACGCCATTCCGTGCCAGTAAGGGGAGTAACAGTAGTGATGAGCTGGCGGCCGATGCTGCGCAGGGTGGTCCATTGTCCGGCCGTACGTGTATCACCATTATCAACAATAAGGGTACCCAGGCTTTCGCTCCTGTTTTTAAAGAAAATGGTACCAGCGCCGCTTTGACCTGTTGTTGTGTAATAAGGAGAGTCATAGGCCTGCAAAGAATTTTCGGCCAGGGCGAGGGTATCGTAGATAACGCTGATCCGCCCACCTGAGCCTTGCAAGGTACTACTATTAACTCCGCCATTGGCTTGGACCAGGGCGCCTGGGGCCGTGGCAAGATGACCGACATCAAAATGGATGCCGCCACCGGCACTATGCTGTAGGCCATTGCTGCGAATCTCACCGCTAACGTCAAGTGTAGCAGCAGAAAGCCGTAAAAGTCCCCCTCCCTTATAGAGGTCAGATGAAGCGCCGGAATAGCCAAGACCAGCAAATGCCGCCTCCTGAAAATCGCCATATCCCCAAGCCAAGGTACTCCGCCCGCCCGAGGAGGCATGACTTCCACCTCGGGTTTCAGTACCAGATGTGTTGGTAAAATCTAGGTTGTAATAACTCGGATACCCCTTGCCATCCAGGTTGATGACCGCCCCTTGCCGGACATAGACATCACCCAGGCTGTTGATAGTCAGCGGGTAGACCTTTTGCATGTCAACATCAGCATAGGGCACCGTCAGCTCAGCCCCATCAAGAAGACGGATGTCGCCGCCAATATCCAGGTTGGGGCAGGTCACAGTGGCGTAGGTAACATCAAAGTCGCCACCGGTTTTGATACTGTTGGCCTGCAGGGATGCTTGGAAATTCACATCCCCGGAAATATCTAACCAGTCCGCGACCTCCAGATCACCCTCAATGGTGACGTTGACTTTGGTTAAGGCAAGAGCTGCCTCTTTTTGGCTACTGGTCATAAGCAGGGTAAAGTTTTCAGGCCACTGGTAATCCGGCCAACCTGCTAATTGACCAAAGGCCATAGCAGCGTCTGGATCCACGGCAAGATCGTTGTGGATATCCATCTCCAAACGATCCTTGCTATAGACGGCTGCGCCGTTTCGTACTTCCAAATAATCTAAATCAACGACACCAATGAGTTCTGAACCGATTAAGTCAGGCAAGGAAGCGCCCGCGGTGTTGACAATGATCCAATTGGCACCATTATCAATGATTTCATAATATGGTCCGGGCTGATCAGCCGCCTGGAGATCAACCCAAAGGCCCTTGAGGGCGAGTCCATCAACGGTATCGGCAGGTGCTGTCCACGGTGTATCACCAACCTCAATACGCCACTGGTCATTACCGAGATCCTGAACACCGACAATGCCATGCTGGCCGACACTGCGGACCGGTGTCCATTGCTCAGTCGGACCGGCGTCGCCATTGTCGACAATCAAACTACCCCGAACAGCGGCCTTATCCTTGAGGTAAACCGTACCGGCACCGCCTTTAAGATCAATACTGTAAGAAGACCCTATCTTACCTCCTTGGGCTGAAATATGACCAGCGTTGAGCATTGTGCTATCAAGAGAGGTAAAGGCTATGTTGATCCGACCACCGGAACCAGAGCTTTGATGAGTGGCATCACCACCTTGGGCTTCGATAAAACCTGTGCCTGCAAGGAATTCTGTAGCAATCTCAATACCGCCACCGGCTCCACTATAGTAGGATGTTGATGGCGAGCCATTGGCCCGGATCACACCACCTCCCAGGAGCTCAACCCCTGCAGCATGGAGACGGATCAAGCCACCTCCAGCCGTGGAATAGCCACCAGCTCCGGCATCGAAGACCTGCCTATAATCCCCATAGGTTTTATCTACAGTGACGCCACCACCCATGCCACCATGACTACCACCACGGGTTATTGTATCACTGGCGAAGCCAACATCCATCCTGTAGGGATAGCCCTTGCCGGTGAGATCAATGCGGGAGAGATCATCAATGGTTAGTTTACCGGTGATGTTCATCTCAAGGGTATACATAATCTTCTTTGTTCTATCTGCATCAGGTACCATCAGGACGGAGCCGATACTACTGGCGTCTTGGAGAAGAGAAACATTGCCCAGCACCGTGATGGGTTGGGCAACAGCAACTTCAAGCTCACCACCTTCTAAGAGGAGGTCGCCATCAACACTTAATGAAGTGGCTGACAAAGTATTAATGCCACCTATTGTCATATCGCCATCAACACTTAATGAAGTGGTTGACAAGGTATTAATGCCACTCATTGTCATATCGCCAAGGACATGGAGGGTGCCATGGACCTTGAGATTAACTCCGGCAAGAGTAAGAGAAGGAATCGTTAGATCGCTGTAAAATTCGAGTTCCATGCCGCTTGGCCACGGGTAGCTCCACCACTCGTCCATTTGACCAAATTGTAGTGCCGTAGGATCCTGGACATCAAGGCCATCAACCTCAGCAATCACGAGCCTGTCAGTGGTTTTCAGCCTGGCATCGTTAGCAATCAGTAGAGATTGAAGACGGATGACACCAATCAAGGTATCGCCGGCCAGAGGCTGTTCTCCCAATGCCAGGCTGGAGGTGTCAAGGAGGAGCCAGTCCTTGCCATTATCTAGGACTGGGAAGAATGGCCCAGCTTCATCTGTGCTATCGAGGTCAACTAAGAGGCCCTTAAGACCGTTTTTGTTGAATCCAGGACTTGGAGGATTCCATGGAGAGTCCGATACGGTAACTTTGGCCCTGCCCTCCTCAACGACATCGAGGCTAACGATTGTTTGTTCACCAATGCTGCGGATGATAGTCCACTCTTCTGTGTCGGTGAGAGTGAGATCATCACTATAATCACCATTATCAATAATGAGTCTTCCGCTCTCCATCCCTCTCTCTTTGAGATAGACGGTACCAGCAGCGCCACCATATTGGTCATAACGTGAATCCGTACAGACCCCTCCGGCAGCAGATATTGACTTCATGAAGGAAGGAGATGTGAGTTCAAGTGTGGTGTAATTCTCAACAACAACCCGGCCACCGGAACCAGTATGATGAGCCGCCTTGCCACCATCAGCCCTGACTGTGCCTTGGCCTGTTAGAGAGCCAACATCAAGAGAAAGGGAACCTCCCGCACCCGTATAGTAATTATAACCACTTCCTTCATACGTCCCACCATTCGCCCAAAGCTTGCCATCGAGTTCAATAATTGGCGCCTTTATCCGCAGCAGACCTCCACCCGGGTAAGAATACCCACCAGCACCAGCTAAACGGCCTTCGCTAAAAATGCCATAGGTCAAATCAACCTGTTGGCTGTAGCCTCCCTGGCCAGCGTGGCTACCCCCATAAGTCCACAAAGACTGAAAATCGACGGTTCTTCTGAAAGGATACCCCTTTCCTGAAAGATCAATAGCTGAATTCTCGTCAACAATGAGGCTACCGCCGATATCAAGATTAAGCGAATGTATCTGACTGTTGACGTTGTCGAATATTGCCGGAGGTACCGTGATAATGGTTTCCAAGGACTGAACAGTTGAAACTGTCATATCGCCCTGGACTGTCACAGTTCCCGGCACTGTAACGGTGAGAATTGCGTCCTGAACAGCGAGATTGTTCTGTATCGTTACAGCCTCGGCGCGAAGGTCGCTGGTTCCGCTTACCACGACATCTCCGGATGTGACCACCAGCTCACTGAGGGTATCAAAACTCCCGTCAGACATTGCCAGTGAACCTGTTTCAACATCAGCGACAAAGAATCTCGAATCATGGTCAATAAGCAGCGTATCAAAAACCTTCGGTCCAGGCGTCAGCACATTAGGGACATCTTCAATATTGCTTCGTTTCGACAGCTGGAAGTCATCGACATAGAGCAGGTCTTTGGTGACAAGATGGGCGTTGTCACTCATGAACAGTGTGTCGAGACGGATAATTCCCTTTAGGGTTGCACCCACATAGCCTGTGATATCCTCAGACGACTCGATAATGATTGTGTTGTATGTATTATAGAGAATCTCATACAATGGGCTGTCTGGGTTACCATCAAGGCTGACAAAAAGGCCTTTGGCACCTAAGCCATCATAAGAAGTTGCAGTTGGCAGCCACGAGCCATCCAAACCAACCGTAATTTTATAACGATTAGTCTCGCCAGCCACCGGGGAAATATCGTTAATTACTCTAGTGCCAACGGTGCGCAAGGTTGTTTTCTGGTAATCATGGCCTCGGTCACCGTCATCGACCTTCAAGTCGCCAAACTGTTGGCTTGTGCTCTGGGTGAACACGGTTCCTGCCCCTGGTGCCGAATAAGAGGTATGCGGTGCAGTGACTGCCGTCCCGGGCATGGCATCAAGGCTCAGATCTGCGAGGGAAGAGGTCATGGCGTTATAATAGATGGCTATGCGGCCACCGGCCCCAGCCCTATCGTCAACCTCGGCAAGTGTTGCATTACCACCATTTGCCTGAATTTTACCTGTACCAGCAAGGGAGCTAGCCTGGATGTAGAGCGAACCACCCGCCCCAGCGCCATAATACTGAGAGTAATCTGTATTTGGCAAAGACAGGTCTGCACCATTGGCGGAAAGGGTGCCATTGACGACCATGGATGGAACATTGATCGCGAGCGCGCCCCCACCGGCAGGACCAAAGGTTCCATACCAATAATAGCTAGAAGAATACTTTTTAATTGCGTACCCATATGCACCATAGGTATGAGGTGTACGGAAATCCCCATAGGCTTTCTGGTTGTAACTATCACCACCATGCATTCCATGAATAATCGCTGTATTAGGGCTATAGCGGGCCCGCAGCTCCGCTCCTTCATCAATTTGCAGGCGATCATGGATGGTGAGATCGTCAAACTCAACCGTAACCAAGCCGCCGTTCTCAACAACCAGGCTATTAATTCTTATATTCGCATCACCATAGGTCAGTACGCCGTTTGGTCTGACAATGACATCGGAGAAACGCATAGTGTTGTCAACCGCCTGGGTACCGGTAACCTCAACAATGTTACCACCCCAGGGGCCTATTTCCGCAACGATCTGTTTTGCGGTTATTTTGCCGTCGCTATCTTCGGCAGTGACCTTGACGACAATGGTCTCGCCAATCTGAGCATCAGCGCTGGAGGGTATCTCAAAACTACCGGTCACTGTCCCTCGTTGACCGGCAAAGGAAATTTCATCAGTGTAAGTTCCGCCCGGCACTGAGCCGCTGGCAGCGACGCTCACCTTGTTCATCTCACCTAGCTTTGCGGCCTCGAACGCGACGACAAAACTCTCCCCAGCCGGAACCTTATAGCCAACCTCCTGAAGCAAGAGGGAGGGAGGCTTGGTGTTTGAAACAAGTGCGATATCCACTGGATTAGTAGAGATTATGTTGCCATCCATCTCAATGAGGCCGAGGTAGAGCTGGTAGGTGCCTGTGCTTATCAGACCGGCATATGTATCCACCATGGGGATGGTGACCGGGATATTGACAGTGAAAGTATCAGCATCAGCGCGCCACGGCTTGACGACATTAGTAACGCTGAATTTCTCGGCAAACAAGAACGTTAAAAGGAGAATATCTTCACTGGAGGTTCCAGGACCGATGGTAGTGGTAGGTCTTAGATAGGCCTCAACGCCAAGCACATCCCTGCCCATATCTTCGATGGAAATATTAAGAAGGGATGTTGAGCCAAGCTCCAAGGTTGAAGCGCTTGTGACATTGTTAATAATTGCTGTTGGCTCAGGATCTTTGAGGATCGAAATCGGCAGGGTGACAACCTCTTCAGCGCCGCAATTACTTGTCACTCTGAACTGGAGTTCCTGCAGACCACTGCGTTCGATGGCCTTATACGAGGCCATATTGCCGAGGGTAAAATAAGTATTATCAACCGAATCAATCCGATAACTCAAGGCACTGCTCAGAGGGAAGGTACGGGTGGTGTCAACGCTCAGTTCATTAAGGGTGATGTTGAAATTGGAATAGTCATTAACAACATAAAGTATTGCCATATTATGGTATTCGGGCAACACATTGTAGCTAATAAAGCCACTATCCTCCGGGTATTCGATGGCGACAAACAGGTAATAATCTCCGGAGTCAAGATTGAACTCATACGGCCCGACACCCTGGGCAGTGGCAACCTCCTGACGAGTAGCGACATCGTGGACCATAACTGTGGCAGTGACATCGGCACGTTGATGATCAAGAGTTATGGAATAGATACCCGCAAACTCGATATGCATTCCAAAGGGCTCTTTGAAATGGGCATAGAGACCTTCACCGCTCTCCACCTGGTACTGCCGATCAGAGGCCGTTACGACTTTGCCAGACTCTAACACCTCTATATCCACAGGGAATATACTTGGAATCGGCACCTGTAATGCTGGTGGGTTGAGCCACTCGACCTTGTTGATTCCAGAAGATGCGGATGCCTTAAGGGTAAAAGGCGTGAAGTTGGTAAATTCGCCAGCGGTCAAGTCGCCTTGCTCACGGAGATAGATGGCCTCGCCTGGACCAGGCGATGCCTGCGCGACCTGAATCGCCCCGCAACTGGGTTGAACATCTGCTGCTGTAACTTTGAGGGTAGCTGATCCAGCCTCATACTCACGCACCGCACCATTGGCCATGTGCTCGACCACCTTGACCGTCAGGGTATGGGCGCCGATATCCGCATCGTTGAGGCTATATGCCCGGCGTTCTTCTTTATAGCTTCGACTGAAATCAACCGTTGATTGAGCGGTATATTTGATAAAACTCCTATCCACACTGGCTTTCAGAACCGCATCTTGTCTCCAGGGAGATACCTCAGGCCCACAGGTGTTCGGACAACCAGTCACCCCATTCACCCAACGAGGAGATTGCTCCAATTCAACTGTCAAATCAGAACCGGTAATGGAGGTGAAATCAGCCTGGTAATTCTCTATGAAATGGCTCAACTCGCTCGTAGAGGGAGCAAATTGCTTGTTGCCTTTCGCCAGGACAACGACATATTCTCCCGGCATTAAGGGACCTTCTAGATTTCTCGTATCCCCATATGAGTGGCAGGCCACTCTAAAATCCCAGCGAATCGTTCCATCAGCGGCAACGGGGAAGATAAAACCCACAAACTCATTATTATCAAACTTAATATTATAACAGGCATTTTCCGTAACAGTGAACCGCAACATGGCCCATTCTGCCAGGTAGCTATAGGTATAATTGGTAGAGATATCATAGAGATTGGCTGAAAGAGGACCATCCAAAGTCAAGGCCATTGGCATTTCGCTAATGACCTTCTCTTTATCGTAACCGAGGTTGGCTATATTGGTCAGCACAACCATAGGCGCACCGATCTTCAACTCCGGATAGGGTGCTGTTAGCGGCTTAACAAGGGGCACCCCGTCAAGCAGATACTGGACATCCATGGTATTGTGGCCAGGGTCAATGATCACAATAGGGAGATCCAATGGTTGGCCGACCTGGAGGTTCATCTCAGCAGGTAATGACGAAGTGAACTCGAAAATGGGTTCAGGATCTACCTCCACCGGCACATTGACAGTCATGGTCAGCAGTTCTGCCATGCCAAGGGCGGACATGGTCACGCTAATACGGCCTTGGACATCGGCCCCTACGCCATTGGGGAATCCTATGTACAGTAAGGCCGGTCCATCACCAAAGCCATCAATAACCCCCTCGCCGTTTACGCCATACTGCTCGGTGTTGCCGCTGATAATTTGAGCATAGGCAACCACACCAGGATTTGACCCTGGAGCCCATTTCTCAAGCAAGGGAACACCGGACGTCCCAGGATAGATCCTCTCCACAGGAATTTGCTGACCATCAAGACTTATGGTCTGAATTTCAACAGGAAGACTACCGACAAGCTCGAGCCACAGCTCGCCTGTATCAGAGCCAGCATAAAGCGTTTGAGGAGTATCGGTTGCAATGGGGCGGACCTCAACACCTGTATCCACTGGAGGCAAGACGGTAAGCGCGGCCTGGGCCGTTACACTGCCCAGAGTTGCCTGGAGCATGGCATTACCATCACCAACGATCTTAAACAGGCCGTCATTTTCATGGCTGGCAACCACTTGGGTATCACTTACATAAGTGGTGCCGAAACGCTCTTCCGTGACATCAATCTGGTACTCTGTGCCTTCGACACTCAAGGTTGCCATAACCTGAAGCTGGGTTATGGGTTGACTGGTTATTGAATAGGTAATTTCAATATCAGTGGGCTGCACTGTGAGGCTTACAACCCAGGTGCCGAGATCCATTGGTTCATTTGTGGTTGGATCATTGCCGGTCTTGGCCTCTAAGCCGTCTGCCAGACCATCGCCGTCACTATCGACCACCAAAGGATTGGAGCCATACAAGGCTACCTCAGCGTAATCGGAAAGACCATCATCATCGCTGTCTGTTTTGGCAGGATCGGTGCCAAGGGCCAATTCCTCATTGTTTGTGAGGCCGTCATGATCGTAATCTTCATCACCATCACGGATGCCGTCACCATCGGTATCGTTGGTTGTGGGATCAAGGTCAAGGGCGATCTCAAGCTCATTATTGAGGCCATCCTGATCGAAATCATATCCGGGAAGCAGCAGTCGGATGGAGATACTGTTGGCCATGTTGACCGGCCCAACACCAAGCAGATTACCCTGGAGTTCAAGCTTTTCGATGGTGCCATCGGTTATCTGGCCATCAAGGCTATCTAGGGTAAGGGTTTCCCCCGACCAATCAAACATAACGGAGGTTGATTCAAGAATGACCAGACCATTGTTTATTTGAGCGCGATCAATACCGACGCCAACCAGGGTCTGAAGGCTGTTCACTGCTCCAGACAAGAGATAAGGTTTAGCCTGGATCGGTAGGGCAACGTGGGGACTGCAGGCCTGAAGCTGCTGGGCAAGAAGCGGATCTTTGCCTGCAACACCCACCAGGCTTGAGAGCTGTGTGGAGATATCGTAACAGCGGTTCAACTCAATATTGTCAGTAAAGGTGAAGCTAACCACATTGCTGTCGATGGCAATGGTTCCATTAACGGGAACGCCATCAAGGCTGATGGCAACCGGCGCCTGGCCTGTTTCCTCAACCGCCTCGGTGAAGGTAAAGACCATGGGCGAATTAACCGAATCGTGAACCTTGGCAAACTCTACCCCGGTAATAGCAGGGAGAGGTTTGAGGAAATCCAGGCTCAAGGTTTCCGAGGTGGAAAGAGTGACCGGTTGGGGATCAACTGTAGCGATTGACAGGGTTACCGTTTCCACATCTGGAGTGGTCGCTGTAAATGCTGCTTCGCCGCGATGCACAGCTATTGCTGCTGCGCCGGTTTGGCCGTTTATCACGGCATTGCCTGTAAGGCCGAGATCAACGGCAAAATTTGCATCCTGACGGCCGTTCCCGGTATTTACGGTGGTGTTCAGGTTCCCGAAACGATCATTTATCTGGAGCTTGATTGTCGCGGTCTCGCCGGCTTCAAGTCGCTGCGGATCACCCAATGCGGAGTTTGTCATACTGACCTGACTCATGACAAAGGAGGCGGGATCGGCAGGAACTACTTCAACAGTAAGCTCTGTTATCTCATTGCCGAGAGTGTTGCTGTCACCATCATGGTCATAGAGAGCATAGATCCCTCTGGTAACTGGAACATCAATTAATACCTGATAGAAGCCCACTTTTTCGGCCGCGGCGATCGCCACAACAGCGCGACCATTAACCAAGCGGATATGCCCCTTCTCCTCATAGTAACCATCGCCATTCAGCACCTGATCTACTCGGACTGTATCGGCAAAGGCAAAATGGAATGATTGATCTGTCAGCTCCAGGGTGAGCAGTTCCTCATTTGCAAAAAACACGAAATTATTGCCCTGATCCTTGGCGGAGATGATCACGTTCAGCTCATCTCCAGCCATCACAGGCGGGATATAGGCAATATCAAGATGATCAACTTCTCCTGTCTCAAGGTCAAAGGAGTGAAGGGATTGGACCCAATTGAAAGCTTGGACTTGGGCAAGAATTCGATAACTTCCAGCAAGCCTGGTTGTGTTGAACTCAAGACTTGTGGCGCCATCAATGCCGGTTGTCGTCACCCCGAGATCTTCCGTTGCTGCACTTGAGACATGCTCAAGATACCACTGCACAGTCTGACCTGGGACAGGACGAAGTGCCGAATCAAGAACAATAGTCCGGAAAGATGTTGTATTTCCTACCTCGGTATAGGCTAAATTTATGGAGCTATCACCGTCATTGGCAAAACGGATCTCATTTGGCCTCTGGGTAAGATCTACTGAATAGATCGCAGAATCGGCATACTGGCCTACCTCATCCTCAACCCTGACCTTAAACTTAAAGGTCGTGCCTTGTGCATCATCCTTGCTTGTCCTGATTGCCAACTTAAGAGGATTTGCCCCCCCTTCACTTCTGACACGTTCAACAGGAGTGGAACCGGTAACATCAATCAAGGACACCGTGAGGTTGCTCGCCTGGCTGTCATCCACCTCATCAAGGCCGGTAATGGTTACCGGCACCATGGAATCATAGAAGCCATAATCAGGCGCCTGAATTTGCACGTTCGTTAGATCAGGAACGACATCAGGGAGAACGGTCAGGGCAACCTGGGCTGAAACTTCCTGACCAAGGTCATCCTTGACTGTCGCGGTTAAGGTTTCCGTAGCAACCCCAGTCAGCCTGGTGCCCCGAATATCAAGAACGTTGAAAGTAGCGCTGGCAATTTTCAAGTTCGAGCTAGCAAATTCTTGAACCAGTTTCTGGCCATGCCAATCAAGTTCAATGCTGCTAATCTGTAAATCATCCTGTCCCTCAACCTTAACCTGGAATGGACTGAGCTCACGTACTGAGTCCTCAACGGTTATCACAGGTGTGGACGGCGGGTTATCGTGAGCTATGACGTAGGTCGCTTCATACTCGCGATAATTACCGGCCCGGTCGCGGGCGTATACGTGATAGACATAAGTAGCGCCCGGTTGCGGTGCAGCTTCTTCATAGCGGAATTCACCATTTTCAAAACTTGCAGCAACGATCATCCCGTCTTTTCGGAGAAGAGCGAGCTCAATGCCACTATCACCAACATCCTGGAGACCAACAATCACCTGGTATGCATGGTTGCCTGCCAGATTACCGTTAATTAGAAGCCCATCTACATTGATACTGACATCTGGTTTATGACGATCATAGAGACGGTAGAATTGCTGCGGGTCACTCTCTGTGTAATTACCATAGACGTCAATGGCGCGGGCCATGATGTAATGGCCATCAGCCTCGCGGTCAAAATTTCTCGTGACGACATATTCAGGCCCGTAATGTTTGCCAATGAGTTCAAAAGGTCCTGCATAGCTGGCACTATAGTAAAATTCTACCTGAGCCACGGGATGCAGGCTGTCATGGATGAGAGCACGCATTTCCAGGGGTCTCGGCAGGTAGAAATTATCTAACTGTAATGAAACGGAGAATGGGTTTGTCGGCAGCTCTTCACCCTGGAGAATGACCTGGCGCTTAGCAGACTTGGTGACCACACCCCACACCGTGTCAATTTCCACTTCTATATCAAAGGGTTGACCATTTTTCAGATTTGCTGGAACGATCACCCCGGCCTTAAATGGTTCTGTCTCCCGCACAGCGACAATTTCACCATTGACCATGAAGCGGGCGCAATTTACCCCCGTTGAGTCTGCCAACTCAAGGTTCATCCTCTGATTCTGAACAAAGACCGAATTCACCACCGGGTGCATCAAAGCCGGACTTGAGGCCAGGATGGTGGTTGGCATTTCATAAAGCTCAACACCAAAGGCCCCCATACCGACCATGAGCTGGTTATGGCCTGCGTCCACCCTTTCCACAGGATTCGTGGTTGTCAATGCAAGAGCTGGCGCCTGCTGCCATGCTCCGGCAACATCTAAACGGAACACCTCGCGGTTAACCGCAGCCCACACATTCCCTGAAGAAACCCTGAGGGCATCGATAAGGCCACTCAAGATGACATACTGGTCCTCACGGGTATCCAAGCGCATACGATGGAGGTTGGCGCCATCGGTATAGAAGAGATAGTCGCCGTCGCTGGCAATAAAACGAATTGCATCTGCAGCATTTAAAACAGCCGCCACGCGAATTTCGTTTGTATCTATTGGGAAATCACCAATCTCAAGCCTATACACCGTACCGTTAATAGTGCTTACCAGGATACTTTCACCAGCTGTGGCCAAGGCAATAATATCATCACCAGCACTCACCACAAAGGTGGTGTGCTGCTTGCTATTATTGCGATTAACAATGTGGAGCTCTGGCCCTGCAGCGGCGACAATCTTGGTCGGTGTTACCTGCAATGAGGTAAACGGCGCATTCCCCATGATCTTCGTCATCGTGCCCTGTTCATCAAGGGCAACGATGCGTTGATAATCTTGCTGGAGCAGATACCGTGTCCTGCCATAGGCGGCAACTTCATGGGTGGCAGTGGTAAACATCGCCGGGTAGACATCTTCACGCCACTCTGTGCCATCTAAGGTATAGGTTACAGCGCCATAATCTCCGGCAGAGGCAACAAAAGAACCCTCCAGCACGGCAACATCATCGATATAACCGCGTGGCCTGCTGCTCTTATAGAGACCCGATACAGCTGAAGCCGGACGAGGCAGTCTATAAACTGCCCCCATCTCTCCACCAATACATAGTTTTCCTCCGGCAAGAATGGCCTGGGAGCTGTTGCCACCAATTTGGACAGGGAATTTCCCGATCAGAACCGGTTCCCTTGGATCATTTATGTCGATAAAGATGAGCTGTTGGTTCTCTGAACTCAAGCCAATAAGCTGATTCTGCAGCGGCAACAGCCTGTCTGTCTGCACATCTAGTTTGAAGGCTTTTATCCAGCTGAAATCATTATTAATGACCCACAATTTGCCGTTGCTGTCGCTGAGATAGACGTATTTGGCCAGCTGGGCCACTGAGGTAAATGAACCATATTGGCGATGCTTGACCTGATAGTCATTGCCAAGAAAAATCACCTCACCGTCAGTTACGACCAAGAAACCGTTTCCTCTGGCCTGGATGTCAACGACCTTGCCGCTGACTGTGATTATTTTCTCATCGCCAAGGGCATTGCCGGAGATGATATAGGCAACGAGTTTACCCGCCTGCAGAGTGAGAAGATGGTTATCACTAACCACCAGGCTGGATACCTCGTTTGCCATTGGCATCTGGCTGAGAATCCTGAAATCATCGGCAGGGTCAACAATTATGATACCAATATCAGCCAAAGAAAGAATGAGACGATCACCCAGATGGGCAATATCAAGGATAGTCGATTCAAGCTCGACCATGCGCTGACCGGCGAGATTATAGAGCCCGCGATCTTGAGCGAACCAGGCATCGCCAATTTCCGGGATTGCTGCCTTGAATTTCTGCTGAACCCCCACTTTTTCAATGCTAATTGGGTTAACAACCTGAACGATACGTTCATCATCGCGGCTGTTGCCAGCCCCGTCAGAGACGGTGGCCACCATTCTCAGAAAAGCTGTGCCCGCCGGAACAGTAAGTTGTGTTAACGTCTCATCCGCAGCCAATAACTCACCACCGTCATTATAGACGGCCAGCGTGGTCGTCATGCCTGCCGGAATCTCTGTGGCAATAGTGACTGCCATCTCGGAACCGACCATAATCTTATGGGCAACTCCGGCAATCTCAAGGGTGGGGACTTTCAGCTTTGGATAGGCCTTGATGCCCGTCTTGGCCTGACTGAAATAGTAGTTGTCGCCGTAGAACGTTGTGACCGTTACATAATAGGTTTCCATTGCCTCAATGGCCGGCATGGTCAGTTCAACAACACCTGAACTATTGCCGGCAAGACGCATATCAATCAGGATACCGTTGATATCTTCAAGGCGAATCTCGGCATATCGGAAATCATAGCCGCTCTCCGTGGTCCCCTTGTACTCTACGGTAAGGGTCTCGCCTTCTTCATAGGACTGATTATTGCGAGGCTGAAAAATTCTGACCTCTTCCAGCAACGGATCATTGTCAACCAGAGTCAGCGTAGAAAATGACACCTCATTCTGGTCCAGCTCAACTTTTAAATCAACAGAGTCCGTATCCGGAGTATGGAACCACTGGTATGACTGCGTCCCACTGCCGGTAGCGGCGTTCTGAATTTCACCATTAGCCGTAATCCGCACCGCTGCCACCCGGGCATCAGGTGCCACGGTAGCAACTGATGAAACAAGGGCGCCTTGGGCGATGACGGTGGCTGACGCAGGGCTGACCTTGACCAGGATAGAGTTACTTGTCTCATTGCGAGAAAGTGACTTCTGAACCAACGAGCCACTCCGTTCATGACCTATAATTCGTATCTGACCCGCCTCGAGACTGGGGCGAGGAATAAACCAATGCGCCGAACCCTCATTCCATACCTTCCAGGCTGGTAATTGTTTGTTTGTGTCGCTACAGAAACTGAAATCAACGCCGCCGAGGGTGGCAGTTTCTGAGGCATCACCGATCAGCACGCCATGGGGTGCCTCAGTCAGCACTGGTTCAAAGACAACACCGCCATCAACAGCATGCAATGGCCGCTGCCGAATGGCACCACCAGTGGCTAACCGTTCATAGAGCTGATTGCCGGCAAAAACCCGCAGGTCTGTACCTACCGCATCAAGAGCGACCAGATCGCCATCGAGATACCCCTGCCATGTCAAGTCGGCATAGGGCCCATCGGCAAGAATCCACGTCAACTCACCATCGGCGATGGCTTTATGAATTTCACCACCAGCCGTAACGGTCTTCCCATTAATCAGGCTCCCATCAGCAAGAAGTTGGTAGAAGCTGATAGTATCACGTTCCCACACCGTAATATTGGCACCATCAACCAGGAGCCCTTCAGGTTCACCGTCAATATTGGTCCGGAAAATCTCCTGAAGCCCCAGCTGCTTTTCACCACCCATTTGGTAGCCGGTCAGAGACCCCTGACTCAGAACATAAAGACGGCCTTGATCAACAGTGGCTGCCATGATCGGGTCAGCCATAATTTTACCGACAGCAGGGACAAAATCGTTCCCAGCCAAGACATAGCCATCTACCAGGCTGCCATGTTGGGTAAATACAGCATTTCCAGCCCCGCCAATCAGGTCACCCAAGAGCGGTGTCCGAGCCGGCGCTCCAAAATGATCATCTTCCAAAGGCACAAAGAGCAGATTTCGTCCGGCCCCAAGATTTTCCTGACCGAGGAGACCGGTACCGATAAATTGCAGCCTTTCCAGCGATCCCTCATTCCTTTGCAGAATGACACCGCCGGCATGACGCAGTTCATAGCCACCGGCTCTGTTATTGACTATCCAGATCAGGCCATCTTGGTCATGGCCCGGCACGGTAACCATGTCGCCAGTCACCAGATTTGCCACAGGTGGCGTATAAACCGTGCTTGTTTGGTCAGTTACATAGGAAATCTTTTCCAGAGTTCTTTCTGTTAGCTTTTCATTGCCGGAACGGTCACGCAAGGTAGCCTTGACACCCACATTCATACCTTGTTGACCAACAAGGGCGTTATATGCACCTTGACCAATTGGCAGGCTGGTCGCTGCTGCCCCAACTGGATCTGCAATTTCAATTGTCGACTGAGCAGAAAAATCTGTCATAGCAGCTGGTTGCGGTGCGTTGAGCCATAATTGGGTGCCAGTAAGGACTTTATCGGCCGGCAGGATGGTCAGATCTAGCTCTTCGGCAATACCATCATCCTTTAAGACATTGACAAAGCGACGAGAAGAAAGAGCTTCCGCCTGAAGGCGCAGAACGACAACCAGATTCTCACCGACACTTGGCAATACTGCCTTATATGAAAAACGTTCAGGATCTTCCGGCGCCCTGGTGATTGTCAGCGGGGCAGGATTTCGAACGTCTGTTTCACTACCACCAACATCCATAAAGAGTTGGGCGGTTGTCAAATTCCTTAGCACTACTTCAAGGGAGATTTCCTCTCCCTCATGGAACTTGGAACCATCTTTCGGGCTGAGGAGCTCAACTTTGGGCTCGCCTTTGGTGGGATCGTAGGGGGTCAGCGTAATGGTTGAATCGGCATCAGCCAGACTTTCATTGCCATTTGGATCAAAGGCCCTCACTTTCACAGTGACAGGGTCAAGGCCAATGACCATGAAGTTGAACATATTGGCATTGCTCACCTCCTGCCATTGTCCGTCATTGATGGAAACCTCTATCCTGTCAATGCCGTACCGGTCAAAGGACTTGAACAACACGCTGGTTTCTTCATCCATTGGCACACGAGCGCCATCCGGAGGAGAAACGATGGAAATATCTGGCGGTGTTTTATCCAACCACAACTTATAGGTGTAATCTTTATAGGTTGAACCACTGAATTTATAACCAACACGAACCCTGACAGGGATTTGGTCGCTGCTCAAATTATTGATTTTCGGATTCAGATATGAGAGACAGCCCTTTGCTATCCCGGCCTGGTCTATTGCAATGTCAACATGATACGTCTTATCGAAGACCTGCATCTCCATATTGGTGAGAAGATCGGTGTCGCCATTGATCTCAGCACAGATATTGGCCCGGGTCATTTCCTCGACGTCTGCCGGCACATCAGGATTAGCAGCACTCGTGGTGTAGAAATTACTAAAGATAATCTCTGGATCTTTTACTGCCGCCTCAAAACGAGTCTCCTGGGAGCGGCCAGCCTCGTCAAAGGCGCGAACCTTAAAGGCAATGCCTGTGTAATTTTCATAAACAGGCAAGGTGAGAGAGCTTCCCCCCTCAGGCGGGCCAAAACTAATTCCGTTGTCTGTTGAAACCCGAATCTGATACGTGAGATATGTACTCCCTGACCGATTATCTACTGCCGCCGGGGCAAATTTATAGGATCTTCCCTTGGTCAACTGCATAGCGGGATTGACTGCCTGACCGTCATCAACCCTGGTCAGCGAAATGAGATGGGGTGGGATGGTATCCAGACTGACGAATTTTGACTCATAATTACCGGCAGCTGTTATCAGGCCGGTCTTGACGACTTGGTTGCCAACAAAGTCCTTAATGTCATTAATCGCGACCCGATAGGTCCGATTATGACTCAGCTCCACGCCTTCTTTAAGCTGTAAGAGAACCGTATTACTTGCAGTTGTCAGTTCAAAAAGGTGAGAGACATCTTGATCAAGAGTGCCGCTATAGTCATCATACTTGGCAACAACCGTAAAGGAACCAACCTTAATATCTTCATCAAAGGTGAGACGTACCGGAGTGGTGTAGGTGAGATTGGTTGATCCTGTCAACCGTGGCTGGGTATCATCGATCCCCACCATGGTGAAAGCGCCAAGCACCTCTTCTTCGGTGGCTGGTTTATAGAGAACTACCTGATACTCCTTGCCGGGGACAGCCTTGGGAGCTTGGAAACGAAGACCATTTTCAGCAAAAACCACGCCATTAATTCTACTGGCGTCATTGATCTGATACCCCTGACCGGTTTCAAACCAGTGAACTTCAATGTGGCCCTGGAAACCAACACCATCGATTGTAATAGTATTGCCACCGGAGTCACTGACCTTGTTAAAGCCCTGACTGTTATCAGAAGCAAGGGTAGATATTACTAACGGTTCATTCACTGCTAAGGCAACCGGCAGATTCTGTTTAGCTCCTTGTTGTTCTGCGAGCAAACTGTATAGCCCGGCATCAGCAAAGGCCATTTCAAAAGTCAGGCTGCTGCCATCGGTATTAACCGTCCAGTCGGTGACAGCCAACCCATTAAGACTCAAAGTTTCAATCTGATCAAGGTGAACACCTTGAACAGAGAAGGATGTCAACTTATTGGTGAGTGCAGTTGCCGGTGCTAAACGATTAATTTTTGCTGAGCTGATACCAAAGAGAGGCGCGCCTTTCAGATGCATTGGCAGGTCATGGAGAATACGGCCACCATCAATACCTGAAGAGGGTTGATTGAAGAGGGCAAGTCGATAGACCTCATCTTCTTTAAGAGAATCAGACCTCAGCATGAACTGCAGGTCTTTGCCGAGTAATCGGCTGTTCCCGTTCAGGAGGGCTTCATTGGAGTCAAAGACATCCAAGACAACATCCGCCCACTTGACGGTATCTCCTTCAACTTGATAGCCGATTATCTCACTGGCTTGGGTGATGACCTGCCCAGGGAAGGTCTTCACTCTATTGAGCAGGGGTAAGATCAGGTTGTAATATCTGCCATCGATGCGCCACTCAAGAATCTCATGAGTAAACCCGAGTTGCGAGGCTCTACTCAAACTTACTTTGCAGCCAACAGTACCAACTTGATCGATAACCAGGGCTGAAGAGTTCGCCTGTTGATCAACATCAAAGAGGCTAAGGGTATAAACACCTTGCGAAGGGGCAATAACAGCAAAGAGATCGCCGGCAAATGCAGCATCCTGAAGACCATTGAAAGTAAATATGCCTTTTGAGCTTACCTTCACCCCGGACAGATCCGGTTTGAGAATGCCAAGCTCAACACTGCTCGCGCCCTGAATCACCAACCGTTGATTGGCAACGGTTATTTTCGTTGGCGCCAGAACGGAGTGGTTATACTGCGCTACGACGGTCTGCCAGTCATCCAATGGGCGAATTTCTACTGTGGAACCATCATCAAGGAGGAGATAGAGGAAGTTCTGGTCAATGGCAAAATCAAGGACACCGCCGGTTACATTCTCCCAGCTTGAGCTAAAGACATTACCGATATGAAGACTGTTGCCATCAAGAGCCAGAAAGACATTGCCGGCAAGGGTCAGCTTGTCATGCCTGACCGCTAATGGGTTGACAATGGCGTTGACAAGTTTCGGGCCATAGAGGTTACTGATGTCATAGATTACAAGCTCATGACTTGAACCAACAGAACAGGCCGCATAGAGTTCGGAAACGGCCAGACTGTTTACCCCTGCTTCTAATCGCATCTCTGCCATGGTCACCGGAACGGCGCCATCAATGGTGGACGACAAGGTTACCCTATTGCTTGACGTGCTTGAGGAGAGCAAAACATCCCCGGACCGTGCCATAAGGTTAAAGGATCCGTTCTGGATGGATTCAAACTCAACAACCATTTCATTATTGAAGACAGAGGCCGTTCTGACCTTCTGATCAATCGGCGCATTGGTGACTTCAATCGTGAGTGTGCCCAGCGTAAAGTCAGGCACCACAAATGACATGGTGTAAGCATCTTCACGCACCACATCCTCAGCTGGTTTTCCGTTTATCAGGATTGAGGTTAGTGGTC
The DNA here is from genome assembly GCA_018822545.1 of Pseudomonadota bacterium. Classification (GTDB taxonomy): domain Bacteria; phylum Desulfobacterota; class Desulfobulbia; order Desulfobulbales; family SURF-16; genus BM506. The sequence continues at coordinate 35,158 of JAHJKA010000002.1, forward strand.
CCAGGCCATAGCCCTTCACGCCGATGACTTCGCCGGCATTATAGAGGAACCGTGTGTCTCCAGACGCCAGGTTCGAAGTCTGCCTATTGTATTGGCCGATGTCCGTAATAGTTGGATCAGCGATAAATGTAAATCCTGCAGCCCTGAAGGTGCGTTGGCTGCCGTTAGAGACGGCCAGGCCGACAAGGCGGCTTTCAGTCAACGCAGAGCTGAACGACGGCAGGATAAATCTGAGCTCAGACTCTGTTTGACTTAGCATCAGATGGGCAGGAATTTCGACGCCTCCCACCTCAATCTGACTGTCGGTGCTAAAGCCGGCACCGGTGATAATGATTTCCTCGCCACCACGCCAACTGCCGTAGGAGGGAAGGACGTTATCGATAACCGGCTCATAAAGTTCATCAGCAATAAACCTGAACCGGTAATCTCTCGGCAGATTCTGGTCATGAAGATCCTGCAGAGCCGTCGAAATACGAACCTGATACTCCTTGCTATGTTCGAAGGGGAAGAGAGGCCTGAATATCAGCTCGGTCCCCATATTGTTGATTGATGCCGAAACAATCCCTTCCACCGACTCGCCGGCGAGGGTGATGGTAAACAGATCTGCGCCAAACTCATCAATCTGGTAGGGGTCAAGAATTCGATTGAACTGGACCTTCACAGGTTGATCAATCTGGAGCCGGGTGCGAGGCTGCGGAGTCTGAGAGACGATGGTCAGCTGGTTATTGGCAATGGTGTTGAGTGCTCCACCAAGAGAAACTCCCTCATTCACCAAAAATTCCAAGGGATTTTCTGCCGGGACTCCCCCATTGTCTACAAAGGCTGTGCCGGCATAGAGTGCGCCCCGACCAAAGGCAATGGCATCAATAGCACCGGTAATGGCAAAATAGTTCTTGAGCTCAACCTGCTCGCGGAACCTATTATCAAGCCAGCTTGAGATATCGAATATCTGGAGATCACCCTGCCCGGCGGCGACATACATGGTCTGGCCGTAGAGCAGGAGCTCGCCGGCAAACATGTCACCGCCCCTGAGCAAGTAGACAAGATTAAGCTCGGCTACCGCTTCACTCTCTCCATCAGGACGGAGTCCATAGGCGACAACGGTACCTCTGGAGCCCGTGGAAACAAGGAGAAGATTGTTACGAATGATGAAGGAGGCAGGCGTAACCTCCTGATCGGTGAGATCCAGGGTGTCCACCCAATTGACCACCTGGTAGAGGCCATCCATCAGATCAATTGCTACCAAGCGCGACTCGGATGGCAATGATACCCAAAGGCGGTCTTCGGCAAACCCCAATGTATCCGGTTGGCCACCCAGAACATCTGCCGGCAATGTAGCCAAGTGACGCAAGGAGCGGTCTTGCAGCAAGCGATAGATTACGATGCCATCATCCGTTGATACATAGACGATGTTATCTTTGACGGCCAGATGGTTACCGGTGGCAGGCAGGATGTGCTCCTCCAGGAGCAGAGGATCGGCCGCCAGGGTCACATCGAAATGATAGAGCCTATTGCCACCCATGAGGTAAAGCTCACGGTCCTCCAGGGCAATACTGCGGAAGCCATCTGGCGGCAAGGTGTCGTTATAGTGATAAGGCCATTCCTGATCGGCAATATGTTTCTTGATCAGTATAGGATGGACAGGGTCGGAAATATCAGAGATGACCAGCTGGGCCTGGGAAGAGGTTAATGTCCCCCCACTTCGTCCATCTCGATAAACCACATCATAGCTGCCACCGGTGACGGCATAGAGAATCTGATCCCGAACCACTATTCCGGTCACCGGACTGGAACGGTGACCGTCCTGTGATAAATTAACAGAGCCGGTTTCCTTATTTGCATAAAAATAGGCATCTTTCAGGACGCTTTCTTCACCCGGAAAGAGGGCACTGCTGACAGAGACATCGGTGTAGCCGAAGCTACCGGCCGGTGTCCGTACTTCCAGGCGGCTTGAGTTCAGTAATCGCAAGTCACCGGCGATGGTTCCGCCAAATTTGACTATCACGTGGTTATTAAAGCCCACGCCATAGAGAGTAATAGTCTTGCCGCCCTCGGGTGGGCCGCGAACTTGGTCAAGATCCTGCAGGATAACCCGCGGCTGGACAACAATGGCTCCAGCCAAGGTGGCCGGAATACCGTTCCTGATCACCTTTACGGTGAGTGCTGCCGCATCAAGGGCCACGGCAACTTCAGGCAGGTCTACTTTAATACCTGTGTCGCTCAGTTCGAGGATATTGCCTGACGGTACCACCGTATCGCCAACAATAATCTCAAGATCCGCAACCTCAGTCCCAAATCCTGCACCGCTGATCAAGGCAAACTCAGAGCCGTCAGCGTGGAAATAATGACTTACAGGTACTCCATCAACCAAACGGCGGACGTTATCAATACCCGGCTGCTCCCCAGCCAGCAGGCTGTAGTTCACCTCTACAGCACGAACAAGGGGATGGCCGTTAAGGGCCTTGAAATCCGTAGAAATTCCAAGGGAAATCGCCCCCACATAATTTAAGGCTTCGGCAAAATGGATATCGACATAGCCGCCGGCCAGGGTATTGATGCCTTCCAGGGTATACGCTTCAACTGGTAAGGGGTCGCCATTGACATCTGAGAGGGTGATTCCAACCTTGACGAGTTCGGGCTCAGTATTCATCAATTGATTAAACTGAACCCTGACCGTTGCTCCTCCTGTTAAGACCGCCCCAGGGGCCGGACTGATACCGGTGACTGCCAGATCAGGGGTAGGTGTGTCCTTCACCCCCTGACCGGTAGCCAGGAACACGGCGCCTTGATTTAAGGCAAGCTCAGAGCCATTGCCCCGGGCCTGCCAGTAGACAGTCTCGTACTCGCCTTGACCATTGTCCTGGAGAATGAGATATTCATCTGCAGCAGTCAGGGCTATCTGACCATACTGCACCAACATTGAGACATCAGCCAGGTCACCGACCATCTTGCCACGATCAATGGCCTGAATAGTATAGGTCGGCTGGTCATCAAGATTATCAAGAACAACCAGATGCAACTCCCCTTGTCTATTCAGCAGGACGTAGAGCAGATCACCCTGCCATTGAATATCCACCGGTTGGCCGATTATCTCGTCATCGCCAAAGACAAAGGTGCCATATTTAAGGGGTTGATCCAGTTCAGGGTCATCGACGTCAAAGAAACGGATGAAACCGCCACCGAGAGGATCTGCCACAGCCATGGCCAAGACGCCTCTATTTCTATTGAGATCTACATCCGTGGCTGTATGCCCGGGGACACCAAAATTACCTAGGACATGGGGCTGCTCCAGATCATTAATATCAACAACAACCAATCCATCGCTACCGCTAGCCAAATAGACCACATTCTTGTTGGTTACCAGACCGGTTACCGGCTGGTCGGTCCGGACCTGGGCCAGCCTGATTGGCCGATCCCAAATGGCGATATCGTAAATTTCCAGACCACTTGTCATTTGGAAACGGTTATCAACGCTCGGTGCTGATCCCCCTTTGACGCCGACAAACAGGGTGTCTGCACGGGTCTCCATGGCACCCACTTCCAGGGGCGGATAATTAGGCAGATCAATGCCCCGACCGGCAGACATGGTATAGGAGAAGTGGCCGACAAAGACCTCTTTGCCGGCCATGCTGAGATAGACCTCATAGAGATCCGGGTATTCCACACCCGGCAACATGAACCGAAATGATGTCATGTCCATAACATCATCACGCAAATGGGGCGCAAAGATGCCGTCGGCGACTTCAAAGGTGCGGATTTCACGACCATGCCGTGAGCGCAGAATTACCTTGGCCCCCGGCAAAATGGCCGGACGGTTGGCGGTGATATAGACATTCGGGCCACCAAGCTCGGGGCCAGACTCAGGACTGAGACTGAACTCGGTAAGGGCTAACTCTTCGCCGACAATGATGGAGCCTGGCATCCTGGCCACCAATTCACGGTCAATCACGCGCAGGTGGTGTTGGCCAGGCTCAAGATTGAGCATATCCAACGCACCGGCAGGCAGTTTCAAGGTGTTTGCGTCGAAAATCTCCGGAACAAGTTCAAAATAATCAATCATGACCCGCAGATGGTCATCATTTTCAAAACCGACACCGGTGATGGTCATCTCGGCATTTTCGCCGCGATGGAAGAGCCCGCCGATTACCTCATGGATTACCGGCCGCACTGCTCCTGCGGATGCCGACTGCACCGTTCCCGTGAAGGGAGCCCATAACTCACCCCCCCGCAAGTTTCTGGCATCAGTTACATGGATCTCATACTCGACATGCTCTTCGCGGGCAAAGATCACCTGGAAGCGTTGGGCCGCGCCCTCTTCCTCTTCAAGAGGCTGGACAGTCGTGTCAATTTCCTCACCGGTATCACGGCGCTTGACCGAGACATTGCCAGGGGCAACCACCGACTCAACAGTGACATACTCATTAAAGGCAATCTCATAGACCTCATTGTCGGCAATGGTGCCTCCCTCAGGAATGGATCTTTCAGCCACTACCACCCCGGGAAGCTCAAAGACCTGCATGCCTTTCCCTTCAGAAACGGTAATCAACCGTTCCTTGAAATAATCAGCCGACTGCATTGTCTCTTTATTACCGGCGGATATGATATGGGGCGCAAGAGGGTCACTGATATCAACAATAATGACGCCACCAGAGCCAGCAGAAACAAAGAGTGTCGAGCCTAGAAGGCGTAGTTGTTTGGCGCCCGGGCTATTAGGTTGCAGATTATCAAAAGAAATTCGAACCCTGTCCTGATCCGGCCTTTCCTTCTTGACGATTTCGACGCCATCTTGGCCCAATGCGGCAATGAGATAGTCGCCATAATCTACCAGATCACGAACGGTATTTTCAAAAACGATGGAGCGGCTGATCGCCGTGTCATAGAGATTGAGGCCATAGACGGTATCATTCTCGGTGTCTTCAGGATAGGTGGCGGATAACGGCCGCCCATTTGGACACGGATTCCAGCCCACAACACCTTGCTTGCCGGCGGCATAGAGCCAATCACCGCTGTTAATAACCACACCGCCGCCACGCTGGGGTGAACCATACATATCTTGGAGGACGCCAAAAGAGACCGGATCATCACGATCAAGATAGCTGACCTGTTCCACCTGCCCCTCAGAGCTTCCGCCAACACAATAGGAACATGATTGTGTCGGAATCCTACAACTTGGCGACAACTTGGCTCTCGCTACATAGGCGACATAGCCACTCTTTACCACGTCGGTCACATGGAGGGAGGTCTCTTGATCAAGGACCTGGGTGATGACCTGCAGACCATTCTGCTCATCGAGATTGAGAACTGAAATGCCGCCGGAGCCTGAAGCGACGTAGAGACGTTTGCGCAGAACGCCATCATCCATCTCCTCAATGGGGAAGGTGCGAATGGAGTCAAAGCCCATGGGCAGGATGTAGTCACCAAGCTTGGCAAACTCCTGCATCTCCGCCTCGGTGAGGCCATCATCACTCATCAGGTCTTTAAAAGCCAAGGCCTGATACTTTAAATATCTGGCGATATCTGTCCGACCCTTATCACCGCTTGGCAAGGCTGGTGAGCCACCCACAAGGAGGGGCTGGGTTGGCTCCTGAACATCGAAGGACGCCGCCCTGATCGATTCCGGCAACTCCTGGCCCAGGAAGGTTTGAACAGATCTATTATTGACGAAATAACCGCCATTGGTGATTGCCACCCCGGTTTCCTGGTCTACCCAGACATCGTTGGGCGCGAACTCGACACTCTGACTGCCGAGCATTTTCAGGCCGTGCCCGAAGCCGGCATCGCCTGTCAGCACGGTTTCGTTATCATAGCGGTCTTGCCCCCAGACATCATTCTTGCCGACCCTGCCGCCTGGTGTGGTGATGATCATTTTTTCGGTGGAAAGAACACGAACGGAGGCAACCGGTACTCCACCGATGCGAAGCTTCAGGCCTTCCATAACCGTATTGCCAGGCTCAAAGCCACGACCATGAATGGTCACTTGGGTATCGCCTGTCCACGGACCCCAGCCAGGTTCTAACGAGGTAAATTCAATGGGGGTATCCACCATGATACCACCCGTCAAAATAAGCTTTTCCCAAATCCCTGCTTTTTCCAAGGCCAGCACGACATCATACTGGCCTTCTCGGTAAAGAGGCGGCACTGTCGCCGTTATAATTGCCGCCCGTTCAACCTCATCATTGGACTCTATGGACTTGATGATCGATTCGACATCACTCAGATAGACCTTGACGCGGGATGGGTCGGTTGGGATACCAAGACCTGAGATGGTTATCTGGGCACTGCGACCAGTGGGAATTCGCCGTGGAACTACCGCTTCAAAACTGAGGATGTCAGGTCGATCACCACGATAGGTGAGGGCAAAACGCTGTGTTTTCCGCAAGGTATAAAGATCAATGTGAACCGTTTCGCTGATCGGCTTAATCGACTTTACTCCGGCCTGGGCCTCAACATGGAGAATATCCCCCACTGTAAGGCCATGACCTGGCAGGATGGTCAGAATCGCATCGTTGTTAATTATTTCAACTTCGGCGGCAAGAGGCTTGCCATCCGGGCCAAAAACCTTGAAACGATCAAGATTGGCAGTCCAGAAGTCTATGGCCTTATTGAAACGGAGCCAGATTGTCAGGGTGCCTTCGGCATCAAAATCCAGAATGCCGCTTTGCGGGTCATGGCGAAATACTTTGAGGACTACGTCTGGAATAACGTGGACAGCGCCTGAGCCACCGGCAATGGCAGAATAGTTATGGGCAAGAACAGTCCATACCTGATTCCCTGCAACAGACTCCATACCCTCTGAAATCATCGGTTTGAAGGGATCGGTCACGTCCACGGTGAGCACTCCGTCAGCACCCATACCCAGATAGGCCGTATTCCCATTCACATCAATATCATAGACATATCCGACATCATTGACCCTGGAGAGAATGGCCGGATTTTCAGGATCACTGATATCGACAATCACCAGACCATTAGAGCCAGCCGAGAGATAGGCCTTCGTGCCAACCACCTTTACTCTGCTGGCCGGAACTTCAATGGTACTGACAACCTCAAAACCACTGAGGGCACTGTGACGAATAAGGTACATGGCCCCGGTGGAGCTATCCAACTCATTCTCCATTTTATTGTAGGTGAAATCAAATTCACCAGCGACAACCGCATAGAGATCAGGCTCACCCGGCTCGGTGGTAATTCGAGTCACATCAAGGGCTTGATGGCCATTTGGCAAGGTAAAATGACTGGTCAGATAGGTCTTAGTAGGCAGGTGAATATCAACGATACCCAAGCCCTTATTACCCATGGCAATAACAGCGCTGCTGTTTTTCACCTCGATACCGCGCGCCAGGTTTGAGAACAACGGCAATTGGGAAAGAATCGTACTGTTGCCCATATTCATGGCATCAAAACTGATGACAAAAAAGGCGGATTTATCATCAGTGCCAGGCCTGGTCGCGCTTACCAGAACCCGATCTGTGCCGCGCTCAAAGAATGTGGCGACCCCGGTCGCCAGATAGCCACCAGGCAATTTGACCTGGGCAAGAATTCGATCATCAATGCCATCATCATTCAAGTCAACGGTCCTTAAAAGATCATCCTCATTCAGTGCCGTTTCACCATTGGTGAATGCGGAGGCGTCAATATTATAAATGCCAACCATACCTCCCTGACCCGTTACCAGGTAGGTGCCGGTAGGATCAAGAACCATATCATAGACTCCACCGGCCGGTATACTCGACTGAATCGGCTGCAGATAGTCATAGGCATCTTCCAGCACCTCCGACTGACCGTTATCAAGGCTGACACGGACATCAGCCCTGCCGATCCGGCCTGGTGGGGTAATGACCTCGATGGTTTCAGGGTCAAGAACCTTGATGCCTTCTTCCTGGGCTGGCAACTCACCAAAGAAGATACTTACCCGGGCCGATCCAGGTCGAAAGCCAAGGCCTTTTATGGTGACGGTGGTGCCACCATTTAATGAGCCTTGGCGCGGACTCATCTCTTTTAACACCAAGGGCTCAACATACTGGACAGCGCCCAGAACTTTATCAGAACCTCCGTTATCGTTGACCACCCGTAGCTCAGCAGGCCCTGCGACATTTTCAGGGACATCAAGATAGAATCGCTGGCCGCCATTGGCGAGGTCCACGGGAATCAAGGTTTGTGATTGTGGGGCAACTATGCCAGCAATGGTGAAAACCGGATTGGCCGGATTAAGGATGTCCACCGCCAGAGTGCCACCGGTAGTCGTCATAATGGGCGGATCAACATTGAGAATTTGGGGTGCAAGGCTGTTGTCTATGGCTGTTTTGAATTCAATTACATGATCGAACAAACCAACGGTTCTTCTACTGCCAGGATCATCTGTTGCCGAGAGTTTGAGACGGTAAGTCTCAGAGGGTAACAATTCGGCATGGGGGACAACCTTCATTTTTCGACTGTCATCAGTATTGATCTGCAAATCAAACGCAACAAGCTCACCATCTTCAGCACCTGTGACTCGCTGCACCTCAATAAATTGCTGCAGGTATTGGCCTGGATCATCCCCATCAGGTACTTGGGGAGCGATGGTAAAGGCAAGCTCAAGCTCACTGTTTGGCGGTACAGCAGTAGCTCCATGTCCTGGATTTGACCAGGCCAGGTCTGAAACCATGGTATCAATCATGCGCAAACGTCTATCAGTCTGCGCCATCAACACACCATCATCGGTCAGAATTGAGGTACTCCCCTTCTCTCTACCGCCTTCTCCTTTTTGATAAATAACATCAAGCAGACGAATGGCATCGGGGTGGGAAATATCAAAGAGCGGCCAATACCATGGTCCAAAATCACTATTTTGTAGATATGCCCCAGCAATAGAGGTCTGGCCAAAGACATCTATAAGACCTCCTGACACTGAAAAGCCATGGCTGTCATAGCTGCCGACCTGGCGAATATGATAGGGGTTATCCGCATCATAGATATCAAAATGAAGCCCGCCCTGCGATCGAACAAGCATTTTCCCATTCTTCAGGGGAAGGGAAGGTCCGATTCTACTAGCTTGTCCCACTTGAGGCAGAGATGGCCTACTGGCATCCAATATAAATCTGTGGCCAGTGGGAGGGCTGACATGCAGTTCGTCGCCGACAAACTCCAATAAAGTTTTACCGTTCGGAACCATTTTGTCAGGTGCAGGGATAAATGAAGCCCTGCTGCCATCGATTCGTCCTTCTTTGACAAAACGGATAAGCGATGGCTTCTTGGGATCGGCAATGCTAATTACCGCCATGCCATCGTGTTGACTGGAAACAAAGAGGAGATGATCCTTTACAACAATTGATGTCGGTGCCTCTTCAAAGTTCAGAGGTAAGGCGTAGATAATATCCCTGTCCTTACTTTCTGGCTGTTCAACACCGCCCTCACCCGGCATCCGATCTTCCCGATCATAGACCAATAACCAATTGCGATCCTCATAGGGCACATCAACATGTGGGAAATGCTCACCTTCGGCTGTGACATAGAGATGTTTATCACCCAAAGCCATGGTTTTCGGAACCAGAGCCTGAGGCAGGTTGTAATAGCCCAGGCCATGCATTGGTGCGGCATTTTCAAGGTCATCGCGACGATAATGAACCAGGGAGATCCAGCCAGGCTGGATGATTTGATAGAATGCCTCCAGACTCTCTGCAAGACCAGGATTTCTTCTGTTAAAATCCCCCTTACCCAAGACATAGACCAATCCCATTTCGGCATCAACTGCCATATCGACCATCAAACCAGGCGGCAGTTTCAGGGTATCTGGAATATAATTTTCCGTGAAGACATCTAATTCCAACTGGCGATTGACATGCATGTGGCCATAGAAAAGGGCTTGCGGCAGTAAAAAGCGGCGGCCCTGATCATCAAAAATCTCCACATCAACAAAACCACGATAATTTTCCCCAAAATCAGGAACAATCCATTCCATCTTCTCGGCGCTGTAGAGACGGAGCCTTTTACCAGTATCGGTTACCCTATCTTCAATTGCCGTATCCGGCCTGCCACTCTGATAGGCCCGCATGGTGATCTTATCATTGAAGCCATAACCCACGACTTCGACCACATCGCCTTCACCGGCTTGGGAAATCCTCACCACGGCAGGATTAATAAAGGAAATCTTTAACTGGTCTACATAGGTGAAGGCGCCGATGACGGTGTCGGCAAGGCCATTCTCATGGACAACCCGAACTGCTGCCGGTCCTTTATAGTTTGGAACGGTTCTGGCAATAATTCTGTCGTACAGTTCGCCGCTCTCCGCCATGGGGATAACATCCTGAACGACCAATTGTTGGCCGCCAAGATAGAAGGCGGGATTATCGCCAAAATTAAATCCGGTTACTGATATTTCGGTATTCCCCTCAATGGACCCCGTAGCAGGTTCTACAGAATAGATGTCCGGACCTTCCTCGGCTCCTGCACCAGAAGTATAGAAGTCAAAGGTAAAATCATTCTTGAGACCTTGGCCTGAAATCGGGGTAAGTCCCCCTTTAACCGTAATGAAATACTGTGAATTTTCGTTGAGCTCGACTCCGGCTTTAAGGCGTATCTCGATGAAACGCTTGGAGTCTTCACCATCGCGTTGGACAAAGGTGATCTCAAAAAGGTCAGTGACATCCTGGCCGAATCGAGGATCAGCACTTAATTCGTGGATAACGATATATTCTGACAAGTCGATGTCTTGCGGAAGGACGCCGGACAACTCAATAACAGCAGAGCCAAATCCTGTCGACCAGTCCCCTTGATTCATTTCTGGGGTATGACTCAGGACTGTCAGGCTAGGCATCTCATAACGGACAATACCCTGTTTTGCTCCAGCAACCTGCAAGCCACCACGGGCCAAACTAAGGCCGCGCGGCGCAAAGTCGGCGGCCGTCGGATCTCTATGAAGAATTGCAGGCGTCGTGATATCCTGCACAGAGCCATCATCAATAACGGCGAGCAAATCGACAATTTCAATTAACGACTGGGCAGGTTTATCTTCCTGGTCGGAATAATGGACAGTGGCATAAGCCTTGCCGCCGGCCACAATGACGTCATAAACACCGTCAGCAACAAGATCCTTTCTGGCGGGCTTTAATTCAATGGTCCGTTCCAAAAAGGGGTGATATGGATCTTGGATATCAATAATATTGATTTGCGAGACAAAACCATCGCCCGCCATATCGGCGACATACACCTTATCACCCTCGACAAAAAGACGGTTGGCAACTCCTAAGGTATCGAGTTTCGCGACGATTGGCAGGGACGGATCCATGATGTTGGCAATGACCAGGCCTTCATGGGAAGCGGCAATCAGGGCAAACTCGTCCTTGATCTGCACATCTCTGGCGTAGCCATTGGGCTTGATGTAACCCACATGATAGGGGGCGCCAAGCTCTGAGATGTCGACAACCTGGACACCGCCATTACCATTGGCCACCAAGACCAGATCATCCTGCCTGGCCAAACCATAAACGGTTGGATACGGCATATCAATGCGGCCCTTGAGGAGGTACGGTAGGCCGAATTGACCATCGCCATTGACCACATTATAAATCAGCAACTCACCATTGCTGTTTTCAAGATAAACCCCACCTGTGTCTGGGTCTTGCTTGATCGAGGCGTATAGATCCCCGGGAAAGTCCGTTAGCGTTTCCTTCTGAAAATCGGTGAAGGGAGCCAGGGTTCCTGTTTTCGAAACCAGGACGAAATCGGCATCCGCATGGATATCGGTGATGGTGCCGAGAAAGATCTCGGCCGCGCCGGTGAGCAGTTCAGAGTAGAGGTAATACTTGCCATCACCACTATCCTCACTCGGCTCATTCGTTTCATCCGCGATGAAAAGACCAGTGAAGCCTAATGATCCATAAGCGGCATTCGTGGAATCAAAATATGTTGCATTACCAATGTCTGGCTCAAAACGGAGGGGGTCAAGGGTTGCCCATGATGCAACAAAGGCCCCGGTCCGCTCAGTACTCTGAAACTGATCAATAGCCGTATAATAAACAGATTCTGCATAATCTGTTCTATCAGGGCTGGGGAGAATAAAACGTTGCTCACTGATTGGTAAGCCAATCTCGTGTGATGTTTCCTCGTCGACCGTATGGTTAGGCGTCACGACCCTGGTCACGGTCCTGACCCGTTCAAGACCATTGCCGCGGCTGAAGATATCCCCGTTAGCAAGTTGACCGCGGTAAATGTAGTAAAAGTTGTCAGGATCGCTCTGGTACTCACCGGGCACGCCATCATTACGGATCAATTCAATCTCTTGCTCCGCAAGGGCCTGCCATTCTCCCGTCTCAGGGTCAAGGGTCTCCCTGATGAAATTCATGTAGACCCGGCGATCGTCCTCTGAGCCCAAGTCACTGACGCCAACGATGGCTTCAACCTGATCGCCAGCGGTAATAACGTCATTATCAATGGGTGACAGTACCGCAATCTTAGGGGCAACCGTATCTTCTATCTTACCCACTCTGACGGTCTGCGTTCTCCCGGCATGCCCCATAACATCATAGGCGACGGCATAAATCACAAAACCTTTGGCCTCTTCAGGCGGCGTAATCAGGGCGCGATAGATATGCTCCATGGCCGCTGCGCCACTTATATCCGAGTAGGAATTATATTCAGTCTGGATGGGTACATCATTGACGTAAAAGACAACCCTGTCGACACCGTCAGCACCGAGATCATCGAGTACCTCAACAAAAATTTCAATATCCTGACCGTCGATAATGACTGACTCGTCATTATCAGGCTTGGTTATCTTTGCTGTAGGAGGCTCATCAGCCTTGATGGTAAGATTGCGCGCCGCAGAAAGGGGCGAGATGTATCCATCAACATCGGTCGCCTCAGCGTTGAAGCTCACCACTTCGCCGACCCGGCCAACCGGAATCTTGACATGGAACTGAAATGGTGCGGCCTCATCTTGACCAACAAGCTCATACTCAAGCTTGTCTGCTGGGCCAGTGGCCATGTAGAGTCTGGCGCTACCTACCCCAACTTCAGGATCTGCGGCTATGATATTGACAACGACTCCGCGGCCTTCAGTAATTTCGCTCAGAGTCTCGCCCAAGTTATAGCCCCTGAAATCAAGGATCTGAATCTTCTTCACCTCGGGCGGCAAATTGCGCCTAAGGGTAACCGGCCGCTGATCAACACTTCGATTACCTGCACCATCTCTCGCTTCAACCTGTAACTGCATGGACAAGTTGAGCATATCTTCAGGGGCGTTTTCGATATAATCACTGATCCGTTTTAAGGCTATGGTGCCTATATAAGGCGGATCAAGCATCAAGCGGCGGGCGACTTCCTCAGTTGCTTCAAAAACGCCATCCTGGTTCTTGTCGACAAACAGCGCAACCTGAACCGTACTTACCCTGACATTATCCGTTACCTCAGCCGCAAATTGAAGCACTCTCTTTTCAACAACGGCAGCGCCTTGTTCAGGTGGGGATTTGATAACAATGAGAGGGGCATCGCTATCTTTTCCAACACGTACTGTGGTCGGATTCAGGGTATACGCTGTTCGCGCCACACCCTGATAACGCAACTCTGTTGCGCTGGCTGTTAAAGTGAGATCCTTATTGGCCTGACCATATGGAATTTCTACGAGGAACTCGTAGGGAAAAGAGGTATCAGTGAATGATCTGTCACCTGTTATAAGCCCTGCGACATTAAGCACCATTCTATCCAGGCCAAGATCATCCACGCCGTTGACCTGAACCAGCAGATAATCGCCTTCAATAACTTCACTGTTATCCACAGGGAGTCCTATGGCAACAACAGGGGCCTGGTCTTCGACGATTTCAACAGTTATTGTTTCTTCGGCACGATGCTTATCCAAGTCTCCAACCTTGACACCATAGGTATCAACGGCCTCAACATGGAGGGTGAGCTTGTTGTTGGCTGCAACATTTTTATCATAGACAGGGACATCGACCATGAACTGATAGGGTGGTTGTCTTAAGAGCAGGTTGAAAACTTCCGCTCCATTTTCGCCATGGGTGGCGACGAGCCGCAAAGAATCAATACCAACGTCATCAAAGGCGTTCACATTGACGGCCAACTTGCCGCCTTCTACTATTTTCTGGCCTGGAACAGGATAAACAAAATCAACTACCGGTCTTTCATCGACGCGCACCCGATAACTCACCTCGCGAGTACGGATATTTCCACCGGCATCACTGGCCTCGACCTTGACCCAGACATCACATAATATATCCCCTGTAAGGTTAAAATCTGGGAACTCTGCACTGACCAATTTTGCAATTTCAGGGATGGTATCAACATGAATGAGTTGTTTAAACTCGGGGGTGTCGATATTAAGAGTGGTGATCGGCTCGAAGTCTTCCCCCTCGATTCCCTCAATCCGCCGGATAGGCGCTTTATATTCGGTCTTGTAGTATTGGCCACCGGCATCGCGCGCGCCAAAGGCGATATATGCTTCCATGCGCTCGACTTTGACATTATCGTAGCCACGGAAGCCCAAGGTGAAATCCGTTGATTCATGAGGACCAAAACTCACACCGGGCTGAGTAATGGCAACCTCTGGATTAATCTCATCTGCGGCACCCAGGAAAGTAATCTCCGTCCTGGCACCGGCATTATCCGCGTCCTTCAAAATTGCGGTAATTGTGACCGGCTCATTGGCGCGAATAAGCCCTGAAGGGACTGCTAGTTCCAAACCAACTTGGCGAACAAAGGGGCTGGTTATCCTCCCATATTCGCCTGCCAGTTCAGCGTCGTAATTAACCTCAATGCTGTCATACATCGAAGCAAAGGCCTGACGTACTGCCGCTATCCCGCCGATAGCATTGGCGACAGTAATATCGTCTCTATCTCCACCGCCGGGATACATTTTCAGAGACTTTAGTCGGACGTTATTGACATAGACCTCTATCTGGTTGCGATCAAGAATCCGGTCATCCGTCGCCACCACACCCACTTTAATTTTAAAGGTGCCGGCAACGATATATTGATCTTGGGCGGGTGAGGTAATCCTTATTTCAGGCGCCATATTCATCAGAGGATGAACAAGGATCGTCCTGGAGGATTCATTGCCATAGTTGTCGCGAACAACGATGAGATATTCTGTCGGCTCGGGTTGGGCAAAGGTTACTTCGGCACTTTCGCTTCTTTTGAGAATATTCGCCTGCGGGCAAACAGCTCCATACGTTTGGCGATACTCTTCTATTAACTCCCCGGCCCTGGTCTTTCGGTAAATGCCATACTCTGTCAGGCCGGCATCATCAGCCAGACTAACTGCCAGCCGAAAATCTTCGCCTACGCGTACCCAGAACTCCCCGTAATTAAGGCGTTCAGCAGTATCGTAAACCTTCTTATAACCGCCTCCGACTTTATAAAATGAAAATGATTCCAGGGTGAGTTGCGGAGGTTCATTCACATGAACAGGAAACACTAACAGTTGAGTTTCTACCGTCCCACTCTGATCTTCAACCTCTATGAGCAGCTCAAGTTCACCGCCGGTGTATTCAGCTGGAACCTCATAAGGAACTGTATAATTATCAACCTCATAATACCCTCCAGCCTCAAAAATAAGCTTTGACCTGTTTTCAAAGACCTTGAAGGATTTTACGCCGTCGGCGTTATCAGAAACTCTAAGTTTCAGGTCAAAACGCTGCAAAGGAACGACAGGCATCCCGTTCGCCGGCGCCTCAACAATAATGAGTGGCGGCTCTTCATCGGCGAGAGCACTTCGGGCCGCATAGACTGGTAAAACAGGATTACTTCGTTCCTGCGAAAACCGATCAATACCGTGAGCCAAGACAAGCACATCCTTAATGTCATAATGAACAGGTACGCGGATGGCCGTACTATGCATACTGGATGGCGTCGTGCCATCTTGCTTGGAGGTGGCAGATAGGAAAGCAGTATTATCCCCATCTTTTACAAAGGCAGTAATAATCGGCTCATGCAAGATACGACGATTACCCTGGGCGGTGGATAAGGCACTGACATGTTGAAGATTTGCACCATCAACACGAATCTTTTCGATAAATGTCTCTACGAGACCGCCGTTATCATCTCTTACTTCAAAATCAATTTCGGCAAATACGACATCTGCACCCGTGACATCGCCCCATTTAACACCCTCAGAATCGTCAACTATGAACTCTTCAGAGAAGGTAGTACAGGCAGCTTTTTTATAAAGTTTTACAAAATATTTGACGCTATGGGTTTGCCCAAAATCGACCTTGACGTAAGGATTGCTAGCCGGTGGAGCGAAGGGCCACACCTCAAGCAGATCGATACCACCCTTGATATACGGTTTACCTCCGAGACTAATCATTCCGGGCAAGGCTGTTGCCTCTGTATAAAGAAGCTCCATATAAGGACTATAAACGTCCTTCTGGCCTACAATCTCCTTCGCAATTTTTCCGATAGGATCGCCTCGGGTGTTTCCAGCCCCAAAGCCATGAATTGATGTATAAGCACCAAAATACTGCGTCGGCACACTCTCCAGCGCATATTCATCTTCGATGACGATGGTCTGATAGGCAATTCCTCCCTGCAACAAATCTTCTGGTGTCAGGTCCTCAATAACGAGCCGCGGAGCCACGTCCGGAATAATATTAACCAGTTGTATCTTCCGTGTCTCATTTCCAGAGGTGTCCACCGCCTCTACCACAAGAACAAGACCGTTATTTTCTTTGACCTGTAAATCATATGCCGCAATCTCAATGGAGATATCACCCAGAGATGCTGATCGATTTCCTACGCCAATCTTGCTGTCTAAGAGTTGGAGAGGGGAGCCATCAAGATAAATCTTATAACTCTCAAGCTCGACGTTATCACTTATACTGATCCCACACTTTATCGTCTGGCGCTCAACGACCTCATCACCCGGTTTGGTGATAGTCACTACTGGAGCTTCCTTATCTTCAGGTTTTGGCAGAATCGTTATCTCAATGCTCCCTGTTTCTGCGGTATTGTAGCCATAATCCCGAGACCGCAGAAAGAATTTATAGGTATCCCCTACATGATCGAAATAAGACTCCGGCAGAAGGATAGAAGAGGAAAACTCGGTGTAAAATCGCTGCCCAACAGCCGAGGTGCCAAAAGAATTCGGATTTGCGACGCGGACAGTCTCAACTCGATCTTTTTTCTGTAGGCCCGGCGCCAATGGCAGTATGGTCTCAATGCCATTCTTATCAAGCAGTATAGCGACAGGGGCTTCAATATAAAAATTATCGTCCCCCTTGCCTGCAATTTTGAACTTATTGCCGGGTATAATTTCAAATGACTCAGCAGGATCCTCCATGCTGAGTCGAGGCGTTTCCAGATCATCTAAAATTTCAAGATCAAGAAGCGCTCTTGATTCCAAACCCTTGTTGTCAATTGCAAGCACTCCGATTTCTAAAGGAGGTTCACCATCTTCAGGGCGATGGGGAGTCCGCATTCCGACCGAGACATACCGCCCTTCGGCATTCGTCTCCTCAACTATGGATCCAGCAACAGTTTGTTCAAAGAGATAGCTATCTCCCTGTTTAATATAGAACTTTGCACTCTTTACTGAACGGTTATCCGTTATGGAGGCCTGGACAGTGAAAGATTCTCCCTCTACCAGGCGCGTGCCTTGAGCTGGTGCCCTTAAAACTATAGCTGGGGGTTCATCTGCCAGTATCCGATAACGCCAATTCGTCGTAGAAATATTACCAAAGATATCTTTAGCCACCAGGGTCAGAACGACCTCTTCACCACTCTCAGGAATAATGAAACTAAAAGCTCCTGACTCATTCCTTTCACTGAGATTTTTTGAGAAGATAGTGGTCCCACCATTCAGAATGGTGATGGAAGCTAATTTCGATTCATCCACTGCCTTCCATGTGCCACTTACAGTTTCGCCTTGATAAAGATTGCTTCCCTGAATAGGCGTGCTGATTGCGGCAAGAGGTGCCGATAAATCAGGTTTAACATTGATAGTGAGCGAAGAGGCATTTGAAGTTGAAGATTTTTGGCCTTTAATATCTGTGGCAACTATCTTGGCAATTATCGAATGCTCAAGCCCAATTATTGCGCCATTTTCTTCTTTGGAATTTGCTAAAGCAAGATCTGCAAGTTTAAGAACAAAGCTTTCCTGAACGGAATAGACTGGAACCTGTACAACCCTGTGCTCAACCACAGCACTTTCGATTGCCCCATTAACAAAATACTCGATATCAACAGCAGTAACCGCTCTATCATCCTTCGCCTGGACTTCTATAACCACCTCATCAAGGGGGAAATAGTTTTCCAGATCCGTTTCACTTCTTGTCAAAACCGGCGGCGCATCATCCCCCACAGCTACCACAATAGAGGCCTTAGAATAATTCCCAGTCTTATCATAGGCAGTTACATCAACGGGATACCTGTCATAGGAGACACCCTCTGCATTTGAGTACAACGGTATACGGACCAGCTTCAGAGAAGAAAACGCATGGAGAGCTCCAGGAATTTGCTGGGGAGCAAAATTGTCACCCTCCAACACATCTTCCACATTACCGGTTAAGACATATCCATTGCCTTCGACCTTGACCCCATGCAGTACAAGGCGATCAACCTCGACATTATCATACCCTGTAACCTTCAGAACAATCTCACTGTCTTCTATGACACGAGCCAGGCTGTCTCCGCCGTCTGTTGAGGTTATCTCTGGCGAAGAAAAATTAAGCACGGGTGGCTGCTCGTCTTTGCCCAAGGTAACCACAGTATTTTGACTTTGCGCAGACTGACCTACAGAGTCATAAGCGATGGCATACATGGCCAGAGGTTGTTCCGTCTCCAACTTATCAATAGTATGATAGACAAAGCTATATGGCGCTGAGACGTCGGAACCAACCAGCCTGTTCTCGACATAAAAATCAACCCTACTGATTTGAACATCATCCGCAGCTTCAGCGCGGATTTCAATTGGTAAGCCAGCAATAAAATGTTGGCCCTCGACAGGATGTGAAAGAGCCACACTTGGAGGCTGGTCGGCTCGCACCGGTAATTTCAAAGCCTCAGATCGCCCTTCTGCCCCATGGACATCTACAACCCTGACAAAAAGAGTATTGGTCTTGCCGAGCATTTCATCAGTGACATCATACGTAAAGGAGTGACTCGCTTGGGCAACATCAAAACTCCCCGAGAAATTCTTATTTTCACTCTTATAATAAAATCGATCTATTTTTTCTCCATCCCGGTACAACTCAACATCAAGGCCAACCCCCAGGGTATCATCAGCAAAAAAAACGTCGATTTTTGCAGTCTGTCCGACGCTCAGGCTCGCTCCAGGAATAGGCGATGTAATTTTTGCTTCGGGAGGTCTGTTTTCAATGATACGAATGAGACGAGTTGCTGTCTTCTCATCACCTCTTTTCACATGCACCAGCCCGTAAACGGCCAAACTCGTCTCAGTGGTAGATATTTCTTCAAGGGTATCATCAAGTCGCCAAACCTCGTAAACTTGCTCTCCACCACCAGGAGCGGGTCTTGTCTCAAAAATTGGATAAGAGGCTTCACCAATCCTCCGCCCATCAAGAAAATATTCAACGTAGGTGATGTCGCTACCGCCGGACTCCAGGTCAATCGGCAAGGCCACCTGGTAACGAATGGGGCTTGCCTCAACACAGCGCTGCATGCTGATGGGCATTTCGAAGGCTACCTGGGGCACATTCACTTCTAAATCTGCCACAATTTTCACTTCGGATATCGGCGTTACGTTTTGCTGGCCAGCCGTATCAACAACAACCGCTTTAAATTCAAACTCCTCATCAAGAAGTTCGTTCGTTATATCGATGGAAATTGCGTAAGGGGGGATGAGCCGTGTGCCGATCTCAGAACCATCCATGTAAAAGATGACTTCTTTTATGCCAACATCGTCACTCGCATCGGCTTGAAGTTCAAGAATTGTCCCGACTTTTGCAGTTCTTGGCAAATCCAGGGCAATTTGAGGCAGTGCATCAACTGCAACAATTGGAACCTTGATGAGAATATCAGGTTGATGGCGCAACTGGAGAGTTAGGCGAACTGAATTTGAAGGAGTGATAACACTTCTTGACTGAATACCGTGGCGACTATCGATTGTTAAAAAACCCTCTACGCCTGTCGGCAATAATTGGTCGATGGCAAATTGAGAGCTAATTTCAGTCTCACTCCCATCGTCAAAAATTGCGACGACATCGGGAACATTATAATAACTATTCAGACTTTCCAGCACCCATTGCCCATTACTATCGAGACCCTCTTTTACTTTTAGAGAAAGCAGCTTCTTACTGAGATCGACTTCTATAGGAATTTCAACAGAAGGAAGATTTGGATAACTTACGGAGATGGAAACCTGCGTCCCAGATGTTTCAGCAAGAGGATAAACTATACCACCAGGAGTTACGGCAATAAGATCCGGATGTGAGGATTCATACTTCACCCCCGTGCCCATCCCTGGCAATGGAGTTTCACCACGAAACTGAAATTCAACGGTCGGGATTATGGTTGCTGTTTCAAGAAGATTTGTGAAGATTATTTTCCCGGGGAATGCGGCGAGAGTGTAAGCCTCTTCTTCAACATCAGTTCCGGTAAATGAAATTTTTGAGGTAGAATTTTGGTTACCAGAGGCATCAACAGCAAGCAAATCAACCAAAACTAGGCCATCGTGGGCTATAGCCTCTGCGTCAAGTTCTTCTGCAACCTTGATAGTATATTTAAATTCTGTCTGCCCCTCCAACGAAGAATAGACACGTTGGGATCCATTCGAATTTACAAAGGCTTGTTTTGTAGCCTTGGCAATAACTCCACCACTATCCCGCAGATCTGATGCCCGAAAACCTTTTACAGAAAACGAAACATACGACAGGTCTACATCATCTGACGCTGTAGCGCTGACTTGGAGATATTGCTCACCATTTATGCTAACAAACTGAGTCCCGGCAAATTGTAGGCTCGGAAAGTTTTTTTCTTCCCAAAAACTTTCAGCAAGCGTTTGTTCAGTTCCGTCTGTAAATGTTAAACTTATACTTGGCTCAAATTTTCCTGTTCCTTCGGCAGCAAAACTAACTTGACATCCTGCAGAAGTTCCGGGGATACGCAGTGTTTCACTGGGAGAAATATTAGCAAATGAATCACCCCCCTGATAACTTATCAAATTAACAATTGAGCAGTCAGAAATCACAACAGTATATAGTTGCGAGTCAACTTCTGCGGTGAGTTGGCCGTTACTAAAAATATCGATTCCTACATCAGCTTTGGAACTTGAAACAAACGCTAAAGAAGTTTGCAAAAAAATTACAAGCAGTATCAGTATCGAATTTTTTACATGTTGTAGGCTTGAACAAAAACAATGATGCAAGTAGCCAGAGCCATACGGTTGGACTTTTATAGTTGCCAGCACTCGTGCTCTCCCCTTCACGGATGATTATCAAACTATATAAAAATTCGTTTTGCCATAATGCAGAGCTTGTTGCCCCGCTCCCGGCTTCCGGATTTATGATATCGCCAGTCAGGACATTTACGAGATGACTCTAACGGAAAATCCCCCAAACGACCTTGGCGCAAAATACGCCCAACAAATCTAACTAATAAGATTACATTTAATTGTCAATGATATATCTTCGAGTTAGGGATCTAAACCCGAGACCTCATCACATGGAACTGCACTTCACAAATAACGTGATTTTAGTGCAAATTGTGAAACTTAAACAAGTTCCAATCAGAAGTTTAACTCACTTGCACCAATCACGACCTAACACAGCCAACAACTTAGAACAGCCTTCGAAGCCGAGAGTCGCTGGTTCGAATCCAGCCGGGCGCACCATAAAAATATCACAAAACGGCCAGATACCTATATCTTGCCGTTTTTTCGTTTGGACCTGAAACACTGCTTTTCACCTTTGTATTTGTTGCCTAGAGCTGTTTTGTCGTCAATTCATGGGTTAATTTTTCTTTTTCCTTTGCTATGCTCTTTCCAGACCTTTAGAATATCCAGGTAGTAGCCTGAAATCTCTCGAATTGTTTCATAACTACATCCTCTTCTGCAGGCTTATCCCAATGACCTGCTGAAGTTACGGTGGTATGTAAAATTAAACATGGTATCCACGGAAGTCTTCTTGTCAAAAAAACCATGAACAAAACTAATTTCACAGACAATTTCAGGAAGAAAATACTCTTTGCAGCCTCTGCCGGCTTATTGCTGGCCTGTTTGTGTGTGGCGCTGACCAGTGTCTTGCCCCTCTATAAACAACTCAAAGCGCAACAGGCGAATCATCTTATTTTTGCGGCCAAAACGCGGAGTATGGTCGTTGAGGAATTTTTGGCAAAGGCCAAAGAAACCGCTCTGCAAATCACCAGCCGCTCGAAGATCAGAGAATTTCTTGAAAAATACAACAACAACGAAATTGATTTAACCTCGCTGCGTACTTTTTCTGCGCCAAAACTCCAGGATGCCCTTAATTTGTCGCAATTTGCCGTGGGCATAAGTCGTCTAGACCACCAGGGAAAACTGGTTGTTGAGGTTGGCATGCCTGTGCCTGAGAAATTTCTACGCCTTCCTAATGCCGATAACAATGAGCCGCTGCTTATTGGGCCGATAGCCGTTGCCGAGTCTTCTTATCTTGTGGTTGCCGCACCCATCCTCAACAGACAAGGTCTCCGGGTCGGTATGGATATTGTTCTTTTTACCACCTCTAAGTTGCTGGAAATTGCGCAAGACTATACAGGGCTTGGCAACACGGGAGAGACACTCCTCGGAGAATTCCCTGCCAATTGCCCTCCCGTTTTATTTTTCCCGACCAGGTCCGTATCAGGACCCGACCGCAAGGCCCTCATCTCCGGTGAATCCGTTTTTAGAGAACACGGGAAAAACAAAGCCTTCATTCCCAACGACGAGAGCTCGATCCACTTGCTCGAGACCCCCCATGATCTGGCGGCCTATGGCACCATACAAGGGGTTGACTGGGGCATCCTGGTCGTCATGGATAAGAATGAACTGTTTAAACCAATCACCAGGCAAGTTCTTATTATCGCACTGGTTATCTCCGTACTGGTTATTCCTTTGGGAATGGCCGGGCTCATTTTTCTGCTCCGGCCCCTTTCCGACCGGATGATAATCCATGTCGACACCTTGCAGCGCCAGATAAAGGCCAAAGAACAAGCCATTTTACAGCGGTCCCTGGTCGAGGAACTCTTGTTGGAGGAAAAAGAACGCCTCAATGTGACATTACAATCTATTGGTGATGGCGTTATTACCACTGATCTTGACGGTAATATTGTTTTGATTAATAAAATTACCGAACACCTCACGGGATGGAGTCTTGAGGAAGCAAGCGGCAAAAAAGTCCAGGAAGTTTTCAACACGGTTAACAAAAAAACCGGCACTCCTTGTGACAATCCGGTGGACAAAGTTCTTGCCTCCGGTAAAAACGTCGGTCTGACCTGGCATACGACCCTTATTGCCAGAGATGGTACTCAGCATATTATCGAAGACAGCGGCGCCCCAATCTTTGACAAAGAAAACAAAATTATCGGTACCGTCCTTGTTTTTCGCGATGTGACAGAAAAAAGAAGAACCGCAGCGGAATTGCTTAAGATTAAAAAACTTGAATCCGTGGGCGTGCTGGCCGGCGGCATCGCCCATGATTTTAACAATATCCTGGCGGCTATTCTGGGCAATATCGAACTTGCTGGGATGTCTATTGACCCGCACAATGAGGCGTATCCACTTTTACAAGAAGCCAAAAAGGCCTCTATAAGAGCCAAAGACCTGACACAACAGTTGCTCACCTTTTCCAAAGGCGGTGAGCCTGTCAAGAAAACAACACCCATCAGCAAAACAATTATGGACTCAGCCAATTTTGTTTTGCATGGCAGTACGGTCTCCTGCCACTTCAATATTGCAGATGATCTCTGGCTGGTTGATGCTGATCCGGGACAAATAAGCCAGGTAATTCAAAATTTAGTCATCAATGCCAAGCATGCCATGCCTGCAGGCGGACAGATCACCATAAATTGTGCCAATATTGCCGAGATCAGATCGGAAACACCTTTTGTCGCACCCGAGAAAAATTATATCAAAATCACCGTCCAGGATAACGGCTGCGGGATCACGGATACATATCTTGAAAAGATTTTCGATCCCTATTTCACCACCAAGCAAGAGGGTAGCGGTCTGGGCTTGGCTGTCACCCATTCGATTATCAAAAAACATAACGGCAACATCAGCGTCCAGTCAAAAATGGGTGAAGGCACGGTCTTTACCATATATCTGCCCGCTTCAGCCGACCAAATCAGCCCTGAGTCAATAACAGAAATCCATAAAAACAAGGCTCCTGACAAGGCCAAAATACTGGTTATGGATGATGAAGAACTTGTCCAAAATTTTACCCAAAATCTCCTCAGTTATTTCGGTCATGATATTCTCCATGCCTGGGATGGCCAGCAAGCCATTAAAATCTTTACGGAACATTTCGAAAGCGATACCCCCATTGATATAATCATAATGGATTTGACCATTCCCGGCGGTATGGGCGGCAAGGAAGCTGTTCTGGAAATTCTCAAAATTGACCCGGCAGCACAGGTTATTGTCTCAAGTGGCTATTCCAATGATCCGGTTATGGCGGAGTATCAAAAATATGGGTTTAAGGCCGCCCTGGCCAAACCATTTTTAATGGCTGATATGCAAAAAACCTTATCCGACCTCCTCGCTTAAACCGAGGAATATGCAGTCTCTCAACGACACCCTCTTTTAATGCGAGATCCAGGGGTTAGCTCCTGACGCATTTGCAAGATAAGCCCTTATAGTTTGACAAACGATAAGGGCTTTCCGTAAAATGAGCCTTCGACTTCCTGTTATTTCGACAGAAAGTCCTTCCCCAGCAATAACTTCAGCAAGGAGAGACATTATGGATGATGGCAGCGGCGGCAGTATTATTGGTACACTTATCTACCTGGCACTTGTCATTTTAGTGATTGTGGCAACCTGGAAGGTCTTTGAAAAAGCGGGCCAACCAGGCTGGGCCTGTCTGATTCCCTTTTACAATATCTACATCTTCCTGGTGATTGCCGGCAAACCGGCCTGGTGGCTCGTGCTTTTACTTATCCCCGTTGTCAACATCATCTTTGCGGTGATTGCCTGTATTGCCTTTGCAAAGAAGTTCGGCAAGGATGCCCTCTTTGGCGTTGGTCTTGTCCTGCTCGGTATTGTCTTCTTCCCCATTCTGGCCTGGGGCGATGCAACGTATTCGGCATAATTGGTTTGTTTGAAACAACAACCCACGTTGTACCCTTAAAAACAGCGCCATTGCCCGCTAGCAATTGCGCTGTTTTTACTTGGCGTCACAGGAACCCTTTCTCCCAAAAATCGCATCCTTTCAGAATTTGGTCGAGAAGAACCTTTATCTGCTGGGCACTGCTTGTATCGCTCCACTTCTATTCTTACAGTGTTATTCAAGAGTACATTTTAATCATCCCAACAGACAGAGCATTGAGATTGAGATTGATCGCCTGACCGAAAATATTCCCTCCAGGAGGCCCACAATGAAGACATGCAGCTTAGATGATTTTATGGCAGAAATGCAGCCTTGGCTTGATACTGAACATCTTAGAAATGCCCATCTGAATGAGCATGGCCATTTCGTTCTTCAATTTCAAGACGGCATGCAAAAAGTCTACAATATTGACGATTGCAACCTTGAACACGTTAGGGAGATCCTGAAGGATCTCGCCGCCCGGGGCATTTCAACAACAAGCTGAAAATCAGGGCTTTTCGTCTGTCCCGCTCGCTCAAATGACGCGATCCCTGCGATATGAACAGCGAGGGGACCGTGATGATAATCCCCACATTATGGATGCCGGAATTACTATGAGGCGACTGCGCCCTCAGGAATTCTGCTTGCTTTGCTCTTGATATTGCCCAGGAAAAACGCCATGGAGACAACCGCGCAAAAAAAGATCGTCATGACAGGCGCCACGGGTTTTGTGGGCTCCCACCTCAAAAGTAAGCTGGAAAACTCAGGTTGGCAGGTGCTAGCCCTCGGTCGCACTGACTTTGCCCTGGACCCACCCAGTCTCGCACAAAAAATGGCGGGCGCTACGGCCGTTATCAACCTGGCCGGGGCCCCGGTTATTGCCCGCTGGTCAAAGGAGCACAAGGTCAAGATGCGGGAGAGCCGCATTACCTTGACCAACAACCTTGTAACCGCGTTTGGTTTCATGAAAACCCCACCCAAGGTTTTCATTTCCACTTCCGCGGTGGGCTATTACGCCTCCACAGGGGTGCATAGTGAAGAAAAAGGGGTCAAAGGTGATGGTTTTCTCCCGGATCTCGCCCAGGGGTGGGAAAAAGAGGCCCTGCAGGCCGAAAAACTGGGTATCCGTACCGTCATTTTCCGCTTTGCCGTTGTCCTCGGTAAAGATGGTGGCGCCCTTAAAAAAATGCTGCTGCCCTTTAAAATGGGTCTGGGCGGGATCATCGGCACCGGCAAGCAGGCGTTTTCCTGGATTCATATTGACGATCTGCTCCGGGCCCATTTTGCCGCCTTGAAGACAGACTCCTTTCAGGGCATTTACAATATGACCGCCCCCAACCCGACGACTAATTACGCTTTCACCAAAACCCTGGGCAAGGTACTGCACAGACCCACCATCCTTCCCGTCCCTACCTTTGTGCTGAAAATCATCTTTGGCGAGGGTGCCAGCATTTTGGCCGACGGCCAGGCCGCCGTTCCGAAAAGGCTGGTCGAAAACGGGTTTGTCTTTGATTTTCCTGAACTGGAAGGGGCGCTGCGCGATTGCACAGGTCAAAAGAGAACGGTTTAAGAGATCGGCTCTTTCATTATCTGCTTCTTGCTTTGAGCCGGAGCCAGTTCGGCTGGCAGCCAGTCAAGATCCTTCTGCCGCAGGATGTCATAGTAGGTGAAAATGCGGCTGACGTACTGCACCGGCTCCGTGCCGCGGGCGTAACCATGCTTGCTCTTTTTATAATACTTTTTTTCCCGCAACAAGGGCAGGGTCTGCTGCAGTCCTGACCATTTATCATGGGAAATTTTGAGCTGCTTGGCAATTTTTTGGGCATCCCGGACATGGCCGAGACCGATATTATAGCTGGCCAGGGCAAATTTTGTGCGGTCCGGCTCACTAATATGAGACCAATAGCCGTAGAGTTGTCTTAAATATTTAACGCCGGCATGAACATTCAGGTTTGGATCAATCCTGTTCTTGACCCCCATCCTGAGGGCCGTATCCCTGGTCACCTGCATCAACCCCCGTACTCCGGTGCCACTGAGAGCGCGGGGGTCGAGATGGGACTCCTGGTAAATTATCGCCGTAATAAGGCGCCAGTCGAAATTATTGGCATCAGCCTCTCTTTTTATCATCCCGGCATAGCGCGGTAACCGGCTTTGCAGGCGACGGTGAAATACCTGGAGGTCCACATAGTCAAAAATGTGGTCGTCATCATAATAACGGTTGTAGATATCATCATATATGCCGTTTTCCTTGGCATACTCGAGAAACTCATTAATTTTAGCCTTGAACCGTTTATCTCCTTTTTTCAAGGCCCAGGCCAAGAAATGATCGGGACCCAGATCAAAGGCACGGGCAATGTCGGGATGATATCGCTGGTTAAGAAGGGCGATATTGGAATCTGCCATGGTAATAGCAATCTCTCGGCTGGCAACCTGGCGGATCAGTTCTTCGGTGGGCACATCGTGGTGGAGGACTATCTTGATCTCAATGGGCAGTTTCTCATTCAGATCCTCAAGAATTTGCTGGTAGGTGGTGCCTTGGCGTACGTGAATCTCCTGACCGTAGAGATCCGCAACACTTTCAATGTCCATATTACTGCGATGCAGGATGATCTGGGGCTGCACTTCAAGGTAGGGATCTGAAAAATCAACTATTTTTTCGCGTTCCTTGGTGATGGAGAGCCCCGCGGCTGCCATGTGGACCTCGTCTGTGGCAATAGCGCCCAGCAGCGATTCCCACTCCACAACTTTTGGCGTGAGCGTGACCCCGATATATTCACTAAAGGCCTTGGCCAGATCATACTCAAAACCAACCGACCCACCCCGATACTGATAGTAGCAATTGGCATTATTACGCGTAGCCACTACCAGTTCCCCCCTTTTTTGAATCTTGGCAAGGGTATCCGGAGACTGCTCGCAGCCTGGCGTTACAAGAAGCAGGCAGAAGAAGATTGTGAGCAGTTGTTTATTCATTCGGGGTCGGGGGAAGAGAGAAACGAGGAGGCGAGGACTCGTGACATGATCCTTTTAATTTAATCCACCCGGACAGCTTAGACAATCTCTTTTGTGTCTGCCACGCCGACCAAACAAGGTATTAGTCCGTAATCCCTCGTCCCGCCTATGAATTCAGCCTATCCCTTCCTTGTCCGCCCGACAAGAGAACTTGGTCCTTTTAGGAAATCTTATAGAAATCCTTCATCAAAGAATTATTTTCACATCATTCTTGGGTTTATGTTGGTACTGACAAGCCATCCCCCTTTTTCTCCCCTGGCAATTCTCCCCTCTTTGCGGTATTTCTAAAGGCACTTTTGCGCGCAGCGTCGCGCCCATTTAAAACCAGGGGACAAAGCCATGAGATTCATTACCTTCCTTTTTCTTACCCTCTTTATTGCGGCCGGGTGCACCCAGGAGACCCAGAACAAAATCGGCCGCGCCGTCCAGAACTGGACAGGAACAGATGGTATTCTTGAAGTCTATGCCGGTGACAAACTGGTCAAACGCTTTTTGGACATAGACAAATTGACCACGGCCTCATCCACAGACGGCAAAGGCGAACGCCCCTACCGTTTCGGTTACGGCATTCTTGATGCCAACTTAAACGGTGTGAAGGATCCGGGTGAAAAAAAGGTGTATTTCGAGTTCAGCGACTATTCGACCTCCTACGTCTTTTTTGAGAATCCCCAGTAAGGCCTGTTTCTCCTCAGCCACAATTCTCCGCTCCTAGCCCTTGCACAAGGTACGAAAAATTTCTGATGCCTCCCCGCCAAACTGCCCATAACCAATTACCCCTGTGGCTGGTCCACAGCCTCATGCTCTTGGCCGCCATTGTCGTGTCGAGCTCCTTTACGGTGGGCGAGGCCATCACCCACGGCCTGGATCCGGCCGTCCTCCTGTTGGTCCGCTATGTGGTGGCGGTGTTCTGCCTTGCCCCTTTTATCCTGTGGCGCTATCGTCACTTCCGGCCCAGCCTCCGGCAACTGGGGGGCTACAGCCTGATCAGCGCCAGTACTGTTGGGTTTTTCTGGTGTATGTTTGAGGCCCTGCGTTCCACCACAGCGATCAACACCAGCATTATCTTCACCCTGGTGCCGGGCATATCCGGGATCTACAGCGCCCTTTTCCTGGGCGAAAGGTTGGGCCGCCACCGGCTCTTTGCCCTCTTTTGCGGCATGTTGGGTGCCCTCTGGGTGATTTTCCGCGGCGATGTTGGCCGCCTGCTGGCCCTGGACGTCAACCACGGCGACCTGCTCTTTCTGGCCGGCTGCTTTGTCATGGCCGCTTACACACCGCTGGTCAAGACCTTCCACCGTAGGGAATCCATGGTGGCGATGACCTTCTGGGTGCTGGTCACCGGCCTGGGCTGGCTCCTGCTCCTGGCCATTCCCCGCCTGGCCGAGGTCAGGTGGCAGGAGGTGTCATCCACGGTGTGGATCGGCATTGTCTATCTGGCCGTCTTTTCCACCATCATCACCTTTTACCTCACCCACATCGCCACCGTGTATCTGGGGCCCACCCGGGTCATGGCCTATAGTTATTTCTATCCGGCCTTTGTTCTTCTTATTAACTGGTTCTTCGGCAAGGGTCTGCCGCCGGCAATCATCCTGCCCGGCGTCCTGGTGGTCAGCCTGGCCACCATTGTCCTGCAAAACGGCGCCAAGCCCCAAGATAAACTTCAAAACTAGTCTTACAAAGCGGCGCGTCTTTGTTGTATACTGAATGGAATTGCCTTCATTTCCGAATACTTCGAGTGACATCAAAGATAAAATGAGGATATGCCGTATGGTCGCTTACGTGAAAAAAACCCTGTTTCTGAGCCTTCTTTTATTGCTCATGCCAGGCCTCGCTGGTCAGGCCTATGCTGATGGCCTAGAGCTCGTGGCCGTTAAAACAGACGCCGAACCTGTCCTTGATGGTGTTGGTAATGAAGAGATGTGGAGCACCGCCACGCCAGTTATAGTCCATGATGCCATTGCCGATATCGATATCACGCTGAAGGCCGCCCATAACACCGCCAAGATTTTCATCCTGGCCTCCTTCGCCGACCCGGATGAAAATCGCCAGCACCGCACCCTGCTCTGGGATAAAAAACTCAACGCCTATCAAAACGGTCCGGAACGGGAAGATACCTTTGTTATTAAATGGAGCATGACAAGCTACCCCACCAAACTCACCCTCACAGAGAACGTACCCTATGTGGCCGATATCTGGTTCTGGAAGGCCATGCGAACCGATCACGCCGGTTATGCCGATGACAAGACGCACATATACCGCACCTCAAAGTCGAAAAACGCCAAAACCCTGATATCCGAAAACGGCCAGATTTTTTATCTTACCAGGGACGGCGATGCCGGCGAGGCAGCCTATGAAACCAATCTGGTTCCCGGGTTTCAGGGGGACCGTCTGCCAAAATACACCCAGCGTCAGCCCACCGAAAGTCGGGCAGACATCCGGGCCAAGGGCGCCTGGCAGGATGGCCGCTGGACCCTTGAATTTTCCCGCAAACTGGCCACAGGTCACGATGACGATATTGAATTTCAGCTGGATGGCCGATACCCCTTTGCTGTCTCAAGACATGAGGTGGCCGGTCGCCATCCCGAGCCAGGGTCGCAACAACCCCTGTACGGGACAGGGGAGGTTGGCGAAATAATCCACCTCCTCTTTGCTCAGTAACTCACGAACCTGCTCTGGCAACTCACCTTCGCTTACGTCTCCGTTATTGACCATTGAAAAAATTTTCATTTACCCATATCGCCTCCTTAGGGCTTTTTCTCCTTGTCCTGCTCCAGGTTGTGCTGACCATGCAGGCTATGGAACTGACGCGGCAGGCTGCGGACACCGTGGAAACCATTAGCACTACCCTGGTTTCCCGCTCAAAAAAATTGGCAGAGATTGATAAGTCACTCAACCAGGCCTACTACCTCTTTCTGCTCGACAAAAACTTCGACCGTATCTCGGTCGAAGATATCCTGAACCCTCTTATTGATTGCGAAAAGAAAATCCGTTTTATCCTTGAAATCTCGCCCCCCCCTGAAGAAAAAGAAACCCTTCCCCGTGCTCTTGAGCAGATCAAAATGATGCGCCAAGGGGTCTTGAGTATCACCGAGATGGGGACTGAACAGGTTGACTACATTGAAAACCTTGTCGAACAGGTTCAAAACTCCTCCAGCACGATACGCAACACCCTGATCAGCCTGGAACTTCTGTGGGGGAAGAATAGTGACAACAACAGACTCCTGCTGCCCCTCCATGAGGCCGAAGATGCTCTCAGTCGCTTTGACGAGACTCTTCAAAGCTATCTTGACATGGAAACCCTGGACATCAGCACCCTTGTTCATATGCTGGCTCAAGCTGAATCGGTTTTGCAGTTGATCAGACTTTCCATGGACGATGTTTCCGGACCAGGCGTCCAAAAAGTCAGCGCCTTGGAGTCCCTGCTCTCCTTACTGCGAACCAATCTTCCTGCCACCTATTACCGCCAGGAGCTTGACCCCAACATCTCTCTGGCCGCAGAGGGTCTTGAGTCCCTTGCCCAGACCTGGGACCAGATGATCTACGCCATGGCCGACCTCCGCACCTATCAAGAAAGCAGCATAGCCCAGGCCGAACACAAATTATGGGCAATGACCATGGCGAAACGAATACGCTTTTTCGCTCTGGCCTGTGCCAGTATTGCCGGCTGTCTTATTATAAC
>JAHJKA010000003.1 GCA_018822545.1 Pseudomonadota bacterium
ATGCTCGATGCGAAAGCCGATGGAAAAGGGCTTGGCCTCCATGTAAATGCCGCGCCGGTGCAACATTTCAAAGGTGTCACGGGCACTGTGGCCAATGGCCACAACCAGATGGGTGGTGGCAATGCGTTCGCCACTTGCCAAGATAACCCCGCGAACCTGGCCGCCGTCAACCTCGATATCATCCACCCGACTCTGGAAGCGAATCTCCCCCCCCAGGGCCTGAATCTCAGCGCGCATCTTCTCCACCATGCCAACCAGTTTGTAGGTGCCGATGTGGGGCTTGCTGACATACATGATTTCCGGTGGCGCCCCGGCCTTGACAAATTCTTTTAGTACCTTACGGCCGTAATGCTTGGGATCTTTAATCTGGGTGTGCAGCTTGCCGTCGGAAAAGGTGCCAGCGCCACCCTCACCGAACTGGACATTGGATTCAGGATCGAGAATGCCCTTACGCCACAAATCAAAGGTGTCCTTGGTACGTTCCCGCACCGCCTTGCCGCGCTCAAGAATGAGTGGCTTAAAGCCGGACTGGGCCAGAATCAAGCCAGCAAAGAGACCGGACGGTCCCATGCCGATGATCACCGGCCGCGTTGACAATCCCTGGGCCGGGGCCTGGGCAACAAAATGATAGCTAGTATCCGGCGCCATCCTCAAATGCGGGTCGCCAGCAAAGCGCACCAGCAGCGCATCCTCCTGTGCCACCTCAAGCTCAAGGGTGTAGATAAAGACAATGGCGTGGGATTTCCGGGCGTCAACACCGCGGCGGAAAATCGTGTAGCCAATGAGATCGTTTGCCGGGATATCAAGCCTTGTGAGGATTGCCGATTTAATCTCAGCTTCACTATGGTCGAGGGGGAGTCTGAGTTCAGTCAGTCTAAGCATGGCATAAAAAGAATTTTTTGACCTTGAAATGACGTTGGACGTGCAACTTTGATTGTTCCTGAAAAATACCTGATTAGTCTTTTAAAAGCCCTATGATTTTCTTCTACAATTAGCGAGGTCTTTTATTCCCAGATTGATCGCCTCATCTATAGTTGAGCGCGGCGACAAAAAAATCTGCGCGGCCGCAGAGAAAGACTGCAGACGAACCCGAAAGAAATTGAACATATACCCTGTGGATGACGCCAGAAGCAGCACACTATGGCTGCATAAGCTCAACTGCCAAAACTAAGCTCTGGCAAGGGTAATGTGGACATCAAAGGTGACACCAGACAATCTACAGAACCCGGCAGACAGTTGCTTGCAGATCCTGAAGCTTGAAGGGTTTGACCAGGGCAGCCACAAAACCATAGTCATGGTAATTAGCCATGATCGGATCATTGGAGTAGCCACTGGACACGATCACCTTGGCCGCCGGATCGATCTTATGGATTTCCTGCACCGTCTCCTGGCCCCCCATGCCACCGGGGATGGTCAGGTCCATAATGATGAGATCAATGGGCGCGGCGCTCTCCCGGGCTTCTTTGAATAAGGCGACAGCCTCGGCACCATCCTTGGCCAAAACAACTTCGTAACCAAAACGGCTCAGAATTGTCTGGGAGATTTTCCGCACCATTTCCTCATCGTCCATGATCAATATCCGCCCTTCCCCGTCATTTTCTGCTGAAACATCCTGCTGAGCCACAGGAGCAAGTTGTTTGTCCTTTTCAGCCGGAAGATAGATGGTAAATGTTGTGCCCACACCGAGTTCCGAGGTTACTCTTAAAGAGCCACCGTGCTTGCTGATTATGGAATGGCACACAGCAAGCCCCAGGCCACTGCCCTCTTGTTTAGTGGTAAAATAGGGATCAAAAATCTTGTCCAGCAAAGAACTGGCAATACCAACCCCACTATCCTTGATGGTGACTTTGATATAGTCCCTGGGGCTGAGGCCTAAGCCCTGGCTCTGCTCGCGACTGACATTAAAACACCTCACCTCAACAACACCACCCTCGGGCATGGCCTGATTGGCATTGATGATAATATTCTGGATAACCTGACTCATCTGGCCCTGATCGATTTCAACTGGCCACAGATTCTCTTCACTGGAGAAATCACAGCGGACATTGCTACCCCGCAAAACAAAGCGTGCCGAATCATCGATAATATCGGTGATGGCTGCCAGTTGCTTGACAGGTTCTCCGCCTTTGGCAAAGGTGAGAAGCTGCTGGGTAAGATCCCTGGCCCGCAGAGATGCCTTTTCAGCGTCCTGCAACAAGGAATGGGCATCATCTTCTGGTTTGACTGAGAGCAGGGCCAGGTTGATATTACCCAGGATCGCCGCCAGAATATTATTGAAGTCATGGGCAATACCCCCGGCCAGCAGCCCCACCGACTCTAATTTCCGCCCCTTGACCAGCTCCTCTTCTCTCTTATTTTCCTCAGTAACATCGCGAAAAACCAGAACAACACCAATGATCTTACTCTTTTGATCCATGATGGGCGCACCACTGTCGGCAATGCTGCGTTCGGAACCATCCTTGGCAACAAGGACGGTGTGATTAGCCAAACCAATGATCTTGCCGGTGGCCATCACCTTGGTCACCGGGTTTTCGCACCGCTTCCTGGTGT
This sequence comes from Pseudomonadota bacterium, assembly GCA_018822545.1. Taxonomy (GTDB): domain Bacteria; phylum Desulfobacterota; class Desulfobulbia; order Desulfobulbales; family SURF-16; genus BM506. Next base: position 2,551 of record JAHJKA010000003.1, read on the forward strand.
CTGCACTGATTATATGAAATACTTCTGTAAGCGGTTTACCCAACGCCTCTTCATGGTCCCAGCCTGTTAAGTTCTCAGCAATCTTATTGAGCAAAACAATATTGCCGGCGATATCCGTGGTGATCACCCCATCGCCAATGCTGCGCAAGGTCACCGCCAACATTTCTTTTTCTTCAGCCAGGGCCTTTTCTGCCCGTTTGCGGTCATCAACATCCCTTACCACGGCAATGACATAATGTTGGCCACTGAATTCGGTGTCTTTCAGGGACACCGCCGTCCAAAAAATCGTGCCGTCTTTTTTCTTCGACCGCCAGTCAAAGGCCTGCGGGCCATGCAATACCGCGTCTTGGACTTTCCGGCCGCCCTCCTCCATGGTATAGGGGGGCTCTCCGGAACTAATTTGGCCAACATCTATATGGAGCGCCTCCTCATAGGTGTAGCCAAACATCTCCAGCATGCCTTCATTGACATCAAGAATTTTCCCGGTGTCGGCGGCATGGATAAAAATAGCGTCGCTTGGGGCATTATAAATTTCCCTGTACCGTTCTTCCCCTGCCAAAAGTTGCTGATTGGCGGCCTGCAGGGTTTTAATATTTCTTTCCAGAGCTTTTCGTGTGCTTAGCAGTTTTGCTGTCATTTTGTTAAACGCCGCAGCAAGCATGCCGATCTCATCTGTCTGTGATTCTTCAGCCTGTTCTGCGAAATTGTCTTCAGCGATATCATGAGCCACCCCAGTCAGCCTGACAATGGGCATGGTCAGGCTTTTGGCAAGATAGAATGACAAGACTATGATTAAGCATACGGCAGCCACAAGGATAGCAATGAACTGCCCTTTCATCCTGGCAAGGGGTGCAAAAGCTTCGGCCTTATCCATTTTGACCACGATGCCCCAACCTTGATCCTCAATATACCTGGTGGCAGCAAGCACCGGCACCTGGCGATAATCTATGGCATCGGTCAGCAGTGCACCCTCCCCTGTAAAAGCCCTGTTTATGGGTATCTGTTTGTTATCCTTTGGGATAGTTAAGCTGAGCGCTGCAGCCCTGTCAAACCGCGTAGGCATCATGAAAACGGTGTCACCATTTGGGTCGCGTGTGGCCAAAACAGTTTCACCAGTCTCACCTAGGCCGGTGTAATCGCTAATGGCCGTGACCATATTGTCGGCTGTGGCATCAATCACAAGCACCCCCAGAAATTTGTTGCCAAGGACAAGGGGCCCGACGAGGTGCAGAGCAAGATTCCCTCCCGCATCCAGATAAAACGAATCTACGGCATTAACCACCCTGCCTCTGGCAACCAAAGCATCATGGGGATGTGTTTCCTCCACCCCGGATGGCCCGCTTGAGGCAACACGCACTCCATCGGGAGAGTAGACAGAGATTTTTTTAAAATCAGGGAGAGATTGTTGGGCATTATCGAGGATGGCATTCATCTTGAGCTGATGTTTCTTGTCACCACTTAGCAGAAATTGTTCAAGACTGAGGCGCAACTGGGTTCGGCTGGTGACAAGCCGTAACCTTTCAGCATTCTGGGCGACAATATCCTGTATCCGATGATGCTGGATGGAGGCCACAGACTCAAGATGGTTTAAAATATTATGGGTCAGGGCCTTTTTTTCACTGTTGTAGAAAATACTATTTGTCACAAACAGTAAGGGAAGAGACAGGCCAAGAAAGGCCACTATTAATTTTGCTTGAATTTTCATTGAGAGCTCAACTGATGCCTCTTTTTGCTGCAGCCCTTTGGGCTCGTCGTCACTGTTGGTGTATTGCCGCCAGCTTCAGCAAGTGCTTGCCAGCCTGACGATATGGCCCACCATACGCCTTGTGTACCGGAAAGAGAGACGGCAGGATTCGCCCATCATTAGAAATGCCCAATTTGAAAAATAACCGCCGGCAACCAGCAGCAGGCCTTTTTAAAACATAGAATAAAAGCCGCCGTCACTCCCCATCCTTTGCCATTATCAGATTTTTTGCCGCTGAATTACAAGCTTAAAAAATGTCCGCCCACAGGAATAATCAGCAGACCACCCCAGCTAGCCGGCTAGATATTCGTTATTTTTCAGATAAAAAATATACCCCCGCAGAGGGCATGTGTAAGCAAAGCACTATCTTATAGATAAGGTTGGATTCTTGAATCTGGCGAAAGGGCTGCGAAATTTTGCTTACGCCTGCCAGATCCTGTGCCTTTTAAGAGATGAAACAGGGCTGAAATTGTAAAGAACGATCTCACGGGTGAAACTGTGTATGCGGAATTGCTGCACTGCTGCGTCAAACGGCCAGAATGCGGCCAGAGAAAATTCTCTGGCCGCACAGGGGCATTTTCTTTACTGCTTACACTTCCTCCATGGTGACAAATTTGAGGGCATGGGTGGTGCATTTGGTGACGCAGGCCGGCCGCAATCCTGCATCAACGCGATCCATGCAGTAATCACATTTGACCGCCTTATTGGTGTCGCTATTGTATTGGGGAATAGCCCAGGGACAGGCACCGGCGCAGGCCATACAGCCAATGCAGGTTTCAAAGTCAACAAAGACGATGCCATCCGCCCTTTTTTGCATGGCGCCGGTGGGACAGATAGGGACACACAAGGGACTCTCGCAGTGGTAGCAGGAGCGGAAGGAAAACTCCGTTTTGGGGATACCGCGTACAGGTTTAAGGGGTTCATGGTTGATTTCGCAGAGAATCGGCCCCACCGGCAGGTCCTTATTCTCCTTACAGTGGATCTCACAGCCATGACAGCCAATGCAGCGCTTGCTGTTTAGATAAAGGGTGTATTTGTTCATAGCTCTACCTTCCTTTGCGGGTTTTTGGAACTGCGTCGGACAGTCACAAAAGTCTCGCAGAGATTGAGTCCGCCGCCCACAGGGTCCATATTCTGCAGTTGACCCCGCATCAGTTTCTGATCACTCATACCGGCATGATAGGCCCTGGTCTGCAGAGGAATCTGCCGCCCGAAGCCGTGCACCGTATAAACGGCCTCCGGATGGATGAACTCCGTCACCTTGGCCTTCACCACACTGGTGACATCCTGGGAGGTCACA
>JAHJKA010000014.1 GCA_018822545.1 Pseudomonadota bacterium
ATATATATCCCTGGGGTCTACCTTGGTCTTGTGCGGGGCATCACTGCCATAGGCAGGAGCAAAGCCAAAGTGCACCACAAACAACGTCAGCAGCAGACAGACACTATACCTCACGCTCTTGATTATCTTTGTCACGACAGGCCTCCTTTGCCAGGCAAATAAATGCTCCAGTGGTTACGTAATCCCCTCTTGGCTGCGTGCTTTGCAACACCAGAGGAAGATCACCCCTCACCGGCAGATAAGCATAAGATATGCCCCTTGATGGAACCCCTATTACATTCGTACTAACTTTCTGAATTCATAGAGATTAGACAGCGGCGCCCGTCCCTCAAGTCGCCATTAAACCAGCCCTCAAAGGATTTTTTCCCGCAAATCGGGAAAAAAATTCGGAAATCCGGAAAACGAACGGCGGGTTTTACCCATGTCACTGGCAATGATCCAGGTCGGCATCACAGGCTGATTGTGTAACATCCCGGCGCTGAAGAAACAGGGATATTTTCTGCGATCCAGACACCGAACCTCCGGATGTCACCGGAGGTCAGGTCATCTTAAATCGTATGATGAAACCGGTGATTACAAAGGGGCCCTGGCCATTTTTATGAATCCAAATGAAACCAGGTAATTGATGTGGATGCCCTTGCCGAAAATTATTTAAATGGTTCTTTCACCGGCAGTATCGAGTTTCTGCCCCATATCTCGCAGCAGCTTGCAATGTGGCATGGTGATGGTCATGCCAAGACTCCACTGGAAATTGGGCAGCCAACCAATACAACTAGGATGGCTGTCCAGGCGATCGGTGCCATGTTTCGTGCTTTTGGGTACTCAATCTTCCATGTTTATGTGCTGCCTTTCCGTGGGTTTTTTGGTGCGATAACCCGGTTTGGCCAAAATTTCCAAATAAAAAGATTCGAGCTGTTGCGCTTCGGCCTCATCAATGCATTTGTTAATGGCGGACAGATGAATAACCTCACTGCTTGCCTCATCAGCACCGTACCGGCAGTAAAAATCCCAAAAATCAACTTTTTCAGGAAGCTTCTTGTTCCTTTCTCTTTTTATATATTTTTTGACTTCAAATTTGATGGCTTCAACAAGCCTGGGCACTTTGATCTTTGGGTGGGTCAACTTAAACGTTTTCTTCATAGTGGTTCCACAAGGTGCGACTGATATTATTAATAATAAACTGCAATGAATGACATGATAGCACTAAGGCACGAAAGTGGTAAGGCAGATTTACAACCAAAGCTGAACTAACCTTTTTTCTTTGTTAACCCAAGAACTTATTTTTCAAACTACCCCCTTTTGCCTACCCTTGCTCGCGTCCGCAGGCGGTCACCTGTACGCCCAGCGGTTTAGGCGCTCAGCGCAGCATCTCCGGCGCAAAAAGCATGACCAGCCCCAAGGCAACGAGAACAATGCCGCCCACCAGCTTCCCGTATTTTGCATAGCCACTGACCATGGTTGTCTGCAGGGTGAAGGCAGCAAGGCTGAAGATCAGCAGGTCATCGAGCATGAAGAAAAAATCGTAGAGCAGGATGTAGCCGTAGTACTGCAGGGAAGAAAGCTGGCGCAGGGAGAGGGCATGGGTGAAGATGGCAGGCAACCCGGCGGAACAGGCAAACTCGATGGTGTTCACCATGAAGGCCAGGGCAACAATGCCCACAAAGGAGGCAAGGGAAAGCGGGGCCGTCGCCAACCGCTCCATCCTGCCCATGGTCTGTCTCTTGAGGTCGGAGCTGCCGACCGCGCAGACCGGAGCCCCGCGGGTCACCACAAATGTGCGCAGATCCAAGACACCAATGACCAGGGCGCCCGCGCCCATGGCCATGGTGAGCGGCCACAGGTAGCCGACAAACAGAAAGACATTGAGCCAGGCGGTCATAAAGAGGAAATAGAGGACGCCCGAGGCCACCACAAAGGAGCCGACCAGCAGCCAGATCTTTCTGCGATCCCGCAGGGAGGCCAACACCGAGAGGAGATAAACCAGGGCCCACATGGCGCAGGGGTTGAAGCCATCGGCCAGGCCAAGGAGGATAGCCAAGGCAGGCAGGGATAGCTCGGCGAAACGAACATCCCCCATAAAGAGCAGCGGCAGCGATTCAGGGAACCACGCTTCCGGGGTACCCTGCGGTGCGGCGTTGGCGGCCAATTCGGGCGGCATAGCGCCCGATGTTTGCCCGGCCTGGGGCATGGCCGCACCCGCCCGGAGTGGCTCCGCAAGCAGAAACCCGCCCCAACCACTGCCCGGCGCCCAGGCGATGAGCAGACAGCACCAGACAAAAAACAGCAGAAAACGAGGCGTAAACACCATACCAATCCCCCCAGGGCATGCTTTCCCTGCCGGTTACCCCCTGTTTCGCCGGAGGACGCCTAAAGCGTTTTACCTGTGCATCGGCCAAAAAGATGCTCAGGCATCGCTTTTTGCAAGTCGCCTAAAAATCCTGGCTTATGTCCTAATCACTCTTTACCCTAGCAACGCCGTGTCTCACTCGCAATCTCTTTTCAACAACCAGAGCTTCATCTTCTCTGCCGCACATCCCGGGCTTTACTCGCCCCGCCGGCCCAGATATTTGATGATAGCGAACTGCCACGCCTTGCTTAGCTGCCAATCAGCGCAGACCCGTGCCACAAAGATGCTTTTATATCTCCACAGCCGTCCACCGGCTGTTTTCATCACCTTTACAAGCAGTTACCAGATTGACATTCTGAGATTCCACCTTATAGTATTAAGATAGTTGATTTATTAATACCAAGAGGGGAAACGTTATGGTTTGGAATCGGAGAAGGGGCGAACGCCGCATCAGCACGCGACGACAAACAGAACGCGCCACCGCCGATCGCCGCCAGGTTGATCGTCGGCACCTTCTTAAACTGGGTGCCTTTGTTACCTTTACCAGCCTTTTCAGGCATCCCCTGGTTGCCAGAGCCAGCAAGATGCTCTTGCCCAGCAGGGAAATTTCACTTTTCAATACCCATACCGGCGAAAAACTCGTTGTTGAGTATTGTACTGAAGGCGAATACACCTGTGAGGCGCTGCAAGAAATAAATCATATTTTACGGGATTTTCGTACCGGGGAAATCAAGCCCATTGATCCCCACCTTCTTAATCTCTTGCATGCCATTACTCATAAAATAAAACCAGGCAGTGAGATTCATATCATCTCCGGGTACCGCTCCCCGGCAACCAACCGCGCCCTCGCTAAAAAAAGCGGTGCTGTTGCCAAGCACAGCCTGCATATAGACGGCAAGGCTATCGACTTCCGCATTCCAGGCTGCGAGTTAACGACATTGAGACAAGTGGCCTTGACCATGCAATCTGGGGGCGTGGGCTACTATGCACAATCAAACTTCGTTCACATCGACACCGGCCGCGTCAGATGCTGGTAATCTTTTTTACGGTGGCGAATCCATGCCGTCGAGTGCTGCCACAAGCCGTTTATCCCGTGCATAGAGATCGTTTCTGAAATGTATTCTCCCCTCGTTGTCACCCCATGCTGTCCAATAGAGAATATGGATTGGAATCTGTTCCGGTAAACTCACGATCTGTTGAGTGCCGCTTGCCATGGTGGCTCTGATACTCTCTTGACTCCAGCGGGGATCATTTCCTAAGAGATAGGAAACAAGCTCCACAGACTTTTCCACCCGGATGCAGCCCGAGCTGAAGTCCCGGGATGTTTTCTGAAACAACTCCTGACTGGGCGTATCGTGCAGATAAATTGAAAATTTATTGGGGAACATAATCTTGACCCGGCCAAGAGCATTCCAAGGGCCCGGTTCCTGCCGCAGCTTATAGGGTATATTCTCCTTGCTCATTGCGGCCCAGTCTATTGTGGCCGGATCAAGCTCCTGCGTCTCATTACTGCCAGCCGCAAAAATTTTTATCCTTTTCTGGGCTGTATAATCAGGGTTTGCCCTCATGCTCGGCGCCACATCTTCAACGATGATGGTTTCAGGAAGATACCAGTAGGGATTAAAAACCAGATATTCCACGCTGTCGCTGAAAACAGGTGTACTCCGGTGAGGTTTGCCCACTACAACTCGTGATACCAGAACTTCCTTTGTATTATCGATAACCTTGAGACTGAAATCGGCAATATTTACCAGGATATAGCGCCGACCAAGATCATGGGGAAGCCAACGCCAACGCTCCAGATTCGCCTTTATTTGCCGCATGCGACTTTCAACAGGAACATTCAGCGCGGCCAGGGTCTGCTGGCCAACGATACCATCAACCTCAAGGCCATGCCGATACTGAAAGCTGAGAACAGCGTCAGCCAATTTTTCATCAAAAAGGTTATCACTGGTTCCCAACGCATCATCATAATCCCCTGAAAGCATGAGGCGCTGCCGTAAAGCATAAACCTCCCGATGGCGCATCCCCTTGTGTAGATTAAAACCAGGCCCTATAGTCGGCCAGCCTCCCCGGCTTTCGATATCCCGTAACATGGCGAGGGCCGTGATCATCCTTTTGTAGTCATCGTGGGGTGGACGCAACCCTTGGAAAGCCCTTGTCACCCCTTGCGGCGTGATGAGTGCCTTCTCCAAAATTGCCTCAAGATCGGCGGTGTAATCCCCAGCGATCCATTGCTCATCAATGGTTTCCGGGTTTATTCTGCCCTTGAGCAGATGAGAACCGTATAAAAAAAAAGCATCGGTAAGAAGCAGGTCCAGGTCAACCAACTCGTCAGGGCTGAGGGATTTACCCTCAGCCTGCAGCCGCTCAAGCTTGCTGAGCAACAACCTGATACTGTAGAGGTGATAATCAGCCGGTCGCAGACCTTCGGCCTCGGCATTACCGAGGGCGGCAACAAGCTCGGTGGCCTGACCAGTTAACCGACCATTCCGACTCCAGCAGGGCTGAAAGGCCCGTCTCTGATAAAAAAGCGGGATCATCGACGCAGTGCAGATCGCTTGGCCCCGGCAGATGAACTGCTGGTTGCCGACCTCTGTCGCAATCATGGCGCGCAGGTATTCCTGGATCTCCACAGAGGGCGCCGCATCTGCCACCGCCGTCGGGATTGGAGAGATCACCAACTGCACGATGAACATCACACCAAGGATTATAAACCGGCCAAACAAGCTCATGTATCTTTTTTTAGCGGACAAAGGAAAGGCCCAAGCGGAAAGCATCGGTGCGCTCCTGATAGTTGAGCAGACTCTCGGCCAAGGCATTGACGTACTGGATGTGAAGATAGACAGACAAATTATCAGACAGATACTGATGCACAGGATAGTTTAGATCCACCTGAACGGAACCACCCTCGCTGGCCCACCGCAAGGCCGTACTGGCCACCAAACCATCAGCCTTGCCCACCTTGGCCTCAAGCTCAAAATAGCCGCGATAATCGGGAAGGTCGTCGTTATTTTCGCTGCTGTTGTTGATATAAACCAATAGCTTGGGAGCAATCATCAGCCCAAGCTTTGAGGATGAATTGTAAAAAATCACCAGCGGTTTCAGGTAAAGAATATTGGTACTGCGCGAATCCACTTCATCTCGCCCATTGGATTCGTGCCGCACCCCGCTCTGCAGAAAAAGACCCTGTAGCCACGAAGGACGCTGAGACAGATTGGTGGTCACATGAAACAGCTCCGGTTTATAACTGGTGTCCTCAAAGGGGGCGGAGTTGGACTTCAGGTCCCAGAAGGATGTCTGCGTATAACCGAAATTCACACCCTTAACCCAGGGATGATCAATGACCAGGGGCCCTTCTGGGTTAAACAATCGGTACCGAAAACTGAACTGAAACTTACTTTTCTCAGGGTTGGTTCCGACTAAAAAATAGATGGGCTCGTAGGCCGAGATGTTGCCTAGGTAGGGCTGATAGAGCGTAAAAAGATCGTCAAAATTTTGATATTGCTCGACGGGCGAAACAGGCTCATTGGCTCGACAAAAGTCTCCCGCAAACAGGAGTACTCCCGACACGGACAGGGTCAGCACACATGCCAACCTAACAATTATCATATCACTCCCTGTCGACAGCTTGCTAAAGAGAGAGTGGTATGACAATTACGATACTCCTTGTCATTCTTTATTCCACAATAAGGAAAAGTTGTACCCATGTTTTTTTGATTTCCTTTCCTTGTTGAAGAACTACAGCATCAAGACATGACAAAACACCTGTCTCAAAAAATTATTTGAGGAAAGTGTTAACTCTTACCCTTTTTGGTCTTCTTCTCTTGACGCTTTTCTTTCAACGTTTTTTCGGGTTTTTTCTTGTCTTCTTTTTTAGTATCTTTTCCTTTAACCATGTGAATCACCTCTTTTCGTTATTTTTTTGCTCGTATAAATCACGTATCACATTGTATTTCTATCACACGTTAGCCATATGGCAATTCTAGTGTGACGAGACAGCTTTGCCAAAACGCTCTTACCCCACCACCATAGAACCCTTCCGTAAAAACGCCTGCGTTACATCATAATAAATTTTAAAAAGTGATGCCGCCATAACAAAAAAAGGCCCTGAAGTGTTTCTGCCCCCGCGAGACGCATCTTTTAAATACTTATCCAACCCCTGCTCGCCACATAGACATCCAACGCCTCTGGGGAAATGAGCCAGTTGCGCCGCAGCTTAAAGGCAGGAATGGCACCCCGACGAGCCAGGACATTAAGATATTCTCTCGAATAGGGTGATATTATGGCTGCCTCTGTAAGGCTAAGGAACCGCTCTGTCATGCCGGGTATGGCTTCCATATAGAGATAGATCGTTCTCTCCACGGCCCGGGCTACAAAGATGATCAAATCGTTGAGTTGGCCCTTATATGCCTTTGCCAGGCAGGTATAATACTTTTGGCGATCATTTTTAAGGATAATGGCCGGGAAATACCCCTCTTTCATCAGCATCAAATTCATAAGAAGCAGCGCGGTGGGGCCATTGCACTTGGCAAAGGGTTGGATGGCAACCAGACTAAAAAAAGCCAAGGCCGCCTGGCATACTGGGTGCGCCTCAGAATTGCCAAGATGTTGCCGGGTAAATTCAGCCATGAGTTCCGGCACCTGTGAGGCTCCCGGTGGAGAATGGCTTGAATCAGTAACTTCCCCGTCGCTATCGCGGTAGCAGCCGCCAGACTTTGCATCTATTTGCGCAAGGAGCATCCGGTTGATTTCGCAGATATCTCTTTCCTGAATTTGACCCTTATCCTCTGCGAACTCTTCGACAAACCCGATAGCCTCCCGGTGGTTAATGACCTCGAGATACTCCACCACGGATTTACGGCCAATAGTCTCGCCTTTCTGAAGAACCAGCAGAGTCTCTTTAGCGGTGAGCGTGTTTCCTTCAAGAGCGTTGGAATTGTAGATCCAGTCAAAGAGCAATTGCTCGTGAAGCTCGGGTGATAGCGAATCCACCAAAGGGCCGTGCGCGCCAAGCAGCCGCTTGCCCTCATCAATCCTGGCCAATATTTTTTTAACTTGATCGGATAGCATAATATATTTATTAAACAATCTTATGGCTTCTTGTCAATACTTCAGGTTGATCGTATAGATTCTTAGTGCTCACATTCCAACATACGCCTCGTATTCGGGCCTCGCCTCACAAAAAAGAAGCCTCCCTTCCTTTTTGTAACCTTTTCTATATTTACAGATTGTTTTGTCAAAAGAAATCAGGAGGGCATCATGAAAATAGCCTGCGCATCAACCAATGGCATTGAGGTCAACGAACATTTCGGCACGGCCTCGGAATTCTATATCTTTACTTTGGAAGGTGGCGAGTTGAAACGGCAAGGTGTGGTGAAGGTAAAACCCTATTCAAGCGGGGACCAGAAAGACCACCCTTTTGCCCAAAACGCCTTTGAACGGGTCTATGTGGGAAGATCAGCGAAACACCAGCGTGGGCGCTGCGAAAAATCGGCATCGAACCTGTTATCTATGCGGGAGATATCAGCACCATCACATAGCAGCCGCTATCGCGGCCCGCACATGGTGATGGCCAACGCATCAACAGTGCCAACCTTGGTCCTGCCGCCAGATAGAGCGGCGGGACCAAGGTCATTTACTATGACTCAGCTCACTGGCCCGGACAATATAGTCAATGAGTTGTTGGTATTCGACCTTGGTAAGATTGGTGCTGCCGATATGCTCGCGCATGGTGAATTTCCATTTCCGAGGCGTATATTGTGATGGATACATATGAAAATGACAGCCGGAACATTTGTCGATAAAGTTCTGGCGGCCCTGACCGAACCCTTCTGTTTCCTCAGCTGACAGGGGTTGCAAGCTCTCGGCCAGCGGCAGCATTTCTGGGGTAATGGTCTGGGTGCAACCGATCAAGAACGAGACAGCGAGGATCAACAGGGCAAGATAGCTTTTCATTTTATCCCTTTTAAACAATGAGTTTTTCAGCCCCGCACTCGGTGCTCATTCCACCGAGAGCCCGGGTCTCGTCAACCTACCTACTCCCCATACACTCTGCAATCCTTTTCCCTCGGCCATTATCCCGATCATTTCAAAACGATGCTATTGCATAAATCGACTGCGACCCAAAAAGAAAGGGCTGTAACCATTGATGGTTACAGCCCTTTTTAGCAATTTGGTGGCGATGCAGGGAATTGAACCCCGGACACTACGGATATGAGCCGTATGCTCTAACCAACTGAGCTACATCGCCTAGGTAAAACGAAGCCACTATATTGTAAATTTTTGGCCTAATGTCAATAAAAAAAGGAATCCAGACCTTCAGGCCGAGATTCCTTTTCCATGACTTAAAGGTAAAGGGCTGATTTTATACAACCCTTTACCTCATGGCCGGAGGAGAGAAGGGGGGTGATTACATCATGCCGCCCATACCGCCCATGCCGCCCATGCCGCCCATTCCACCCATACCGCCGCCGCCAGCACCTTTCTCATCTGGCTTGTCAGCGATCATACACTCAGTGGTGAGCAACAGACCGGATACAGAAGCAGCGTTCTGAAGAGCTGTACGGGTCACCTTGGCAGGATCAATAACACCAGCCTTAATAAGGTCTTCGTAAATTTCCGTATCGGCGTTAAAGCCCATGGCACCTTTCAATTCCTTAACATGCTCGACAATAACAGAACCTTCGCGACCGGCATTGGCAGCAATCTGACGAACAGGCTCTTCAATGGCGCGCATAACGATCTTGCGACCTAAGTCCTGCTCACCGGGCAGAGAAAGTGCCTCAAGAGCCTTGAGACAACGGATATAAGCAACACCGCCGCCAGGAACAATACCTTCCTCAACTGCAGCACGGGTAGCGTTCAGAGCATCCTCAACGCGGGCCTTCTTCTCCTTCATCTCAACTTCGGTGGCTGCACCAACATTAATTACCGCCACACCGCCGATAAGCTTGGCCAGACGTTCCTGGAGCTTCTCGCTATCGTAATCGGAGGTGGATTCCTCAGCCTGAGCACGAATCTGCTTAACACGAGCGGTGAGCTTGTCCTTGTCGCCAGCGCCATCAATAATGGTGGTGGTATCTTTATCAACCACAACGCGCTTGGCAGTACCAAGATCAGCAAGGGTAACATTCTCAAGCTTAATACCGAGATCCTCGGTAATCACCTGACCACCGGTGAGAATGGCGATATCTTCCAGCATTGCCTTGCGGCGATCACCGAAACCAGGAGCCTTGACAGCACAGATGTTCAGGGTGCCGCGCAGCTTGTTGACAACAAGCGTGGCCAGGGCCTCGCCGTCCACATCTTCAGCGATGATGAACAGGGGCTTACCCAATTTGGCAACCTGCTCAAGGATGGGCAGGAGATCCTTCATGTTGGAGATCTTCTTCTCGTTGATGAGAAAGAGGGGCTCCTCAATGTTAACCTGCATCTTCTCGGCATCAGTAACAAAGTAAGGGGAGAGGTAACCGCGGTCAAACTGCATACCTTCAACCACGTCGAGGGAAGTCTCCATGGACTTGGCCTCTTCCACAGTGATAACACCCTCTTTACCAACCTTGTCCATGGCCTCGGCAATAATATTACCGATGGTGGCGTCGTTGTTGGCAGAAATAGTACCAACCTGCGCAATCTCTTTCTGCTCTTTGGTGGGCTTGGCAATCTTGGCAAGTTCTTCAACAACAACGGTAACCGCTTTGTCGATACCGCGCTTGAGCTCCATGGGATTGGTGCCAGCTGCTACCATCTTTGAGCCTTCGGCGTAAATAGCCTGGGCCAGGATAGTAGCGGTGGTGGTACCGTCACCGGCGACATCAGAGGTCTTGGAAGCAACTTCTTTGACCATCTGGGCGCCCATGTTCTCGAACTTGTTCTCAAGCTCGATCTCTTTGGCAACGGTCACACCGTCCTTGGTGATGATCGGTGCGCCAAAGGATTTTTCGATGAGTACATTACGGCCCTTGGGACCGAGGGTAACCTTGACGGCATTGGCCAGGGCGTTAACCCCGTTGAGAATCTCTTCCCGACCTTTGACACTGTATTTAATTTCTTTAGCCATTGTAACCTATTCTCCTGTTCCATAAGATCGGCAGACATGATCTGCCGATTTCTGAGGATTTTTATTAAAAGTCAGTCTGTTGTGCAACAAGTAACCTACCAGTAGCCTTATGCAACCACGCCGAGAATATCATCTTCACGCATGATCAGATAGTTCTCGCCATCAAGTTTGATGTCGGTTCCGCCATACTTGGAAAACAGAACATTATCGCCAACCTTGACGTCCATGGCAACACGCTCACCTTTGTCGTTGAGCTTACCAGGTCCGATGGCAACAATTTTACCCTCAGCCGGTTTTTCCTTAGCACTGTCAGGAATGATAATACCGCCAGCGGTCTTTTCTTCACTGGCCAGACGTTTAACAAGAATGCGATCGTTTAAAGGACGAATCTTCATGTACTGCCTCCGTATAAGAGTTGTTTGATAGAAAAAAACTAATGTTAAAATATGCTGACCGCAAGTGAAGGGATGGCCAGCTTTCCGCACAAAAAAAAGCAAGGAAAAGACAAGGTTAATCCCCCTTTTTTCCCTGCATGAGGCGATACAATAGGGATAGCTATTTGAAAAATCAAGTCAGTGAAACGATTTTTTATAAAAAATTAAAAAAATAGCTAAACTCAAAGAGATAAATGAGAGAAGGCCTCTGAAAAATCCACCTCTACAAAAACACACTCTCTACTTTTGGCGAATTTTTTCAATAAGGCCGGTGGTGGAAAAATCCCCGACAAACTCAATGGTCTTTACTTCCCCGCCGGCGGCCATCACTTCCCGGGCGCCGACAATCTGATCAATAGGCCAGTCAGACCCCTTAACCAGAACATCGGGGAGAAGGGTGGTTATGAGTTCAAGGGGGGTGTCATCAGAGAAGATGACGATGTGATCCACACAGCCCAGAGCTGCCAGAATCCTGGCCCTGCTCGACTCGTTGTTCACCGGCCGCCGTGGTCCTTTAATGGTCTGGATGGATACGTCGCTGTTGAGTCCGACAATGAGGCGATCACCCTGTTTACGGGCAGCCTCCAGATAGGTGACGTGACCCTCGTGGAGGATATCAAAACAGCCGTTGGTGAAAACCACCTTCTGGCCGCTCTCTTTATAGGTTGCCACTTTTTGGGCAAGAGAGAGCAGGTCACAGAGCTTATTTTTGTCAGCCAGTCGCCAGGGCCGGGGCCCAACCGTATTAAAACGATTGCGAACCTTGCCAGGCAAACCCGCATCCAGTTCAGCACCGATGACCTGGCCTTCGTCACCCGCCTCCTGAAGAATAGTACCGTCGGGGGCTATAATCATGGAATGCCCACCAAATCTGGTAGCACCGCTTGTCCCCACCCTGTTGCAGGCCACCACAAAAACCTGATTTTCCACGGCCCTGGCCTGGAGGAGAAGGCGCCAATGGCTGATCCGGGCTTGGGGCCATTGACCGCACACCACAAGAATCTGCGCCCCCCGCTGCACCTGGACACGGGCCAATTCTGGAAAGCGCAGGTCATAGCAAACCAGCCCTCCATACCGAGCATATTCACCACCCATGACCTCAAGAGCATCAGCCGGGCTGAAATGTTCATCTTCCTGCATAAGGGCAAAGAGGTGCTGCTTTCGATAGCGACCCACCGCCCCCTCTTCGCCTATGAAGAAAAGAGTATTAAAAATCTGATCCTGCTCTACTTCCGGCAGAGATCCGGCCAAAACAATGGCATATTCCGCCGCCAGATTTCGAAGCTGAACAAGGACATGGGCTGTCTGATCTGCCTGCTCGGGCAATGTGCTGTAATCAAAACCATGCAGCCATAATTCCGGCAGCACCACAAGGGCGCCAGGGGGCGAGGAAAGACGTTCAAGGCCATCCCGTATCTGTTTAAAATTATCCTGAGGCTGCGAAGTAACATCAATCTGCAGACAACCAACAAAAGGTGGGAGGGGAGCGCTGAGGTGTTTCATGATTTTTTTTTGAGAAATCTTTTTAGGCGAAAAGCAGGAAAACGTATAAACCTTCTACACTTTTTACCTCTCCTTATGCTACTATTAAAAGCGATCGAAACTGTCATAATCGTTTTTACCTCATCCTCACACATCACGATAAAACATTGCTATTTCAGCCACTTGTCTGATCATCGTTCGGCATTGACTTTGGTTCTGAGCTGAAGTAGTGTTGCAGCGATTAGCAGCTACTGTAAAGTTCAATTTAGGAGTGTACTTATGACAATTATTGGAGATTTACTGGGCAACTCCCCCATTGGTCATCTTGTTGACCATGCCCGTAAGGTGCACGAATGTGTGGAGCTTGTTAAGCCCATGATCGAGGCCTTGATTGCCGAGGATTGGGAGTGGCTCAATGAGCTGCATGATCGGGTATCGAAAACTGAGTACGAGGCCGATCAGATCAAGCACGATATCCGTGATAACCTGCCCCGCCGTTATTTTTTGCCGGTGAACCGCGAGGAGCTTGACGGTTTTTTGCAATGCCAGGAAAAGATGGCCGACTATGCCGAAGATTTTTCTGTAATTGCCACCATCCGCAAAACCCGCCTGCACGAAGACCTCCATGAACTGTTCATGGCTTTTGTTACCCAAGTTTTCCAGGTTAGTGGCACCCTGCTCACCGCAGCCGTTGAATTCAAAAATCTGGCGGAGGTCTCCTTTTCCGGTGCCGAGGCCCGGATGGTGCTTGGGCTCATTAATCGGTTGGGCGAAGAAGAGTGGAAAGCGGACAAACTTGGCCGAAAACTTTCCATGGCCATTTACGAGCTGGAAAACAAGGTGAGCCCCTTTGATATCATCTTCTGCGAGAAAATGCTGCTCAAGCTCTCCGACATCGCCAACGAGGCGGAGAACGCCGGAGATTTTTTAAGAGCCATGCTTCGCAAGTAGTATCCGCCAGCATCAACATCTGTTTTAATTACTGAGAAGGGAGGATGATTGAGCACCTTGGGAGAGCGTGTTCAACTCAAGTTTTATATGGATAATATAACTATTTTTATCATAGGGGTAACAGCCCTTATCGGCCTCTATATGGCCTGGAATATTGGTGCGAATGATGTGGCAAACTCCATGGCCGATGCCGTGGGCTCAAAGGCGCTCACCATCAAACAGGCCGTTATTCTGGCAGGAATCTGCGAGTTCGCCGGCGCTGTGCTGGTGGGTTCCCATGTGACCGACACGGTTCGTAAGGGAATAATTGACCCTTCTCACATTATCAACCTGCCGGGGCTGCGCGAGGGTGAGGCCGCTGCCATCATCATCATCGGCATGGCTGCTGCCCTGCTCTGCGCCGCTATCTGGCTTAATATAGCGACCATAATAGGCATGCCTGTTTCCACCACCCATTCCATTGTCGGCGCCATAGCTGGTTTCGGAATTATCGCCGCCGGGGTTGAAGCGGTGAACTGGACAAAAATGAGTCAGATTGTTGCCTCCTGGTTTATCTCGCCCGTGGTTGGTGGCGTCTGCGCCTTTATCCTCTTTAAATTCATCTCCTCCAAAATCCTTGGTCGCACCCGGCCGGCCCGGGCTGCCATTATCTACACCCCGGCCATTGTCTTTCTCCTTATCTTTGTTGTTTGCCTGGCCACAATTTATAAGGGCCTCAAGCATGTTATCGGCAACATTCCCTGGCTCACCGACGATGTATCGCTGATCCTGGCCGTTGGCCTGGCTCTTTTCAGCGCCGTTGTCTCACGGTTTTATGTCAAGGCCAAGCTGCAGGATAAACGTGAATTGTCCATCTCCAAGCAGCTTGAAGCGGTGGAGTCTGTTTTTATACCCCTGGTCATTATCAGCTCCTGTTCCGTGGCCTTTGCCCACGGCGCCAATGACGTGGCCAACGCAGTGGGGCCCTTTGCCGCCATTGTCAACATTCTGCAAACCGGTGATGTGGCCATGAAAGTGGGGGTTCCCACCTGGGTTCTCTGCCTGGGCGGGGGTGGTATTGTCCTTGGTCTTGCCAGCTATGGCCATAAGGTTATGACCACGGTGGGCACCAAGATTACCGAAATTACCCCTTCGCGCGGCGTGGCTGCCGATATTGCCGCCACAGCCACGGTGCTGATCTGCACCCGCATGGCCCTACCTGTTTCAACCACCCATACGCTGGTGGGCGCCATCATGGGCATCGGGCTGGCCCGCGGCTTCGGCGGTATTGATCGCGATGTTACCCGGAACATCTTCGGTTCCTGGTTTATCACCGTTCCCATTGCCGCTCTGCTTTCCATCCTTCTCTTTGTCATCGGCCGGTCCCTTTTCCTTGATTTGCTGATCGGGGTAATTAACCGCTAAGAAGGACGCGATCCATAGACAAAAAAAGGCCGGGGCAGCTTGATGCTGCCCCGGCCTTTTTTTTGGGAAGATGAATAATCAGAATTTGAGAAGTTGCGAAATAAGAATGTGTGAAGAAGGCGCCCCGGAGGAAGTACCCTTGGGGTATACTTTACTTAATTAAGACTCTCTTCCCTCTTCTTACTTCTCAACTTCTCCTAAAAACTAATAGTCCCTGGCTCACCGGCGACTACCTCGCCGATGATGGCCGTTTCGTAGGGATAGCCGCTGTCTATTATTTTTTTCTGGATTTCTCTGATGTTCGTCTCACTGGCCGCAATCAGCAGGCCGCCGGAGGTCTGGGGGTCGGCAAGGATGAGTTCAATGGCATCTCCCTCTGGCAGGGAGCTTGTCAGGCATTTTCGATAAAATTTGAGGTTTTTGTGCCCTCCCTCCGGAATGATGCCCATATTGGCGAAATCCACGGTCTGGGGCAAAAGCGGAATGGCTGCAAGATTGAGACGGATGGCAACCCGGCTTGCGGCTGCCATCTCGTGGGCATGGCCGATAAGCCCAAACCCGGTGATATCGGTGGCCCCATGGGCCAGTCCGGCCATGGCCTCGCCTGCCGCCTTGTTCAGACAGGCCATACAGGCGGTTATCTGTGCTTCCAACTCCTCGCCAGCCAGGCCACCCTTGATAGCAGTGGCCAATATACCGGTACCAAGAGGCTTGGTAAGCAGTAATAAATCGCCAACCCGGGCCCCGGCATTGAGCAGTACCTGGTCGGGATGGACAATCCCGGTGACGGACAGACCATATTTTGTTTCAGCGTCCTCAACCGAATGGCCACCGACAAGCAAGGCACCGGCCTCGCGAATCTTGGCAAGACCGCCGGCCAGGATCTCCTTGAGAATATCCTTGCTCATGTCGTTAATGGGAAAACACACGATGTTCATGGCCAAAATGGGCTTACCCCCCATGGCATAGACGTCGCTCAGGGAATTTGCCGCTGCTATCTGGCCGAAATTATAGGGATCGTCAACAATGGGCGTGAAAAAGTCAACGGTCTGGATGAGAGCAGTGTCGTCGTTTAAACGATAGACCCCGGCATCGTCATAGCCGCAAGCGCCGACAATGAGCTTAGGGTCTGTGGGCAAATCCAGGCCACAGAGAATAGTGTCCAGGTCCCCTGGACTTATTTTGGCCGCTCAACCTGAGGCTTTAACGGTCTGGGTCAGTTTGATCATTGTCTTATTAAGATATATTTGTGATTCAAGCTCTATGCCTTATCCATTTAAATCCACGCTGAACTCATCCTCGTCCTTCTGGTCGCGGGTGAGCAGTTCATGGACGGCTTCATCGCAGGGCTTATCCTCATAAAGAACCTGGTACATCTGCTCGAGGATGGGCATATCCACCCCTTCCCGACAGGCCAGGTCCCAGGCCGAGCGGGTGGTCTTGACACCTTCGGCCACCATCTCCATCTCGGCCAAAATAGCAGCAAGCTTCTTGCCCTGGCCAAGCTTGATACCCACCGTACGGTTTCGCGACAGATCGCCGGTACAGGTGAGCACCAGGTCCCCAAGGCCGCCCAAGCCTGCAAAGGTCAGGGGCGAGGCCCCCATTTTGACGCCAAGGCGGGTGATTTCAGCCAAGCCACGGGTGATGAGCGCCGCCCGGGTGTTAGTGCCATAGCCGGCGCCGTCACAGATACCGGCGGCAATGGCGATGGGATTTTTCAGGGCGCCGCCCAGCTCAAGACCAATAAGG
The DNA here is from genome assembly GCA_018822545.1 of Pseudomonadota bacterium. Classification (GTDB taxonomy): domain Bacteria; phylum Desulfobacterota; class Desulfobulbia; order Desulfobulbales; family SURF-16; genus BM506. Next base: position 16,433 of record JAHJKA010000014.1, read on the forward strand.
TCGGTGGAGGTATAGACGCGAAAACGATCGGTGAAGAAGATATGCTGAATGGCCTGGGCCGTGTCCTTGTTCTGGGCGGCAACACTGACGGCCGTCGGAATGCGCTGGGCCACCTCCTTGGCAAAGCTGGGGCCGGCCAACACGCCGAGTCGGGCTGTTTTTCCGGTTTTTTTCAGCTCTTCAGCCATAACTTGCGTCATGGTGAGCAATGAGCCGTTTTCAATGCCCTTGGTGGCGGAGATGATAATGGCCTCACCGGTCATCTCGGCAAGAACCTGGCGAAACACCTCCCGGCTGACATGGGAAGGCACCACCATGAGGATGATCACTTTGCCCGCCACGGTTTTTTTAAGGTCATGACTGGCGGTAAGCGTATCTGCCAGGACAAAGCCTGGCAGATACTTCTTATTCTCGCGCTCGGTCTGGATGGCCTCGACATGGAGTTTGTCATGGCCCCAGAGGGCAACACGATGCCCCTTGTCGCTCAGGAGCTTGGCCAGGGCCGTACCCCAGCTGCCAGCACCGATTACGGCTATGTCTTGGAAATCACTCGTCATGCCAAGACTGTACTGTATTTGACCGAACGTGTTAAGAGATTAAGATTTCAGTTTTACGATTTATGATTTAAGTTTGCAGGAAAACAAACCACCTGTAGCCTCAACCTTTAAAAATTTGCATACAGCCTTGATACTCAAGAGCTGTCTTCGTAATAAACTGGATACATCAACATGTTCTCGCCCACAGAACTCCTGGCTCCGGCCGGCAGCCTTGAAAAACTGAAAACCGCCATCCATTACGGCGCCGATGCCGTATATTTGGGCGGCAAGGCCTTTGGTCTGCGGGCCAAGGCGGTCAATTTTGACAGTGATGAATTGGCCGAAGCCGTCCATTTTGCTCACAATCGGGATGTGCGGGTCTTTGTCACCGTCAACATCATGGCCCATAATCGGGACCTTGCCGTCCTACCTGCCTACCTGCAGGAACTCGCAGATCTTAAAGTAGACGCCCTGATCATCTCCGACCCCGGCATCTTCAGAATGGCCCGGAAGATCGTGCCGCAGATGAAGATTCATATCTCCACCCAGGCCAATATCACCAACAAGGAAAGCGCCCTGTTCTGGCAGGATATGGGGGCAAGCCGGGTCAACCTGGCCCGAGAGCTGTCTCTTACCGAGATCCGCGAGGTTAAAGAGGCCCTTGCCGCCAAGGTGGAGGTCTTTGTCCATGGGGCACTATGCATCTCCTACTCCGGGCGTTGCATGCTCAGTCATTATCTCACCGGTCGCGACGCCAATAAAGGGGCTTGTGCCCATCCCTGCCGCTATAATTATAGGCTTGAAGAGGAAAAACGGCCGGGCGAGTATTTCCCGGTGGTGGAGGATGAACGCGGCGTCTATATCTTTAACTCCAAGGATCTCTGCCTCATCAACCGCCTGCCGGAGTTACTGGCGGCCGGGGTGGACTCCATCAAGCTCGAAGGACGGATGAAGGGCATCTATTATGCCGGTGGCATTGTCCGGATCTATCGGGCCGCCCTTGATTATATCGCCGCAGCCCAGGCCGCAGATCCCGCGGCCGAGGTGGTGATGCCAGAGGAGTTCATGACCGAGGTGCTTAAGCTCGGCTCCCGCGGTTATTCGGAAAATTTTTTCGATGGCTCAGTGGATGCCGCCAATATGCTCTACACCGGCCCCAAGGTCACCCAGGATTACGTGCCGGCCGCCATCATCGCTAAGGAAGGAACTCCGGTGCTCATGGATGTCCGCAACGTCATCCGGCCCGGTGATGAACTGGAATACATGGGACCAGGGCTTAAGAACAGGGTCTTTACGGTCAAAGATGTTCGCACCTTGGATGACAGCCCCCTGGAACAGGCCAACCCCGGCCTGACCGTCAAGGTCTTTACTGACAAGGAAATCGCCTGGCAGCAGTATGGCCTGGTGCGGCGGGTAAGGTAAGCAACGTCCCTCGTAGGAGCCATTAAAAATGTTCATCACGGATTACCGTTGAACCTCATATTTTAAGGGTTTATTTTGTTTTTCCCCATCCAGACCTGAGCGAGCAAGGAGCTGGGCAAGGCGAAGAGCATTGCAGCATGTCTGAGCCAAGCGAGTTTCTGCAATGCCGCCTTGAACAGTGGGAGGCGAGTGGTGCCGAAGGCCAGGGCTGTTCGGGGTGCCCTTTTCGCCCACTCCGCTGGCTGGTTCGTTTTCGCCCGTTTCACTGGCTGGGCAAGCAGCAGCGAAGCGGCGAAAATGAATAAAACATCGTTTGAAACAAGAAAATAAATACAGGGAACAAAACCTCCCTCGATAATCCGTGATGAACCACAAAAAAAGGCCAGCTGACATAATTGTCAGCGGGCCTTTTTGCTTCTTCATCGCACCCGGCGATTTTATTTCTTACTGGCTCAGCCGCCGGTGGAGCAGGCCGCGGGCTGCTGGGCTGCTGCGGCAGACATGGCGATCGCTGAACGGGAAACCTTGATCCGGATACCATCGGCAATTTCCAGGGTGACTACAGTATCGGTGAGGCCGGTGATTTTACCATAGATACCACCGCTGCTTACCACCTCGTCACCCTTTTTCAGGGCACCTAAAAAATCCTGCTGCTGGCGCGCCTTTTTCTGCTGGGGTCTGATGAGCAGGAAATAGAAAACAACAAAAATAAGAATCATCGGCACAAAACTGCCCAGGTTCCCGAAAGGCCCGCCGGCCGCGGCAGCACCGTCAGCTGCGTATGCTAAAGTAGACATTGGTTTTTCCTCCAAATTGGAATTGCTTTGAAAACAAAGTAAATAATTTACTCTTTCTTGTTATTGGCAAAAGCTTTCAAACCTGCCGCTTATCATAAAATTCCTTTCTAAATTCTACAAAACGATCTTCGTCAATGGCCTGCCTAATCTCCGTCATCAGATTTACAAAATAATGGAGATTGTGCACGGTATTTAGGTGGGAGGCCAAAATTTCCCGGCTCGTATAGAGATGGCGTAAATAGGCCCGGGAATAATTGCGGCAGGTGTAACATGTGCAGTTTTCATCCAGCGGCCGTGGGTCGCTTTGATATTGCGCATTTTTTATAACAACCCTGCCCTGGGAAGTAAAGAGCATTCCATTTCTGGCATTGCGGGTGGGCATGACACAATCAAACATATCCACACCCCGATACACGCACTCAACCAGGTCGTCAGGGGTACCCACCCCCATCACATATTTGGCATGATCCCGGGGCAAAAGCGCCGCGCCATGCTCGGTGAGGTCATACATCTGGTCACGGGGCTCACCCACAGACAAACCGCCCAAGGCATAGCCGTCAAACCCGATCTCCAAAAGTTCCTGCACCGCCATCTCTCTGAGCTGTGGGTACATACCGCCCTGAACAATGCCAAACAGGAGCTGGCCGGTGGCTTGGTTCTGCACATCCCGGCAGCGCTTGGCCCAACGGCTGGTGAGCTTGGTGGCGTCAATGGTCTCTTTTTCCGTGGCCGGGTAAGGAATACAGGTATCAAGGACCATCATGATGTCCGAGCCCAGTGCCTCCTGAACAGCCACGGTATCCTCGGGACTCAAAAACTTCTTGGATCCGTCAAGATGGGACTTGAAGGTGGCGCCTTGCTCAGTGATCTTGGCCAGATCCTTAAGGCTGAAGATCTGGAAACCGCCACTATCGGTGAGGATGGGGCCGTGCCAGTTCATAAATTTATGTAAACCACCTAATTCGCGGATCAGCTCATGACCAGGACGTAGAAAGAGATGATAGGTGTTGGCCAGAATGATCTGGGCCTCCAGGGTCTGGAGATCTTCCGGCGTCACCGCCTTCACCGTGGCCTGGGTACCCACCGGCATGAAGATGGGCGTCTGGAAGGTGCCGTGGACGGTTTTGACCTCACCGCGGCGAGCCGGGCATTGGGAGGAGGTGGAATGGAGGGTAAAGGCAAGAGACATTTTTTCAGGATTCAGGATTCAGGATTCAGGATTCAGGATTCAGGATTCAGGATTCAGGATTCAGGATTCAGGATTCAGGATTCAGGAAAGATGAAACCGCAAGACACGGAGAGGCAAGCGGTTTTATTACTGAATTCTGAATTCTGTCTTCTTAATTCTTTTTTTATTGCCACAGCTCCAAAAGCTCGGCCACCCCTTTTTCAGCCAGATCAAGGAGTTGATCAAACTGGGCACGACTAAAAGGCTGGCCCTCGGCCGTGGACTGGGCCTCGATAATGCGGCCATCGCCGGTCATCACGAAATTGGCGTCGGCCTCGGCGCTGGAGTCCTCACCATAGTCAAGATCCAGACGGGCCTCTCCTGCAACAATACCGACACTGATGGCCGCCACCGGGGTAAGCGCAGGCATTGCCAGGGTACCAGCGGCATCAAGCTTGGCAAAGGCATCTTTCATGGCCAGGGCCGCACCGGTGATGGAGGCGGTGCGGGTGCCACCATCGGCATTCAGCACATCGCAGTCAACCCGCAGGGTCCGTTCGCCAATGGTATCGAGATTCACCATCATCCGCAAGGCCCGACCAATGAGGCGTTGAATCTCATAGGTGCGGCCGGATCGGCCCTTGGCCGCTTCACGTTGCATCCTGCTGTTTGTCGAACAGGGCAGCATGCCGTACTCGGCAGTGATCCAGCCCTTACCGGTGTCGCGCAGGAAAGGCGGCACGGACTCTTCGATGGTGACGGCGCACAGCACATGGGTGTTACCCATCTTAATCAGCACCGAGGCATCGGCGCCGGGCTGAAAGCCCCGTTCGATGGTGACCGGCCTCAGCTCGTTATTTTTTCTGTCATATGAACGCATATTTTTCCCCTTTTTTTTGAGGGGCAACAGTAACATGGCAAGGCGAGAAGATAAAGGAGTTAGAGGAGGTAAAGAATGTTAAGAAGGCGGCTCGTTGACTCTTCTGTACCTCCTCGCCATTCTTTACCTCCTCTAACTCCTCTCAACTTCTCGGAATAAAATCCTTGTCCTTGTGCTCTGGTGCGATATAAAGCTGAGTTGAGCAGCTTTCTGCTCAAACGAAACTTATACCCCTCAGGTAAGCGCTAGACTCCGAGGGGGTACTGAAAAGAGTGCCCTTGTGGTATAAGTATGAAAACATTTTCCATCCTCAACGAGCACAAAAACCATGACATCTCTTCCCCTCTGGCAACGCCTGGAATCTCCCTCCGGCCCTGTCTATATTTTCCCAGATAAACCGGACTGGCTGGTGCCCACCCCGGAAGCCGCGGTCATTATTGACCGTCTCCTTGCCGGCCTCCCGCCCCAGACCCTGGCCGAACACGCCCTCTTTTCTCAGCTCGGCAGGCCACCTGCCCCTGCATATACCGGCAGGGCCGGTCATCTACAGCTGGAAAGCCTCAAGGAGTGCTGGTTTCATATCACCAACCACTGTAATCTCTGTTGTGAGCATTGCCTCTTTAGTGCCGGACCGACCTGCCGGGAAAGCCTGGCCCGGGTCGAGCTCGACCGCGCCCTGGCCCAGGCCCAAAGCTTAGGTTGCCGTCTCTACCTCTTCACCGGCGGCGAGCCCTTTATGTATCCCGACTTCAGTGGCGTTATTAAAGACGTTCTACAAGATCCCGCCAACCATGTCGTGGTGCTCACCAATGGTTTATTGCTGGACAAACATCTGGCGGCCTTAGCAGATGTCGACCCGGCCCGCCTCCATTTTCAGGTCAGTGTCGATGGTCTGCAGGAGAGCCATGACCGCATCCGCGGCAAGGGCGCTTTCAAGTGGCTGATGACCAATCTCGCGTTGCTGACTGCTGCCGGATTTTCAGCCACTATCTCCACGGTGGTCTGCCGTGATAATCTCGCCGACATGGTGGAGATCGTGCGCCTGGCTGCCCAGCATGGCACCTCAGTCCATTTTCTCTGGCATTTTCAACGTGGTAAAGGTAGCCAGGATCAGCATGTGGCCGCCGCCGAAATCCTGCCGCAACTCCTCGCTGCCCAAAAAGAAGCCCAACACCTTGGCGTAAAAATCGACAATATCGAGACCCTGCGCACGCAAGTTTTTGCCACCCCGGGCACCCGTTTTGATCTCAGCAATAGTGGTTGGGAATCCCTGGCCGTAGGCCCGGATGGCCATATCTACCCATCCCCTGCCCTGGTGGGCGTGCCTGAGCTTGATTGCGGCACCCTGGCGCAGGGTCTGGAAACGGTGTGGCGCACGAGCCCGGTGCTGGCCAAGGTTCGCCAGGCCACCCTGCAGGGCAGCACCTACGATACGAATCCCCTCAGATTTCTCATTGGCGGCGGCGATATCGACCATTCCTATCTTGCCGGGGGGGCGTTCAGCGGTCATGACCCTTATGTGGAACTTTATAATGGTGTGGCCCTGTGGCTCATCGCTCAGCAGGCCAAGGCCTACCCCGAGCCGCAGCGTCCTGAGCTGATCTTAAAGATGGGGGATGTACGTTATGACTGCCCGGACGGCAAGTCAGTCACCCTCACCCATTGCAACTGCGTGGTGGCCTTGGCCGATGGCCATGCCTCCGTGCGCGAATTTTACAGCCAGGCCGCTCAAAACGCCAATGAGGGTATTGTCAACCCCTTTGCCGGTGATCAGGCCGCTGCCGACTTCATTCCGGCCGTGGCAAAAAAACGCTCCTATGGCTGCGGCAGCCCCGTCCAAGACGCGGCGCCTTCCCCTGGCGAGACCCTTGTTGATCTGGGCAGCGGCAGCGGGGTTGAATGTTTCATGGCTGCTGAAAAGGTTGGCGCCCAGGGCCGGGTGTTCGGTATTGATATGACCGATGCCATGCTGGAGCTTGCCACAAGCTCGATTGATGAGGTGGCGACCCGGCTGGGTTACAGCAATGTCCAGTTTAAAAAAGGCTTTCTAGAAGCCATTCCTCTCCCTGATACCTGTGCTGACGTGGTGATCTCCAACTGTGTCATCAACCTGAGCCCGGATAAACGCCAAACCTTTCAAGAGGTTATGCGCGTATTAAAACCGGGCGGCAGGCTGGTGGTCTCGGATATTGTCAGCGACGAACCCATCCCCGTCAGCATCAAGAACGACGAGCAGTTTCGCGGCGAATGCCTGGGTGGCGCCATGCTTCAGGAGGATCTGATGGCCATGCTGCGTACCGCCGGGTTCACGACCATGGAGCTGATCAAACGTTTTCCCTATCGCCAGGTGGAAGATGCCCGTTTTTATTCCCTGACTTTCCGGGCCTGGAAACCTTCTGCCAGCCAGGAGATAGAGGTCATCTACCGCGGCCCCTTTGCCGCCGTTTACACCGAAGATGGCCAATTACTCCTGAAGGGCAAACGCACCAAAGTGTCCCTCGCCAATGTCAAGGCCCTTGGAGAATCGGTCTTAGTGGTGGATGACCAAGGTACCGTCACCAATATGGCGATGGCCTCAAGTTGCTGCTCGCCCCAGCCTCTGGCCAGCCTCGGTGACTCCTGTTGCACCCCCGACACCACATCCACCTGTGGAACCACGCCACCTGAGGAGAAAAATTGCTGCGGTGGAGAGGGAGACGCCCCTGCTTCCTGCTGCGATACCCCTTCTCAGCCAGCAAAACTTGAGCACGACTGCATGGTCTGCGGCAAGGCGCTTTCTTACAACACCAAGGCGGTCAAGGCGGGGTGTCATTATTGCGGCCGGGAATGCCGGGCCAATATCAGATGTCCGGGCGGTCATTTCGTCTGCGATCACTGCCACCAGAAGGAAGGGCTGGCCATTATCCGTAAAATCTGTCTGAGCAGCAAAGAGGTGGACATGATCACCCTGCTCAAGAAAATCAGAAGCCAGCAGGCCATCCCCATGCACGGCCCGGAGCATCATGCCATGCTGCCCGGCATTATCCTGGCCGTGGCCCGTAACAGCGGACTTGCAGTAAGCAGCGGTGATATTCTCACCGGTATTGAACGGGGCTCCAAGGTGCCCGGCGGCTCCTGCGGTTTCATGGGAAGCTGCGGGGCAGCCACTGGCGCCGGCATTGCCTTTGCCGTGCTTTTTGAGGCCACGCCCCTCACCCCTGGCGCCCGCCAGAAGGCCCAGGCCGTCACCAGTCAGGTTCTGGCCAAGATTGCCGAAATTAAAGCGGGCCGCTGCTGCCAACGTGAAACCTACGTGGCCCTGCGCGAGGTCGCTGAAATTTCGGCAGCGTTGTTGGACAAAAAACTTGCCGCCCATGACAGCCTGGCCTGTAGCCAGTACGCTCTGAACCGCGAGTGTGTCCGCAAACAATGTCTGCTTTGGGAGACCAGGGACAAGCAGAAAACTGCAGAGCTGCAGTTTATAAGAATGTAGAGGAATAAAGAAGTTAAAGGAGGTAAAGAAGCGGCATCAACCACCTCCTCTATATTCGTTCCATTCTGTACATTCTCTAACTTCTTTATTCCTTTAACTTCGGCCTTTAAAAAAATGCCCTACGAAATCACCCTCACCACACCGGCCCTCTTCTTTCCCGCTGTTTCCCTGCTGCTCGTGGCCTACACCAATCGTTTTGTGGCCTTGAGCAAACGCATCCGCAGCCTCCATTCCCTCTATCAGCAGGTGGCCGACGAAATCGTTGCTGAGCAAATCGCCGTCCTGCGCCGCCGGGTCTTTCTGATCCGCAATATGCAGCTTTGCGGAGTGGCAGCCCTTTTTTGCTGCGTGTTCAGCATGACCGCACTTTTTCTTGGCGCGCTGCTGGTTGGCAAGATTATCTTTGGCCTCAGCCTGGTGCTGATGATGATCTCCCTGGCCCTGGCCTTCCAGGAGATTCTCATCTCTGTACATGCCTTAAAGCTTGAGTTGCGGCTGATGGAAAAGAAATAAATTGCGAAGGCTTAATTGCCAGCTATCACTCATGTGTCTGTAGGAGCCCGCCCCTGCGGGCGATACTAAATTTTTAAGTTGCCCTAAAATCGCCCGCAGGGGCGGGCTCCTACAGACACCTAAAAGGAGAAGAACTGTATCATGCCTGAATTACCTGAAGTAGAGGTGATCTGCCAGGGGTTAAGGCCCCATGTCGAAGGGCGACGGATCATTGGCATTAGCTGCGGCCCTAAAGAGTTACGCCTAGCCATACCCCGCACCGCCCTCCAGGAGAAAATATGCGGGGCGCGGATTACGGAATTGGGCCGCCGGGCCAAGTATCTCCTTTTTGCCATGGATAACGGCTGCCGCTTTCTGATCCATCTTGGCATGACAGGTCGCCTCGGCATCTTTGCGCCCTCGGCACCTCGCGCCCTCCATGACCATCTTTTTTTCCGCCTCGATGACGGCATGGAGATGCGCTATAACGATACCAGACGTTTTGGCTTTGTGGTGGTACAGGACAAGGACAGGCTGACAAGGAGTGTCGATCCCCTGGCCAGATTGGGCCCCGAACCTTTCTGGACCGACTTTTCTGCAGAATATCTTAAAGAAAAAGCGGGCAAACGCCTGCAACCGGTTAAAAACTTCCTGATGGACAGCCATGTGGTGGTGGGAATCGGCAATATCTACGCCAATGAAATCCTCTTTCAGTCAGGAATCCGTCCCACCATGCCCATTGGCTCTCTGAGCGTTGCGCAGTGGCAAAAAATTGTCGACAAAAGCCGAGAAGTGCTGACCCAAGCCATCAAGAGCGGCGGCACCACCATCAGCGATTACCGCAACGCCTCGGGCAAGCCCGGCTATTTCCAGCTGGAACTTGCCGTCTATGGCCGCTCCGGCCAGCCGTGCCGGAAATGCTCAAGCATCCTTGAAAAACAGACCATAGCCGGCCGCGCCACCTACTTCTGTCCGCAGTGCCAAAAATGACCTTGAAAGCTTCTCGAGTTTTTTGTAGGAGCCCACCCCTGTGGGCGAACCCAGGCCTGTACATGATCTAATCTATTTTCGCTTGGATGGCCAAGCTCCTACAAAAAAATAAAAGCTGTTCGTCTCTTCCGTGGATTCCGTGGCTATTAATTATTTACCAGCCTTAAGTTCGGCGACCCAGTCGCTGAGTTTTTTGCCGTTCTGGGCGGTGGCGGTGGGGTCGAGTTTGAGGACTTCTTCCCAGGCGGCAATGGCCCCGGCCGGGTCATTAAAATCGGCAAGCAGGACAATTCCCTTGTTAAAGCGGGACTGGATATGACCAGGCTGACGCTTAGCCCCTTCGTTAAAGCTCTCAATGGCCTTATCAAACTGACCAGTACGGCGGTACATGATCCCAAGATCAGTCCAGACATCGGCAGACCCATTATGAATGGCCAAGGCCTTGTCATAGGCTATTATCGCCTTTTCACTCTGATCGGTGTCGTAATAGTTATTCCCCAGACGAACCCATGCCTCGTAATTTTGAGGCTCCTTGGCAACCACCTGCTCAAGGACCCGTATTGCCTCACCCGTATCCTGCTGCTGTGGTTGGACCACAGCCTGCTGGGGTGGATGGTTGTGGCCGTCATCCATGGGCGCTGATTTAATGGCGGAAAAAATCACGCCGCAGAGGAAGCCGACACCAAAGGTTATCAGGGCAACAATATACAGAGTTTCTTTTTTGACCATCTTCTTCTCTCCTTGCGGGGGATTTGAGGTGTATCATAACGAGGTTTCGTCATCTATCATAAAAAAGTCTATTCAGCCCAGACATAGCACACGCCAGGTAATAAAAAAAGAGTTTCCAATGGAAGTAGCGCGCCACAGCGGCCCTTAAACTTTCCGGGTACAAGATATGGGGTTTATCCATGGGCAAACCTACCAGCACTGAGCCTGAGACAATACTGCCAATAAAATTGTTCGCCAGAGAGATACAATTTTTTATACTGATGCTGCCGTTTTCAACCTTTCCGGGAAACAAGGGGATATTTTAACAGTAAAAAAAACTTGACTCACCATGCTCTTTTCAGTCTAATGATCGCAAGTTTATCGAGGTGGGGGCAGGTTTTTCCTTGTTCTTCCGGCAAAAACAATCGCTCACCGTTTTTAGGGGATGGGCTCACCAGAGTCCAACATACATTTTTTCTTAGGAGAAAGAGATATGAAAAAAATACTGTCAACTGTAGCTGCCCTCGGTCTGGTAGCAGGTATGGCCACCGCAGCTCAAGCCCTTGAGTTCAGCGTTTCCGGGTACTACTTTGTAGAAGGCGCCCACCTGAGCTCCGGCGATGGCAACGGTGTTGTTACCACTGTTGAGGATAGCGGCCTCTCCGGTCTCACCGATGGTGTAACGACTGATAAAGAGGTTGGTAATGATGATTATTACATGCATGAATTTGTCATCCGCCCGGTAATGAAAGTGAATGACAAGGTCGTCATGAAAGCCAAGGTCTATCTGGCCACCGACAAATTCGGTGATGATGCTACTGGCTCAGCCTTTGGCAATGATGGCGATTCAATTAATTTTCATCATCTTTTCATGGAATACACCTCCCCCATTGGTATGCTGCGCGTTGGTCGTACCTCTGCCGGTCTCTGGCAGGGTGACTTCCTGAGCTCTGACGCCAATGCCAACAGGATCATGTACTTCCCCAACTTCCTGCCCAAGCCATTAGGCGCCTGTGTCTTCATTCAGAAATCCGCAGAGAATGACTCTGCTGCTGGCAATAGTTCAGTTGACGAAGACTCTGATCTGTATGAGGCTTCTGCCTGGTACAAGACCAAGGACCTGGTTGCTGCTCTTGCCTACGATTACTATGATTTCAATCAGACTACCACCGCAGACTCAAGCAGACACCGTATCAAGGGTTATTACAACCAGAACTTCAGCAACATCTATGCTGAGATGGAATTCTCCTATGACTGGGGTACCATTGACAGTGACACGGTCGGTGTAGCTGACCAAGATGTTGACACCTTCGCCCTTATGGCCGATGTCGGTATGACCATCAGCAAACTTGATGTTGGCATGCTGTTCTTCTACGCCTCTGGCGATGATGATAACACCGACACCGATCGTGAATCTGCCATGGGTTACGTTTATACAACAGGCCTTGGTGAGCAGTTTCAGCCCTACCAGATTCTCACCGGTCGTCACACCGGTATGCTGAGTACCGATGTTGTTAACAGTAACAATAATATGGAAATGGCAGGTGTTATGTCTCTTGGTGTTCATGCCGACTTTGCCGTTACCGACAAAATTAACCTCCACACAGCTGTTGCCTATGCTCAGGCTGACGTCGATGAATTCAACGGAGTCGACATTGACGAAGAGTATGGCTGGGAAATCGACCTTGGCGCCTCTTACAAGCTGATGGACAACCTGACCTACTCTGTAGACTTCGGTTACCTGATGGCTGGTGACTTCTTCAAAGGCTACGACATTGTTGCCAATGCTACCACCGATGCTGAAGACGTTTACGTTCTCAACCATCGTCTGTCCATGGAATTCTAATCTGACTTTTCAAGTCTGATTGGTGTTTCATATAAAAAGGCCCTGTCTGGTTTTCCAGACAGGGCCTTTTTACGTGCAGCATCTCGTCAGGTGCTCGTTCAAATCTTAAAAGGGGTCGTTGATCCTTGCGAAATCTCGCCATTCAACAGGCTCAGCTTTTTTCACACCAGCGATCTTAGAACTTTTCCGATATCTCACTTATCTTTGGGTTCGCTGGCTGCTCGGCTGGTACATTCCTGGCGTTGTCGTACTTTTACAACTCTTAAAACTCCACAGCCAGCTGCATGGTTGCGATATTAGCGTTATCACCAGTTCCGCCTTGATTGTTGTCATAATCCTCGTCATGGAGATACTCCAAGGCCAGGCTGGTGTCGTCGATAATGTTCCAGCGAACACTGGCCAGATAACGGGCCTCAGGAAGCCCAAGGGCCAAGGCTTCCGCAGTGCCCTGGTAGCCGAGAGTAAAAAGCGTCTCCCGGCCCAAAAGTGCCGTGTTATAGCCGACCTCCACCCCCCAGGCCTCCGGGCGGGCGGCCTCATTATCAAAGGTCATTTCTGTGCGGTCAAAGGATGCCAGGGCGCCGACATACTCGGCGAAGAAACTGACAGGCCCATAGGCCATAAGAATGTGGCCGGCAAAGCCCGGGACATAGTCGACAACCGCTTCGTCCGCCACCACCTCAGACAAATAATCACCGATACCGTCAGTGTCAGCGACGTTATTCAGCCAGTCCATACCAAAGTCATAGGAAAATTCACCAAACTTATGCGCCAAACCAATATTCGCGCCATAGCTGTCGATTTTGTCATCCTCACCCCTCTCGTTGATATCCCCATTAAAAACATAAGCAGAGCCATACAGTCCCGCAGCTTGAAAGCCAACCTGGGCGATGGTATCCCCTATTTCTCCAAGTTCAAGGGCAAGGGGGTCAGAAACCATACTGGTAAGGTACGAGCCAAATGGTAGATATTTTTTCCCCACAGTCAGCTCCACAGGAAATTTATCCCGGTTGCCAAGGGTTATGGTGCCTTGATCCACAACCAGATGGTCGCTTTCTTCCCCCTCCTCATACAAAAGTACCAATTGCGTATGGGACCACTCGGTAATATGGACCTCCATGCCGAGCTCCACAGTGGCCAGAGTGAGATCACTTGTCTCGTGGTGGTCATAGCTTTCACTGCTCGCTGCTTCCACCTCCACAAGACCACTGAACTCGACATATTCCATGATCTCACTCACCGCAGAATTTTCGACCTGCGCCACAGATTCTCCGCCTTTTTTCTTTTCCAAAAGGTGCTCTACCTGCGTGAGGCGCTGGCTCAGGCTGTCTACGGCAGGTCCGGTGGGTTGTTTTGCGAGCCCTGCTTCTTGATGGGGCTGATGCCCCGGGCCGACCATATTCTCAAGCTTAAGAACACGTTCCTGCAAGATTCTGTTTTGTTCTATCAGTTGTTGAATCTGTTTTTCCAGGGCGGCGTTGTCCGTGGCCCAGCCCTGCCCTGGGACTGCCAGCAATCCCAAGGCAAGTATGCTCAGTGTTTTTTTCATTGTCTTCTCTCTCCTAAAAAAGATGTTATCACACGTTATTAAAAAAAGTCTTACCAAAAAAGGTAGCCGTAATCCTATAAAAATCAAAAATATGCCTTTGATTTTGCAGAAAGTAAAAACGAAAAAGACCGGGCCATCCGTAACTGGAAAGGGGACCTGATTAAGGTGTGCGGGAGATACAACCAGCAAGTGGTTTGGCTCTCAGGGCGGTGATAGATGAAGCCCCTGTCGCGAAATAGCTAGGCAGCAGCAGACCCCTGGCCCGGCATGGTCAGGAGGAGAGAGAAAAAGATACCCTTTAAGGTCTGCCCGGATGATGAAATCAGCTGGCAAACAAAACAGCCACCACCATCAGCAAATATCCTACACACACCACATACAGTGGGTCAATATTTTTTAACTACATTTGGTGGTATTTTTTTCTGTGCTGCCGGCTGCCCGGGGCACCCCCTGTGGTTTCGACAAGCTCAACGAACATCATTCCAGCTACCAATCCACAGCCCTATCCTCGCCCCGCCGATCCCTGAGCCTGTGGAAGGGGTCGAGGGGGAGGGTCACAACACGGTATTTTTGCGCCAATTCTCATCATCCTGTGCAGGATAGTCCACCATATAATGAAGCCCCCGCGATTCTTTGCGGGTCAGGGCGCAGCGGACGATGAGCTCGGCCACCAGGGCGATATTGCGGAGCTCGATAAGGTTAGGGGTGAGATGGTATTCATGGAAAAAGGTATGAACGTCCTGGATGAGGGGCGCCAGTTGCTTCCGTACCATGAGAAGGCGTTTTTCCGAGCGGACAATGCCGACATAGTTCCACATCAAGCGCCGGATCTGATCCCAGGTATGGCTGATCAACACGCATTCCTCAAGCTCCTCGGCCTGGCCAACGGTCCAGGCCGGAATCTTGACGCCGTCCAGGCCGCCAATGATCGACCAGTCCTTGCGGCATTGCTCAGCGGCATTATGGGCCACCACCACGGCCTCAAGCAGAGAGTTAGAGGCCAGACGATTGCCGCCATGCAGGCCAGTACAGCCGGTTTCACCTAAGACGTAAAGGCTGGCGATATTGGTACGGCCGCAGATGTCGGTAACCACCCCGCCGCACATATAATGGGCAGCCGGCACCACCGGAATGGGCTCCTTGGTGATATCAATACCCAGGCCCAGACAGGTGGCATAGATGGTGGGAAAACGCTTTTTGATAAAATCGGCCGGTTTATGGCTGATATCGAGAAACACCGAGTCGTCGCCACTGGCCTTCATCTCGGTGTCAATGGCTCGGGCCACTGTGTCGCGGGTGGCGAGATCGGCGCGGGGATCATACTTGTGCATAAAGGCATTACCCTTTTCATCGACAAGGATACCGCCTTCGCCGCGCACGGCCTCAGAGATCAGGAAATTTTTGACCTTGGGATGAAAGAGACAGGTGGGATGGAACTGGACAAACTCCAAATTGGCCACCCGGGCCCCGGCCCGGTAGGCCATGGCAATGCCGTCACCGGTGGCGATATCTGGATTGGTGGTATAGAGATAGACCTTACCGGTGCCACCGGTACAGAGCATGGTGACCTTGGCCTTGTAGGGGGTAATGGAGTTGTCTTTTCTATCAAGAATATAGGCGCCCAGACAGCGATCCAGACACGGCCCACTGACATTGACCCCGGCTCGCGAGGCGATGAGCAGGTCCACGGCCAGATGGTCCTCCAAAACCCGGATGGCAGGATTGGCCTCCACCTGGGCCAGCAGACCACGCTCGATCTCGCGACCGGTGGCATCCATGGCATGGGCAATACGCCGAGCTGAATGCCCCCCTTCCTGGCCGAGATCAAGCTCATCACCGGCCCGATTAAAATGAACACCGAGACGGATAAGCTCGGCAATGCGCTCGGGGCCGGCCTCCACCACCTGGCGCACCACCTGCTCATCGCAGATACCCGCACCTGAGGCCAGGGTGTCGGCGACATGGGCCTCAAACGAATCGTTGGCGGCAAGGACTGCGGCAATACCACCCTGGGCCAGATTGGTGGCGCTATCCACCTTGGCCTTTTTGGTAACAATAGTCACCGAACCCAAACGAGCCGCCTTGATGGCAAAAGAAAGGCCGGCAATGCCACTGCCGATAATGAGAAAGTCTGTGGTTTCCATAGCTGTCTACTTTTGTTATGGTGGAAGGGAATTTTACAGAACTAAAGGTTAAACCACAGAGTCTCAGGGGCACAAAGGTTTTTTTCGCCACGGAATCCACGGAAGGCACGGAAAAAACATTTTTCTCTTTTCCGTGCCTTCCGTGGATTCCGTGGCCCTTCAGTAAGGATAGATGATGAAAGAGTTAAAGCTGGTCATTTTTGACTGTGACGGTGTCATGTTTGACTCCAAAAATGCCAACAAGCATTATTACAATCATATCCTGGAAAAACTGGGCCATCCGGCCATGACCGCCGAAGAGCTTGATTTTGTCCACATCCACAATGTCATG
>JAHJKA010000015.1 GCA_018822545.1 Pseudomonadota bacterium
CGTGAATGCCCTTGGCATCCAGATCGAAATGGAGCCGCTGATCCCCATCAAGCCCAAGATGATTGTTGAACTCTGGCCGGAGGATAGCGTTGTGAGTGACCACGTGGTGGGTGCTGAAGTCCGTTGGGTCAAGTCGGTGGGCGAAAAGAAGCAGCTGTGTGGCCTGGCCTTTGCCGATCAAAACGACTGGTGCGTGCCGGTCTCCACTATCTGTCGGTCCCTCATTCCGGCCTCATCCTCCGGGAGCTTTGCCCCGTTTCAGTTTATCCTGGACAGTATCGTGGATGGCGTCTTCAGCGTTGACTCCCGCTGGCGGCTCACCTCCTTTAATCGAGCCGCCGAGAAACTCACGGGCTGGCGCCAGGAAGATGCCATCGGCAAGCCCTGTTGTGAGGTTTTTAAGTCCAGTTCCTGTGGCGATGAATGTGTTCTGGCCCAGAGTATCAAAGAAGGCAAGCCCCTGGAAAACAAATCTGTTTTCATCACCCATGCCAGTGGCAAACGGATAGCCACCACCATCAGCGCCGCGCCTTTACTTGATTCGCTGGGCCAGATCACCGGCGGTGTACAGGTTTTCCGTGATGTGAATGCCCTGATCGCCCGCTCATTGATCTTGGACAATATCGCTGATGGTGTCTTTACCGTGGATACCCGTTGGCGCATCACCTCATTTAACAAAGCGGCGGAAAAAATAAGCGGAGTGCCGGTGGCCGAGGCCTTGGGAAAATTCTGTAGTGATATCTTCCATGCCAGCATCTGCGGCGAGACCTGCGCCATTGCCCACAGTATGTGCACCGGCAAGCCGGAAACCAACCGCTGCATTCACATCGAAAACAGCGAGGGTAAAAAAATTCCGGTGAGCATCTGTGCCGCCCCCATGTACGACAACCAGGGCAATCTGATTGGCGGCGTGGAAACCTTCCGCGACCTGCGCGTGATGAATTATCTGCAGCAGCGCCTTTCCCGCCGCAACTCCCTGGGCGATATTTTGAGCAAGAGTCCGGCCATGCATAAGATTTTTGATATTCTGCCGCAGATTGCCAGGAGTGCCAGTAATGTCCTTATTTTAGGCGATTCAGGTACGGGCAAGGAATTGGTGGCCCGCGCCCTGCACGACATCAGCGACCGGAGTCAGGGCCCCTTTGTCGCCGTGAACTGCGGGGCGCTGCCCGATACTCTGCTGGAAGCGGAACTCTTCGGCCATATGGCTGGCGCCTATACCGATGCCAAAAAGGACCGAGATGGCCGATTTGCTGCTGCCGAGGGGGGGACCCTCTTTCTGGATGAGATTGGTGATATCTCCACGGCCATGCAGGTGAAGTTGCTGCGGGTTCTGGAAAGTAAATCCTATGAACCGCTGGGTTCAAGCAAGTCCCTGAAGGCGGATGTACGGATTGTGGCGGCCACCAACCAGGACCTTGAGGAAGCAGTACGCAAAGGAACCTTCCGTGATGATCTTTTCTATCGCCTCAATGTGGTGAAGCTTACCCTGCCTTCCCTGCGGGAGCGTATGGAGGATCTGCCCATTCTGGCTGATCACTTCGTGCACAAGCTGGATATCGAACAAAACAGGGATATTGGCGGTGTCTCTGATGAAGCGCTCCGCCTCCTAATGAACCACGATTATCCCGGTAACGTCCGCGAGCTGCAGAATATCATCGAGTATGCCTTCATCCTCTGTCCCGGCGGGCTCATAAGGCCGGAGCACCTGCCGGCACCCTTTGCTCCCAAGGAAGAGGCAAGGGGGACCATCTGCGAAATTTTTAATCCAATGTCGTTGATGGAAATGGAAAAGATGGCTATTTCCCACGCGCTGACGCGCCACCAGTGGAAAAAAATGCTGACCTGTCGGGAACTGGGTATCTCAAAAGACACCCTGCGGCGGAAAATTTCCCAATACGGCATTGCCCGTTCACAGGCTTAGGGTGTGGTCAGGTGTAAGAGAGGTCAGTGGAAAATTACCAGCATGCTTTTTAGAGATCGGCAGGAGCACGGCAGAAACTGGTGAGTTGAGGAGTTGCTCGTCCTGATAAGAGATAGGTGGTGGGGTGGTTATAGGTAAATCAGAGCACTTATTATTGTTGTCGGCTGCCCAGCGTCACAAGGCATAATTTTGACAAAACTCCTGCACCAATGCGAGGCGCTGAGTAATCTTCAGTCGGAAGTAGAGGGGGCTCTGGATCAGAATTTTGATGGCAGCTCTCGGTGTCATATCCTTCCCTTTGGTAGAAGTTGTGCTCTAGTTAGGAAGAATAGCAAAAAGCATGCCGCAAGGAGGGGAGGGGTTCGGCAAAAAGTCAGAAGCCGCTCCAGCTATGCGAAAACGTAGGCAAAAAAATAAGCGGTGGCGGAAATGAAGAGATGCGTGGGCAGGACTCCTTGGTGAAAAGCCCACGTTGTGGCCCATACGACGGCAAGCCTCGTCGTTCTGTTATAGATCCCAGAGGTGGCAACGATGGCAGAGGGGCAGAAATGTGATGGGTGGTCTTCTGTGCTCAAAACAGGAAACATAATACGGCCGCAAAGAGTCTGGGGGATGCGTGCACCAGGGCGATGGCGATTTAATGAGGGGAAATACGTCTGGTCGTTTTCACCTGTGACGGCGTGCCATGGCGCTATAAAACCGCCAGTTTTTCTGAAGCTTATGGTGAAAAAATCTGTGGGCGCCGTCAGGAGCTATAGGGCTGTGCCGGCGGCCTGAAATATTTCGGCGATGGGTTTCAAGGGATAGTCGCCGCGGGGAATACGCTCCAGCTCTTCAAATGTTGTGTTGCCACTCAGCACCAAGCGCAGGCCATCTTCAAACAGCATGTTGGTCTTTTGTTGTTCCCTAGCCTTGAAGGAGATGATGTCAGAGGTCTCCTTGGTGCGGATGAGTTTTTTGATGAGGGGGGTGACGGAGAGAAATTCATAGGCGCCCATGCGGCCATGATAGCCGCTATGCCGGCACTGTTCACAGCCGGCGCCCTTTCTGATGGTATAGCTGCCCTGATTGGTGATGATGTCACGGGCAATCTCGGCATCAATTCCCATATCGAGCAGTTCAACTTCCGAAGGGGCATAGGGTGCCGCGCACTGGGGGCAGTTTACCCGTAACAACCGCTGATTAATGGCCGAGACAACGGTGCAGGAGACAAGAAACTCCTCAATACCCAGATCGACCAGTCGGACCACGGCGCCGGCAGAGTCCTCGGTATGCATGGTGGTCAAAACGAGATGGCCGGTAAGTGCGGCCTGGATGGCAACCTGGGCTGTTTCCAGGTCGCGGATCTCGCCAACCATGATGACATCAGGGTCCTGTCTGAGGATTGAACGTAAGGCCTTGGCGTAGGTGAATCCCACCAGGGGCAGGACATTGCTCTGGTTGACATACTCTTCGGCATGGTATTCCACTGGATCTTCCACGGTGACGATATTCAGGCCAACCCGGTTGATTTCATTGACGGCCGCATGCAAGGTCGTGGTTTTGCCGCTGCCGGTTGGTCCGGTAGCGATAATGATCCCTCCTGATTGTTTGATGCAGCGTCGAAACTGTCGAGCTGTGGCGGGGGGCATCAGGAGATCATCGATACGATGAATGTTCCTGCGACTGCCCTTGTCAAGGACGCGGATCGCTACTTTTTCTCCGTAAATTGTTGGAAAGGTACAGACCCGGAAATCAACGGCATGTCCCCCAAGCACTCGGGCAAAAGAGCCCTCGTGGGGAACATTCTTCTTGTCAAGGCGCATGACACTGTAGTGCTCACTGCCCATGATTTTCAGGCGATAGACAATGGGGGTCATGTTCTCCAGAGGAATTGTTTGCATCAGGTGGAGGACACCGTCTAGACGGAAACGGATATGGGCCTCCCGGGCATGTGGTTCGATATGGATATCGGAGGCCTCCAGCTGGATGGCCTGGACCAGCAGTTTGTTAACGAAGCGAACCTTGCCGGTAGCGGGGGAGTCGATGTCCTCTTTATCCCGGCTTTTGCCGGCAAAGAAGGGCGGTGCGGCAAAGAGCTTGTCGATCCCACCCTCGATATCGGATGAGGTTGTTAATACCGGGGTTACTTTACACCCGGTCAGGTCTTCGACCTGATGGATGGCATCCTCGTTCAGCGGATTGGACATGGCAAGGGTCATCTCCTTCTCATCATCCATTTCATGGAGGAAAACCGGCAGAACTTTGAGCTTCTGGCATAGTTTCTGGGGCAGGGTGTCGGCCAGGGCGGTATCGAGAACCTGAAAGTTATTCTCGGAAAGGTTGAGATAGTCGACCTGCAGTTGCCGGCTTAAGAAATTGAGCAAGCTGTTTTCGGTGATAGAGTGCTGGGAAATCAGGGTTTCCCCAAGGGGTAAGCCCAGATCTTCCTGGGCGCTCAGGGCATCTAGCAGCTGGCTTTCCGTGATAACACCCTCTTCCACGAGGAGCTTCCCCAGTTTTTCCTTGGCATTCATGGTGTGGCCTCATTCTGTTGTGCGTTCTGCCGCAGCAGAGCTGGTTATACAAATGAGTCGCTTGCAGGGACAGGCACTGATTTTTTTTAGGCTACCCTCGCCAAGCCGGCACCTTCTCTTTTGTAAAGATGCAGTTATAAGTCAAAATATCACATCCAGCGCTGGCACTGCAAATATGAAAGAAGGATGGCAAGCATTGCGGCCTTGGTCGCCACTTGCTGCGCTGCAGAATGGCCTGGTCAGAGACGTTAAGTAAATATGGGCCTAATCATAAAAAAAGCATCGTTCCATAGCAGCTCTTCTAGTTCTCACGCACGGCAACAGCACATTGCTCAGCAAAGAGTTTTTTGATTTTTTGCAGGCGGTTACGGTTTACGCCAAAATCAGAGTGTCCGAGGCGGGAGGCGGAGCGTACTTCAATCCTGCTGGCCTTGGGATCGAGGAGAAACTCGGCATCATCAACAAAACCGAAAATGGCTGAGGTGAATTCCACGTGAAGATAGGTGCCGGTTTGGCTTATGATCTCGGCTCGTTCCATATTACGAATAATGGAGGTGAGGGCCTGCCAGGCGCCGACGCTTGGTCCGGCATAGTAAAAAGCCTGGCTTACATGTTTGTCATCGCCTGCTGTCGAGCTTACACAGTTTGGTGACGGCGGGCAGGGGCGCAATTTCCCATCAACAATACCAAGTTCCGGCCGTGTGCCGGAACAGCCTGCTGTGATAATGGCCAGGCAAAGAGTTGCCAAAATTCTTTTCATTTTTCCCCCATAATAAAAATTTTGAATCACCCTGACAGCTTCCGGGCGCCTTTTTTAAGGAGCCAAGCGGAAGACGCAGAGGCGGCCAGCAGACTACTTATGCCCCAAATTCCCAGGACAATAAGATTCTTTGCTGAAAAGGCCTGGCCGGCAAGCCACGATTTTGTCAGGTGGTACATGGGCCAGGCCCCTGTTGTAGTTATTATCACGACAATGGCCATGGTCGTAAACAAAAAAAGAATCGCCCCCAGGCCGCCCACGGCTGCGGCTCTGTTTTCAGCATTGAAATCGCCATACAGGGCCCCAAAACCAACGGCCAGTGCGATAATCCACCAGGTGAGAAGCTGGGAGCAGGCCAGGGAAAACCACCACATGGGGCCGCTGATCTGCAAAAGATAGTCTGAAACCAGGACCAGGAGCAGGGAAAAGAGGCTAAAGGGCAGGATGTAGATGGCGAATTTGGCCATCAGAAAGGAGCCTGCCGTCAGGGGCGCTGCGGCAATGAGATAAAAGGCAGGGCCTTCCCCGGCAATGGAGGGATAGACGAAACGGGCGGCCAAAGAGCTTGCCATGAACGCCACCAGGCCAATGTTCAAAAAAGAAATGATATTGGTGAGATACTCGGTGGGCATAGGGGCACGCTCCACCGGTAAGACGGTGAAGTTGTAAAGATAGACGACAATGAGCGCCGCGATCATAAAGAGCTGAGACCATTCCGTGGAGTCGCGCAGGAAGAGTTTTGATTCCTTGATAAACAGCCAGCGCCAGACCCCGGGTCGATAGGTGCCAGCCTTGGAAAAGCCATGGAAACCGCCAAAAGACTCCTGGCTCTTGGAGAAACCGGAGGCAAACCAGCGTGCCATCGCCCATTCGCCAAGGATATAGAGGGCAAGGGGAGTAATGAGCACCAGGGCGAAAAGCAGCCAGTCAATCTGGCGATCCACCAGGTAGCCAGCCAGGAGATTGGCGGCCCAGGAGGGTGGTATGATGGAGGAGGTGGGTCGGGAAATGGCCGAGAGATAGTCGATGAACTGGCCGAAACGTTCCGGATCCACCATCTCTTCCGGGCGCAGCATGCGAAAAACCACGTAGATAAAGATACCAAAGCACAGCGACAGGTAGACGATGATATCCTTGGTGCGCCGGGCCGGAAAGAGATTGACCAGAATCACGGTGAGGGCCATGCCGACACCGGTGGCGGCAAGCGGAATGGCCACGGCGCAGATGAGCAGCAGGGGCCAGAAGAGCGGACCGGCCTCAAACACCCGGCCGTAGGCTCCAAAGACCGGGATGGAAAAGGCCATCATCATCCAGGAGGTGTAGATGGTGGTGGTCACATAACGCATGAAGTAAAGATCAGCCGGGTCAACCGGCGCGGCAAAGACGATCTCGTTATCTTTGGAAAGGTAGAGGGCGGAGACCGCCGACACCATGCAGGAGAAGACCAGCATGGCAAAGAGCATGAGCCAGGCCATCTGCAAAAGCTTGAGGCTGAGGATGATGCCAAGTTCATTCTGGGCGTGGAAATAGGTGATGGTCCTGACACTGATCAGGTACATGGCCGCGCAGATCAGCAGACCAAAGAAACCAAGGGCCACGCTCTTGGCGGGAAAGACGCCGATGGGAAAGAAGCGGTTGCGGCTCCCTCGCCAGAAGGGGATCAAAAGGGCAGCTTTCACAGGATGGCACCTTTCAGGGCCTTGACCACCTCTTGAAGTTCATAGGCGCCGGTGAGCTCGAGAAAAATTTCTTCCAGGTCGGAGTCGGCCATTTTTGACTGATTGCGCAAATCTTTCAGAGAGCCCATAGAGCGCAGGCGCCCCTCGACAATAATGGCGATGGTGTCGCAGAGCTCTTCGGCAATTTCCAGGGAATGGGTGGAGAGGAAGATGGCCCGGCCCTTGGCAGCCTGCTCCTTGAAAAGACCCTTGACCAGGCGGGCGCTCTTGGGATCCAGACCCACCATGGGCTCATCCACCACGATAAGGGGCGAATCAAGCATGAAGGCCGAGGTCATGATCAATTTTTGGCGCATGCCGTGGGAATAGCTCTCCACCAGATGATGCTGCCAATTATCCAGGTCAAAGAGTTTCAGGTAACGGGCACTTGTGGCAAAGTGCTCGGCGCTCAGATCATAGAGGCTGGCCATGAACTGCAGAAATTCATGGCCGGTGAGTTTCTCGTAGAGGTAGGGGCGGTCCGGGATGTAGCCGGTGATTTGTTTGCAGGCCAGGGGCTCTGATGCCATAAGGTGGCCACCGATGGTGATAGTGCCGCTATCGGGCTGCAGGAGGCCAGCCAGCATCTTGATGGTGGTGGTTTTGCCGGCGCCGTTTGGGCCTAAGAAACCAAAGATGGTGCCTGGCTTGACGCTGAAATTGACGTCATCCACAGCGTAAAAGTCACCGAATTTTTTGGTCAGGCCGCTGACGGCCAGGATTGGTTGGTTGTCGTTCATAGTCTTTGTTTTTGGGGGTAGGAGCTCACCCCTGTGAGCGATCAGTATTCGCATATCGCTCACAGGGGTGAGCTCCTACGTTTTCATTTTGGTAGGTCATCCAGTACCGTAATCTCGAGATTACCAAGCAGGCTACCGATCCGCAGTTGTTCACTGGTCTCGCCAATGACAAAACGGATATGGGAAAGATCAGCAGGCAGCTGGTTGCGGCTGCTGTCCACTGATAACCAACCCTGGGGCGTACAGACCTCGTTCCAGGCGTGGTAGTAAAAACGGCCCTCATGGAGCATGACCCCGGCGGCAATACGTGTCGGCAAATGCACCGCGCGGGCCAGGGCGGCAAAAAGCACCGCATGTTCGTTGCAGTCGCCCTGGCGGCTTGCCAGGGTGGTGAGGGCGTCGGGCAGGCCGATCACCGGGCGTTTATCCAGATTGTCATAAACCCAGGCAGTAAGCGCCAGGATTTTGGCAAGGGGTTCCTGATGGCTGCCGATTATCTCTGCGGCCAGGCTGGTAATGGCCGGGGCCTCGCTCTGGACGTAGGTGGTGGCGGCCAGATCTTTTGCCTCAGCGCCACAGCTGCCAAGGTCTGTTTTTTCTTCGTTACGCACGGTGACAATGGTACCTGCAAACTCCTGACGGCCGCCATCCAGATCGAAAATGCCTTCCTCAGGAAGGCCGAGGCGATAGCGAACCGCAGCACTGGTGGTGAGATTTGGCAGACGGCCCTGATAATCAACGGCCACCGAGGCCAGCAGATCGTCGCCGGAATCTTCGATATCCATGGCCTTGAATTTGGGTTCAGCCAAAAAGACAAAGCCTGCTGCTGATTCTTCCTTGATCACCTTGCCGCTGTCATCAAGCCAGAAGTTGACTCTGATCCCTGAAACCAGCTCCTGAAAATGATGGAGGTCGTACACCACCCTTTTGATGAGGATTTTCTCCCGGCCCTGGTAGGTGATGATGGATTCCTTGCCGGACAGGGTGAGAGGATCAAAGGAAGGCAAGCGGATTTTCTCGCCTTTTTCAAGGTTAAGCTTAAGGAGATGGCCTCGCTGATTCATAGCAAAATAGGGCGGCCGTTCAAGGCTGATTCTGTCAGTGATGAGGCCCTTGCCAGAATCCATGGAAAAATCGATGGTGGTGCCGTTTACCCGGCCGTGGCTCTGCATGGAATAAAAAGGCGATGTCAGGGAAAAAGCAAAGCTTTCAAGAGGAAAGCTGGGAGAAAGCTTGGCTGTTCCGGCCATCCGGATTGGATGATTCTCTCCGAGAATCTGGAGGTGGAGGATGCCTTCCTGGGTCACTTCCACCACATCTTCATCGGCCTGGATTCTGGTCATCACATAACCAATGCGTTGTTTTTTTAAATAGACCCCCATGTAGCTTTCTTGCCTGCCACGGGCAACAATCTGTTCTTCACGCAGATCGACCGCACGGATGAAAAAATCACGGCTGAAAAGGACTGCGAGCAGAACAAGCCAGGTGAGGATGACGAGAGACCGCCAGAGCAGGGGGCGGGAGAAGGCGGCAGACAGGGGCACGGTTATTTGAGACCAATTCGATAGGTTGCCATTTTGATGTGACTTCCCTTGCAGGATGGACAGCGTCCTGGGCGCTGCAGGCGCTTGCGGTCTTTAAAACTATAACCGCACCCCAGGCAGATGGAGGGCGAAATCAGCAGGCGTTTGCCCTCTTTGCCCAGGGTGCGGATGATATGTTCAAGGTTGAGAGGAACCTCTTTTTCGCTCACCCCCACGGCCTGAGAAATTTCCAGGGCGTTCATTTCCTCCTGGCTGAGGAGATCCATGATCTGTTGACGGGTTGAGCGGTCAGCCATTTCTACATTCTAATTTTCGAATCTGTTTTTTCCGGATGTTTTTCCAGATGGGTATAGCGGTTGAGGGCCACATCAGTAAAACGACCCAGGATATTCGGCAGGTCTGAGGTGTTCCAAATCTCGGTGAAGCTCGGTGAGGAGCGGAGTCGGTCGCTTAAGACATATTTTTCAGTGTTGCCAGGCTGCAGCATGATATCGTTGAACTCCAGGGAAAACGCGTTGTCAAAGGCCTTGTCGAAAAGGGCCAGGCTGGTGCGGGCATAGAATGTTTTTACGTCCTCTGAAGATTCGGCCATGTTGATCTTCTGACGGAAGTCAGGCAACAACTCCTTTTCAAACTTGGTAAACGACAGCTGTCTACTCATGGGTTACTCCTCTTTAGAGATTGTGGGATAGCTCCTTGCTATTTTTAAAGTCAGGATTTTTTGCGATAGGCCTCATCGATGTTGAGGTTTAAATATTGGGCATACGAGGCTGGTGGTTTGTTCCACTTTTATGAGCCACTTTTTTAAATTCTGGCATAGATCCTCTATAAAAGTCTAGCCCTGATTGGTGGGGCACACTGGATAGTTTGCGAAGCTCATGAGGGGGAGTAAAAAGAATTAGGGTAGTATTTGAGTTTCCTTGGTTTTTTTTCAACGCTGAGTTGGATTGTTGTCAAAAAAATAAATTAACTCATTCCACTCAACACGTCGCGGAGCCACATTAAGCGGGTTTGCAGTTATGGCTGAGAGGACTCAGGAAGAAGGTTAACCTGTGCTTGATGCAATACGGTTAAGATAGCCAATGGATTCTGAATGGCGGAATGATAACCGGTTATGTTGCTAGCCTATTTACTTCGATGGCATGAAATCTATTAGTAAAACTCATGTGGTAAAAATCAGAAAAGCGTATTTTGATATGCAATTTTCTCTCGAATTCCCTAATGCAGTATCACTCTCTTATCTTTATCCCTTGCTGAACTATACCTAAGGATGCATGGGACCTATGCTTGATGGTTCCGGTATTGAACCGCTCCTGCTCCCACTTACCAGTTGACACCAACAATTCAGCTCAGTATCTTTCCTGGTTCAAATAACCGTTAAATATATTCATTTTTCCAAGCCAGTTTTATTCGGAGAATAATCTTTTTTTGGCAAGGAAATAAATTGATTTTATTTGGGCGGTAAGACCAGCGTAAAGTCCCATGGAAACCAAAGAGGTTGTTATGGCATTAACCATATTTAAAAATATCCCAAGAGCACTTGTTCCGCTGGTTATAGTTGTTTTATTATTTTCAAATGCCTGGGCGGATAGTTCACTAACAGGTGCTGGGGTAATGAGCTATTTCAAGGGTTATTTCGGATTAGTAAGTTTAATCTGGTTCGTACTCCTTATCTTACTGTTCGTCATAACCGAAACTTACAAGGACACATTAATTGAAGGGTATCTGGGTACGCGCTTATTGTTTTGTTTTTTAATACTCCTTAATGGAGGGTTTATCGTATCAGCTTTCTCATTCATGCCAAAAGAGCCCAAGGGTTGGTTTTTCGGAATAATACTAGTTTTAATACTCATCATTATTGCTGGGTCTTTTATGGCAATGGGTAATTTTCTTTTTATGACACACGATGAAGAAACTGGCAGGGAGTATCATACATTTTCGTCTACGGTCCATTATGACGTAATTTCTGGTAGCGCTGCCATTGAAGCAGGTCTAGAAAAATGGGCTGGTGTTTTGGTAGTTAGTATTATTCTGTGTGTTTTTGTATTCGGTTCTCAAATGTTTTTAAAACACTATATAACTCAAGAAAATAAGGATATCGCCAACCTGCTAGAGGAAGCCCCAGCTATATTAAGTAAAAACAGCCAAAAATTCAAAAAAAGCCTGTTGCTTCTAACAAAAAATAAAAAAGTTACAGAGTTAAGGGCTATACGAACAACGACACCTCCAATCACCAATGGTTTCCCTCGTTTTGATAAACAAGAAAACAGGATTTTTCTACACACAAATAATTATGGAATAACATTGCCAATTTCATGTCTTGTGTCGATGGAAAATAAAAATATAAAAATTGGAGATTATAAAAATACTGAGCATTATCTTTTCAAATTCACTTATAGAGTTAATGGTAACGATAAAGAAATAAGCATGGCTTACTTTGATCATTCAATTTGTGGACAGGATACAATAGAAGATACCACCTACGAGACGTGTATTGAAATTGATGACATTGTTGTTTTAAAAAATATAACATCTGAAATGGAAAACTATGATCCCTCTCAAGATTCGTTGTTTGATCCATTCTTTAATCCTATGCGCCCCCCCTCCCCCATGTATAATGTGGTTATCCACTTTAACGATGGTGAAATGATTGAATTATCATCGTCCTCATTAGGTGGCAACCTGGATCACGGGGACAAACGTTCTTTTAGTTTATATGATGGCACAACGAATATTGGGATACCCTATGATGACATAGCCACAATGCAAATTTCACACAATGATGAACCCGGGACAGTAGATGTTATTATTACGTTGAAGACAGGCGAAATCATAAAAGGCTCACATTATGTTTTTAATAACTCAAGCCGTGACATTTTTACTGGGATTTCGCCTACCGGTTGGATTACCGCTAATTTACTCAGTGTTTCACGTATTGAATTTAAGGGCGCGAGGGATTGACAGGAGTCACCCATTTGAAGCTCCCTGCCCCTCACGACATCTCACTCTTCTCTGATGCCGACAAACAACTGGAAGAACTCAAAACAGCCTCCTAGGTCAAAAAGAAAGAGAAATAAATATTGCTCTGCTTAATTTAACTCTGACCTTAATGATTCCTTAAAATGCAACGTTTAAGAAAAGGTGGGTTTTATAGAGTTTATTTTGACACACGATTTCTATATCAAAATTCATGCATTACGAACGAATTGCCTCAGTTTTTTACAGATATATATTTTTTTTAACGATGGCTTGCGCTGGTCCGACCCAACCAGTTAGTCGTTAAGCCGGAGAGTGTGTTTATATGAAAACGATGAGCTTTGACTGAATTGGTTAATGAGTTGTTGGATTGATTTCATTGAAAAAGGGCGTTTATACTTCCTAAACTTAAAATAATTTTTATTTTTAATGGGGGATGACAAAATGAATAAGATTTCAAGAAAGATA
>JAHJKA010000016.1 GCA_018822545.1 Pseudomonadota bacterium
ATATATTTAATACTTAACAACTCTTGATAAATGCCTTTGGAAACGAAGGTTAACTTAGGGGGAGCTTATAACATGCCTATCATTGTCAATATTGCCAAGGATGATCTGTTAAACGGCCTTGCATCGCTGCAAAATATAACGGCCAAAAAAGGCACCATCGCTATATTGTCCAATGTGCTGATAAGTACAGGCAATGATATGGTTGAACTCACCTGCACAGATCTTGAGATAGGCATGCGCTGCCGCCTCCCAGCAGAAATTTTGTCGCCAGGGAGTATAACCCTGCCCTGTAAAAAACTTTTTGAGATTGTAAGGGAAGCGAGCTGCAACCATATTCACATTGAAGAAAAAGAAAATAGCTGGGTGCAGGTCTCTGTGGAAACAGGTGACTATAATATTGCCGGTATGGAGAGTGAAGAATTCCCTAATTTTCCAGAATACAATTCAGATAATCTCATAACTGTTGAAGCGGGAAATATTCAGGAACTTATTGATAAAACGATTTTTTCCATAGCCAACGAGGGTGAAAGTCAATTTACCCTTACAGGTGTTTTAGTAGAAAATAAGGAACGTGATAATCAGAAATTTCTTAGATTTGTTTCTTCTGACGGCCATAGATTGACGCTGATGCAGGTTCCCATGTCAGCGGATATTGATTCCCTTAATATTAAAAAGAACACCCTTATTCCACGAAAAGGCGTCCAGGAGATGCGTAAATTTTGTGATGGAATTGAAGAGGTTTCTTTTGCCATTGAGGAAAAACAGGCTGTCTTAAAAACAGAAAGAGATATTTTAATTATTCGTCTCTTAAATGGTGATTTTCCAGACTATAAACCCCTTGTTGATATTATAAACAGGGAAAAATATGTGGAAATAGCTAAAGAACCACTTGTTCATGCCTTCAGGAGAATGAATCTCTTTGCAGAAGATAAATTTAATATAGTTCAGTTTTCCCTTATGCCGGGGAAAATTGTTCTTTCATCGCAATCTTTGGATATTGGAAATGCCAGGGAAGAGATAGATGTTGAATATAGTGGTGATGAATTAAAACTTGGTTTTAACGGTAAATATTTTCTCGAAACACTCTCCGTTATGAAAAGCGATAAGGTAAGGGTTTATATATCCTCAAATGAAAGTCCTTGTATGGTTCTTTCAGAAAATGACCCTGAGTTTATTTCAATTATTATGCCCATGCATTTATAAGAGAGGAATTAAAGAAATAAAATAAGAAGGATTGTGGCCAATCCACCGTTGCTTCTTTATTTCTTTTCAATTCTATAACTTCTTTAAATAAAAGAGGATCACACTTTGTCAGAAGAAACAAAAAATAATTATGATGCAGAACAGATACAGGTTCTATCAGGCCTTGAGGGCGTCAGGATGCGCCCTGCCATGTATATTGGCAATACCCATGAGGAAGGTTTGCATCATCTTATTTATGAGGTGGTGGATAACTCCATTGACGAGGCGTTAGCCGGTCATTGCAATCAGATACGAGTTGTTTTTCACAAGGATGAATCTGTCTCTGTAGAAGATAACGGGCGTGGTATTCCCACTGATATGCACAGTGAAGGGGTTTCTGCCCTGGAACTGGTTATGTGTACCCTTCATGCCGGTGGCAAGTTTGATCACTCAAGCTACAAGGTATCCGGTGGTTTACATGGGGTAGGTGTTTCAGTGGTCAACGCTCTTTCAGTCTGGACCAAAGCCACGGTTCATCGAAAAGGAAAGATTTTTGAACAGACGTATAAATACGGCATCAAAGAGGGCGATGTACGTGAAATAGGTACCACGAACAAAACAGGTACCACTATTACCTTTATGCCCGACCCTGGGATATTCAAAGAAACCACCATTTTCAACTATGATATAATTCAGACCCGTTTGCGGGAACTTGCCTTTCTTAATAAAGGAGTAAAAATACTTCTTAAAGATGAACGTACCGGCGCAGAAGATGAGTATCACTATGCGGGCGGTATCGTCTCCTTTGTTGATTATCTCAACAGGAACCGCACGGTTTTAAATCAGGAACCAATCTATATTTCTGGGGAAAAAGATAATGTTGAAGTGGAGATAGCCTTTCAATATTTTGATGGCTATTCTGAACGGCTCTTTTCCTTTGTAAACAACATCAACACCAGGGAAGGAGGGTCACATGTCGCCGGGTTTCGCGGCGCGCTGACCAAATGCATAAATCGTTACGCCAGTGACGATATCGTGCCCAAAAATCTTCAGGCCAAGATGAGCGGTGACGATGTCCGTGAGGGCATTACCTGTATTGTTTCCGTGCGTGTTCCCAATCCGCAGTTTGAAGGGCAGACCAAGACCAAGCTCGGTAATAGCGAGGTAAAGTCCATTGTTGAATCTATCTGCAACGAAAAATTGGGCAACTATCTGGAACAAAACCCCCAGGAAGCGCGGAAAATTCTCTCGAAAACAGTGGATGCCATGCGCGCCCGCGAGGCTGCCCGTAAGGCCCGCGATTTAACTCGCAAGAAGGGCTCAAGTATTGATCTGCTCATGGCGGGAAAGCTTGCCGAGTGTCAGTCTAAAAACCCGGCAGAGCGCGAAATATTCCTGGTGGAGGGTGACTCAGCCGGCGGTTCTGCAAAACAGGGGCGTGACAGGGCCAACCAGGCCATTCTGCCGCTGCGCGGTAAGATTTTAAATGTGGAAAAGGCCCGTTTTGACAAAATCCTTTCCTCTGAAGAGATCAAGCAGATTATCTCTGCCTTAGGTACGGGCATCGGTAAGGATGATTTTAATGTGGAAAAACTGCGTTACCACAAGGTCATCATCATGACCGATGCCGATGTTGACGGCGCCCATATTCGCACCCTGCTGCTCACCTTTTTCTATCGCCAGATGCCTGCCTTGGTTGAAAACGGTTATATCTACATTGCCCAGCCCCCCTTGTATCGCTTGGGGCGCGGCAAGAAGGAAACGTATTTTGCCGATGAAGCAGAGTTAAACGAGTATCTCTTTCAACAGGCCAGTGAAAATTTCAGTGTTGAAATGAAGACCAAGAAAGAGATCGTCAAAAACGATGATCTTGTCGCCATGCTCAAAAACCTTTCCCTTTACCGGAGACTCCTCGACTATCTCCAACGCCTCAATATCTGGGATGAGATGGTAAGCTTGTTTATAAGCGAGGATATCACCAGCGGCGATCAATTTAGTGAGCAGGATTTTGTTGAAAAACTGCATGGCAAGATGAAGGTGATGAATATTTCTGTGGGGAATATACGGCCCTGCCGCTGGAAGCCAAGTTGCTACGAATTTGATGCCGCCATGAAAGACAAGGCCCATATCTTTTTCACTGTTGGGCCGCAGATACCGTTGATTAATGAGTATAGAACAGCCCTCAACATCTATCAAAACATCAAGGATTATCTCCATGAAAGCTTTGTTATCAAGGTAAATGAGCGTGATATTGAGGTTGCAGACTGGAATGAAATGCTCACCAGCATCAAGGCGGAAGGTTTCCGTGGCGCCCATCTCCAGCGCTATAAGGGTCTTGGTGAGATGAATCCTGAGCAGCTGTGGGATACCACCATGGACCCCCAGCACCGCATGCTTCTCCAGGTCCATATCAAAGATGCCGAGGCTGCCGATGATATTTTCACCACCCTCATGGGTGACAAGGTCGAGCCACGCCGCGATTTCATTTACAACCATGCCCTGGAAGTAAATGAGATAGATGTCTAAACGACAAGAAGTAAAGAATGTAGAGAAGTGAGAGAAGATCTTTTGATTCTTTACTCCACGTAAATTCTAAAAAAGAAAAATATGACAACTGACGAGCAAACATCCCAGCCCACCATAAGTATCGAGAAAGAGCTAAAGAAATCCTATCTTGACTATGCCATGAGCGTCATTATAGGCCGAGCCTTACCCGATGTCCGTGACGGCCTCAAACCGGTACATCGCCGGGCCCTCTTTGCCATGCGGGAGCTCAACAACTACCATAACCGGCCTTATCTTAAATCAGCACGTATTGTCGGTGATATCATTGGTAAGTATCATCCCCATGGTGATACGGCCGCCTACGACACCATTGTCAGGATGGCCCAGAATTTCTCTCTGCGTTATCTCCTGGTAGACGGCCAGGGTAACTTCGGTTCGGTGGACGGCGACTCGCCGGCAGCCATGCGGTATACCGAAGCGAGGATGACCAAGCTTGACCAGGAGATCATCGCCGACCTGGACAAGGATACGGTTGATTTCGTTCCCACCTATGATAACTCCATGACGGAACCATCCGTCATGCCCACCAAGGTTCCCAATCTGCTGATCAACGGTTCCTCTGGTATTGCTGTTGGTATGGCCACCAATATACCGCCCCATAATATTACCGAGGTGGTGAACGGCCTTATCGCCATGATTGAAAACCCCAATATCACGGTTAATCAACTCATGGAGCATATAACCGGGCCAGATTTCCCCACCGGCGCCTTTATCTGTGGTCGGGCCGGTATCCGCGAGGCCTATGAAACAGGGCGCGGTTCCGTGCTTATGCGGGCCAAGACCCATATCGAAAAGAGCAAGCAGGCCAACAGGGAATCGATCATCATCACCGAGATTCCCTACATGCAGAACAAGGCGAGGCTCGTTGAGAAAATAGCTGAGCTCGTTAAAGACAAGCGCATTGAGTCCATCGCCGCCCTGCGCGATGAGTCGGATCGCCATGGTATGCGCATAGTTATCGACCTCAAAAAAGATGAGGTTGCCGAGGTGGTTATCAACCAACTCTACAAGATGACACCGCTCCAGAGGAGCTTTGGTATCATCATGCTTGCTATTGTCAACCAGAAGCCAGAGGTTCTCAATCTTAAGCAGATTCTCGAGCATTTTCTCCTGCACCGCAAGACAGTGGTCTACCGCCGTACCGCTTTTGAACTCAAAAAAGCGGAAGCCCGGGCCCATATCCTCAAAGGATTGAAGGTTGCCCTGGACAATATCGACGAGGTGGTGGAGCTGATCAAGAAATCGGCCAATGCCAAAGAGGCCAGGGACGGACTTATGGAGCGCTTTTCGCTCTCTGAGATTCAGGCCCAGTCCATCCTTGATATGCGTCTCCAGAAGCTTACTGGCTTGGAGCAGGACAGAATTATCACCGAACTTCAAGAACTTCTTGAAAAAATAGCCTGGTATATGAAGGTCCTCACGGACGAGCTTCTGGTCATGCAGATCATCCGGGATGAGTTTTCCGAGATCATCACCCAATATGGTGATGAGCGCCGTACAGAAATCATTGACGCACCGGATGAAATTCTCCCCGAGGACCTCATCCAGCAGCAAGACATGGTGGTTACCGTTACCCATGCCGGCTATATCAAACGTAATCCCATTGATCTTTATCGTTCCCAACGCCGGGGCGGTAAAGGTGTTAAGGGTATTAATGCGGTTGAGGATGATTTTGTTAGCAATCTTTACCTGGCCTCAACCCACGACGCCTTCCTGTTCTTCACCAACCATGGCAAGGTGTTCTGGCGCAAGGTTTACGAAATTCCTCAGGCCAGCCGTATTGCCCGTGGCAAGGCCATCGTCAATTTCCTTGAACTTGCGGAGGGAGAGAAGCTGGCAGCCATTCTGCCCATCAAGTCCTTTGCCATGGAAGAGGGTCAAGAGTATGTCCTCATGGTAACGAAGAAGGGTGTGGTGAAGAAGACCATCCTCTCCGAGTTTGCCCGCCCCATGCGCAAGGGCAAGATCGCCTTGAAGATTCGCGAGGATGATGAGATTATCACCGCCGCGGTCACCAATGGCGAGAACGAAATCTTCCTGCTCACCAGAAACGGCATGTCAGTGCGCTTTAATGAGGATGATGTCAGGGCCATGGGTCGGACAGCAAGTGGTGTGCGTGGTATCCGTTTGGCTGAGGATGACGAGGTTGTTGCTGCCGAGGTTCTCAACCGCGAGGAATCAATCCTGGTTGTTACCGAAAACGGCTATGGCAAAAGAACCCCTGTTGATCAGTACCGGATCACCAAGCGCGGCGGTAAGGGAGTGCGGGCCATTAAGCCAAGTGAGCGTAACGGATTGGTCGTCAAGGCCTGTCAGATCACCGATGAGGACGAGATTATGCTTATCACCGATGGTGGTAAGATTATCAGGATGAATATGGCTCAGATGCGCGTTATTGGTAGGAATACCAAGGGCGTGCGGATGTTCAAGCTTGGTGACGATGAGAAGGTTGTGGCCATGGATAAGGTACCGCCGGATAGTGCTAGCGATGATGATGAAGATGTGGAAGGAGTGGAAGGCGACGTTGTTGATGTCGTAGAAGAAGGCGGTGAAGAGTAAGCCTTGATTGACCCTCTTTTAAAATAAAGAAACGAAAGCCCCGACCCTTTTTGGATCGGGGCTTTTTTTATCTCATTTCATTTTTGGGAAAAACACGGTTACATTCAAAAAACCTTGGTCTCTCTTCTCGTACTCTATTACTCTTCTTTCTCAAATTTCAGCAAAAGCATGGTCGCATATAGAAGGAAACAAAGGGCATGGGCGAGACACGAGTTATAGTAGCGGGAAGCTTTATCGATGGCAGCGGTGCTGCTGTGCGCCGGCATGTCTTTCTGGCTGTGCAGGACGGCAGTATTATTGCCATGGGTTCTGCAGCAGATCTTCCTCACTATGACGGCGCTGTCATAGATGACTTCTCACACTGTACCCTGGTTCCGGCCTTGGTTGACTGTAGCGTTTCCCTGTCACGATCACCCTCGGTGGACAGCGGCGTGCAGGTAGCCGGTGACGTGGTCACCATGCCGACAAAGGCAGTCATGGTGGCGCGCCATATTCACGACTGCCATGCCCACGGGGTGCTGGGCGTGGCCGATGCCAGTGCTGAAGATGACCTGCTGGCCCTGGCTCAGAAGGATATGGTGCCGGGGAGCATTATTGATATTTGTTCCTCCGGTTGTGATTTTATCAAGATCTTTTATTCCGGCAATATCGAAGCCGAGGCCCTCCCCTCTTTTCACCTTTGCCAAGAAGATCTGAGCCGCATTCTTCAGGATAGAGGTAACCAAAAGGCGGTGGTGGTGGCCAATGGCCGGCATCAGGTAGCGGAGGCCCTGGCAGCGGGTTGCGATGCCATCGAGCAGGGCTACGCGATGGGCGAGGACAATCTCCGGGAAATGGCGGCCACAGGCGTGCTGTGGATTCCCAGTTTGCTGCGGGCCAAGAGTGCCTTGGACGGGGCGAGATCCGGCGGCTCGGTCTGTTGCCGGTTCTCCCAGCGCTATGTGGCCCCTGGAAAGCCGCTGCCCGGTGCCGAGGCCTTTTGGAAAAAGACCCTGGCCGAGCAACTCAGGCAACTGCGTTTGGCCAGAAAATTAGGGGTGACAACGGCCCTGGGCACCGGGGCCGGCAGTGTTGGCATCCTCCATGGCGAGTCAATGGTTGAGGAGGTGAAGTTGTTTATCCAGGCCGGCTATGCATTGGAAGAGGTTATGCACTGCGGATCGGAAAATGGCGCCCGTTTTTTTGGGATGGAGAGGTTGGGGGCGCTTATGGTCGGGCGGTCGGCAACATTTCTGATTACCAGGGGTTCGGTGAAACAGTTACCGAGAAAACTGTCTTATCTGGAAGGGGTTTATGTGGATGGGGTCCCGAGCCGTGTCTATCGGAAAAATCCGGTCAAGGGCGGGTGAGAGGGCGTTTTTTGATCGCGCTCTGAACTCTCTTTATATTTCGGAGTGAGTGTTACCTGTTTAGTTTCGAAACGTTTTTGTTCCTTGGTTAGCGCTCGGGTGAAGCGCCTTGTGGGCCATTTGCGGTGAATCCATCATGAAACATGACATCGCCTTGCGGAAAATGGCCGTCAAACGCAAGAGCGAAGAATACCTCTTGCGGAACACCCTTGAGGACAAGTCCGGTAGCATTCTCAAATCCAAATTTCCTGTAGTATTGCGGATGTCCCACGAGGCAGCAGCCCTTGGCATTTAGTTTCCTTAACCGTGATAGACCTTCCTGTATCAAGGCTTTACCAATCCCTCGGCGCTGGTATTCCGGCAGTACTGAAACCGGACCAAGTCCATACCAATTCTTGGTGCCGTCTGAGATGGCCACAGGTGAAAAAGCAATATGCCCCACAACTCGGCTATCTACTTCCGCAACTAACGAAAAGGTCAGAGCCCTTGCGGAACGCAGCGCCTCGAGAATGAACTGTTCCGTGTGATTGCTGATCTCCAAAGTCTTGAATGCCGCAACCGTGACCTCGGTAATGGCGTTGACATCGGCAGCTGTCTCATCCCTGATCGTGATCCCTGGTTTCATGCGTTCGTATTCCTGGGTGGCCAACCCCTAAAGGTGTTGACTTGTTAGAGCTTTTTTAAACCCAGCATCAAGGCTCTGGCAAAACTCAATTTGATTTTTTGTTTTTCTTAAACCTATTTTTCTTAATTTAATTTTAATTCTTGGTTCTACGTTGGTTATTATTAACAGGATACCGTTTTGTTTAAAGTTTTTTGCTATAGACTCCATTGCCACAAGTCCTGTCATGTCCATTATCGGGACTTCTTTCATGTCTACAATTACTACTTTTATTTCAGATTGAGTTCTGGCTAATATTTTTAGCGCTTTTTGAGCCACACCAAAAAACATGGGCCCCTTAATCTTGTAGGCGACTATGGTTTTTGGTAGCTCTGGATACTGCTTATTGATATCTCCTTCGCTCATGGCGAATTCAATTCCCGTAAGTTCTATTGTCCGTTTTATAAATAATATGGAAGCCATAACCATTCCGACTGCCACTGCAATTTCCATGTCTAGTAACACTGTTAATGTATAACAGGTAAGCAGAGTTAAGATGTCATGGCGAGGAGCTACTTTTAAAATATGAAAAAAATGTTTTACTTCACTCATGTTCCAGGCAACAACAATTAATAATGCTGCCATAGATGCCATTGGAATATATGATAATAGCGGTGATAACAACAAGATAGAAAGCATAATGAAAATGGAATGAACTATTGAGGCTAATGGAAGGGAGCCGCCTGAGCGAATATTGGCCACTGTTCTTGCGATTGCGGCTGTTGCAGGAATTCCACCAAAAAAAGGAATAATAATATTACCTATACCCTGTCCGATGAGTTCTCGATTTGGGTCAGTCTTTGTCCCAATCATACTGTCCGCAACAACCGCGCATAAAAGGGATTCTAGCGCACCAAGAATAGCTATCGTGAATGCGGGACCAATAAGTTCCTTTAAGAGCGTAAAGGATACGCCGATTGGTTTGCCATTGATGTCGGGGAACTGCCAAGGCAATGCAAAATGTGGCAATAGAGGCGGGATGCCATTGCCAGACAAAGAACCAACGGTATAGTGAAACCTTGACCCAATTGTCGAAACATTGAAGTCTGGTAAAATATGGCGGCATAACCAGGCAAGTATACTCCCGACCACTAAGGCAATAATATGAGCAGGTATGCGACTTTTTAGTTTGGGCCAAACTAAGAGAGCAAGGATGGTACTTATGGCGATAAAACATTCGTCCCACTGCAGGGTCGGTAAAGACTTGGTGATGAGTATTACTTTTTCAATGTAATGGATACTTGTTGTTTTGAGGGATAAGCCAAGAAAATCTGTGAGTTGTATTGTTGCTATTACTGTTCCAATACCGGCGGTAAAGCCAACTGTAACAGGATACGGTACAAATTCAATAAGACTCCCCATTCTCCCCAGACCCATGGCAAGAAGAATAACTCCGGCCATAACTCCGCTGAGCAGAAGCCCCCCTAAGCCATATTGTTGCGTTATAGGTAAAAGAATGACAACAAAAGCTGCAGTAGGGCCGGAGATGTTGACTTTGCTACTACCTGATACTGAAATGAGAATTCCGGCTATGATCGCGGTGTATAATCCATATTGAGGTGCAACTCCGGCAGCAATGGCTAAAGCCATGGATAGTGGCAAGGCAATAATGCCAACAGTTATTCCTGCAAAAACATTGGATTGGAATAAAGAATAAGACCAGTTTGTTTTCCAGTGCCGATTTTCTTTTTGTCCTGGCATTTTGGTGTTTTATTTTTCCCGTAAATTTTTTTAGGAGGTTCTAGCTTGTTGCTAAGTAAGTGCGGGGTAATCGGTTCTGTGCAGCTGCCATGCGGGCGTGCAGCATATCGCAAAGCTAAGACGTGCGCCTAACCGAGGTTGAGTAAGTTCGGGTTGTAATAAGCTGACCGAAGCCGTTAAAACTGGCGTGCGCGCGCGTCGTGCTTGCGCGAATTGTTAGCTGTGATTTTTATTATTGTAATGATTTTCTAATGTTATCTATATTCAAATTTTCAACGAGATCAATTAGGCCGGGATAAATTTTTGCATGATATCCATAATCTCCATTGGTCATTTCGTCTAAGGCTTCCGATTTTGACCAATTGTTAAAAATTATTCTGTATGCAGCGATTGTAACACCTGTTCTGTCGGAACCATGCCAGCAGTGTATTAATATTGACCCTTTTCTGTTTTTAATTATCTGTAATGCTGTGATTATTTGTTCTTCGGTAATATTTCCAGTGTTAATTTTTATGCGGTGTAATTTGAAATTTGTGTCTGTGATGTCGTCTTTATCGCTGTGATATTCTCTCAAGTTTAAAACTTCTTTAATGCCTAATAGCTTGAGATTATTAATATCTTTCTCTTTAGGTTGTTCTGAGCGATATACTCCTTTGTCGACCATGTATAGATTTTGAAGTTGGGTGCCAATTATTGGTTTGCCCCATGTGTCTGGCCTAAGCCGAGGTTCGCCATAACATATAGATGGGATAACCAGGAGAACGAGGAGGAAGTATTTTTTCATATTGATTCTCATATGTTATATATAGCTAACGTCTTATTGGACAGCACTCTCCCTGGAATATCATAGTTTACTTGCCCCCTCTTCCACATTACATCTACTTGTTGTGAAAATGTACCAGATCTTTCTCCTGCTGGTCCATTGCCGATGTTTCGCAGGTGTTTTGTTTCCCCCTTTCAGCCCTGAGCGGCGGAAGGGGAGCGGTGGCAAAGTCGGCCAGGGTTGCTCGGTTTTTTTTTCGGTTTCTTTTGGGCATGCCAAAGGAACAAAGAAATTAGTAACAAAAAAATGAAGAGAGTAACCACGGTTCATCCCTCCCCCCTCCCCAACTCCATAAATCATCCACAAAAGTCCAGATTCTTCAAAAAAACAGGGGCTTTTAACGCGTATTTGTTAGGAGTTAAAAGTGAATAGCCCTTTCAATTAGGCAGCCACCACTGCCAGCCCCGAGCACGCCTCCTTCTCAAAAATGGAAATCTTGCCTGAAAAAATCCTGTTTTCCGGAAAACCTCACCGCTATTTTTCCCCAGAAAGGATACCCCGTTCCTCAATAAAAAGTAACCAAGCTAAATCGTTGAATTTTTCTCCCAAGTTTTCATAACCTCACTATGCGGCATAACTTTTGCATTAAATTAATTGATAACGCTTATGGAATGGTAGTTTCAGCCGCACTAATAGCAATTTATTTAAAGAGCGAGCAGAAACGGATCAACCACCTGCCCTGAGTGGACCTGGAGGTGATCAAAAAATGGCGCAAGGAGGACGGGCTCTAACACAACACAGTTGCAGAG
The DNA here is from genome assembly GCA_018822545.1 of Pseudomonadota bacterium. GTDB lineage: Bacteria > Desulfobacterota > Desulfobulbia > Desulfobulbales > SURF-16 > BM506. Next base: position 11,590 of record JAHJKA010000016.1, read on the forward strand.
GGAGGATGCTTTAATAACCCATACATAAAAAAGGAGAACAACATGCGAAATTTCATTCTGGTTGTATTATTATTTAGTGCAATGGTCCTCACCTCAACAGCTTGCATGGCCGGTACAAGTACTGATGAACAAGGGGCTAAGATGTCCGGGGCAGAACATAAGAAACAGTTTCCCAAGGGCCATGATAGGAGTGCCGGCAAGAACTGCTATTATGATGAAGAACATGATGTTTTTCTCTGTCGTTTTGAAATGGATAACAAGACCACTGAACAAGGTGTCATGATGTCCGGGGCAGAACATAAGAAAATGTATCCCCAAGGCCATGACAGGAGTGTTGGCAAGAACTGCTATTATGATGAAGAACATGATGTTTTTCTCTGTCCTTTTGTAATGGCTACGAAGACGAGTGAACAAGGGGTCATGATGTCTGGGGCAGAACATAAGAAACAGTTTCCCCATGGCCATGGTATGACTGCGGGCAAGAACTGCTATTATGATGAAGAACATGATGTTTTTCTCTGTCGTTTTGATGTGAAATAGGCCTAATTGTAATGACAGGGCATTAAATAGAGAGCCAACCTTTTTTGCTTTCTCGGGTCAAGTTTCGAATATTGTATAAAGAGGGAAGAAGCAATCAAGGTGCATCATTCACCTCATGGTTTAAATCTCCTCTCGAACCCCATAACTCACAAAAAAAGCCTCGATTCTTCCAAGAACCGGGGCTTTTTTGCGCGTATTTTTTATCTTTTCAAAAAGAGATTCCTAGGGCTCAGGCAGCCACCATTCGCATCCCCCCGCAATACCTACTTGTCAAAAATCGATAGATACTCCCCATAGCCCTCTTCCACCAGTTTGTCCTTGGGGACAAAGCGCAGGGCCGCCGAGTTCATGCAGTAGCGCAAACCCGTGGGCTTGGGGCCGTCGTTGAAGACATGGCCGAGATGGCTGTCGCTTGTGGCGCTGCGGACCTCGGTGCGCTTTGACCACAGACTGTGGTCCTCCACCTCTTGAATGGCCTCCGGCTTCAGGGGCCTGCTGAAGCTGGGCCAGCCCGTGCCCGACTCATACTTATCTGTGGAGCTAAACAGCGGGTCGCCGGAGACGATATCCACATAGATGCCTTCAGCCTTGTTGTCCCAATAGGCATTGGCAAAGGGCGGTTCCGTGCCGTTTTCCCGTACCACCTTGTACTGCAGGGCAGTGAGGCTTTTACGCAAGGCCTCCTCACTGGTGTCACCTCCTTTCGCCCAGATCGGCTTCAGGAACTGGTCACGGCCTGAGCGGGATCGGTATTGTGTATACCGAGTGGGGTTATTTTTGTAATAATCCTGATGATACTCCTCGGCCGGATAGAAGGGTTGGGCCGGCAGGATGGGGGTGACAATCTTTTTGCTGTAGCGCCCGCTTTTGTCCAGGGCGTCACGTGAGGCCAGGGCCAGGAGGCGCTGCTCTTCACTATGATAGAAGATGGCGGTGGAGTACTGGCTGCCGCGATCGACAAACTGGCCATCCTTATCAGTGGGATCCACCTGACGCCAGAAGAGGTCGAGAATCTGCTCATAGCTGACCTGCTGCGGGTCATACATCACCTGGATCACCTCCATATGACCGGTGGTGCCGCTGCAGACCTCTTCATAGGACGGGTTCGCCGTGTTGCCGCCGCTATAACCGCTGATTACGGTGGTGACGCCCATCATTTTTTTAAAGGCGGCCTCCATGCACCAGAAGCAGCCGCCGGCAAAGGTCGCTTTTGCAAGGCGTTTCCCGACCTTTATTGATAAGGGCAGGGCGAGCAGAACGAGCAGGGAGGAACGTAGTTTTTTTGATAAACCAATCATAGTCGCTTTCTTCCTCTGAGATTACGGGGATTTTATTTTTCACGGTAATTTTTAACACAATCTTAACATTTGCCTGTCATAGTCATTTTATCTATATTTAAAGGGTGATTGCTACACAGTCTGTCTGGTTCTATTTAGTTCACCTCACAAAAGCCTGATCATATTTTAACATTTTCTTAACATGGACCCGGCATTATCAAGCCATACTGTTTAATTTATGGGCCTTACGCGCCCTCAAGGCATCTTGCCGTCACATTAGATAATAGGGAGAAAATCCATGAAGTCCTTTATCCGCCCCCTTGCCTATGCAGCTCTTTTTTGCTCGGCAGCCCTTACCTCTGTACAAACCGCCTCTGCCGGGATCGAGGTTGACCCCAATATCAAGATGTATGAGAGCACCAGCGGTGTTTCCGGAAATCTTGACTCCATCGGTTCCGATACCCTTAATAACCTGATGACCTATTGGGCTGAATCATTCCGGAAAAAATATCCCAATGTCAAAATTCAGGTGGAAGGCAAGGGTTCCTCCACAGCGCCTCCGGCCCTTATTGCCGGCACCGCTCAACTTGGCCCCATGTCCCGGACCATGAAAAATGTGGAAGAGGACAAGTTTGAGAAGAAGTATGGCTTTAAGCCCACCAAGATCGGTGTGGCCCTGGATTCTCTGGCCGTTTATGTCCACAAAGACAACCCAATTGAGTCCATGTCGCTGCCTCAGGTTGACGCCATCTTCTCCAAGACCAGAAAGGGCGGTATGGCTGATATCTCCACCTGGGGTCAGCTTGGCTTGCACGGCGCTTGGCAGCAGTCCCCGTTGAGCATCTACGGCCGTAATTCCGCATCAGGGACCTATGGTTACTTCAAGGAAAAGGCCCTGTTCAAGGGTGATTTTAAAGATACGGTCAAGGAGCAGCCGGGTTCCGCTTCTGTTGTTATGGGTGTTACCGAGGACAAGGCTGCCATTGGTTATTCCGGTATCGGTTACCGGACCTCCGGGGTCAAACCTCTGGCCCTTGCCAAAAAGGATGGCGAACAGGCCTATGTCCCTGATTACGACAATGTCTTGAGCGGTAAATACCCGCTGTCCCGGACCCTGTTTATTTATGTGGTCAAGGAGCCCAATAAGCCCCTGCCCACCCTTACCAAGGAATTTTTGAAGTTCGTGCTCTCCAAGGAAGGTCAGGAAATCGTGGTTAAGGACGGCTATCTGCCCCTGCCTGCCAAGGTTGTTGAAAAACAACTGGCGAACCTCGAGTAGTCGGCATAAGATGATATCTTTGCCAAGAAGCAGGGGGCGCCTCCTGCTTCTTGGATTTTTTTTGCAACCCGCGCTTGCGTTTATTTTACCCGGAGTTTTTTAAGGCATGGATCCACGTTTACTGCGCCGAAATAAACAGCTTGATACCCTGGCTCGCCACGTGATCACCGTGGGCGGTGTTGCTGTTATTTTCAGTGTCATTGCAATCTTGTTTCTCATTTTCAAGGTAACCATCCCCCTTTTCAAGCCAGCTTCCGTCAAGCCGCTCTATACCTTCTCCCACCAGGACCAGCCTGAAAACATTCTGGCTCTTGGTCTTGACGATTATCAGGAGAATATTTTCACCATTAATCGCCAAGGCCAGCTGCATTTCCAATCTTTACCGGTGGGCAGCCATGATTCCCTTATTGATCTTGGCAGCGGCGTTGGCAGTTCGGTTAAAGATTTGGCGGTTGTCGGTCCCGATCGTTTTTCTCTGCTCTGGGCTGACGATACCGTATCCCTGGTGAAAATCGATTTTCTACCTCAATTTGATAGCCAGGGCAAACGGACCATCGTCCCCTCTGCTGACATTGTTGAGGTCCTTCCTGCTCCGGCTTTGGCATCGCCGGTGGTCTCCAGCCGCTGTCGTCAGGATTCTGAGGGACGGCTTATTCGGGTTAACCACCACGCCGATAATAGTTTTTCCATCTTTCAACGCACTTCAAGTGAAGATCTCTTTGGTGAGGAGACTGTTTCAGAGTTAAGCAGCGCTATTAACCCCTATTTTGAGCAGATCTCAGCCTTTGCCGTAAGCAGTGATGGCCGCATTCTCTTTGCCGGCACAATGGGCGGCACTCTGTTGCGGTGGGATATAGGTGAGGATATCGTCCTTACTGATACGGTGCCCGCCTTTAAGGAACCGATTACTGCCATGACTATGGTGTTCGGCTCTCAGTCCCTGGCCATCGGTACCGACAGCGGCACCCTTTCCACCTGGATGGGGGTTCGTGACAGCGCCGTCAGTGAGACAAAAAAACTGCGTAAAATCCATAAGTTAAAGACACACGATTCTGCTGTTACCACGATTTTCGCCTCCCAGCGCGATAAGTCCCTTATCTCCCTTGATCGCCAAGGAATTCTGCATCTTGATCACATGACCAGCGAGCGTCATCTCCTCAACATGCCGGGCTCCCATCTTCTTGCCGCCCTTTCGGGACGAGGTTCCGGCCTTGTTACCCTGGATAACCTGGGCACTCTGCAGGTCAACACCCTCCTCAACCCCCATCCCGAGGTGAGCTTGAAGACCTTGTTTGGCCAAGTCTGGTATGAGAATTACGACTCCCCTGACTATGTCTGGCAGTCTTCGGCTGGCAGTGATGATTTCGAGGCCAAGTTTTCCATTACACCGCTGTTGTTCGGCACCATTAAGGGTACCTTTTATGCCATGATTTTTGCGCTGCCTTTGGCCACCTTCGGTGCCGTCTATGTCAGCCAGTTTGCCCCGCCTCACCTGCAACGCATCATTAAACCTTTGGTTGAGGTCATGGCCTCGGTGCCTTCAGTGGTTATCGGTTTTCTCATTGCTCTGGTCCTTGCCCCTCTCATTGAGGCCCAGATTGTTCCCTTGCTTTTGAGTTTTCTGTTTCTGCCAGGTGGATTTCTGATCTTTATCGCCTGCTGGCAGTTCGCCCAACGCTTCACCCTGATCCGCGAGCTGCGCCATGGCTATGAATTTATTTTAGTGCTGCCCGTTTTGGTCTTAAGCGCTTATCTTTGCTACCTTTTTGGACCCCTGGTTGAAAAGCTGCTCTTTGGTGGTAACTTCAGCCAGTTTCTCTTTCAAAACACCGGCACCCGTTATGACCAGCGTAACTGCATCATTATCGCCTTTGGTCTCGGTTTTACCGTGATCCCTATTATCTTTTCCATTGCCGAGGATTCTCTGTCCAATGTCCCCCCTAACCTCACTGCCGCCTCCATGGCCTTAGGTGCCAGTCGGTGGCAGACAGTGTGGCGGGTGATTTTACCCTCGGCCAGCCCCGGTATTTTTGCCGGAGCCATGATCGGCCTTGGCCGGGCCGTTGGGGAAACCATGATCGTGCTCATGGCCACCGGCAATACGCCTATTATGGATCTTTCCATTTTTAATGGGATGCGCACCCTGTCCGCCAATATCGCTGTGGAAATTCCTGAGGCCCCAGTGGACAGCACCCTGTACCGTGTTCTTTTTCTCTGTGCGGTACTCCTCTTTATCATGACCTTTATGGTGAATACCGGCGCTGAACTTGTGCGTGAACGACTCCGAAAAAAATATGCCCGGTATTGATGTTACTCCCATGGTGCTTGCTGAATGAAAAAGATAATCCGAAATAAATACTGGCAGGAGGGTGAACCGTTTGTGTGGGGTTCAGCTGCGGCCTTGACCCTTATTCTCATCCTGACTTTTTCACTGCTTTTTGTCATTTTTCGTAATGGTATTGCCGTGTACTGGCCTAGCTCCCTTGTCTCCTTTGAGATGAATGATGGTTCGTTGCATCTTGGTGAGATCGTTCAGGATGCGGACCAGTCTGGACTACATCGCTATCAGGTCAAGATTGCCAACCGTGATCTCTATGGCCTTGATTTTAAGTGGCTTGACAACACCGACATCAAGAACATGTCATTTCCTGTTGAGGCGGTTCTCCTTGAACGGCAGGAATACGGCAATTTTCACGGCTTTTTAACCACTCTCAATCTTCCCACCCTCAATATTGAAGAGGATTCTCTCTGGCTTCGCTTTAAATCCGCCTTGGAGGCCTTAGGTCCTGACATCGCCAAGATTGACGAGACCCAGTCCGAGCTTAATGCCCTGAATTATCGGCTGGAAGCCGTGGATGCCCAAATTGCTGACCGTCTTTCCCAAGGTGGTGCGGTTGCCCCTGATTTAACTGTTCTTCATGACAAAAAAGTTGCCCTCCATCAGCAATTTGAAGAACTGGTTGCCCGCCTCCAAGACCTTGAGTCCACCCTCCAGCAAAACAACGCCGTTTTTATCGACGCCAGCGGCCAGGAAAAGGTCATTGCCCTCACCGCCATTGTCCGGGCCTATCAGCCTAATTCAATGTCGGTTCTTGGCAAAACCGGTCTTTATATCTCAAAGGTCTGGGAGCTGTTTTTTTCAGAGCCCCGGGAATCCAATACCGAAGGAGGTCTTTTTCCTGCCATCTTCGGCACTATTATGCTCATTTTTATCATGAGTATTTTCTCCTTTCCCCTTGGGGTATTGGCAGGAATTTATCTTCGTGAGTATGCCAAGGCCGGTTTTCTGGTTCGGTTGGTCCGTATCGCCGTGAATAACCTTGCCGGTATCCCCTCCATAGTTTACGGAATCTTTGGATTGGCTTTTTTTGTCTATGGCATTGGCTCCTCCATTGACCAGGTTTTTTTCTCGCAGCATTTACCGGCGCCCACCTTTGGTACTGGCGGTATTCTTTGGGCCAGCCTCACCCTTGGCCTTCTCACTGTGCCGGTGGTGATTGTTTCCACTGAAGAGGCCTTGGGCGCTATTCCTAGCGGTCTGCGCGAGTCTTCCTTTGCCCTTGGCTCTACCAAGTTTCAAACTCTGACCCGCATCCTGCTGCCCATGGCTTCTCCCGGCATTATGACCGGTTTTATCCTGGCCATGGCCCGGGCTGCCGGTGAGGTTGCGCCGCTGATGATTACCGGTGTGGTCAAGCTGGCACCCTCCCTGCCCTTGGATGGGAATTTCCCCTTTTTCCATCTTGACCGGAAATTCATGCATCTTGGTTTTCATATCTACGACATCGGTTTCCAGTCACCCAATGTGGAGGCTGCTAAACCCATGGTTTTTGTCACCACCCTGCTTTTACTTGCCATCGTTATTGCCATGACCAGCTCTGCCATTGTCCTGCGCAACAAGATGAAAAAGAAATTTGCTGTTACCCATTGATTTATTTAGGCGATCATACTTATGAATACTGCTAGACAGGCGATTATTGCCATTGATGACCCCATCGTCCAGGTGAAGGATCTTTCCCTTTTTTATGGTCAGTCGCAGGCCCTTTTTAATCTCAACTTTGATATTCCGCGCAAGCAGGTTACCGCCCTTATCGGACCGTCCGGCTGTGGCAAGTCAACCTTTATTCGCTGTATTAACCGGATGAATGATCTCATTGACGGCCTCCATACCACGGGCTCTATTGCCCTTGATGGTCAGGATATCTTTGATCGCTCCGTTGATGTCATTGACCTTAGGCGCCGGGTGGGTATGGTTTTTCAGAAATCAAACCCCTTTCCTAAGTCCATTTATGAGAATGTAATTTTCGGTATGCGCATTGGCGGGGTAAATGAAAAACCTGTTCTCGATGAAACCGTGGAGAAATCCCTGCGGCGTGCCGCCCTTTGGGATGAGGTCAAGGACCGCCTGCATCAATCAGCCATGGGCCTGTCGGGCGGCCAGATGCAGCGTCTCTGTATCGCACGGGCCATTGCCGTTTCTCCAGAAATTGTTCTCATGGATGAACCCTGCTCGGCCCTGGATCCCAAGTCCACCGCCCATATTGAGGAGCTTATCCGTGATTTGAACGGCGAATACACCATTATTATCGTCACCCATAATATGCAGCAGGCTTCCCGTATTTCCGACTATACCGCCTTCCTCTATGAGGGAGAGTTGATTGAATATGGCCTTACCAAAAAGGTTTTTACCGTCCCTGTGAAAAGGGCTACAGAAGATTATATTACTGGCCGTTTCGGCTGATGAGGTGAGTTGTGAGTACTAATATCCGTTCATCTATCCATACCCTAAAACAGCACCTCATTTACCTTGGCACCGTTGTTGAGGAAGGCATTAAAAACAGCATTAAGGCTGTGCGCACCTTCGATCCTATTCTGGCCGCCCAGGTACAGGCCGCTGATGCCCAGGTCAACGCCCTTGAAGTGGATGTGGAAGAAGATTGTTTGAAGATTCTGGCCCTGCATTCGCCGGTGGCAAGTGACCTGCGTTTTGTGGTGACGGCACTCAAGATGAACCGCGAACTTGAACGGATTGGTGATCTGGCTGTGAAGGTTGCCGACAAGGTCATTTTGCTTGATACAGTGAAAAAGCATGAAATCAACCCAGATGCAATCACTGTCCCGGCTGATTTTGAACCCATGTTTATCACTACCCTGTCCATGTTCAGCCAATTGCTTGATGCCTTTGTTAATGAAGACGCTGATCTGGCCTATCGTATCTTGATCCAGGATGACGAGGTAGACACGGCCAAACGTAATATCAGAAAACAGCTCGATGAAATTGGCAAAAACGACCCCAAGCAACAGGTGTATCACACCTTGCTCCTTTCCGTAGCTCGCGGTTTGGAACGGATTGCTGACCATACTACGAACTCTGCCGAGGATATTATTTACATGCTTCAGGGCCGTATTGTCAGACATGAGCATCATCTCTTATAGCGAGACCAGATGACCAGCCCCCTGTCCATTCTCGTGATTGAAGACGAGGAAGATATTCAGCAACTTGTCACCTACAACCTGGTGAAGGCCGGGTTTCAGGTCTTTTGTGCCGATAATGGTGAGAGTGGGCTACGCTCTTTTATCACCAACGGTCCTGATCTGATCGTACTTGACCTTATGTTGCCGGGTATGGATGGCCTGAAAGTCTGCGAGGAGATACGTTCAGTCCACAAGGCCGAAATCCCCGTCTTGATGCTCACAGCCAAAGGCGAGGAGGAGGATATCGTTGCAGGTCTCGCCGCTGGCGCCGACGATTATCTGCCCAAACCCTTTAGCCCCAAGATTCTTTTGGCCCGGATTAACGCCCTTTTACGGCGCAGTCGCCTTCCGTCCAGCGATGAGGACATCCACGAGAAAATGGTCTTTGTCCACCACCAAATTACTATTATTCCTCACCGTTACGAGGTTCTTGTTGCAAACGAGCCAATTCACCTCACCCATTCGGAGTTTCAAATTCTTCTCTTGCTCGCCAAAAAACCAGGATGGGTTTATAGTCGACAACAAATAATTAATGATATTAGGGGTTTTGATTATAGCCTTACGGATCGTGCCATTGATGTATTGATCTCTGGCCTTCGCAAGAAACTTGGTACGGCAGCAGCAGCTATCGATACTGTCCGTGGTGTTGGATATCGCTTTTCAGACCAACCAGGTTAAAAGCAATCTTTACTGTTCAGCGCTCTTTTGGTAGAGTTATATTCTTAACTCACAATCGGTAAGTAAAGGCCTCAAGGTTCTTCTTTGGCCACTCTTTTCGTTACTTTTTTTACACATCTTTATACAACCATTTAAATTATGAACACTAAGATATATGTTCTTCATTTCCCCAAGGAGACGGGTGATAAGCCTATCATCTGTGAACTTGTCAAGAAGTACGACATTGAATTTAATATTCTTAAGGCCACCATTCTTCCTGGAAACGATGGCCTTATGGTTATTGAACTCACCGGTCATAAAAAGAATGTAAAAAACTCCCTGGAGTTCCTTCAGAACTATGGGGTTAAGATTGAGCCCATCTCCACCATCATTCGCCGCGATGATCATCTCTGTATTCAGTGTGGCGCTTGTACTGGTATTTGCCCTACCAGTGCTCTTTATGTTAAACGTCCTGACATGTCAGTCCTCTTTTCCCCTGATAAGTGTACAGGGTGCGGCCTCTGTGTTTCTATTTGTCCTGTGCGGGCTATGGAAGTAGCATTGAATAATGAAATTATCCCTGAGGTGTTGTAGATACCTTCGACCCTTTGTTTTTATCCAATTTTTGTGTCTTCGTGCCTGTGGGGCAGGGCGCCACAACAGAGGACAACGATGTCTCTCTTTCTTTGTGTTCCAAGCAGGGCACCTGTCTCGGCATAATGGCCACAGGCCTTCATTTTTTTATTGGAAATAGCTCATGGTCTCTGCTTATCTGACCTCTTCCCGGCACAATCACACAAGTCTCCGCACTTTCCATGGGGCCTGTGATGCTGCTTTTAGTGTCGCCCAGGCTCATTTCGCATCTTGTTGCCTTGAATATTGGGATAAATCAACGCGCTGGTCTCAGATCCGTCTTTGGCGATATACCCATTTATGCAATCATACGTGCGCAACCACATCAATCACCACACCCCCTTTCGTATAAAGCTCTTATGGCCTATCACTTTCCCATTAACCAAGAACGTCTTGCCTATTATTTTATTACTCTTTGTGAAATTGACAGCCCTGGTAAGATGGAAGGAGATCTTGCCCGCTATCTCCAGGATTTTTTTGATGTTTTCCCCGGGGTTACAACCCTTGTTGATGGCTCTGCTGCCATCACAGGCTCTAACACCGGCAATCTCCTCGTGTCCATTCCCGGCACAGATATCCATAAGGCACCACTTTTTTTTAATTGTCACATGGATGTCATCAATCCTTGTATTGGCGTAAAGGTTTCCCGGCATAACAATATTTTCACGTCGCTGGGTGATACGGTTCTTGGTGGTGATGACAAGGCTGGTATTGCTATTCTTATGGAGATGGCCCAGGTTCTTTTTGAAAATAAATTGCCCCATGCTCCCCTTGAATTTCTCTTCACCACCGCTGAAGAGATTGGTCTCCTGGGCGCTAAAGCCTTTAATCCTGCACTCCTTCAGGCGCCCATGGGGTTTGCCCTTGATTCAACCGGGATAGACAACGTTATCATTGGCGCTCCGGCTGCCGTCCATGTTCAGGCGGAGATTTTCGGGAAAGCTTCCCACGCTGGGCTTAACCCTGGTGACGGTATCAATGCTATTTCTTTGGCTGCTAAAGTTGTTGTCAATCTCCCCGTTGGAAGACTAGACAACCTCTCCACAGCTAATATTGGTTTGATTGCCGGCGGCACAGCCACTAATATTGTCCCTGATTATGTCAATCTGCAAGGTGAAATTCGTAGTCATTCAGCTGAACTTCTCTACACGCACATGCAATCGTTCACTACAGTTTTTGCTGATATAGTTCGGTCCTCCCCTGAGATGTCACGCCCATCTTTCTCCCTTGAGTTCCCAGATCATTACCCGGCCATGGCCCTTCAGCTTGACGACCCGCTGCTGGCCGTTACACGCAAAGCGGCAGACATCCTTGGCCGAACTCTCAACTATACCGTGGCTGGCGGTGGCAGTGATGCCAATATCTTCAACAGTTTTGGCCTCAGCACCGCCATTCTTGGTATCGGCATGGAACATGTCCACTCCACCCACGAACTCATCGCCCTTGACAGCATGATCCGCACCCTTGAGCTTGTTGCTGCCATCTCAACTTCCTGATTTACCATTAAAAAACCAGATTGTTCCACGTGGAACAATCTGGGGCAACCAACAAATCAGAATCTTAAGGGTGAAATAGGTTGTTATTCGCCCCAAATGACGTATTGTGGTTTAGGGTTGTGAAAAGTGACATTTTCCTTTGTTTTTTATGTTTTGGCGACGAGACTTGGTCGTTTTGCGTTGCTGATGGGCAGTTTCTCGGGGCTTTTGTTGTTGATGGGCCCGGATTGCGTGTAATATATAAGTCCAGATTTCGTGGTGCCACAGGCGTATATAAAATTCACTTAAAGGCAGAGAAGGTATGACACAGACAAGAGGAAAGGGCGCAAAAATTATCACGCTCGCCAACCAGAAGGGTGGGGTTGGCAAGACAACTTCTACGGTAAATTTAGCCACTGCGGTGGCAATGTTGGGCAAGAAGACGCTTATTGTTGATTCGGATCCCCAGGGGAACGCGTCCAGTGGTGTTGGTATGGCCGTCTCCCAGAAGAGCAAGCATCTCTATCATTGCTATATAGATCCAGATAAGACCCGTGGGGTTATCAAGCCGTCGGCATCTGTGGGGAATCTCTGGATTCTGCCTACCTGTATTGACCTTATTGGTGTTGAGGTTGAGCTGATGGGAGAGAAGAAGAGAGAGACGTTTCTCGATCGGGTTTTGTCGCAGATTGCGGAAGATTATGACTATATTTTTGTTGATTGCCCACCGTCCTTGGGGCTGCTCACCTTGAATGCCTTGACCGCGGCGGATTCAGTCATTATTCCAATGCAATGTGAGTATTTCGCCCTGGAAGGTCTGAGCCAACTGGTGCGGACGATCAAGCTTGTCAAGAATTCCTATAACCCGCGTTTGGTTATTGAGGGGCTTCTTCTCACCATGTATGACCGTCGTAATAAACTGACATATCAGGTCGCCAAAGAGGTTAAAAAACATTTTGGTAACAAGGTCTATCACACGGTAATTCCACGAAATGTACGTCTGAGTGAGTGTCCAAGTCATGGCAAATCAGTTATTGAATACGATAGCAGTTCTGCAGGGGCATTGAGCTATATGAATCTGGGAAAGGAATTTCTCAAAAATCAGGAAGCAGAACAAACGGGAGGGGTGCATGATGAGTAGTGGCGATCGCCTGGGTAGAGGCCTGGGAGCCTTACTGGCAGATGATAATGATAAGTTGGCAGCAGAGGGTGAATATATCCTTTGCGATATTACAGCTATCGATCCGAATCCCTATCAGCCCAGGCACGAAATGGATGTGGACGCTCTGCAGGAACTGGCTGAGTCCATCGCCGAAAAGGGGATTTTGCAACCCCTTGTTGTGACTCCCAGTGATGTTCCTGATAGATATATTCTTATTGCCGGCGAGAGGCGATTGCGGGCATCTAAGCTTGCCGGCTTAACTGATGTGCCGGTTATTGTCCGCGATGTCGAAACGCAAGACCGCCTGGAGCTCGCCTTAATTGAAAATATTCAGAGGGAAAACCTCAACCCCATTGATGAAGGCCTGGCCTACCAACAATTAGTGAAAGAATTTTCAATGACCCAAGAAGAGGTTGCTAAGCGTGTCGGCAAGGAGAGATCAACGGTGGCTAACACCATGCGACTTCTGCAGTTGCCTGATTTCATCAAAGATGATATTGGCGGAGGGAGGCTTTCCATGGGGCACGCCCGCGTTCTTCTGGCCATAAAGGATCATGTCGAGGTCAAAGAAATTCGGGACAAGATCATCAACAAGGAGCTTTCCGTTCGCCAGACTGAAGCCCTCGTCCGGGCGGCCAAGCAGAAAAACAGTGGCAATGCTGGTGGCCTACGAAGATCCGATGATAAAAAACCTATTCCTCCCTCCTATTGCCGTACCCTTACCAATGATTTTATCCGGCATTTTGGCACGAAGTCTAAAATTACCCAGAATGGCGACCGAGGCAAGATAGAAATAGAGTATTATTCCCTTGATGATCTTGAAAGGATTCATAGTTTAATCAGCAAGTTACCCTTGGAATAATTGAACGGCTTAAGGGCGGTTTTGAGTTAAACAACGGCAAGAATAAGGATTGTGGGCATAAGAGTGGCATTGCAATATTTAGAAAACGGTGAAATTTTAGAAAACGAGGTTGTGGGCCCAGATACCTGGCGCATGGCGATTCGTGCGCCTAAGATTACTGATGCTGCTCAACCGGGTCAGTTTGTAATGGTTGCCGTTGGCCATGAATCATCCGATCCCCTTCTGCGGCGCCCTTTATCCATTCACCGGGCCGAAAATGATGTGCTCACGCTCCTCTACCGCATTGTCGGTAAGGGCACGAAGTTGATGTCGCATATGAAAAGGGGTGAGGACATCTCTTTACTTGGCCCCTTGGGCAAAGGTTTTCAGCTGCATGCAACTGAGCATCATTGTCTCGTGGGTGGTGGTCTTGGGGTGGCACCGCTTCTTTTTCTCGCCAAAGAAATAAAGCGTCGTCTTCCTGATGAAAAAATGACAATTTTGCTTGGCGGCCGCAACAGCAAGGAACTCTTAGTCCTTGCTGATTTTCAGCACGTGGCCCCGGTGCTTGTCGCCACGGATGATGGTTCACAGGGCTTGCACGGGTTGATCACCGCTTTGCTCGACCAGGAGATTTCAGGCCCGGCAACAATTTATACCTGCGGGCCATCCCCTATGATGAAAGGGGTGGCAAGCCTTGCCCGACACCGCAACTGGCCTTGTCAGGTTTCCTTGGAAACCATGATGGCTTGTGGCATGGGAGCTTGTCTCGGCTGTACGGTTCAGCGCGCCGGGATTGACGAAACTGAGAAAAAATATGTCCATGTCTGTAAGGATGGACCTGTGTTTGAGGCTGGGGAAATATGGCTGTAGACACCAGCGTAAATATAGGCGACTTGAACCTGGCGAATCCCATCATGACGGCCTCGGGGACTTTTGGTTACGGTGAAGAGTTCACCCCCTTTGTCAACCTTTCTTCATTGGGAGCCATTGTCGTAAAGGGTATTTCGTTGAACCCACGTCCTGGTAATCCTCCGCCCCGGGTGGTGGAAACTGCCAGCGGTATGCTCAATGCCATCGGCCTGCAGAATGTCGGAGTGGATCGTTTTATCACTGAAAAAATGACGATGATCCGCACCCTCGGTGCCAAGGTTGTGGTCAATATTCTCGGCGACTCCCTTGATGATTACCGGGAACTGGCAGCACGGCTTGACGATGTTGACGGCATCGCCGCCATCGAGGTGAATATATCGTGCCCTAATGTTAAAAAGGGAGGCGTTGCCTTTGGTACTGACCCACTTATGGCCGCTAAGGTTGCAGATGTAGTTGTCAGGCAGTCGTCTCGGCCTGTCATCATCAAACTTTCACCAAATGTCACGGACATAACTGTTATTGCCCGGGCTGTTGAAGAAGCCGGGGTCACAGCCATCAGTTTGATAAATACCTTGATGGGCATGGCCATTGACATCAGGACAGCCAGACCGAAACTTGCCAATATAATAGGAGGGCTGTCCGGGCCGGCTATTAAGCCGGTGGCCCTGCGCATGGTGTATCAGGTGGCCTCTGTTGTTAAAATTCCAGTAATTGGTATCGGTGGCATCACCACCCTGGACGATGTCATTGAATTTATGATGGCTGGGGCAACGGCTGTACAAATTGGCACGGCGAATTTTGTCAATCCGGCCGTGAGTGGAGAACTTGTTGTCGGATTTAAAAAATATCTTGAGGATAGTGGCAGATCCACGGCAACAGAGCTTATCGGCTGCGTGCTGAGATGATAGGTTTATTCGCCAAAATAAAATTGCTCTGGCGGATTTTTATTCATGAGGAAGCGCCTTGGAGTGTTAAACTGCTGCTTCTAGGCACTTTTTTCTACATTATCTTCCCCCTCGATCTTTTCCCTGATCACATTCTGCTGGCTGGTTGGCTTGATGATCTTGCCTTGGCGGTGGTTATGTATATTCTTGCCTTGAAAATCACGCCTGAGGCTCTTGTTAAAAAAATACTTAATGAATTCAAGCATGTGAAAAAACAGGATGATCCCAAATGAGCAGCCTGCGCGAGAAACTTCTTTTGACGATTTATAGGGAATTTGAGGAATGGATAGACAGAAATTCCTTGAGCTGTGCGTGTCACAACGGCTGTGCGACATGCTGTACCCAGAAGGTAACCATGACGGCAGTTGAGGGAGATCTCATCCATCGTTTTGTTAACGAAAAAGGCCGACATGTCTGGTTTGCTGAAAAATTAAAGGCTGCTAAATCGAGCCTACCGCCCATGGAAACCACAAACGAATTCGCGGCAAGATGCCTGAGCGGTGAGGATGGCTTTGACCAGTATGGCAATGATAAGGCTTCTGTCTGTCCCTACCTAGAGGAGAACAGTTGCCAGATTTACTCTGTTCGCCCCTTTGCCTGCCGGAGCTTCGCTTCAGAAAAAAAATGTCTGCCCGGACAGGCTGCCCAACTTCCGCAATATTATGTCAGCGCCGCTACAGCAGCTCAGCAATTGATTGAACATATAGGGCAGGGTGAATACTGGGGCAATATGCACGACGTTCTCCTCGCCCTTTGCGACCTCAAGGAAAATTCGGTCAGCGGGGATCTTCTTCCCTCATATTCTCTGGCCGATCAGGCCAGAGCCAGATTACGAAAGGCTAAACCTTTACCAGGCTTTCTTATTGGTGAAGAAGACTTTGAAAGGGTAAGTCCCTTGATTCAAGCAGTCTTTCACACGAAAATTGATGATAAAAACGTTGAGGACATCCTTAACGGGAAATAAGGCGTGATGAAAAAGAAAATAGAACCAAAGATAGATTGGCAGGCCATTGACACCGTGCTTCTTGATATGGATGGCACCCTGCTTGATAAGCATTTTGATGATTATTTCTGGGAGGAGTATGTTCCGGAAACCTATGCCAGGCAAAACAATATTTCCATCTTTACGGCTGAAGATGAGTTGCTTGCTAAATATAAAGAGCGCGAAGGCTCCTTGGAATGGACTGATTTGGATTTTTGGTCACAGGAGCTGGATTTAGACCTGGAAAGGATGAAGCAGGAAGTAGATCATCTGATCAGTATTCACCCCTATGTCCTTGAGTTTCTCGATTTCTGCAGGGGGGTGGGTAAAAAAATTATTCTTGTCACCAATGCCCATCCCAAGACCCTTGCCATCAAGATGGCCAAAACCAAGATGGCCGGCGAGTTTGACGCCTTAATTTGTGCCGATGAAATTGGCGTTGCCAAGGAAGACCCCTCATTTTGGGGAAAATTAGCTGAAAAAATAGATTTCGATAAGGCGCGCACCCTCCTTGCTGATGACAACGAGGATGTCCTGGTCAGCGCCGAGAATTATGGTATCGCCAATGTGATTTTTGTAGCCAAGTCGAGCAGCAGAAAACCAACGGTCTACTCGGATAGATTTTCGTCTATTATTTTCTTTAAAGAATTAATGGATATGGCCATATAAAGGGGTCAAAAAACGGTCTCAGAAAAAAAAATAACTGCCTAATTACATGGCTATAATAATGAATAGTAATTCATTGCCGTGAAAAAAAGAAGGGCATACCATTGACAAATGAAAAGCTATACTGTAATTATCG
Organism: Pseudomonadota bacterium; assembly: GCA_018822545.1. Classification (GTDB taxonomy): domain Bacteria; phylum Desulfobacterota; class Desulfobulbia; order Desulfobulbales; family SURF-16; genus BM506. The sequence continues at coordinate 28,530 of JAHJKA010000016.1, forward strand.
TCATCTTTTTTTTATAAGTATTTTTTAGGTATAGAAAACCCCTATTTTTTAGTAAAATTTTAACGGAGGATTAGATATGGCTACTATCGAATACGCTGGATCTAGCTTTGGTGTTGATGAGGACGGTTTCCTCACCAATGGTATGGAAGAGTGGAACGAGTCATGGGTAGATTATGTAAAGGGTGAAGAAGGCATCACCGACATGACTGACGAGCATTGGAAAGTAATTAATGCTCTTCAGGATTACTACAAGAAGAACGGAATCGCTCCTATGGTTCGTATTCTTTCTAAAACCACTGGTTTCCCTCTGAAGCGCATCTATGAGCTTTTCCCCTCCGGACCTGGTAAGGGCGCCTGTAAAATGGCTGGCCTTCCTAAGCCTACCGGTTGTGTATAAAGCTGAGTTGATCAGCTTGTCTGCTCAAACGAAACTTATGCCCCTTGCGGTATAAGTAAGTTTTTACGACTGCCTGACAGTTGACGAAGCTTTAAAAATGGAGATTGAATCACTTTGATTCAATCTCCATTTTTTTTTGTAATTACAGAGTCTAATCCTTAGGGCGCCACGGAAATTTGGGGTGCGAACGGCTTGATTTGCCAAGGTAAACTGCGGTCATTTCTATTGGGTATAAATGTCTAATAGGGATGAAAGGGATCTTTTCTCACCACGTCCATCTCTCCTCGTACGGGGCGAACGCACTCTCATTGCCGCGTTGTAAATGGCTGTAATGTGATATGGCACGCAGAAGGAAGGGTTGCTCAGTCAGAAAAGTACGTGTGGCTACGAAAGAAGAGAGTGTTGTTTCAGAAAGTCATGGTGAATCTGGTTGATAATCTCCTGATACCGTGCGCCTTTAACCTGCGCCCCGCGTAGACCGCCGCGAAGGTTGATTTCGCCGAGATAGCAGCGGCCATCGGCTGTGGTCACGAGATCGAGATGGGCGTATGGGAATTTCCCGCGCTTGATGACGTTGTCACAAAGAGCTTGTTGGCTCGCATTGAGCTTGATTGGGGTTCCTTTACCGCCGCAGTGGAGATTGTTGCGGAAATTATCAGGGTTATGGCGCTGGTAGCTCTCTTGATAATCGCCTAAGATGATGACACGAATATCAGAGGCATCAGGGAAAAATGGCTGGAGAACGAAGGGATAGGGCAGCACACCCAAGCTGGCCTGGTTGAACACATCCTCCACCGATCCCCACTTGTAGATGCCTTGACCGCCGTTCTTGCGGTCATCCTTGGTGACAACGGCGCTGATAGAATGGCGGCCATAAAGATTCATGGCACTCAGAAGTCCGTGGTGATCAAAAATGGCTTGGGTCAAGGGAGGCATGAATTCTGAAAGAATACGGGCCTGCGCAACTTTGGAGCGGGCCAGAATTTGGGACAGACCACTGGGTAAAAGAAGGACACCGCGTTGTTCAAGGTCATGGACGATGAACTCTTCACCTGCTTTGAGCCGTAGACGGCCGACAAAACAATGACCGCTATCAAGGGACGGATAGAGGCTGTTTAAGGTATCGTTGTCAGAAATGAGCTGCATGGCTGTCAAAAAAGCATTTCGACAAAACGCTGATGATGGAGGGATAGATCCTCATTGCACTCGGCACAGAAAAAGCGAATTTCACCTAAAATCTGCGACTCATCACCCTCCTGACTGAAACTGCCGTCGGGGTTCTGGATATATCTGGTGGTGAGAATGGCGCCATCGGCAACCTCGAAGAAATCGCTGTCATTGCCACAGTTAGGGCAGATAATACGGAGATTGTTCTGTTTACGAAGGTGCTGATTAATTTTTGTCAAATCCAGTCTTGTTTCCACAAAGCACCTATTAAGCTAAAAGGGAAAAGCACTCTAAAAAAGAGCTGATTGTTTGTCAATGCTAAGTACCACAGACTACTACTACTGGCGAATGGTAAAGCCATGTAAGGCAGGATCAGGGCAGCTGAGCTCTTCAACGGTAACATGGTCGACCCTGCTCTGGGGAGTACCTGTTGCCAGCCAATCAAGCAGGAGATCAACAGCAGCGCTTGGGCCACAGATAAGGGTTTCCACCTCACCGCTTGGCAGGTTGCGCACCCATCCGGATAGGTTGTGACTTTCGGCCTCTTCAAGAGTAAAGGCGCGAAAAAAAACACCCTGGACCTTGCCAGACACAACGGCACGCACGCATCTTTCCATGGTCAATCCTCAGTATGAGTATCCAGATTCAAATCGCGATGCTGGTCAGGAATGGGCAAGCATCTCCTCAAACGCCTGTTCAGTAAGTATAGCAGTTCCAAGCTCCTGGGCTTTTTTAAGTTTACTGCCGGGTTTGTCACCACAGACCAGATAATCAACCTTCTTTGTCAATGAAGAAGCAACCTTGCCTCCAGCAGCTTTAACCTTCTCCTTGGCCTCGCTTCGGGAAAAGAGCTGGAGTGAGCCGGTGAACAGAAACGTGGCGCCGTGCAACGATGATGGGCCGCTCTGCTCAACAGGCGGCAAGGTAAACTGAAAACCAGCAGCCATAAGCTGAACCAGGAGTTCTTTGGTGGCGGGATCGGCAAAATAAAGGGCCAGGCTCTCGGCCATTTGGGCGCCAATACCTTCAATATCCAGAAAGTCCTCAACTGTGGCAGATGATAAACGTTCCAAGGTGTGAAAATGATCGGCCAGAAGTTCGGCGGTTACCTCACCGATATGACGAATACCGAGAGCAGCCAAAAAACGCGCCAGGGAGGTTTTTCGGCTGTTGGCAATGGCAAGGGTCACGTTGGCCGCAGATTTCTCTCCCCAGCCCTCTAAATGGGCTAAATCGGCAGGTTTTAAGTTGTAGATGCCGGGGATGTCTCTGATGAGGTCTTCGCCAACAAGCTGCTCAATCGCTTTTTTACCAAGGCCTTCAATATCCAAACCGGCCTTGGAGGCAAAATGAATAAGGCTGCGCAATACCTGAGCCGGGCAGGAGGAGTTAAGGCAACGCAAGGCCGCCTCGCCTTCCTTTTTGAAAACGGGGGTAGAGCAGGCGGGGCATACGATCGGCATGGCAACAGGGATTTCGTGACCACTTCGTTTTTCCGGCACGGCTTTCACCACATCAGGGATAACATCACCGGCGCGTTGGATAAGCACAGTGTCACCCAGACGCAGATCCTTACGCCGTATTTCGTCTTCATTGTGCAGGGTGGCGCGGCTGACCACCACCCCGGCAATGGCCACCGGCTCAAGAATGGCCACCGGCGTGATAACACCAGTGCGCCCCACCTGAAATTCAACGGCGCGTAAGAGGGTGGTGGCCTGAGATGCCGGGAATTTGGAAGCGATGGCCCAGCGAGGACTGCGGGCCTTGTTGCCAAGGCGGCGTTGGAGTTCAAAATCGTCAACCTTGACCACCATGCCGTCAATATCATAAGGCAGCTCAGGGCGAAGCTGAGCCAGAAAATGATAATGCTCTATCACCGCAGAGATATCAGGACAGCTCTTGATCTGCTTATTAATCTTAAAACCCAAATTCGCCAGATAGATAAAAAGCTCTGACTGGCTGGAAACCGTAACCTGGGACGGATCACTGACGCCATAGGCAAAAAAATCAAGGGGGCGCTTGGCGGTCAGGCGGGAGTCAAGCTGGCGCAGGGAGCCGGCGGCGGCGTTGCGCGGATTGGCAAAGAGAGGCTCGCCATCTGCACCGCGCTGCATATTGAGTTTGTGAAACTCTGCCAAAGCGATAAATACCTCGCCGCGCACCTCAAGGCGCCCGTGATGAGGTTGACAAAGGGCAAGGGGAATGGCGCCGATGGTCTTGACACCTGCGGTGATGTCCTCGCCGGTGCGTCCGTCTCCTCGAGTGGCGGCCTGGATGAGGATACCATCTTGATAAATAAGCTCGACAGCCAAACCATCCAGCTTGGGTTCGGCAACATAGCTGAAGTGTTCTACGTCGGGCAGAAAGCGTTGGAGCTTGACCTCAAAGGCGCGGAGATCATCATCCGAAAAGCTGTTTTCAAGGCTGAGCATGGCGTGGGTATGGGCCACGCTGGTGAAAGCGTCAAGGGGTTGTGAACCCACACGCTGGCTCGGGGAATCAGCCGTCACCAGTTGTGGAAAAGCCTCCTCAAGATTGAGCAGTTTATGATAGAGCAGGTCATACTCACCATCAGAGATGAGAGGATTGTCCAGAACGTAATATTGATGGGCGTGATGGTGCAACTCCCGGCGCAAAACTTCCAGGCGCAGCCTGGCTATGTTTTCATTGGGCGGCAAGTTTATTTTTTCTCCAGAAGAACGCCAGCCTTGGCGATATTTTCGTGGGGCAGTTCGTCGATGAAGATGAGAATGGAGTCTGCAGGTTTACCGGCGGCCTTAGAAATAACCTCAGTGACGCCTTTGCAGATCTCAGCCTTTTGTGATTTGTTAAGTGTGCCGGCAACGCGGATATTGACATAGGGCATGGTGAAATCTCCTTTTAGAATGTACGATGGAAAGGGTGTCTGATTACTGCAATTTAAATGAAATAGATAGGGATCACAAGGGGCAAAGACCTGCGGATGAGGACAAAAAATAAATTGGAACAATTCTACGAAGAGGGCCGCATTGCCGGTCATCCCCTGCGCTATCTTGCTGAAACCGACTCGACAAACAGGGTGGGGCTAGAGCAGGGCCAGAAAGGCGTTGATGATGGCATGGTGATTGTGGCGGGCCAGCAGACAGCGGGGCGGGGCAGGTTGGGCAAGAAATGGCTATCCAGTCCGGGCAATGGTCTTTATTTTTCCATGATTTTACGACCCAAGCTGCCTCTGGACGAGCTGGCCAAGATTACCCTTGCCGCCGGGGTGGCGGTGGCCGAGGCTTTGCAACCTTTGTGTCGCGAGAGAATCATGCTCAAATGGCCCAATGACATCGTTATTGGCGGCCGGAAATGTGGCGGAATTCTGGCGGAAGCGGATCTAAGCAAGGCCGATAGGCCACTGGTGGTCCTGGGAATCGGCCTTAACCTCAGTAAACCACTAGAAGGCTATCCCCAGGAGATCGCCGAGCTGGCCGGAGCCCTGGCCGACCAGAGCGCTGAAAGTCTTGACCCAGGACGCCTGCTGGAAGCCCTGGTTAGCCATATCGACGGGGTTCTGGCCGAGCTTGAGCTGCAGGACTGGCCGGCCATCAGAAGACGCTGGCAGCAGCGCGATATCACCAAGGCCAAGAGGCTGACCTGGCTGACGGCCAAGGGTGAGGTGATCAGTGGCGTCTCGCAGGGCATTGACGAGCATGGTCTTCTCTTTATCAGGGATGATAGCGGCA
>JAHJKA010000017.1 GCA_018822545.1 Pseudomonadota bacterium
CACCATTCAAAATGACATCCTGAAGGAATATGTGGCCCGCGGTACCTATATCTTCCCGCCTAAGCAAAGCCTGCGCCTGATCACCGATATTTTTCGCTGGTGCGGCAAGAACACGCCGCTCTTTAATACCATCTCCATCTCCGGCTATCATATCCGCGAGGCAGGCTCCACCGCCGTGCAAGAGGTAGCCTTTACCCTGGCCAATGGGGTCACCTATGTAAAAACAGCCCTGGCTGCAGGGCTTGAGCTTGATCAGTTTGCCCGCCGCCTTGCCTTTTTCTTTAATGCCTCTTCGGATCTTCTGGAGGAGGTGGCTAAATTTCGGGCCGCCCGCAGGTTGTGGGCCAGAATCATGAAGGATCTGGGCGCCAAGAATCCGGCCAGCCAGATGCTGCGCTTTCATACCCAGACCGCCGGCAATACCTTAACCGCCCAGCAGATCGATAATAATATTGTCCGGGTTACCCTTCAGGCCCTGTCAGCCGTTCTAGGGGGGACCCAGTCTCTGCACACCAATTCGCGGGATGAGGCCCTGTCGCTCCCCACCGAAGAGTCGGTGCGCACAGCCCTTCGTACCCAGCAGGTTATTGCCCACGAATCCGGGGTGGCCAGTACCATTGATCCTCTGGCCGGTTCTTATTATATTGAAGAGCTGACTGATCGCATTGAGGCTGAGGCTGTGGAGCTGATGGCCAAGATTGATCAGGCCGGCGGCGTGGTGGCCTGTATTGAGGATGGTTTTATAACGCGCCAGATTGAACATGCCGCCTACGAATATCAAAAACAGATCGAGTCGGGAGAACGTGTTATTGTCGGGGTTAATAAATTTCAGGTGGCAGAGGAGCCCCGGCCTTCCACGCTGCGGGTTGCCCCTGAGGTGGAGGATCAGCAAGTAGCAAGACTTACAGATCTCAAGGCACATCGTAATAATGATGAGGTTTAAAAATGTCTGCATCGTCTTCAATCTGCTGCCCACAATGATGAAGAGCTCATGGGGCCTGTTCTCGCCTGTGTTCGTGAATATGCGACCTTGGGCGAGATCTGCGATGTCCTGCGCCAGGTCTTTGGCGAATATCGCGACCGCCAGTAAGAGGGGTTCTATTATTCGTGTAAGACTTAAATATCACAAACACAAAGACACAGAGGCCCAGAGAAACTTTTTTTCAGTGCCGCGGTTGGTTTGTCTTTGTAGCCCTCAAGGGGCATTGAAAAAAAGTCTCGGTGTCTTTGTGATGAGAAATGAATTTTATCGGTTTTGGGGTGGCCTCCTCGCCATTGATGGCTGCTGACTGAGGGCGATCATTCATTTGCCTCTTCGGATAAAATCGTATAAGAAGGATGAACATTAAAATGCTAACCAAAATTGATCATATTGGTATTGCTGTGCGCTCCATTGTTGAGGCGCGGAAATTTTATGAGCAGGCCTTGGGCCTTGTCTGTGAACACCAGGAAACGGTGGAGTCACAGAAGGTGAAAACTGCTTTTTTTACCGTGGGCGACGTGCATATTGAGCTGCTCGAACCCACCCATGATGACAGCCCCATCGCGGTTTTTTTGGCGAAAAAAGGTGAAGGCATCCATCACATCGCCTACCAGAGTGATAACATAGGCCAGCAGTTGCAGGATGCGGCAGATCAAGGTTGTACCCTGATCCATGAAAAACCTATACAGGGCGCCGGTGGCAAAGAGATTGCTTTTCTCCACCCGAAATCCAGTTTTGGAGTGCTTACTGAGTTTTGCTGCCCGAGCAAAGAGCACGCATCTGGCATTCTGCCCAAATAATCATTTCGACACGAGCTAAATATACTATGTCATTAATGCAGAAGAAACTTGATGATCTCTTGCAAAAGAGGGCGGAAGCCCGTCTTGGCGGAGGTCAGGAGCGCATTGACGCTCATCATGCCAAGGGTCGTCTTACTGCCCGCGAACGGATCAATCAACTTCTTGACGAGGGGTCTTTTGAAGAATTTGACATGTTCAAGACCCATCGCTGCCATAATTTCGGCATGCAGGAGAAGGTTTTTCTGGGCGATGGTGTTGTCACTGGCTACGGCACCGTGGATGGTCGTCTGGTCTATGTGTATGCCCAGGATTTTACCGTGCTGGGCGGTTCCCTTTCCGAGACCTTGGCCGAGAAGATCTGTAAGGTCATGGATCTGGCTGTCAAAAATGGCGCCCCGGTTATTGGTCTGAATGATTCAGGCGGTGCCCGGATTCAGGAGGGCATCGAAGCCCTGGCCGGGTATTCAGATATCTTCCTGCGCAATGTCATGGCAAGTGGTGTGGTGCCGCAGATTTCCGCCATATTCGGCCCTTGTGCCGGTGGTGCCGTCTATTCGCCTGCCCTCACTGATTTTATTGTCATGGTCAAAAACAACAGCTATATGTTTCTCACCGGGCCGAAGGTCGTGAAGTCAGTGACCCATGAGGATGTGACGGTTGAGGAGCTTGGCGGCGCCGATATGCACGCCTCCCAAAGCGGTGTTGCTGATTATGCGGCTGTAGATGGCATGGACGCCCTTAATTATGTAAAAAAGCTGCTTTCTTTTTTGCCCCAGAATAATATGGAAAATTCGCCACTGGTGGCCACAGACGACACTCCTGACCGCTGGGACGAAGGCCTCAATTTCTTGATCCCTGACAGCCCCAATGAGGCGTATGACATGAAGGAAGTGATCGTACGCACAGTCGACAATGGTGATTTTTTTGAGGTTAAGGAGAAATTTGCCCCCAATATTATTACTGGTTTTGGCCGTTATAACGGCCACAGTGTCGGCATTGTCGCCAATCAGCCCATGCATCTCTCCGGTGTTCTCGATATCAATTCATCGGTAAAGGCGTCTCGGTTTGTCCGATTTTGCGACTGTTTTAATATTCCGGTGGTGACCCTTGTCGATGTTCCTGGCTTTTTGCCCGGCACCAATCAGGAGTATAACGGTGTCATCAGAAATGGTGCCAAACTTTTGTATGCCTATGCCGAGGCCACCATTCCCAAGGTCACGGTGGTGACCAGGAAGGCCTATGGCGGTGCTTATTGTGTGATGAGCTCCAAGCATCTGCGTGGTGATATCAATTATGCCTGGCCATCTGCCGAGATTGCCGTTATGGGTGGTAAGGGTGCTGTGGAGGTTCTCTATTCTCGAGAGGCCCAGAGTGACGATGATCCCGCGGCTTTTCTTGCCGAAAAAGAGCAGGAGTACAGTGACACCATGGCAAATCCGTATATCGCAGCCCGTCGAGGTTATATTGATGATATTATTGAGCCTGCCCGTACCCGTTTCCGTATCATCAAGGCCCTGGAAATGCTGAAAAATAAGCGGGAAACTAATCCCATGAAAAAACATGGCAACATCCCTCTGTAGCTTCCAGGATATTTTGCATTCTCCTTCATTTTAGGATGAGACCCGCATGAATTTTTCCCTCGCTAAGATCAGTTTTACCAATCTGATCACCCCTGAGTTTAATGCCGTGATCTTCAGCGTGTTCGGGATGGCTATGGTTTTTGCTGGTCTTATTGTGATCAGCATCTATATTGCCCTTCTCCCGAAGATTCTTACCCTGCCTGCGAAGTTGAAGAAAAAAACAGGAAAGGTCAACGGTGAGATCGCCTCCACTGAGCAGGAAATCCTGTTGGCCATTGCCGTTGCCCTTCATCTCCAGAAGGATTTTCCGGAGGAGAATGAGAAGATTACCTGGAAGAGCCATGGTGATATGGATTCACCGTGGAAGATTTCCGGTCGGGTCCATGGCCTGTCGGTTCGAGCCCATGTTGGGCGCGGTATCCTGCCGAGCCGATAATAACAATTTAATTCGACTTTTATCCCTGCCCTGAAACTATGCGTGAATATAACCTGTCCATATCTGGTAACTCTTATATCGTTTCGTTGATCAAGGTCACTGATGAAGAGGTGGTTGCCGAGGTCAATGGTGTTGAGCATACCGTCACCATCAATGAGATTAAAACGCTGAGTCCTGCGGAGTATATGCCGCACTGTGAGACCCAGCCAAGTTCAATGGTTACGCCGATTCAGCCGGGGCAGTCGCCAGTTTCACCTTCTCCGGTTGCTGTGGTTGGCAATGGTCTCATTTCTTCCCCCATACCAGGTCATATCCTGGAGCTCTGTGTCAGTGTCGGCGAGAAGGTTCTTGAGGGCCAGAAAATCCTGGTGCTTGAGGCCATGAAATTGGAGAATATCATTACGGCCCACCGGGCCGGGGTGGTTAAGAAAATTCTGGTCAGACAGGGTGATGCCGTCACCCACGGTCAGGGCATGGTTGAGATAGGGTAGACGGGGAAACTGTGGATATTTCAAGCTTTTTTGCAAATTCTGGTTTTGCCCACATGACGTGGGGTAACGCCATCATGATTGTCATTGGCCTGGTCTTTATTGTGCTGGCCATCGTCAAGGATTACGAGCCGCTGTTACTGGTACCCATCGGCTTTGGGATCTTGATCGGCAATATTCCCCCCATCGCCAATATGCCTCTCAGTGTGTATGACGAAGGCAGTGTTCTTTATTATCTCTATGCCGGGGTGACCAAGGGTATTTATCCGCCGCTGATTTTTCTTGGCATTGGCGCCATGACCGATTTTTCCACCATGCTGTCTAATCCCAAGCTCATCATGCTGGGCGCAGCAGCTCAGATCGGTGTGTTTCTGACCTTTGCCGGTGCCATTGTTCTTGGCTTTTCCCTCCAGCAGGCCGGTGCCATTGGTATTATCGGCGGGGCTGACGGACCTACAGCAATTTTTCTTGCGTCGATGATCGCCCCTGAGCTTCTCGGCCCCATTGCCATTGCTGCGTATTCATACATGGCCCTGGTGCCGGTCATTCAGCCTCCCATTATGTATCTGCTTACCACCAAGGCTGAGCGCCGGATTCACATGAAGCCCCCGCGCCATGTATCACGGCGGGAACGGATTATTTTTCCCATAGTCGCTTTTTTGATTTGTGCCTTACTGGCTCCGGGGTCCATGACCTTGCTCGGCATGCTCTTTTTTGGCAATCTCCTGAAAGAATCAACGGTGACGGATCGTCTTGCGAACTCGGCCCGTAACGCCATGATTGATATCGTCACCATCCTGCTTGGTTTCACCGTGGGCGCCTCGACCCAGGCCCAGATCTTCTTAAATCCACAGTCCATATTTATCTTTATCCTCGGCGCCCTGTCCTTTGTGGTGGCCACTGCCGGTGGTGTTCTCTTTGCCAAGTTTATGAATCTCTTTTTAAAGGAGAAAATAAACCCCCTTATCGGCGCGGCCGGCGTTTCCGCAGTGCCTGATTCCGCAAGGGTGGTGCAGGCTGTGGGCCAGAAGGAAGATCCCTCCAATTTTCTTCTCATGCACGCCATGGCGCCTAATGTCTCCGGAGTAATCGGTTCTGCCATTGCCGCCGGTGTTCTCTGGTCAGCCCTGGGCAAGTTTTAGGTTTGGTTGAAGGAGCCTGCCTCTGCAGGTGATAAGAGATGGCTTTAAGCACAAGATTTATCTCTTCGATTATGAGGATCAGGTGCGCCGAAGGAGGCAAGGGAGATTTGTGACATTCCCAGTAGCTGTGGGTTTTCTTCGCGGAAGCGATGCACGAAATTTCTAGACGAACACAAAAAAAAGGCCTGCCGGGATAAATCCCGGCAGGCCTTTTTTTATATGTATCTAGAAAGCAATCAGGACTTAAAAATCCTCAAATTCATCATCGTCAAAGGGGATGACTTCTTCAGCATTTGTCCTGGTCTTTTTTACAGGGGATAGGGGGAGTTGTTTATGTCTTGGCGTTGCCGAGATATTTCGGGTTGGTCGAGCTTGCGGCCTTGGCCTTTCTCTTGCTGCGCTACCACCCACCATAACCTGGAGTTCGCGAACCGTTTGGTCCATGGCCATGATCTGGGAGGCCAGTTCTTCAGAGGCTGAGGCCGTCTCTTCGGCAGTGGCGGCATTGTCCTGGGTAACGTTTTCTATCTGGGTGATGGAAGAGTTAATAGCGTCAATGCCTCGGGACTGTTCGCCGCTTGCAGTTGAGATTTCGGTAATCAAGGTGGCAATCTTATCGGAGGCATCATTGGCGACATGGAACATATCGTTGGTCTCTTGGGCGAGCTTGGTGCCTGTGCGAATTTTTTCAACAGTGGAGTCAATGAGGGAAGACGTTTCCCCTGCAGATTTTGCTGCACGCAGGGCCAGGTTACGAACCTCATCGGCAACCACAGCAAAACCGGCGCCCGCCTCACCGGCTCGGGCCGCCTCAACAGCGGCATTCAAGGCAAGGAGGTTAGTCTGAAAGGCAATCTCATCAATGGTCTTGACGATACGTTGGGTATCCTCGCTGGCTTTGGAGATTTCTGCCATGGATTGAGTGAGTCTGGCCATGGATTGATCAGCCGAAGTCATATTGCTCTTTACACCCTTCATGGTGTTATCGGCCTGTTGGGTGTTATCGGCATTTTGTTTGGTCAGGGAGTTAATCTCTTCCAAGGATGACGAGGTGTTTTCAAGACCTGCGGCCTGTTCTGAGGCTCCTGCTGCCAAGGTCTGGCTGGAAGAGGCAATGTGGCCGGAAACAGCGGTGATCTGGCGCGAGGCCTCTGCCATGGTGTTGACGGCGGTGGTAAGGATATTGATAATGTTCTTTGAGCTGAAAAGGGCGATGAGTACGCCGAGAGCAATGGTGATCAGGCTGAGGATGGTTACCGTTGCTCGGGTGGCCTTGCCCGCCACCAGCATGGCCTTGTCGGTCAGCATGTTTTTAAAGATATGCTCTCTAATTTTGGTGATGGCGTCTAGGGTTTCCGTCATGGTTGGCAGGGTGATGGTGCTGTAGATCTCGTTGGCCTCACGGACACCTTTGAGCTCTTCTTCAGCCTCGAAGCGCACTTCATTGAGCATGGACGTGGTGGAGTTGAGATGGAGTTGGATGGTGTTCTGGGTGAGATCCATGGCCTGATCGAATCTTTTGGCGGCCATGAGTTCTTGGGCCTCACCAGCCTTGGCGTGGAGGGCATTATGGCTGGTGTGTAAGGCGTCCCAGAGCTCCTTGACATCAGGGGAGGCATTGGCATAGGCCTGTTTGGCCTGCTTTGTGGCCAGAAACACGCCTAATTTACAGGTCTGCGGATCGGTGGAGACATCTTTGACGTGGGTCTCTTTTTTGATAATGGCCGTGAGCAGACGAGTGAACCAGGTGGCATGGGCGGATTCGGTCTCCACAATGCGGATGGGCAGGGTGGTGTCGGCCGCTTTAAATACCTCTTTGATCTTGATTGCCGAGACATGCATCTTTTCGTGTGGGGCTTCAAGGTCCTTAAAGAGTGGTTTCAGGCCTGGGAGCATCTGTTCAGCATCATGACGTTCTTCTCCGTAGAGCCAGGTTCCGAGTTTGCATTTCTTATGATCGGTCTGGACATCCAAGGTGGTGACGGTCTCATCGGTGAGCAAGCTGTTGACCTTTTGGGCCCATTTCAGATGGTCCACCTCGCGCTGGGCGAGAACGCCATCGAGTTCTTTGCCTTTAATGACCTCTTCGGCGTTGGAAATAATGGTGCCGACCCCGAAGTAACTGATTGTTGTAATGGCTAAAAGTAAGGCAAGGACAATGCCGTAGCCAAAAACAATCTTTTTACCGATGGTCATTTTTTTCCAGTTCATAATAATTCCCTTGGCTACTGATCGAGGTGTTTCTCGTTGAATACGTGATAACTTAAGCTAAATATAACACAAATCATTGTAACATTCTGAATAGATATACAGCAAAGATCAAGGGGAAATTGCGTATTCTGCGACGAGCAGCTGCAACGTTTTGATCCATCTTAATCGGATGATGAAGAGAAAGCGATTAAGATAACATGTGTTCATCGTTGTATGCGTAAGAAAAACGCCCTGAAAAAGAAGAACTTTTAAAGGGCGCTGGTTTTGTTGCATAAAATCTGCGTTGTTATTTTACCTCAACAATTTCAATATCGAAGACCAGGGTCTTGCCGGCCATGGGGTGGTTGACATCCATCTTGACGCTCTCTTCGCTTATTTCAGCCACGGTGGCTGGCACTGGCTGGCCTGCCTGGTTGGTCAACTGCAGCATCATACCTTTTTCAAGTTTCATCTCTTCGGGAAATTGTTCGGCGGGGATATCAATAAGAAGCTCTTCGTCTCTGGGGCCGTAAGCCTCTTCCGGGGCAAGGGTAATTTTTTTGTTTTCCCCTTGTTTCATGCCGAGCACTGCTTGGTCAAAGCCTTGAATCATCTGCCCCGCGCCTACCTGAAAAGAGAGGGGGTCACGTCCTTGGGAAGAGTCAAACACCTCACCATCTTCAAAGGTGCCAGTATAGTGGACGCTGACCAGGTTTCCTGCTTCGATTATCATGTGATGTTCCTCCTTGGATAGATTGTCAGGGGCTTAGGATGGAAATATCCGTGGTTAAGCCGCCCAAAATGATTTTTTGAAAAAAAAGAGGTGCAAACCTACCCTTAATCGAGGGAAAAATCGAAGAAAAATTGGAATTATTTCCACGTCAATCCAGAAATAATTGTATTATTGAAATGTTACGGTGTTTTTTACAGTAAATTCTGACAGGCTGTGAGATGGATTCGGCAAAACAAGGCAAGGCAAAGAAAAAGGCGTCACTTTCTGATAGTTCCGCCCCTGATGACTATTGGCAGAAAAAACTGGAGCTCGACAAGAAGGGTATTCAACTTTTCAGCCAGACGGTCTACGCCAACTGGTGTAAGTCCTGCGGTATCTGTATCGCCCTTTGTCCCAAGAATGTCTATGATAAGAATGAAACAGGTGGGCCTGTTGTGGCACGCCCGGATGAGTGTATCGGCTGTCGGGTCTGTGAGGTTCATTGCCCTGATTTTGCCATGTCCATCAGTGAGCGTTATCCTGATCGGAGGATCAGCCCCCGTGCTGGTGATGATTGAGATGAATACGTTCTTTACAGATTAGGTGCTGGTGCTGCGAAATGGTTGACAGGGTGGAGAGTACGAAAAAATATCTGCTTCAGGGCAATGAGGCCATTGTCGAGGGGGCGCTGGCTGCCGGGTGCAAGTTTTATGCGGGGTATCCCATTACCCCCTCTTCAGAGATTGCCGAAGAGATGAGTCGTCGCTTGCCACAGATCGGTGGGACATTCATCCAGATGGAGGATGAGTTGGCTTCCATGGGAGCCATTATCGGCGCTTCTCTTGCCGGCACCAAGGCAATGACTGCCACCTCCGGACCAGGTTTTTCTTTGATGCAGGAGAATCTCGGCTATGCCTGCATGACCGAAGTGCCGGTGGTTGTGGTCAATGTCATGCGCGGCGGGCCTTCTACAGGCATGCCCACTTCACCTGCCCAATCTGATGTCATGCAGGCCCGCTGGGGAACCCATGGCGATCATGCCATCATCGTCATGGCGGTTTCTTCGGTGAGCGATTCCTATGAGATCACGGTGCATGCCTTCAATATGTCAGAAAAATATCGGGTGCCGGTGGTGCTCTTGTCTGATGAAATCGTTGGCCATACCAGGGAGGTTATTACTCTGCCGCCCAATAAACCGATCGAGGTCTTTAATCGCATCAAGCCCAGTGTGCCACCGGAATGGTATGAGCCCTATGAGGATAATAGCCGCGGTGTGCCGCCCATGGCTGCCATTGGCACTGGCTACCGGCATCATGTCACTGGTCTCATGCATGACAGCAAAGGTTTCCCCTGTTTTCGGCCTGATGTGGTTAAGGCCTTTCATAAACGCATGATCCGCAAGCTTGCTAATGGTGCCAGTGATATTCAGATGACCAAGGGCTATATGCTCGATGATGCTGAAGTTGCCATCATCACCTTTGGGGCCGTGTCCCGCTCGGCCATTCGCGCCGTAAAAATGGCCAGGGCCAGGGGCATTAAGGCAGGCTTCCTGCAACTTGTTACCCTGTTTCCCTTTCCTAAAATTGCCGTGGATTCTGTACTGAGGCAATGCCGGGCCGTACTGGTGCCGGAAATGAATATGGGCCAGATTGTCCGCGAGGTGCGCGCCGTCAACCATACGGCCACCTTGAAACAGCTTAATCGTTTTGATGGCTTGATGATTACCCCGGATCAAATTTTTGAAAAATTATTAAATATGTAAGCTCTTGAGGGTTTTTACTTATGGTTGAACACGCCGCAAAGGTCCGACACGATTTTTTGCGCCATGATATGCAGTTTCCCCACGTCTGGTGCCCGGGCTGCGGTTTAGGGATTGTCCTTGGTTCTTTGATCAGGGCCACGGCCAGTCTTGATATTCCTCAGGATGATCTGGTTCTGGCCTCGGGCATCGGCTGCACAGGCCGGATGCCCGCCTATGTGGATTTTAACACCCTGCACACCACCCATGGCCGGGCCCTGACCTTTGCCACCGGCATCAAACTTGCCAACCCCGAGCTTACCGTGCTCACGGTCATGGGGGATGGTGATGCCACGGCCATCGGCGGCAATCATTTTATCCATGCCGCCCGGCGTAATCTCAACATCACCGCCATCATCGTTAATAATCAGATTTATGGGATGACCGGCGGTCAGTATTCGCCGACCACCCCTTACGGTGCCATGGCAACTACTGCCGTTTACGGCAATATCGAGCAGGCTTTTTCCATTGCTGAACTGGCTGTAACGGCTGGTGCCTCCTATGTTGCCAGGGGTACGGTCCACCATGTGCCGCAGCTTGATAAGTTGATTAAGCAGGGCATTGAAAAAAAAGGCTTTGCCGTTATTGAGGTAATCTCAAACTGCCATACCTATTTTGGACGCCTGAACAATCTGGCTGATCCGGTGGCAAACCAGCTCTGGATGAAAGAAAACGCTGTCAGCGTTAGTAAAGCTGCCAAAATGAGCGCTGAAGAGATGGCGGGTAAATTCAGCATCGGGGTTCTGGCCAATGTCAAAAAGCCTTCTTACAACGAAGAGTACCAGAAAATAAGGGAGCGGGCTGGTGGCGTTGTTTTTCCTGTGGAGGAAGAACCTGAAGTGAAATGTGAACCGGACAGGGATGACGAGTATTAAAGGCCTCCTTTAACGATATGCCAGTTGGGAATGGGTAACAGATATGGAAAAAGAGCGTTACGAGATGCGTTTTGGCGGAGCCGGTGGTCAGGGGGTGATTACTGCCGCTGTTATCCTGGCTGAGGCTGCCGGGGTCTATGACGGCTTCAATGTCTGTCAGACCCAGAGCTATGGCCCCCAGTCACGGGGAGGGAACTCCAAGGCCGAGTTAGTTATCAGTCGCAAAGAGATAGATTATCCCAAGGTGATCAAGATGGACTGTTTTCTGGCCATGAACCAGACTGCGCTGGATGATTATTTTTACGATTTTGAAACAAATGGCCTGTTGGTGGTGGATTCCACCTTTGTGTCGCAAACGCCGACAAGCCGAGCAATTTCTTTGCCCTTCACCGCCATGGCCCGGGAGCTTGGCAAGGAGATTGTCGCAAATATCGTTGCCATCGGCGCCGTGGCTAAATTATGCGGCAAAATTTCTTTGGAGAGTGTGGAAAAGGCTGTGCTTGCCAGGGTGCCCGCGAAGTTTCGTGAGCTTAATCAGCAGGCGCTCATCATGGGGATCAAGGCTGCTGAGCAGATTGATATCAGCAAGCTGCCGACATCCATTGCTCTTGAGGATGTTTATGGCGATGCCACGGGCTAGTTCTTTGTAACGTGTTTCGTCCCACCAACTTGCGATAAAATGGACTGGTGGAGCCCAGCCTTGTCTGCTTGACCTAATGGTCAGATCGTTTTGCGTTATTCTCTAGCGCAAAGTCTTAAAGAGAGGTTTCCCCTTCTTCTATAACTTGATACTCGATGTATCCTGCCCCGGTTCTCATCTGCTCCCTACTTCACTTGCGTCATAGGATCCTTATCAGAGAATAATCGTAAGCCATGGCCGAGATTTACCGGCAGGGAAGTTCCTTCCAGGAAAGAATGTCACGTTGGAGCAAAAAGGCGTTATGGCTTTGGAAAAGGGCGATGGATTCTTTGAGAGATTGTTTGGAGAAGTGGAGCCGTGGCCACTTGTCAACCGAGAGTTGGCGGGCTTTTTCTAAAAGCCTGATTGTGCCTAAGGAAAGGGGGATGTTGGTGGGGCCCATATTTTGCAAAGACGAGCATTTGGAGCACACCAAGCCGTTTTTGGGTGAAAAGAAAGAGAAAATTCTTGTCATGTTCACCTCTGTCCCACATTGGCAGCAGGAGGAGAGATGGAGGTGAAAACCCAGCAGGGTAAGAAGGTGGAGTTGAAAGAGCAGAAGGGTGGGGAGCGGGTTGTTTTTAGTGAGTTGACCGTAGGTCCAGGTGAGAAGATGAAAGAGGTTTTCATCTTGGTCATGGTCTGCTGTCCAGTTTAAGACCAGTTCACTGGTCAGTGTTGCGCAGACAAAGCGATCATAATTTGTGCGCAACGCAGGAAAGGGGCTGAGGATTTCTGCCTCGTCCACCCGCATGAGTGAGGAATATTTGTTGTCAGCGATGAAGATTTGGAGATGGTTGAACAACTCAAGCTTTGCGACAAAACGTTTCTTGCTCCGTTTGGCGCCCTTGGCAATAGCGGTTATTTTGCCGAAATCAGAGGTGAAAAAAGTGATGATTTTATCAGATTCGCCATGGTCAAAGACCTTCAGGACCACGGCTTCGGTCTCATGACTTGCCATCTTCTAGCGGGAACGATCTCCAGGAAGAGTAATGGCAAGGGGACCATTGTTGGTATGGTTAACAGTGACTGGCGAACCGTTTAGGGTCAACTCTACAGCATCAGCGTCATCGATATGCAGCGAGATGTGACTGGCAGCCTGCCACGTACTTTCCTCCCCAGGCGCAAAGATAAATTTCTCAGGCTGGCCATCATCCTGGGCAACGGAGATGTGGGTTCTCTTAATAAAGCGAATGTGCAGTTTAACCGACTCAAAAAAAGATGGTTTGGGCTTCGGCGTTACGGAGTCTTTTTTTTTTAAGGGCTTGCGACTGAGGAGCCACAACACTTGCTGTTTGAACAGGTATTTTCACACTGTCGTAAGCTTCGGCGGTGTTCTCGAAGGTCGGTGGCGTTTGTTGTAATGCGTTATCAGTGCTTTCTCCCGTTGCTTGAGCAAGGGGAGGATTCTGGGGCGATTCATTTTCCGGCAAAATTATTTTGCCGGCCGACTGAGGAGAGATCAGAAGATTTTCCTGAGAAGGTGCGGTTGAGATAATTTCTAACTGTTTAACAGAATTTCTTTTTACGGTCAGCTGTTCCCCTGGCTGATCCATTGAATACGGGACAGAGCTCAGGGAGGCCGGAGGTGGCGTATCATCAGCCTGAAAGAAAAAATAGGCAAGACCTACGATCAAGGCGATGAGGAAAATTATGAAGTAGAACTGAAAGGAGAGGAAAAAAGGAGATGTTTCAGCCATGCTTTCACCGGAGAGAATTTCCGGCGTAATATTTTCCACAGCACCCCACTCATTGCTGAAGCGTTCCAGGATTTCAGCCTGATTAAGACCGAGATGGGCTGCGTAAATTTTTACAAAACCCTTGGTGAAGACAGAGACGGGCAAAAGGTGTCTGTGTCCTGCTTCCAGGGCCTGTAGTGTTTCCGGTGGAATGCGGGTAATATCGGCAACTTCTTTAATGGTGAGTTGTTTTTTTTGCCGTTCGCGTTGAAAATAGGCGCCCAGAGATAGACTGGTGTCAGCGTCTGATTTCTCCGCATTGGCAGAATGTTTTTTGTTACTGTTTTCCTGAGTCATGTGATCCCCTGCACTGTGTCGTATGGAAAAAAACAGATCTTAGTAGATAAGAAATTATTTTACTCTAATTCGCGATATTTCTGCCGCAAAATTTGCCGAAAATGAAAAAAGAACAGTTGTCCGGACAACGAACAGCCTTGTAAAGATTATCCAGACTTGGGGGAAAAGGGAGAGAAAAGCACTGCGTATTTACAGTTGCTCTTCAACATAAGAGATTTCGCGGAGCTGCACGAGCCAGTTTTCAAATTTGTCCTTGAGCTGTTGTTCCATCAGTAAGGCGCGAATTTCTTCCCGGACCGTTTCCAAAGGCGCTTGGGTGATCACATTGCCGGATTTGGAGGAGAGGAGTTTGAAAAACTGTATACTCTGACCATTTTCAATGATCATGCTTACCTCGCCGGGGCGAAGTCCGTTCAGGCCTTCCTGCATGGCCGGGGAAAGTTCATCGCGGCTGAAAATGCCGATATCGCCGCCATCGGCTGCCGAGGGCAGATCAGAATAGGATTTGGCAATTTCTTTGAAGTTCTCGCCGGCCATCACCATGCCGCGAAGCTGTTCGGCGCGCATCCTGGATTCTTCTTTGCTGGCTGATTTACTGCCTGGACCCCATACGCAGCCAATTTGAAGGATATGGAGGCCGTCATTACCGTCACTTTGCTGGCCATATTTGCTGTTGTAGTATTCCTCGATCTGCTCATTGGTGATGACCACCTTGGAGCGAATCTCAACGCCGAGCAGACGCTGACGGATCATCTGGCTACGAAGGTTCTCCTTGTATATTTCCGGAGTGATTCCTGCCTTGACAAGCTCAGACCGAAATTGTTCTTCGCTTAAGTTGTTTTGCTCAATAACCCGATAATATTGCATATCAACTTCTTCATTGCTCACCTCGATGCCGCGTCCTTCTGCCCGCTGGGCAATGAGTTTGCGTTCGATGAGGTTGGCAAGAATGTCTTTTCTGGCTGAAGCAAGGGCCTCAGCCCGTTCTTCAGGGGGGGCTTGTTCACGAATTCTTTCAAAAAGGGGGGCCCCTTCAAGGTCAAGCTCAGACAGGGTGATAAGATCATCGTTAACAATCGCGACAACGCGGTCAATGACTTCGGCATGGGCCAGAACAGGCAGAAATACAAAGAAAACAAGCAAACGTACGAAGTAAGACATAGGATATGATAATGATTTGTTGGAGTTCAAATTTTTACGATATGATGGGAATTTAGAAGTTATATATCATCAGCCTGCAGCAGCTGCAATATTTTTCTCGCTGCGCTGAAAATGGCGTCGGTACTCTTGGTGGAGGTCGTCACCACCAACTTGTTATCAGGGGTAATGCGCATCGTTCCTTTGGAGTTTTGAACCATGAGCAGGATTTGTTCCGGGGCCACCGGCGTTTCCTTAAGAAAAGAAAAAGCAAGGCTGCCCGGGCCCTGATCAAGTTTGATAATACAAAGAGGCCTCATCAACATTTTTAGTTCGATAATTTGGAGTAAATTTTCTGTTTCTTGAGGAATCGCGCCGTACCTATCATTTAGTTCTTCCCGGAGATCGGCAAGTTGTTCTTGCTTGGTGATACTGGCAATCTTGCGGTAGGCAATATAGCGCTGCTCAGTATCAAGAATATAGGAGGTGCGGATGAGTGCTGAGACCTGCAGATTTATTTCCGGCTCGAAATCGGGGATCGAGTGATCCTGGTCACCGTCGATGCCACGTCTTTTCAAGTCTTCGACGGTTCGTTGCAAGAGATCAAGATAGAGATCATAGCCCACGGCAGCGATGTTGCCGCTTTGTGATTCACCGAGGATATTACCGCCGCCGCGGATCTGCAGATCGCTCATGGCTAGTTTGAAGCCGCCACCCAGTTCATTGTAATCCATCAAGGCCCGTAGGCGCTGCTTGGCATCTTTTGAAAGACCATCCAGTGAGGGCACCAGCAGATAGGCATAGGCCTGTTTGCGAGAGCGACCCACCCGGCCCCTGAGCTGGTAAATGCCAGCCAGGCCAAGGCGGTCGGCCCTGGTGATAATAATGGTGTTGGCGTTTGGAATATCAAGTCCTGATTCAATGATGGTCGTGCAGACCAGGACATCAATGCGGTGGTTGACGAAATCCACCATGATTTCTTCCAGGGCCTTGCCTGGCATCTGACCGTGGGCCACTGCCACCCGGGCTTCGGGTACCAGTTTTTGAAGGCGCATGGCAATTTCATGGATGGACTGCACCCGGTTATGGACAAGAAACACCTGGCCACCGCGCTGCATTTCTTTAATCACGGCCTCTTTGATGACCAGATCGTCATGGCGGGCCACAAAGGTCTTCACGCTGCGTCGATGCTGGGGCGGGGAACTGATCACCGACAGGTCACGGACGCCAAGGAGCGACAGCTGCAGGGTACGGGGAATGGGGGTGGCTGTTAAGGTGAGGACATCGACGTTATGGCGTAGTTTTTTCAGCTTTTCCTTATGGGTGACGCCGAACCGGTGCTCCTCATCAATGATGAGCAGGCCCAGGCGATTAAAAACCACATCCTTGGATAACAGGCGATGGGTGCCGATCAGCACATCTACCTTGCCATTGCCAAGGTCTTTAATGATCTCCTTTTGTTCCTTGGTGCTGCGGAAGCGGTTCAGACTTTCCACCCGAACCGGAAAACCGCTGAAACGCTCGCGGAAGGATTCGGCGTGTTGCTCGGCAAGCACCGTGGTGGGCACCAGCACGGCCACCTGAAACCCATCCTCCACCACCTTGAAGGCGGCGCGGATAGCAACTTCGGTCTTGCCGTAACCAACATCGCCGCAGACCAGACGATCCATGGTGCGCGACGAGGTAAGGTCATCCAGACAGCTGTTAATAGCACCTAGCTGGCCTTCCGTTTCATTATAAGGAAAGGACTCGGTAAGCTCATGGAAGAGTTCGCTCGGTTCCGAGAAGGCATGCCCTTCGGCGATCTGCCGCTTGGCGTAGAGCTTGAGTAGATCCTGGGCCACCTTCCACACCGCCTCTTTGACCTTGCTTGTTGCCTTGGCCCAAGCCTTACCGCCCAGGGCGTCTATTTTCGGCTTTTTATCAGACAGGCCTTTATATTTGCTCACCGTATTGATGCGGTCGATGGGCACGTAGAGCTTATCGTTATCCTTGAATTCGATATTGAGAAAGTCATTGCTGATCCCGCCCAGGGTCATGTTGACAATCCCTTGATAGATACCAATGCCATGGGTGGCATGGACCACCAGTTCTCCGTCGGTGAGTTGATCAAAGCTGACGGATTCACCGGCCGCCGGATGTTTGCGTCGTTGGCGCGGCCCAAATTGCTTTTCACCAAAGAGCTCTGTTTCCGAGAAAAAATGGATTTTTTCTAAGGGCAGGTCAAAACCCATGCTCAGGGGTTCGGGCAGCAGGATGACCTGGTTGGCCGTTACATCCTGATCTGTAAAGGGTAACCCCTTCTCCTGAACATCAAGACCGTGCTGGCCGAGAATGTCATGGAGATTGTGAAGATGACGGAGGGAGCGGCAGGTGATAACCGTCTTGTGCCCCTGTTCTTGTAAAGCAGTGATGCGATCAACCAGAGGGCTGAGAAGCCCCTCTTTTTGGCGGCGGAGATCAAGATCCTGTTTGAGCAGGGTATGGTTGCCACAGGAGATGGTAAGGGTCTCCTGGTCAGGACTGACAAAGTCATGAACCATAAGCCTTACGAAGGAGGCGAGTTTCTGAGCAAGCTCCTCTTCCTCCACAAAGAGCTGGGCCGGGGGTAGGGCTGGCTGATGGGTTGTCTGGGCCTCGGCATAATTTGCGGCAATTCGTTCGCGGACAAGGTTTAAAGATTGCTGCTGGGACAGGGAGTCAATCTCTACGATCAGGGTATTTTTCTTGAGGACATCAAGAACCGTATCGGTGCGGGCGTAAAAAAGAGGCAGGAAAAACTCGATTCCTGGGAAGGGGTTTTTCTCGCTGAGATATTCGGCAATTTTCTGGCTCGAATCCGGCGACCAGTTCTCCTTTTTTGCCATGGCAGAAAAGGTTGTGGCAAGGCGCGCGCTGTCAGCAGCATTTGTCGGGAAAAGGATGTCGCTTACCGGCAGGATGATGGTTTCGTGAATATCCTTGATGGAGCGCTGGCTGATTGGATCGAAATAACGGATGGATTCCACGGTGTCGCCAAAAAAATCGAGACGTAACGGGGCATCAATGACCGTTTGGCCCGGCATGGCAAAGGGTGGCGGAAAGATATCAATAATGCCGCCCCGCACTGTAAATTCACCGCTGTTTTGAACCAAAGATACATGCTCATACCCGCTGCCAGTCAGTTTGGCGACCAGGGCGTCGCGGTCCAGGTCTTCGCCAACCTCAATAAGTTCAGCCAGATTGTCAAGGAGGGTGACCGGCGCAATTCTTCTAAGCAGGGCATCTGCTGCGATCACCGCAACAAAATTTTCACCTTCCGCCATTTGGTAGAGAGTAGCAAGTCGAGCGGCAACGGTGTGGGGATCCGGGCTTAAGGGGGTGTATGGGGGGATGTCGTAGCTTGGAAAATTGAGGATCGGTCGGTCGGTGAAGATATGGAGATCCCTCTCCATGGCGGCGGCAATATCCTCATTGGGGGCGACGAGAAGAAGGGGTCGACCCAACTCTTCAAGACAGCGGGCGGCAAAGAGAGCCAGGGCCGGCGGCCTCAATCCTGAGGCGTAGACGATCTTTTCCGGTGAGCCTTCTTGTATATGTTTAAGGAGTTTGTCCATGGGTAGAAAAAAGAAGCGCCATAACAGCGTGCTGTGCTGTTATGGCGATAACAAAGGAGGTTTCTTAAGATGGCTTAGAACGCGCCGCCGATGGAGAAATCCCAGATGGAGGAGTCTTCGTCACCCAGGGGGTCGAGATTCTTGCCCCACTCCAGCCGCAGCGGACCCATGGGTGACAACCAGCGGAAACCAAACCCTACGCCCTGGCGCAGGGTGGAAAGGTCCCAGTGATCAGAAAAATCATCAAGGTTGTAACCGTATTCATTGGCGAGGGTGTTATAGTAGTAATCCGTACTGTATGCTTTGTAAGTACGATCCCAGACCTGGCCGGCATCATAAAAGATAACACCGCTTAGGCCCGCCTCTTCAAAGAGGGGAAAGGTGAATTCCAGATTCATGTAGGCCATTTCTGTGCCGCCGATGCGCTCGTTGGTGGCGGTGTCAATGGGGCTGATCCTGCCGTTTTCAAAGCCGCGCACCGTGGACAAACCGCCCAGGTAGAAGCGTTCATAGACCGGCAATTTACTTGGGTCATAAAGGGGGTCAGTGGAAGGGAGCCCATTGCCCGGATCATCCTCGTTGATATAACCGGCGGCCACCTTGGTATGGAAAACAAGTTTTGAGAACACCGGGAAGTACCAGCTGGTCGAGGC
>JAHJKA010000018.1 GCA_018822545.1 Pseudomonadota bacterium
CGACGCAGAATGAGGCAGCGTTCCACCACGTTCTGCAACTCTCTGATATTACCCGGCCAGTTGTAAGCCTGTAAGACCTTAAGGGCCTCTGGACTAAAATGTACTGCCGGCGGCGCCTCCAACTTGCGGAGAAAATGGGCCACCAAGGGCGGGATATCCTCACTCCGGTCACGGAGGGGTGGCAAATGGAGGGGGATAACACTGAGGCGATAGAAAAGATCCTCGCGAAAACGGCCCTGGTGGATTTCATCATGAAGATCGCGGTTGGTGGCGGCAATAATCCGGACATCAACGGCTTCACTCTCATCGCTGCCCACCGGCTCAACCACCCTTTCCTGCAAGGCCCGCAGAAATTTCACCTGCATCTCGGGCTGGAGCTCAGCGATCTCATCGAGAAAAAGGGTGCCGCCCTTTGCTGACTGGAAACGGCCCTTACGATCTTTGACAGCCCCGGTAAAGGCCCCTTTAACGTGGCCAAACAGCTCACTCTCAATGAGATTTGCCGGGATGGCAGCGCAGTTGACTGCCACAAAGGGTTCCTGGCGCCGACCACTCACCTGATGAATGAGGCGGGCCATCACCTCCTTGCCAGTACCAGACTCCCCGGTAATCAGCACAGTGGCCTCGGAACCTGCCACCTTCTTGGCCGTTTCCAGAAGCTCGGCCATGGCTGAGTTGGCCGTCACCATACCCTCGACACCGGTGAGACGATCGATCTCCCGGGCCTGATTTTTGGTCCGTGTTTTTAAGGCCCCAAGCTCCAGGGCCTTGGCACAGGAGAGACGCAGGGTATCGCGATCAAAGGGCTTGGTGATAAAGGTAAAGGCCCCCAGGTGCATGGCCTGTACTGCCATTTCAATGGAGCCAAAGGCGGTGATGATGATCACCGGCATCTCCGGCGCCTCCTTTTTCATCTGTTTCAAGAGGTCAATACCGCTCATGTCACCAAGCTGAACATCGGTGACCACCAAGGCGGGTCTGTTTTTAGCAAAAATTTCCAGGCCCTCCTTACCATCTGCAGCGGAGACCACGGAAAATCCGGCGGAGATCAGATTATACTCGGTAACCCGGCGCAGACTCTCGTCATCATCTATTAAGAGGATATGCTCAGCCATGGTTGTATACAACTTCCTGTTTCGACAGACTCACGGTGAAGAGTGCTCCGCCAAGGGGTGAACGGCCCACCGTAATTTTTCCACCGTAATTTTCAATTATTTTGGCTGAAATGGCAAGGCCAAGGCCGGTGCCTTCATCCTTCTCGGAATAAAATGGTTCAAATACCTGCTCGTATTCATTTTCGGAGACACCAGGGCCATCATCGGCAAAAGAGATAACAGTGCTTCCTTCTTCCCTGGCAACACGCACCACAATATGACCGCCCTGGGGCACCGCCTCTGAGGCGTTGAGAAGCAAATTGATAAAAACCTGGGCCATTTTATCGGCATCAACAAAAACCTCATGGCAATCTGCCGCAGCATCGAGCTCCACTTTAATCTCTTTTTTTCGAAATGCATTATCCAGAAGGGTGATAACCCGCTTTAAGACTGTAGCGACCTCCTCCTTTTTGGGTTCAACAGCTCCGAGTTTATGCTGACTGCGCGAAAAATTCAAAACCTCCTCAACCGTGGCATTGAGACGCGCCGTCTCCTTGAGGAGGATTTCGACAAATTCCCTTTTGGGGTGGCCTTCAGGAAATTCATCCAGGAAAATCTCGGCCGTACCCTTGATGGAGGCGAGAGGGTTTTTTATTTCATGGGCCAAGGAGGCGGAAAGTTTACCCAGGGCTGAAAGTTTTTGACTGGCCCGTAACTGCTCTTCAACTTCAAGGAGTAGCGCTGCCTCCTCATGGAGACGACGGTAGGAACGTTCGAGCTTCTCAGAGAGAATTTGATATTTTTCCCGCAGGCGCGACTCCCGACTGGCAATAAAACCTACACCTGTTCCAGCCGCCAGATAAAGGGCAACCTCGGTTAGTTCCCCCAAATAAAAATCATAATTCATCTCATGAAAGATATGGAGATGAGGAATAAAGGCAATACAGGCAAGAAGAGCCAAGGCCACGCCACCACGCACCCCAAAGAGCAGTCCACCTACAACAATAGGGAAATAACTCAAGCGTCGATACGTCTCATGAAAAACGAGCTTGTCACCCGGCGTCAGGTGATGAAGAGCCCCTATGGCAATAAGCGTGACCACGAGAAGCGTAAAATGAAGTGTCGACTTGTTAACCATAGATATCTTCTTTCTGCACTTTATGAACCTTTGCGAACAGTAATCCATTCACACCTAGTTAATTGTACCGATCCACCCTTTAAACACAAGCTTCGTCATTTCGGCTAACCTTTTCCATTTCTATTAGGTTTATCATGAAAACACTGTTTTTTTCTTTTGCACGTATTTCTCAGCACCCCCCAAACCAATCTTAATTTAATACAAAATTGTAAATCAATAAAAACACAACGCTACAATATTGTATCGCAAGCCCACCTCACCGCCGCCAAGCACAGAAAGACATTTCTACACAAACCCAATTACAGCGGGGATTCCAACAAAAAAATGTCTCAGCCGCTCGTGTTGGCACGCTTCTCGCAATTCCCTTTTCAAACCGAATTTTCCCCTAAGGAGGAGACAATGAAAAAAATCGAAGCAATCATTAAGCCCTTTAAACTGGACGCACTGAAAGACGCCCTGCACAACATCGGCGTCACCGGCATGACCGTCAGTGAAGTAAAAGGCTTTGGCCGCCAGAAGGGCCACACTGAGATCTACCGTGGAGCTGAGTACAACGTTGACTTTATTCCCAAGGTCAAGGTCGAGCTGGTCTTAAGCAGCGACATGGTCGATCAGGTTATCACCACCATCATGGAAGCAACCCAGACCGGTAAGATCGGTGACGGTAAGATCTTCGTCCTGCCCGTTGATTCAATCACCCGAATCCGTACCGGCGAAAAGGACAAAGACGCCATCTAATTACCAACACGCCTAAGTGTTAGCACTTGCTACCAATTCGTCACAGACGACTACTACAACGAGGTTGATCATGTTTAAAAAAATTCTGCTCCTTGCCCTGATACTGGTGCCCTCCCTGGCCCTGGCCGAAGATGCGCCACCCACTATTGCCAGCAATGCCGACGCCATTGCCCTGGTCCAGGAACATGCAAACTATCTCTGGACCCTGATCGCGGCTGCCCTGGTCTTTTTTATGCAGGCTGGTTTTGCCATGGTTGAGTCCGGCTTTACCCGGGCCAAGAGCGCCGTGAACATCATGATGAAAAACCTCATGGATTTTTCCATGGGCTCCATTTTCTTCTGGGCCATCGGTTTTGGCCTGATGTTCGGCACTACGAACACCGGCTGGTTCGGCACCACGGACTTTTTCCTGTCCGGCTGGACACCTGACGGAGACCCATGGATTCTGGCCTTCTGGATGTTTCAGTGCGTGTTTGCCGCCACTGCCGCCACCATTGTTTCGGGTGCCGTGGCTGAGCGCGTCAAATTTAACGGCTACCTTATTTATTCGGCGGTGCTCTGTGCCTTTATTTATCCGATCTTCGGTTCCTGGGCCTGGGGTAGTCTACTCAACGGTAACGGTTGGCTGGAAGGCTTGGGCTTTATCGACTTTGCCGGCTCCACCGTGGTCCATTCCATCGGCGGCTGGGCTGCCCTGGCCGGCGCCATGGTTCTTGGACCGCGCATTGGCAAATATGGCCCCAAGGGCGAAGTTCGGGCGATCCCTGGTCACAACATCCCCATGGCAGCCATCGGTGTCTTCATCCTCTGGCTTGGCTGGTTTGGCTTTAACCCCGGCTCCACCACCACGGCGGACAAGTCCATTGCCATGATCTTTGTCAACACCAACCTGTCCGCTGCAGCCGGTGCCGTGGCCGCCATGTTCACCTCCTGGTTCATCTTTAAGAAACCGGATATCGGCATGAGCTTAAACGGTGCCCTGGCTGGCCTGGTTGGTATCACTGCTGGTTGTGCCAATGTCAGCCCGTCAAGCTCCCTTGTCATCGGCCTGATCTCTGGTGTGCTGGTTGTTCTGTCGGTAATGCTCATCGACCGCGTTCATATTGATGATCCCGTGGGTGCCGTTTCCGTGCATGGTGTCTGCGGTGCCTGGGGAACCCTGGCGGCCGGTCTTTTCAACATGGAAGGGGTGACTGCCAAGATCATCACCACTCAGGTCATCGGTATCGGTGCCGCCTTTATCTGGAGCTTTGGCTGCGCCTATATCCTCTTCAAGTTAATCCACCTGACCATCGGTCTGCGGATCAGCGAAGAAGAAGAACTCATCGGCGTCGACATTGCTGAACATGGTGCCCACGCCTATAACGACTTTGTCACCAAGTAACCTGCAAAGCCAATAAACACTGGCAGCGACCAATAACGCTGCCAGTGTTTATCAAAAGGGAAAAGCTTTTCTTGCAACCATGTCTTAAAATAATCCTTCAACATCTTCTTCCCCCTCTGTCGTCAACCTCTCCCGGAAGACGGCAGAGGAACCTGCTTAGCTGAAGGCGAACACCATGACCAAGAAACTGGCAGTCTTCCAACACAGCCCCTGGGAAGGACCCGGACTTTTTCTGCTACAGGCCGCAAAGCTAAACAAAATTGAACTTATCATTATCAAGGCCTGGGAAAAAATTTTCCCTGACCCCATCGATTATGACGGTTTTATCATCCTGGGCGGCAGCGCCAATGTCCACGAAGAGGACCTCTACCCCTTTCTGGTCGCTGAAAAAAAAAGCCTCCAGGAAATCCTGGCCGCCAACACTCCCTGCCTCGGCATCTGCCTGGGGCATCAGCTCCTGGCCGACGCCCTGGGCGCCCAGATCGGGCCCAACTTCTGCTACTCCATCGGCATCTCCCAGGCCTTTCTCACCATAACTGGCCGCAACCACTCCATCTTCAAAGGATTTGCATCACCCTTCCCCACCTTTAAATGGCACGCCCAGGCGGTTATCCCGCCGGTTCCTCGTCATTTTCAGATTCTGGCCACCTCCCAGGAATGCCAGGTCGAGGCCTTCAGCATCAAGGAGCGCCCCCACATTATCGGCATCCAGTTTGACAACAATGCCGCCCACCCCGATGATGCCACCGCCTGGTACGAACAAGACCATGCGTGGCTCAGCTCCCTCTCGCCTGCCCCCATTGACAAAGGACATCTGCTCGCCGAACTTGCGTCAAAAAAAGACCAGATCGAACTGCAGTTTAATCTCCTGTTCTCCTCTTTTTGCACAATGCTGTAACAACCTGAAATAATGTAAATAACTCCTAGGTATCACAACTTGTTGTCAATCAAGCTCAAGCCGCCGAGGCTAAAAAGTTTTTGCGCCATACTCCACCTGTTTCTTAAAATGAGCAACCCAGCATTGCCAGGGCTTAATTTCCTCATGGCAGCTGACCAAACAACCGGCAAAATCCTCCTCCCGGATGGGACAGAGGCCGCATTTCAGGTTACAGATCTTTTTGGCCGCCCTTTCCAGGGCCTGGTCAGCATCGTTGCCGCTAAAGCGGACATGACCCAGGTCACCCTGGGATTCGGCGGAATCAAATAATTCCGGTTTTGGCGCGGAAAGAATCAGATAATTCCCGTAGCTGCAATATTGGACATGGTCATGCATAGCGCACCTCATTCTTATTGGTTAAACACTTACAATCAAGATATGCCTCAATTGTTAGGAATGCGTTATGTGTTGGTAAAAATGATGCGAGAACTGCGCAAAGCTCAGGGAATCCGGCTCCCCGGGAAAACACGAAGAGATTCTTGCTAAAACATGATTAATTTGCCTCTTTCCCCGTGTTTACGTTACAATGGTCAAGGGCTTAAAATATAACGTCGACACTGTATTGTAAAATCCGTACCCGCTGATGCGCGGCTTTTGGGTACTACAAGGGGAAAGCCCATGCGTCTTTTTCTATTTCTTGGCTCACTGTTCAGCATCTGTCTTTTGTCCGCCTTGGCGCAGGCCAGGCTCTCAGGACCATGTTCCAATTGCCACACCATGCACAACAGCCAGGATGGCGCCCCCATGGCTACTTTTGGCGGTGAAACCGGCCCGAACCGCGCCCTGACCAGAGGCAGTTGCCTGGGCTGCCACGGCCAGAATTCCGGCTCAAAGATATTGGACATTGGCGGCAGTATGATTCCCCAAGTCCTCCACACGGATGCAACGGATTTAGCTGGCGGTAATTTTCGGTATATTCTTGAGGGGAACGACAGCAACGGTCATAACGTCAATGAACTCGGCAACAATGATGACACCTTAACAGTCCCACCGGGCCAATTTCATGCCCATGGCATCACCAATACTTCTTTCTCCTGTGCCGGGGATAATGGCTGTCACGGCTACAGATCAAGCAGCTTTGACAGCTTTCGCTCACTGGAAGGAGCCCACCACGCGAATGTTGACGGGCAACTCTTAACAGCCGACACAGTACCTAACAGCTACCGGTTCTTGTATGGCGTCAAAGGGTATGAAAATGAAACAAACAGTGCGGATAGATGGCAGAATGTCAGCAGCTCCAGCCATAACGAATATTTTGGAGCATCCACGCCCACGGACTATGCGGCTGACGGCTGTGGGGCTTGCCACTCTTCAAAGTTCATAAATAACGTTGTGGAAACTCTGGTCAAACCCTCCAGCCAGACCATCAGCGGCTTTTGCACCACCTGTCACGGCAACTTCCACTTGCTGGCCGGCATCGGCGGCAACATTGTCTCACCCTTTATTCGTCACCCGACAGATATCAGCATCAACAATCATGGCGCAAGCAGTGAATACGCCGGCTATACCACCTATAATATCAACGCTCCGGTGGGCAGACTCTTGGTGCCAACCAGTGCAAGCGACGTCGTTGAACCGGCAAACGACACCGTAACCTGCCTCTCCTGCCATGTCGCCCATGCCAGCGCCTATCCAGATATGCTACGCTGGGACTATAACAATATGATTGCCGAGACCAACGACCCCCAGCAGAAGGATACCGGCTGCTTCATCTGCCACACGACAAAGGATGCCGACTGAAAACCGCGCCAAAGGTGCCGTTTTTTTTTGGTGTTCTCTGGCACAGAGACTAATTATTCAGGGTTATTCCGAATCGTTGCACTTAACCGTCTTTATAGGCCGCGCCAAGAGATGCTGGCCCAACCCTTCGGTTTTCTGCCCCGGTATGCGGCGCAGGGTTTTTTGAAAAAAGATATTGTTGGGAATCTGGGTGAGCATGGCCGCATCAACGCCCCCGCCACTTTCAGCGAGGATGGTGAACATGATATTAAAACCCACCACCCGACCTTTCAGACCAGGCCCTCCCACCGGCTCGACGATCTCGATTTCATCGCCGATGTCAAAATTCCGAAAGATAATGAGCAGCACAGAGCAGAGGATGTTGCTCAGCACACTCCACACTGCAATAAAGCCGACGGCTATCATACCGGCGATGGTAAAGAGGACGGCGAGGATATTAGCAATCTTAATACCCATCTGCTGCAGGCAGGCGGCAATAACAGCGATGATCAGCAGCCAGCGAATACTGCTTTTGACAATGCGAAAAAAAGACTGGCTCAGCAGGCCGCCTTCCACCATACGTTCCAGACTGCGGCGGATGATGTAAAAACCGAGGAAACCCACGCCAACAATAAGGGCAACGGCACCTGCTTGCCAGGCCAATGTAACAACTTGATCCATATCTACTTGCATAAATTCCTCCTGCTTCAAGGCGTTACCTTACTGGTCAATTATGTCTGGTTCCGTATCGTTCTTGCCCTCAGTTTTAAGCATATTCAACACAAAACCGGTGAGCATGCCCACGGTAAACACCAAAAAAAGCATGAGCGCCCTGGACAGGGAAAGATGCCAGAGCAGAAACTTGATATCAACCTGCTCAGTGTTCTGGAGAGTAAAAACCACCACCAGAATGAGAATAACCATCAATAACGTAATCTTAACCTTACTCATCACTCCTCCTTGGCTCCCCATGAATCATGTGCTAGGTCAGAACCACTTCTTCTTTTTAAAATAATAAAGCATGGCGCCTGCCACCACCACCATCAACCCCAGGGCAAAGGGGTAACCGTAGACCCAGTTGAGCTCCGGCATATTATACGGACTTTTTTCCGGATTAAAATTCATGCCGTAGATACCTGCCACCAGGGTCAGGGGGATGAAGATGGCCGCAAAGATGGTGAGGACCTTCATCACCTCATTCATCTTATTACTGATCGAGGAAAGATAGATATCCAGCATGCCGGAAACAATATCGCGAAAGGTCTCGACGATATCAAGCACCTGGATCACATGATCATAGAGGTCCTTGAAAAAAGGGGCAACAGAGTCTGTAACAAAGGGAATCTCGTCACGCTGCAGACTACTGACCACCTCACGCAGGGGCCAGACGGATTTGCGCAGCAGAATCATCTCGCGTTTCAACTCATGGATCTTGTGCAGGGTGGCCGGCCGCGGGTCAACAACCAGTTCAAGCTCAAGGGTTTCGACATATTCACCGACCCGCTCCAGGACTCCGAAATAACCGTCGATAATGGCATCAAGCAGGGCATAGGTGAGATAATCGCCACCCATCTTCCTGATCCGACCCTTGTTGGTGGAAACCCGCTTGCGCACCCCGTCAAAGACGTCACCTTTTTTCTCCTGAAAGGTGATGAGGATATGCTCCATGAGCACGAAACTGACCTGCTCCATCTCAACCGTCTTCTCCTCCTCGTCATAAAAGGGCATCTTGACCACCAGATAGACGTAGTCATCGAAGATATCAACCTTGGGGCGCTGGGTGGCGTTGACGATGTCCTCAATGGTGAGGGGATGGAGGCCGAACATCTTGCCGATATCTTCCACCACCGACACCTCGTGGAGGCCATCGATATTGAGCCAGGTGGTGGTGGAAGAATCATGGAGGCGCTTAACCTCATCTAAATTCAGCTCCGACGAGTCCAGATAGGTATCGCGGTCATAATCGAGGATCCTGACCTCCACGACATGGGCCCGTTCTTTACCGACATAAACGGCGGAACCGGGGGGCAAACTGGCCTTTTGGGACCGCTGTTTGAGAAATTCCAGCATTATTGGCTCTCGAAAATTGATAAAATGGCGACAGTGCGGAGGTTAACCAACCGCCTAAAGCTGAGTTGAGCAGCTTGTCTGCTCAAACGAAACTTATGCCCTTGCGGTATAAGAGAATTATACTATTGTATCGCCGCCCTGATGTCTATATCGGAAAAAGGGGTTGCCGACTCCCCCAAACATGACAAAAGATCAGCTAAAAAACTTACCTCTGACCTGTGCACCGACCCACCGTCATTCCCTATTGAGAAGGGCGTAAAAATAACCAGGGACCTTGGCCTCAAAGGTCATCTCCTCTTTTGAGTGGGGATGCCGCAAAGTGAGGGAGAAAGCATGCAGGGTAAGGCGCTTGATACCCTTACCTTTTATGCCATAGGTTTTGTCGCCGGCCACCGGACAGCCTTTTTCGGCAAAATGGACCCGAATCTGATTTTTCCGGCCGGTGAGAAGATCTATTTCAAGAAGAGTGTACAGCTTTGATTCCTTGAGAACTTTATAGCCGGTCTGGGCAAGCTTACCTCTTTTGGGATCAGTAACAGAATACATTTTGTGGATACTGTTCTCGGCAAGATAGGAGGTAATAACACCCTCCTTCTCGGGTAACGTCCCATGCACAACGGCAAAATATTTTTTCTTGAAGGCGGGCCACTGCTCCTGAAGATACTCTTTGGCCTTTTCATTTTTCGCAAAAACGAGGACACCGGAAGTATCGCGATCAAGACGATGGACGATAAAAATCCGAGTCTTTGATTTCTGAACCCCTTTGCGCACGTAATCAGTTAAGCGGTAATAGGCCGTGTTTTCTTTGTCAGTGTCGGTACCCACGGTTAAAAGACCACTCACCTTATCCACCACCAGTATATCCCGATCCTCATAGAGAATAGTGAGCCCTTTGGGCTGGTATTTCGAGGGGGGGGCTTTAAAATTTTTTTGACCTTCGTGCATAATAGTTATTTCCCCGCTGCTAAAACAAGGTTTCTTCTCCGGCCTCTGTGACCCATAAACTGCCATATATACACACAAGGCAACTCTTCTGCGATCTTTACCTTGCCCGTATTTTTATTGTCGTTTTTCTGGCTCACGCCTGTCAGTTGCGCAAGGCCTTTTTCAGAGGGCAGTTTTCGGCAACTTCAAGCCCCTGGCGATAGGCGTGCAGTACCGTGATAGATTTTGCAGCAAGCTGCCTGCGGACCTCTCTTCTTTTGCCCTTTATCCGCGCAATGGCCATGGCTTCGTAAGCCGTGGTCTGGTGGCGCATCCAGGCAATAACAGCTGCCTCGGCACGTTGCGCCAGGGGGATTCGTTCAGTCCTCGCCACCGTACCACTGCCCACAGGCGTTGCGTGGGCTGTAATCTTGCCGCCGAGAAGATTTGCCTCGTGCTGGTATCGTGGATGAAAATTAAGAAAACCAATGACCGCCGCACAAAAATCCCCGACATAGATATTCTGTTTGACCTCGCGACGGGCAAGATCCGTCTGCCGCCGCCTGTCATATTCCGGGGTTGATCTCTTGGTGCTTGTTTCCTCTTGGGAGGCCAGGATATCCGCCTCTTTAGCCCAAATTCCCTTGGAAATAAGCCTTTTGCCTTTGCGCACCTGCACCACCCAGGTCTCGCCCTTGGCCTTGACACTTCTGGTTATGGCGGCATCTCCGGCCGGGAG
This sequence comes from Pseudomonadota bacterium, assembly GCA_018822545.1. Classification (GTDB taxonomy): domain Bacteria; phylum Desulfobacterota; class Desulfobulbia; order Desulfobulbales; family SURF-16; genus BM506. The sequence goes on from JAHJKA010000018.1 coordinate 10,744, forward strand.
AAAGGCCCAGTCTGCCGGCGGTATCAAGGGCTGCCCCGATTCTGACAACACAGCGCCTTTTGTCCGGCCGGGTTGGACTACACGATGGTTATGGGTCATATTTTCTATCTATTTCCTACAAAAATGGGTCGCGTCCTTGGCAATCCGCAGGGATACGAAAAGACAGCCAGCTGATCAGCCCCCGGCACGTTTCACCTTATAACCAAGGCCGTTTAATTCTAGTTCAAGCACATCGCGGTGGTCGCCCTGAATTTCAATAATGCCATTTTTCAGACTACCGCCACTGCCGCATTTTTGTTTAAGGGCTTTGGCAAGTTTTTTCATGCCGTCATCGTCCAGGGGTACGCCGGTTATCAAGGTGACGCCTTTACCCTTACGCCCCTTTGTTTCCCGCATTAATCGGACAATACCATCGCTTTGAGGGATTCCTTGCTTCTTCTGGCAACTGCATTTTGCAGAGGGCTTATTACAGCCTGGACACATTTTGCCAAACTCGGTGGAGTACACCAAACCAGCGTCTTTTTTGTCAGCTTTCCTTACCATTATTGCCCACCTGATCTCTTGTGCTGCCACCAACCCCAACCTGTCAAGAACCTGATTCCCAGAACTTTTTTTTAAGAAATAAGGGGTGGGATGGGACAGTCCAGCGTGTCGGCAATGGCACGGAGCAATTCGGTTTCCTCGGCAGAAACATGTTTATCCGCAATGACAATGGCCGCGCATGCCTTTATGAGTGTGGCCTTGAAACGGGGTTGGAGTTTGGCCAGATCATCGAGGGCAGCATTGAGATCTTTCAGGTTAAAAACATTGAGGGCCATAAGCTCCTCATCAAGCCAGCCAATTTCATTTTTCGCGGCCGCAAAGGCCTCCTGACTGGTAACCCCTTCTTGCTTCAAGGCCCCGGCAAACAGCGAGAGCAGAATAGCACACGCCTCCTTTGAACGCTTGAGGCTTGGCACTTTTTTCTGATCACGGTACTTGTGCTCAAAAACGCCGTCAAGATGGTGGAAGACGATCTTCTGCAACGACCACTCAAAGAGATTCATCGTGTTATCGGCCGCAATCAAGCCATTGAGATTCTGCTTAAACACCTGATATTGCGGCTTGCTCAACTGGCGCAAGGTGGCAAGCGCCATGTCAACCAGGGGCAAACGATACTCCCTTGGCAGGGTGGTCATTGCTTTGGCGAGTTTGCTGACCTCCTCATAAACTCCCCTATCTGCCGCTGATTTGAGATAATGCAATTGCTTATGCCGCACGGCCTCATCCGTGTCGAGAACAAGCGAATAGATAAGGGCCCTGGCCCCATAGGGGTCATGGACCGCTTTTTTAAAGTCAGGAGGCAAGTCATGGATCAGTTGCCGGGCATAACTCAAATGGGCTTGGGTGGGTTGACCAACAGAATTCACCACCTCATCTTTACTTAAAATCGCGGCCCCAGCTGCCATCAAGGCCATATTTTTTTCCCCTAACCGCTCTTTGGGTCCAGCCGCGCCTGCTTTGACCACCGGCGAAGCAGGCCGTTCACCAACCTTGAATGTGCCGTCCCAGGTAGGGATAATCTTGCGAATACGGTCAGGCAAGGGCGGATGGGTGGCAAAAAATGAGGTCAACGAGGCGGAAATCCCCTGGCAAAAGAAGGCATGACTGATCTCGGCACTGTGCGGGTTCGTGACAATGGCACTATTGTGCGGGGCGCCAATGCGCATTAAGGCGCCGCCGATGCCCTCGGGGTTACGGGTAAACTGGACGGCCGCGGCATCGGCCAGATATTCCCGCTGCCGACTCACCGCCGCCTTGATGATATTACCAAAAAAGGTGCCGGCATAGCCGATGACAACCAGACCCAAGCCCAAGAACACGATACCCCCGCCCCCTTTAGAATTGCGGGACCTGGGAGTGGCACGCAGAATATGATAACCAATCAAACCAATGAGGAGAATGCCGTGCAGGATGCCCATAAGGCGGATGTTAAGACGCATATCGCCATTGAGGATATGGCTGAACTCATGGGCAATAACGCCCTGTAACTCATCGCGGGAGAGTTTCGTAATAGCCCCGCGGGTGACGCCGATCACCGCATCACTGGGGGAGAATCCGGCGGCAAAGGCGTTTATGCCTTTCTCCTCCAGCAGATAAACCGGCGGCACCGGCAGCCCGGCAGCGATGGCCATCTCTTCCACAACATTAAGGAGCCGCTGTTTATCCGGATCGCCGCTATCATCAACAACCAACTGGCCATTCATCATCTCGGCAATGCGCGCCCCGCCACCTGACAGGGCCATGATCTTATAGAGGCTGCCCATGCCAACCAGGGCGATCACTCCAACGCCAACCGTCATGAACACCTCCCAGTCAATGGGCTGGGAGGTCATGGGATCGCTATCAATATAGCCAAAAACAACCATCACCAGAAGGTTGGTAAGGATGATCATGGAAAGCACCGCCAAGATGAAAAACACCACCAGCATTGAGGTGTTGTGGCGGGCATCGTCCTGTGATTTAAAAAAGTCCATATTATAGCCTAAAAAGAGACCTTGGGCGCCGCCTGGATCTGGGCGCTGTCAGCAAATTCAAGCAGACCGGCATCTTGACTGTGGCCAAACATGCCTGCCATAATCACGGCCGGAAAGGATTGTTTATAGGTGTTGTAGGCCATAACCTGATCATTAAAGGCCTGGCGGGAAAAGGCGACCTTGTTTTCCGTGCTGGTCAGCTCCTCGCTGAGTTGCATCATATTCTGGTTGGCCTTCAGATCCGGGTATGCCTCCATAACCATGGAAAACTTGCTCAAGGTCCCGGCCAGCGCCCCTTCGGCCCCTGCCAATTCGGCAATGGCGCCGACATTGCCTGGATCAGCGGCCACAGCGGCCAAACCTTTGGCGGCGGCATTACGGGCGGCAATGACCGCCTCCAGGGTGGCGCTCTCATGTTTCATGTAGGCCTTGGCCGTTTCCACCAGGTTCGGGATCAGGTCATAACGGCGTTTGAGCTGGACCTCAATCTGGGCAAAGGCATTCTTGAAGCGGTTACGCAGCCGCACCAGATTGTTATAAATACCGACAGCCCACAGGCCAAGAGCGGCCAAAATTACCAGAAATACCATCGTCGAAATTGTCATACCTTCTCCCTCGCAAAATTAGTGGCCGAAAGGTTGAGAGCGGCCTCGTGATCTTCCACTTTTCCAGGGTCCACTTCCGTAAATGTCCAAGCCATATTCCCTAACAATAGTACAAAAAATCGTGGTGCTTTGTTACTTAAATAATGCAGTTAATTTGCAACCTATCCCTGCGCCACCTGCTTTTCAACAGCTCTTATGGCATCGGCGGCAGAACTTGTTATACCGCCGGTGTAGCCTGCGCCTTCGCCGATGGGGAACAGGCCTTTGGTATTTATTGATTCATACTTTTCATTGCGTTGAATCCGCACCGGCGAGGATGTCCGTGTTTCAGCGCCAAGCAGGATGGCCTGATGTGACACAAACAAAGGCACCTCTGCTTGCCATTTCTGAAAAGCGGCCTTAAGCTGCGCCAGAACAAAGGCCGGAAAGATGTCATTCATATCCGCAGCAACGGTTCCCATTTTATACGAGTTTTCGGGTAAATGAGTCGAACTGCGCGCGCCTAAGAAATCCATGAGATTTTGGGCAGGCACCTCCCAGTTGCCGCCACCAGCCGTAAATGCCTTGCGCTCAATATCCTTTTGAAAATCCAGCCCAGCCAAGGGACTCATCGACTGATAATCATCGACGTGACAGCTTACAACCAGGGCGGCATTGGAAAAGGGTGATGCGCGGCGGGAATAGCTCATGCCGTTTAGAACAAGATACCCCTGCTCAGACGAGGCATTCACCACCTCGCCGCCCGGGCACATGCAGAAGGTATACACCCCGCGCTTGATGGTGCGATCGGTATAATTGATTGAATAGGTTGCGGCACCTAAGCCAGGAAAATTATTATACTTAGCGCCATAGCGCATGAGATTGATGGTCTCAACCGGGTGCTCAATCCGCACCCCCACTGAGATCGGGCGCTGCTCAAGGGCAACCCCTCGTTTGTGCAACATGGCCAAGGTGTCGCGGGCAGAATGCCCTAAGGCAATATAGATGTGTGAAGAAAGAAACTCATCCTCACCATTGATGATAATCCCTGAAGCCACGCCCTCTGCGATCAGGACATCCGTCATCTTGGCGCTATAAAATATCTCGCCGCCTCTCTCAAGGATATACCCCCGTATATTACGGACGATCTTGCACAACACATCGGTGCCCAGATGGGGCTTGGCCATGTAGCCGATTTCTTCCGGCGCTCCGAACTTGATAAAGGTCTGCAGGACCCG
>JAHJKA010000019.1 GCA_018822545.1 Pseudomonadota bacterium
TCAAAACTCCTTATTTGGGACGCTTGGCACCGTACTTGGAACGGCCCTGACGCCTCTCGGAAACACCCAGGGTATCCAAGGTGCCCCTTACTATATGATAACGAACACCGGGGAGATCTTTTACCCTGCCGCCCCTGATAAGTACAACTGAATGCTCCTGCAGGTTATGGCCTACACCGGGAATATATGATGTGACCTCTATTCCGTTAGTGAGCCTGACCCTGGCAACTTTACGCAAAGCAGAGTTCGGCTTTTTAGGTGTGGTCGTATAAACCCTCACACAAACACCTCTCTTCTGTGGGGAACCCTGAAGAGCAGGAGTGGTGGTTCTTTTAACAGACTTTTTACGGCCTTGCCTGACCAGCTGATTAATGGTTGGCATCTATTCAAACTCCATTTGTTCTTTTTCAAAGTGGATCGGAGGATTCATTCAACTCCGATCTGAAACCCGCTTCGTAAGACCAAAAACGCCTCCGAAAAGGACCGTCCCTAGAACTGGAAAGCGGGATAAATAATCTATACAGCCTGGCTTGTCAAGGACAATCTGTCACTTGAAAGCACCAATTATTCAACATCCAGCTGATAACGCTCATGCCCGGTTCCTGCCGGAACCAGTCGGCCCATAATAACGTTCTCTTTAAGGCCACTGAGATCGTCAATTCTACCAGCCATGGCTGCATTGGTGAGAACCTTGGTAGTTTCCTGGAAAGACGCAGCTGAGATAAAACTATCCGTACTGAGTGATGCTTTGGTAACACCAAGAAGCAAAGGTTCTGCAACCGCCGGCCTGTTGCGAGTCTTGATAAGAGACTCATTCTCTTCAACAAAACGCCAGGACTCAACCTGCTCGCCGAGCATGAAGGTACTGTCCCCGACTGAGGTTATGGTTACCCGCCTCAGCATCTGCCGAACAATAACCTCTATATGCTTGTCGTTTATCTTTACACCCTGCAGACGATAGACCTCCTGAATCTCATTCACCAGGAACTTCGCCAGTTCCTTGACCCCGAGTACCCGGAGGATATCGTTGGGATCAGAGGAGCCGTCCATGAGAGCCTCTCCAGCCTTAACATAATCGCCTTCATGGACGACTACGTGCTTGCCTTTAGGGATAAGGTATTCACGCGCTTCACCAAGTTCAGGGGTGACAATTACCCGCTTCTTACCTTTTAAATCCTTACCGTAACTGATCTGCCCGTCGATCTCGGTGATTACCGCATGCTCCTTGGGTTTGCGCACCTCGAACAGTTCCGCAACCCGTGGCAGACCACCGGTGATATCCTTGGTTTTGGTGGTCTCACGTGGAATCTTACCCATAATTGTACCGGGTTCGATTCTGTCACCTTCAGCTACAGAAATCAGGGTGCCCAAAGAGAGACTGTACCGGGCAGGAGTTCCGGTTTTAGGCAGTTTCAAGGTCTTGCCCTTATCATCCTTCAGCGAAATTCGAGGATTGTAGTTACCCGTTCTGGCGGGAATGATCTTGTGAGTTGATCTACCTGTGGTTTTGTCTACTTCAGCCTGCATGGTGAGACCTTCCTTGATATCACCAAATTTTACAATACCACCGATCTCACTGACGATTGGAGTGGAGAAGGGATCCCATTCTGCCAAGGTAGCACCGGGCTTGACCTCCTCACCATCGTTAACAAACAGATGCGCACCATAATTGAGTCGATAGCGCTCACGATCACGTCCTTCAGCACTGACAATAATCAATTCACCATTACGGTTCATGGTGATCATATGCCCCTCATCATTGACAACGGTGTGGACATTATGCAGTTTTACTGTGCCACCGTGCTGGGAGGAAATCTCAGCCTGTTCAACAGCCCGGCTGGCCGTACCACCAATATGAAAGGTTCTCATGGTCAGCTGTGTACCGGGCTCACCAATTGACTGAGCGGCAATAATCCCGATGGCCTCGCCGATGTTAACCATATGTCCACGGCCAAGATCACGACCGTAACATTTAACACAAACTCCGCGCTTTGAACGACAGGTGAGCACAGAACGAATCTTGATCCGGTCAATACCTGCTTCGCTTATTAACCTGACCTTCTCCTCATCAATATCTTCGTTAGCCTCAACGAGAAGCTCACCAGTAAAAGGATCTATAATATCATCAAGAGCAACCCGGCCAAGAATCCTGTCGCCAACAGGCTGAATGATCTCTCCACCTTCCATGAGCGGCTCAGCCACTATGCCGTCGAGGGTGCCACAATCCTTGTCGATGATAGTTGAATCCTGAGCGACATCCACCAATCGTCTGGTAAGATATCCTGAGTTTGCAGTTTTCAAGGCGGTATCAGCAAGACCTTTACGTGCACCATGAGTTGAAATAAAATACTCAAGCACTGTCAACCCTTCACGGAAATTAGCCTTAATGGGAGACTCTATGATCTCGCCAGAAGGCTTGGCCATAAGACCACGCATACCTGCCAGCTGCCTGATCTGGTCCTTGCTGCCCCTGGCGCCTGAGTCAGCCATGATATAAATGGAATTGAAACTTGGCGTTTCAACAATCTTGTTGTTTTTGTCTTTGACGTATGCGACGCTCATCTCCTTCATCATTTCCTGGGAGACTTTGTCGGTGGCTCTTGACCAGATATCA
>JAHJKA010000004.1 GCA_018822545.1 Pseudomonadota bacterium
AAAGGTCTGGCCGAAGTGAGCCTCGATGCCTAAAAAGACGACCCAAAGCCTATCAACTTTTAACCAAACCACGCCAGCGAATGAAAGAAATTCCCCACCGTAGCAAATACACTAAAAAAAGCTTAAACTAGTGCCATTCGGGTCAGAGCAAAATTAAAACTCCCAAAAAAGAGACAAAATTATTTATGCCACACCCACCCGATCACTTCCTGAAAACCGCTTTCCTGTGCCAGGCGAAATTCTCTAGCATCGGCCAATAGGTAGAATCTTGAGGCCGGAAGATTGGTCGGTCAGACAAGGTGAGCATGTGGCCTGGAAAGTTGGGCTCCCGCTTGACCTGGGGGGATATTTTAACCTCATAGCTTTTCCCCACCGCCATCAGGCCTTCATCAAAAGACCAGTGGCATAAACGGCAAAGAGCCAGGCCGTTTGTGGGCTTATCATTCTTGCTTTCAGACCAAGGGACAATATGGGCAGCCTCAACCACGGTATGACCATCAGGTGTGAGCATGCGAATGCCGCACAGGGCGCAACGATGTTCGTACAGTTTTACAATTGCCTTTCTGAAACCCTGATCACGAACCTGTCTGCCGAGAGATTCATTTTTAAATTCCAGAGTTATTTCTTCCGACTTACTGGCAGCGAGCAGACTCTTGCCATACTCGTAGGCTTGCAAGTTAATCTCGCCCTGCTCTAAAAGCAGTGGTCGTACTTCAGGGGCGAAATACTTCTCAATCAAAACGGCCCGCAACCTCTCACGCAAGGACGGCATCTGCAGAAGGAGGAAAAGCTCTTCATCCAATTTCGCGCCCAGGTAAAGCTCACGGATTCTTTTCATGGAGCTTACGGTTCTCCCAACTGGTGCCTCTGCTCCCGGACGGAGAACAAGTTCCCAGAAAGGCTCACTGTCCATATAGAAATAGGGATACGCGACATTGCCCGAAGAACCCAGCGGCATGACCCTGCTCCAATATTGGACAAAAGTCTCAGCCAATTCAAAGCTCGGCTCAATAAAATTGCCAGTGATGCCCCCTTGGGCAATCTGATCAAGAATGGAAAGTAAAAGAAAGGGTTTATGGGGTGCGCGATAGCATGTCGCAGCAGACCAGCGGTTCCGATTATGATCGGTCCTCAAATTTGCAAATGCCGCCAGATAGCCATCGATTTCTACACCCATAAAAACAGCCCACCCCTAAGACAGCGAAACCTAACTAAATTATCCTCCAGGCATATGACCACATTCACATAAGAAATCATATAGGTATGGGAGGTGAACAACAAAAAAATGATCCATCACGAATTTCCGTGGAACACGGGGAAGTATCTTTTGATTTTTTTTCCCCCATTCAGCCCTGAGCGAGCAGGGAGCCGAAAAAGGGAAGGAGCGGTGCAGGAGGCCAGGGCTGTAAGGGGTGTCCTTTTCGCCCACTCGCTGACTCGGTTTTTTTTTACACGGAGCCAGCGAAGTGGGCGAAGAGGAACAAGGACAAAGGGGGCAACTATTTCTCCCCGGTAGCAACGGGTAAACCAGCTGCCTTCCAGTCAGCGAAGATCGCCTGTTTGAAATCCTCATAACCAAGCTTCATCAGCTTCCGGTAGGCGTTATAACTGCGGCCACCGGAATTGCAGTAAACGATGATCTGCTTTTTCTTGTCGAGCACCTCTGACTGAGAGGCAAAGGAGGCCACCGGGATATTGATTGATCCGGGGATATGCCCCTCGGCAAATTCCTCCGGGTCGCGCACATCGACCAGCTGGAAGGTAGCCGCCCCACTCTTGATCAATCCATCGAGATCAACGGGCGAAATCTTGGTGGTCTCGATCCGTTCTTCATAGTTCGGCCCGGCGTAGATCGGCATGCCCTGCTCCTCCCAGACCGGCATCCCTTCGGCATAGATCAAAACGTTTTCGTAACCCAGAGCGCTAGATTTCTTTGCCGCCTTTTTGCTTTTGCCGCATTTCACCCCATTACAGTAGAAGACGATCATCTGGGACTTGTTCTTTGGCAGCAGATGGGTGAACTCGGCAAATTTCTTGTCGGGCAGATTCTCGGCGCCTTTGATGTGCACTTCCTGAAACTCTTCTGGATTCCTGGCATCGAAAATCGAGGCCTCAATCCCACGGTCGAGAAGCGATTTCAGTCCGGCAGTGTCGATCAGAGCGTAGCCGTCTGCAGTGATCCTGTACGTAGTGAAGTTGAATCCAAACGATGCCGGGTCATAAAAATCAAGGGGCTCGCCAGCGACCTCGGCGTAGGGATAGCCGAAGGTGTTCAGCGGACCACCTTTCTGGGGAGGATTCAATATCAGGTCACGGCCCATGGCAAGTTCAACCCGATAAGCGTCCCACGCGCCCCAGAAATACGCACGGAGTTCCCTGGCTTCCTGGTCTTCAAGCTTCAGATTCTCCTTCAGCATCAGCTTCCTGACGTCGGCCGGATCCACCGGCACCCAGCCAAAACCCGGAAGATAGAACTCGGCCCAGCAATGCTGCCAGGTGCTGATATCCTGCACGTCCATTTTACCCAGCCGAATCCCAAAAATCTCGCGGGCCGGAACCCCCGCCGCCCTGCAGAGCGCGACAAATACCGAGTGGATATCGGTGCATTTGCCACCGGGAGTCTGAAGGAGGGAGCAGACATCACCCGGCCCGCAGCCAATGGTTTTCGGATCGCGGTACATATTCTCGCAGGTCCAGTCGTAAATGGCCTTGGCTTTGGCGAGGACGGTGGTTTTCCCGGCAGTGATCTTTGCCGCAAGCTCTCCGACTACGCCATCGATCGGGCCGAGGCTTGTCGGAGCAAGCCATTCGGCGAAATCACCCTTGTTCCAGGACGCCTCTTTCCCAGGCAAATCGCGTTTAACGACCTCTTGCCGGACGGCCTTGAAGAAAAAGGTCAGGCGCCGGGACTCGGCCCCTTTGTCCCAGCGAGCATAAAGCATGGGGGTACGGTATTTCTTATCTGCGTAGACCGCCGATTCGGCGAAATCACCAGCGACCTTCACCCCTGTGATATCCTGCACCGCTGATGAAACAGGATAGGGAATCCACAGCTCCACCTCCTTGTCCTGGTCGTGTTTCGAGAGATCAAAATCCATGCTGATGATACCCGCAGCGCTGCCAGCCACGCTTTCTGTTACCAGCAGCAGGCAGAACCCGATAACAGCTAGCAACACATCCACTGTTCTTTTCATTGCTTTTCTCCTTTGCAGTACGTTTATGGAGAAGAGCGTGCACAACCCTATCTGAAGGAAAAATTTCTCAAAAAATGGGCAATGGATTCGGAAAAAGGCGTGGCAGAAGAAGATCAGCACCGGATGGCGCCGACACTCTTTTGGCATCGAATATTTTTCTCAGATTCCTTACCGATACGGGTATCAGTCCGGAATCCTAAGTGCGTTGGTGAATTACTGCAGGCAGGAAAATTCGGAGAAACACCCGACATTATGAGAATCAGCCCCGACCGGGCTGAACGGCTCAGGCCGTCATCGTCAGATATAGTAACGCATCACTCGTTTCTCCGTTTTCATGTTGATTTGAGCCGTCATAATTACCAGCCCCTGTTGCGGATTGTCAAACTGTTTAAATAAAGGGCCTTATGGGGTTTGGGCCAGTGGCAGACCCCATAAATCTATAAAATGGCTCTGGCATGATTCAGCGACCGGCAACAATATTCGCTGTTTGCGACTTCAGGTCAAAAACGATCTTGGCCTGCCTATTGCACAATTGCTGCATGACCTGATTGACTTTATTCTCCAGCGCCCCTTCGACATTGCCCCAATCGTTGCCATCTCTGGTGACAAACTCCTGAATCAGACTCTGCAAGGTATCCGGTTCGAGCTGCTCGTAGGGGACTTCGACTCCGTGTTCGTGCAACCCGACGGGTTTATTCTCTGACATGATTCTCCTCAACTAAATCCCCTGATTCCAGGTTGATCGGTTCCGGCTAAAAGCTCTGGTATTGATACTGTTGTTCAAAACTCCCGAAATGAAATTGAGTAATATCTTTTTTCATCATGAAACGACCCTTGGGAAAATGACATTTGTCTTCTTCTTATGTCAACTAGATGTCATCAATTTGACATAAGCTGGGGGGAGACTATGTCAAATTAAAAGAGTGGGCGCTCTTCTCAAAGGCAGAAGTATGAATGCAAAATGCAGAATGTTATTTAGATGCGTTTTGTTTCGCATTCTTGATTATCGTAACGAAGATAGCCGCGAGTTCACGCGTTTCGTTGATAAAAAAAGGGGTCAAGTCCGCTTTTGGCTTTTGTTCTGTTTTCAGCATTGGTGAATCTGATTATCATCGAATCTCAGCCTAGTTAGATGCGATGCTGTAGGAGCTCGCCCCTGCGAGCGATCAAAACGAATCTTTTGCGCCAGTCTTCCCCCATCGCTCGCAGGGGCGAGCTCCTACAAAATCAAGCCAATTATGCAACCCATGTATGGCTGAACCACAGTGATAATCAGATTATTGAAATCATGGATCATTCTTTGTCGCCGCGGGCCAGCATATTCATTATCAAGCGGATCATTAAATCCTTCTGTTTCGGGTCGCTCTCAGCAATCAATAAGGCCAGGGCCACCAGCCCGTTATCATTGATGCCGGATTGTTCAAGCAGGTTGTTGTCCTGCAGGAAAACAAGGAAGAGGAACGAGCCGATCCGTTTGTTGCCATCGCTGAACGGGTGGTCCTTGATGACAAAGTAAAGCAGATGGGCCGCCTTATCCTCGAGGCTGGGGTACAGATCCTGGCCGCCAAAGGTCTGGTCGAGGTTACCGAGGATACCCTGGAGACTGTCACCCCGTTGCTGACCAAACAGCTCGGTGGCCTCACCGCGAGTCAGCAGATCATTCTTGAGCGCCATAATGGATTTTACAGTCCGATCATAATCAAGGGGCTGCTTGGTTGGATGGCGGCTCTTGGGTAGCTCCAGCCGATCTTCATCATATTTAAGGAGCAGCGACCACGACTTGGCGTAGCGGCTGATCACTTGCAGGACGGCACGGCCCTCATCGCTGAGAGATTCATGGCTCTCCAGTGTCTTGGTGAGGAGGGCGATTGCCTGTTCCATCTCGGTGAGACCTGTCTCGGCCAGACGTCTCTCGTTGACCGTGTAGCCCTTGATGAGATGGTCTTTGAGCACGGATGTGGCCCAGATCCGGAATTGGGTACCACGTTGTGATTTTACCCGGTAGCCGACAGAAATGATGACATCGAGATTATAATATTTTGTCCGGTATTTTTTCCCATCCGCAGCAGTTGTCAAGTATTCCTTGACTACTGAATTTTCAACCAGCTCCCCTTCTTTAAATATATTGCGAATATGAAGGCTGATGTTCTGCTTAGTCTTAGCAAAAAACTCAACTAACTGTGCCTGACTCAGCCAGACAGTTTCATCTCGCAGTTGCACTTCAAGGGACGTTTTCCCGTCTTCTGCCTGATAAATAATTACTTCACCGTATTCATTCTGCATCGTAAGCCACCAACGTCTCGTTTAATTCTTCAATTATTATATTCAAGTCTTGATCAAAAACGGAAAACCAGGACAGATCTATTTCCCATGCGTGGATAACCACTCAGCGGATGACCGCCAAAACCCTAACCAAATCAACACCCAAACAATTGACCACATTCCCAATAGAAATCAAAGGAATCAATAGGGGTAAAACACGGTCAACTTAGCCGCCATACGCAGACAGTGTCCGAAACCCTTCAAAAGACCAGCGCACTGCTTCCCGGTCGGCCTTGTCGACCTGAAAATCTGTCAGGGCTTGTTCCCAGTTGGCGGTGGTATCGGCTACTTCGGCGATGATCTGCGTGGCCTGGTCGCGGTTAAGGTTGAATGCCTGGTGGCGGCTGTAGAGATTATCCAGGGTGGCGGTGGTGCCGGCATCCCCTATATTGAGGGCCAGTGAAAAAGGTGTCGTAGATCTGCGGGCCGGAATGGGTAACACATCGTACAGAGGTGAAAGCCGCCAACCGTCATCATCCCAGATAAAGCCATGGTTACGCAGATGGTCGTCTTGGTTGCCGATAAAGACATTAAAGACCATGCGCCGGTAGAGTTCGTGGAGATCGCGGTCTATGTTTTTGACGAATTTACGCATCTGGGTGGCGATGCCAACATAGGAGCCTTTCTCCAACTCTTCCAGATCAAGATTGAGCAAGGCGTGGGCGCTCATGAAGGGGATACGCCGGTTATCCCGGCGGTCGAATCTTTTAATCAGATACACCGCCTGGCCGGAGACCTCTGCCAGTCTGGTTTCGGGTACGGTAATGCCGGCCTTTCTGGCCATTGCCATGGCGGCACATTCCAGGCGGGGAAATTTGATCGGGGTCTGGCGGTTTGCGAACTTGGCGATCCACTCGCCTTTTTCGTAAATCACCGGGCATTTGGGCTGGGCGCCGCCCAGTGAGGTGCCCTGTTCCAGCAAATAGTGAACCTCGGCAGGCAGCTCTTCATCGGTCATGGCCCTGGCAAAAACATCGGCCACCTGGGACAAATCGCCAAAGGGCACGGGAGTTTCCACTTTGGTATTTGGCTTGTCCGGGCTTGGGCCCAGGGAGATCGCCCCCACCGCATTGCTGGTGACATAATCGAACATCTCATGGGGGGCCAGGGAGCCAAAGGGTATGTCCAGCCGTTTGGCCAGCAGGTACTTGCCCCAGGAATCGGGAAGCAGGTCACCGAGAATGCCGAAGATGCCGTGGTTCTTGCGGGTCAGGTATTCCTGGCCGGACAGGGGCAGATTAACCGGATCAAGGGCGATGGCCTCTGGTCTCTCCAGGTAGCGGCGACCATAGCTGAAGCGGCCGACGCCGGTATCAATATCAAGGCTGAACAGGCCAGCCGGCACCGGGCTTGCCAGGTGCGGCAGCTCGATAAAGACAACCCGCTCAAACAGGGCTGGTTCAGAAGTCGAGTCGCTCATTCTTTTTCTTCCTGATGCGTTTGGGCAGCCGTTGTTTTTCCAGGGTCAGGCCAATGGCGTCGGACTCGGGCTCGGCAAAGTGGATGGTGTCCAACTGAAAAACCTCAGCCAGGGCCAGAAAAACCCCGAACTTTACCGAGGGGTCTCCTGCCTCCACCCGTTTGATGGTCGATACCGAAACACCGACCATGGCAGCAGCTTCGGCAATGGTTTTCCGGCGCCGCTTGCGGGCCAAGCGCAGATTACGACCGATCTTTAAGGCCATAGCCGCTGTTTTATCAGATGGAGAAAATTGGTTCATATATAAACCTTTAAATTATGCTAATGGATCAATTATGACACTTTTACCTGGCAATGACAAATAAATTTTCACCACAAAACCCGTTTCTGAAACATGTGGCACTCCTGACCAGCCGTAAATAGGGGGCCAACTGAACATCCGAGCCCTCAACGTCCTATCACTTTACGCCCTCGCGCATATGTTCATTTTTTGTGAACACTTCATTGGTTTTTGTGAGGAAAAGTGAACAGCAGTTTTGATCAATCATCAGATGCCACCGCCAGACACAGCCACACAAGTTGCTGATTTAACTATATTATAACATTATGAATCTTCACATTTTCGCCCTGGCACGCATGGTGCTCTATATCATTGCAAGGACAAAAAACGGCACCACGGATCAACGCCAACAGCAATCACGGGAGAAACGACATGAAAGCCAACACGAAATCAAGCCTGAGCATCCTGCTGATTTCTGCTTTCCTGCTGATTCCAGCCAGTATCACCTTCGGCAACCCGGCCGATTCCAAGATCTGCGTTACCTGTCATCAGGACATGATCAACGAGAACATGACCAAAACTTCAACCCACCAGCCCTTTATGAATGGCGAGTGCACGTTGTGCCATGGCGGCAGTGATGCTTCCGGCACAAATCTGACCCCATCTGACAATTCTTTTGAGACACCGGCCAATTCGGCCCCCCGCATCAAATGGCTCGACGAGAACCGGACCAAAGCGAACGTCCAGTGGTTCCGCATCCCGACCGCCGATGTCAAAAACGCCATCTATTTTGCAACCAGTGACCATAAAACCACCAACATCCGCCTGGCCATCCCGGAAACGAAGACCTTTGCCGCTCTGGAGAACAACAGCGCTCCCCCGGCAATCAAAGACGTAAAAGTTGTAAACATTGAGAAAGGGCTTTTCATCACGGCCACCATCTCCTGGAAAACCGACAAAATCTCTGATTCCCTGGTGACCTTAAACGCCGGTGACCGCAATACCAAAAGCTATTACCGACATCTCACCACCGACCATACGGTTTCCCTGATCGGCCTGAAAGCGGACCAGGATTACACCTACACGGTTGCCTCCACGGATGTGTTTGGGAACGTCGCCCAGTCCGCAAGCTTCCCTTTCTCAACCAGCGCTGCCAAAGTGGCCGCCAACAACACCCCTTCAAACTGGACCACGGGCGACGCCATAATTACCAGTGAGATATTCACCGCCAACGGCGATCTGATCGTCAAAGTTAACACTGATCGGCCCGCTGCCCTGGCCATCGGCACCGACATGCAAGCGACCCCCGAAAAAATCAGCGGCACCAGCGCCGACGGTGCCGACAATGTCCACGGCAACATGCGAATCAACATTAACACAACAGTATCGCTCTGTGTAAGCTGCCACAAAGACCATAATGGCATCCGCTCCCATCCGGTTGATGTCTACCCGAAACGGGGCATGATCATCCCCGCTTCCTACCCCACCAGTGCCGATGGCAAAATCACCTGCCTCACCTGCCATGAGGCCCATGCCTCAAATCACAAATACGTGCTCAGACAATCCCAGAGTCGGGAACTGTGCATCGGCTGCCACCGCGACAAGGATCCGGCCCGCCCGGCCAATGGCCTGAGGGTAAACCTGACCACCATAAATCCTAAAGGATGAAAAGGCGTCGCGTCTTTGCTTGACCCATCTTCTGCTGAATCCATAGTTTGTTAAAAGGGATCAAATTTCCGTGGACGCCTTACTTCATCGTTTACTAACGCCAAAGTTTCCTCCTTGCCTGTGCTCACGGCTCTAACAATGGCTCCGGCGCGCTTCAGCGGCCGGGAACAATATTCGCCGTCTGCGACTTCAGATCAAAAACGACCTTGGCCTGCCTATTGCGCAGTTGCTGCATGACCTGGCCGACCTTAGCCTCCAGTGCCCCGTCGCCATTGCCCCAATCATTGCCATCCCGCGTGACAAACTCCTGGATCAGATTGTGCAACGTCTCCGCTTCGAGCTGGTCGTAGGGGACTTCGACCCCTTCTTCGTGCGCACCCACCGCTTTATGCTCTGCCATGACTCTCCTCAACTTCCATGAACGGACTCGATTCCGCATTTGGGTTTTGTTCTGTTTTCACCATTGTTACAGCATCGATGATTATAATAACTGTCGTCATAGAATTTCTCAGCATTGGCAGTTGTAAGGAAATTCCGGACAACTGCGTTCTTCCCCCCTCTTTAAAGGAAAATCAGAAAATCAGGGACAGATCTATTTTAGGTGCAGGAATAACCACACAACGGATGACCGCTAAAAACCCAAACCAACTCAAAACTGGCTCATCTGACCACATTCCAAAAAAGAATCATATAGGTATGTGTCGTGAGTGAAAAAATGGGCCTGGTGACTGACACAGCGTGCCAAAATTGCAAAGATGAGGGTAGAATAGGTTCAGGCTCACCTTCGTTCATTCGCTGAGCCGGTGATTTATTCCCGAACCTTGATTTCGCACACAAAAGGATCTTGCTATGAAATGGTTAGGTATCTTCGCTGGCCTTATTGTCGTTCTGCTTGCCGCGCTTTATGGGCTGCTGTTTACGGCGCCGGGCAACACCCTCCTCACGCCGGTCATCGAAAAAAAGATCAACGGGGCAACCGAGCTGCAGGCCAGCCTGGAACGGTTTGAGCTGCACCCCGGTCGTTTTGCCGTGACACTGGTGCTCAGTCCGGGCAACAGCTGCGAGGCCGAAGGGGAGTTTGGCCTTTTCAACCGGCGGCTGACCGCAACCTATAGTCTCGTGGTGGCGGATCTGACCGGGCTGCAACCACTGACCCAGACCACGCTGTACGGCTCACTGCAGACGGCGGGGACGGTGACGGGGCGTTTCAACGATCTGCTCCTCAGCGGCAGCAGCACTCTTGCCGGCGGTAAGACGAGCTATGCAGTGCAGCTGCTCTCTTTCAAACCCGGCGCCATTCAGGCGACTATCTCCGATGCCAAGGTGACGCAGCTGCTGGAGATGGTCGGTAAAAAACCCTTCAGCACTGCCAACCTGTCGTTTAAGATGGACCTCAAAAGCCTCAAACCGCAGGACATGGAAGGCGAGGTGCTGCTCACCATCAGCAAGGGCTCAATCGATACGGCACTCATGAAAGAGGAATTCGACCTGACCCTGCCGGAAACCTCGTATACCATGCAGGCCACCAGCCACCTGCAAGGCCGGGAGATCCGCTATCGGGTGAGCCTCGACTCCAACCTTGCCCAGCTGCTGTCAGAGGGTACGGTGGCACCGGAATCGTGGCAGACGAACCTGAACTACAACGTCGATATTGCCAAACTTGAACTGCTCAAACCGCTGACCAACTCCCCGCTGCGCGGCCCCGTGAAGACCGCGGGCACGGTCAAGGGCGATCGCCGAAAAATGACGATCTCTGGCACCTCAGACCTTGCCGCCAGTCAGACAACTTACGACGTGACCCTGGCGGAATTTAAGGCCAAACAGGTGCTGGCCAAAATAACCAATGGCAAGCTCGATAAGCTCCTCACCATGACAGGGCAACCGGCAGCGGCAACGGGCCGTGTCGATGTGGATTTGACCCTCACCGACCTTGACCCGGACAATCTCAAGGGCCGGGCCGTGGTCAAAATCAGCCAGGGTGCCCTGGTCCCTGCCGTGTTCAAGAAGGAGTATGACCTCTCCCTGCCCCAGACCGCGTTCAGCTATGATCTCCAGGCGCAACTCCAGGGCCGGGACATCAGCTTGACAACGCGCCTTGACTCGACCCTTGCCAAAATAGGTGCCCAGGGCAGCCTGGTCCCCAAGACCATGGCCATGGATCTGAGTTATGACGTGGATATTGCCAAGCTTGAAGTGTTGCAGCCCTTTACCGGCACAGCGCTGCGCGGCCCGCTGAAACTCAAAGGCACGGCCAAAGGCGACCGGACGTTACTGAATATTGCCGGGGCAAGCGACCTGGCCGGCAGCGCCACCACCTTTCAGGCCGGACTCAACGATTTTGCCTTGGCCACGATCACCGCGAAGATAAAAAATCTGCAGCTTGGCCGCGCCCTGGCCATGCTCGCCAAACCCCATTATGGCGACGGAGTGCTGAATGCCGAGATCAACATCACTTCTGCCAAGGCCGATGAACTCAAGGGCAGCATCACCTCCGAGATCAGCAAGGGCGTGGTTGACGGCAAGGTGATCGCCGCCGAATTTGGCCTTGGCGCCCTGCCCGCCACCACCTTCACCACCAAAACGCAAACCACCCTGGCCGGCTCGTTTATTGACACCGCAACCACCCTTACCTCGTCGCTTATGACCCTGAAGATGCAGCGCACGCGTTACGATCTAAAAAACGAGGTGCTGACCAGCGATTACCAGGCTGCCATTCCCGATCTTGACCGCCTGTTTTTTGTGACCGGCCGGCACCTCAAAGGCGCCATGACCGTCACAGGGGATTTAAAAAATGACAAACATCTGAAGTTTACAGCCCACGCCGACACCCTGGGCGGCCGTGTCGATGTAACGGTCCTTGATGATGACGTCCATGCCGACATCAAAAAAATCCAGACCCTTGAGACCTTGACGATGCTGCTCTACCCGGAAATCCTGGCCTCTGGCCTGGACGGCACCCTTGACTACAATCTGAAAGGGCAGAAGGGGATTTTTGTCGCCAATCTCAGTGACGGCAAATTCACCCGCAATATCATGCTTGATCTTCTCCTGCAGCTGGCCGGCACCGACCTGTACAAAGAGCGCTTCACCGGCACCCTGCACAGCCAGATCAATAAGGAGCTGATCACCTCCGACCTTGACCTACGCTCAAAAAAATCATCGATTGTCGGCAAACAAACAACCCTCAACACCAAGACCAAGCAGGTCAAGGCCAAACTCGATGTGGTGGCCAACAACAACCCCATCGGCGTCACCATCAAGGGCAACGTCGACGATCCGAGCGTCAAAATCGACACCTCCGCCCTTATCGAAAAAGAGGCGGGCAAGCTCATCGAAAAAGAGGTCAACAAACTGCTGAAAGACCTTTTCAAGTGAGCAGGGAGGCTTGTCGAAGAGAATGGATGCGGACCGGAGCAAAATGAATCCTTTTATTCGACTCGGGATATTCTTTTGAGGAAAACGTACCGTGGTGGCTGATGCGCTGCGGGGGCAACCACTCTTGACATCATTGCGGGGCGCCAGCTCCACCTAGCGATCTTCGCGGGCGGTGGGTAAACAGGCCTCACTGATGGGCACGGCTTCATAGCCATCCGCGCCGGGAATTGGGTTGGGGACCTGGCCCCTAGAAATTGCAGCCAGTCGCGCAGGGAATCAATCCGTGCTGTTCAGGGCCTTGAGTTTTGATAATTGTTGCCGGGTGGTATGGAGAGAGTTCTGGGCGGCTTGGTGTTGCGGGTTGACGGCGAGGACCTGCTGCCATATGTTGATGGCGGGGGCCAGCTCGCCGGAGCGGTAGGCCAGCAGGCCCGCCTCCATGAGTTTATCGGTGCAGAAATCGATTTTGACTTTGATCTGGGCAGGCGAGGCGGCAATCTGGCCCTGCAGTTTGCCGCTCTGAGGGTAGCTATCATGAACAGTTTTCAAAAGGAACCCGGCCTCTGAGAACTGGCCGTCCTTGAGCAAGGTGTCTGCCCGACTCAGACAGGCGTTGGCGGCCTGCAGGTATTCTTTGCCCAGCACCTCCTCGTCAACCCCTTTGCGGATTTCCTTTTGGATGAGATCGATGGTGTCGATGTAATACTTATTGCTCAGCAACCAGTCAACCGCTTCAGTGGATGTTTGAACGGACGGCTTTGCCACCTCCGCGGTTTTATGGGGCAGAGCAACGCAGGCTGTCAGCGTTACCAGAGACAGCAGAACTGTGGGTATATAAAAAATCATGTTTTTCATGTATTCCTCCACTGGAAAATAAATCCAGATCATCTTCATAATCGCCCAAGGCGACGAGAAAGATATCAACCAAATCAGGGTTAAATTGGATACCGCGGAACTTGGTAATTTCCGCTATCGCTTCGTCTCGAGAGCAACCTTTTCGATAGGGGCGCGATGACGTCATGGCATCATAGGAATCGGCAATCGTGACGATTTGGGCATGGATGTGAATCTCTTCTCCCTGGAGCCCATAGGGGTAGCCTTCGCCATTGTACCATTCATGATGGTGCAGGACAGCAGGAATGCATTTATGGAGCGATTCGGCGAGATCGAGAATTTCAGCCCCTTGTAATGGATGTTTTTTGATGACCAGGGACTCTTCTGCAGAGAGGGGTCCCGCCTTATGAATGATGACATCAGGCACGTGAATTTTGCCGATATCATGCAGAAAACACGCCATCTCAAGCTCTTGAAGCTCCTCGATGGCAAAGCTCAGGCGGTGGCCGATCAGGAGGGAGAGTTGGGCCACCCGTGCCGAATGGCCAAGGGTGTAGTTGTCTCGGGCATCAAGGGCCGCCGCGAGAATCCGGATGGTCGACAGGTAGGATTCCTCGAGATTGCTGGCATACCCTTCCAGGCTCTCCTTTTGTGACATGATCACCCGGGACATTTCATTAAAACTGCGCGTGAGTTCGCCGAGTTCATCCCTGGAGGTGACTTTGACTTCGATATGATAGTTGCCGGCGGTGATCTGCGAGACGCCGGAGGCCAGGCGTTCGATGGGCTTCGTTATCAGTTTCGACAGCATAAAGGTGCACAGGGCGCCGAAAGCAAGGACCGCCAAGGAGATCAGGGAAATCCTGTGGCGGGCAGATTCTTTGGCGGCAAGAAGCGTGGCGCTATCAATGCCGACAATGATGCTGCCGACATGGTTGTCAGCAAACTGGATGGGCGTCTGGAACTCGTAGCTTTCAAGACCGTTCCTGGCAACCAAGTGCATGGTGAAATCAGGTCCCTGTTTCAAAGGATCGCCCGTGGCCGTTTCAAAAAGAGTGCCGGTTTCTGACAACTTGCTGTGCGCCAGAGTAATGCCGTTATTATCGAGGATGGCCAGGTAGACGATATCCTCATCCGACGCTTCGATCTTGGCGGCCAAGTTGTCGAGGGCAAGGCTGTCTTCGGTGAGAATGCTAAAACCTGCCGGAATGGCCGCACTGAGGGCAATGGAAGCACCCCGTTTCACCAGGGAATCGAGCAGCTCCCGCTGGATGATCTGCATCGCCACGATGGACGACCCCGTGGTGATCATGGCGACCATGATCAGGGTAAGAATTGTCAGCTTGGTCCTGATACTGACAATTTTCCGGTTAAGGGGGATTGACGGGAAAGAGAGCCCTTTACGTTTCAAGAAGCGCTTGCCTTCGGGGGGCAACGGTAACTTGTTAGTCGCTTTCGTCATATCGGTGCCTGATTTCTCGTTTTACCCCTAAACCCAGGGGGTGGTGGTACTTTATAACGAGAAAGGGTCGGGATTGACTGAGAGGATACTCCATAATCTGCCATGGCTAAGTTAAGAATTCTACCTCTCTGCCAAGCTTGCAGGAAGCGAAAAATACACTATTTGAGCAAAAAAAATTTGCGGTAAAGGTCCGTGACGGCATGGCGTGGGCACACGCCTCAGGGCATCAATTCGTTATGGGCATTGAAAACAACAAGTTATAAATTAAAAATTACCTGAGCTGATAGCGCCCGAGATAATCATGACACCCTCAATGTCACGAAGTTCAATGAAAAGAGGGGCTGAGCAAAATTAAACTCTTATTCTTAATGGAACCTTCTTCTCAAAAAAACAGGTAGTGGTGGCTGATGCAGTGTCTACAGCCATCGTACGGCTCTTTTACATGGCAGCGGGCGGAAGCTCCACCCAGCGAT
Organism: Pseudomonadota bacterium; assembly: GCA_018822545.1. GTDB lineage: Bacteria > Desulfobacterota > Desulfobulbia > Desulfobulbales > SURF-16 > BM506. The sequence goes on from JAHJKA010000004.1 coordinate 15,029, forward strand.
CTTCACGGGCAGAGGTTAAACAGGCCTCGCAGATGCGCACGGCCTCAAAGCCATCCTCACCGGAAACAGGATTGGCGGCCTGGCCAGTCAGATATTGCTGCCAGTCATGTAAGAAGGGCACCAGGGTTGGTATTGGTTCGGTTTTATGCAGGTATTCGATTTTTGTCTGGTGAATGAATTCTATATTGCCATGAACTTGGTCCCCTTGCAGCTGACCATCCTCACCGATGAACTCAAAGAGACCGGTGCGGGCCGGCCCTATCTTGCTGACATCCACCGTGCCCACCAGGCCGTCTTCCATCTCGATGACGGCAAGGAGAAGGTCTTCCAGGTTCGTGCTATGGCGGTGATAGATCGAGGCCCGCACCCGCTTCACCTCCTGGCCGGTCAGATGACGCAAGGTGTCAAAGACATGCACGGCCGTGTGCAGGCTGACACCGGCCCCGGCAATCTCCGGGTCATCCAGCCAGCTATGCGATGTCTGTTCCAGACGATGACAGGCCCGAAACGAGTAGAGCTCCCCGGCGCGCGGCAGCAGCTCTTTCAGGGTCTTGATCGTGACATTATAGCGCAGGGTATGGCCCACCGTAAGCGGCACCTCGGCCTCTCGGCATTGCCGGACCATTTCACCGGCAATCCCAACGTTTAAGGCCAGAGGTTTTTCCACCAGCAGCGGTTTATGCTCCTCAATGCAGGCGGCGGCGATGGCCCCGTTGAGATTGGGCGTGGTTACGGCAATGACCGCATCAACAACCGGGTCGCAGACGAGATCCTGCCAGTCGGCATGGTAGCGTACTCCCCATTGTGCCGCCTGGGCAGCCCCTTCCGGGGAACGTCTGCTGATCGCAGTCAGGTTGAGACCAGGCACATCCCGGATGATGTGACCCGCGTACCTGCTGCCATGACGACCGGTGCCGATAATGCCCACATTCATGACTGTAACCCCTTGTCTCTAGTTTTTTGGGCAAGAATACCCACCAAATTGGGAGTGCCGACCTAACAATCTAAAAGTCTTAGAAAGTGAGAACCCGGTCACTTTTGACTATTAATTCGTACAGATCATCCTGTTTCGCGCGGGTGTGATAGCCATCCTCCACTCCATGGAGGTCAAGGCACTTGCCTCAGGCCTGTAAAACTCCTTCCGACAGGGTGAACAGCTTGGCCTGATCCAGCAGAGGGAATTTTTCTGTGGCGATTTGGCTGTAAGAAACAGACGGGCCATTCAAGAAAATAGTTACATCGTCCATTTTCTCCAGCATGAGATTGCCCATGCGAAAGACATTCCATAAGATTTCTGGATCAGCACTACAGGCAACCAAGGTGATATTCATAATTTCTCCCTCGTGTCTCCGCATTTGAGAAACGAATTTTATAATGCCTTTGCGTGGTCCCAGATCAATTCCTGGACACCTTTCGTAAATCTTGTCCTTTCAGCTTACACCACCAGCAGCAACAATTACCATTTCTCCTGGTGAACCCGTTCCTGATTGTAACGCGTCCGGGCTTCCGGCTGCTCTGCCGGCCAGCCAAGGGCAATGCCGCACATGGGAATGATATGATCCGGAAGAGCAAAAAGCTCCCTGATACCAGCCAGGCGCTCCTCCCGCGGGTGGACACCGAGCCAGCAGGTGCCAAGACCCAGGGTATTGGCAGCAATCAGGATATTTTCCACGGCAGCGCTGAGATCCTGCAAGAGATAGGACTCCTTTTGCAAGTTGGCTTTGTTGATATCGCCGCAGACAATGAAGGCGGCCGGAGCCTGAAGAAGCATCTGGGCACTTGGCAGCACCCCGGCGATCTTTTTGAGTGTTTCTCGGCTTTGCACCACAATAAAATGCCAGGGGTCTTTGGCCACCGCTGACGGCGCGGCCATGGCTGCTTCAAGCAGATCGGTAATCATCGCAGCGGAGATTGCCTTATCCTGATATTTCCGGATACTGCGCCTTGAAAAAATAAACTTCAGTTTAGAATTCATCGTGATTCACCATCCAACATATTAATTTTCCTAAACTAATTCCCATCGTAATCTCAGCCTTTTTCAGACACGATACCCTTGGGCTGCTCATACCAAATCAGGCCGACCATGCAATCAGGTAACATGGCGATTCATGCATGGCTGAAACACAAGTCTTTCCCAATAGGCTGTTCAGTTCAGCAAAGACATGTCCCTGCCTCTGTCCAGTAATCAACTCCAGGGTATCTTGAATAATCAGATTAATGCGAGGTCTGATTCCAGTTGAGGAAGGGGGACAAGGGTGCAAATTGCGCACAGCTTGCACAGAATTCAAAGGCCTTATCGAACATTTCCGGCTCGAAGGTAAGGCTCATGTCGGAGATCACCCGATTATCGAGATAGACCATGATTTCCTGGTCGGCATTCGGGCAGACGTTTTTGTGGCGAAAATGTAAACAGGTGCGCGGATCTATCATTTTATTCATCTTTGCTCTCCCGGACGATCAGGTTTTACAGATTGATCAGTTCACGTACATGATAGCACAACAACCAAAGAGTCATGCCATACCATGGCATCAAGAACAACCGTTAGCGCAAGCACGCGCCATGACCAGGGAGTGGCGGACAAAACAAGGGCAGATCAATGGTACCTGTCACAGAGATCTGCCCCTTACGCTGCAGGGCCGGGTGTCCACCACCACCTCGGAACTAGCGGATATTCACCCCGATATTTTGTTTGGCATAGCGGCCATCGGCACTGAACACCTCAAGCTTCACCACATAGGTATCACCCGGCTCACCCCATTTAAACGTATAGGTGAAGAACAAGCTGTCATCTGCTGCCGTAATCGGGCCGTTATTGATCGACCAGCGCACCGAGGCAATATCACCCTGCGTGGCAGCGGCATTAATTTCCAGCGTTTCCCCCGGGACGATATCATAGACGAGCTGATCGTTAGCAATAACGATATTGATGTTATTGGCATCAATCCCTTCCCCGGCCGAACCTGGTACAGGCACCGTTATCTGGGCGCCCAGCTCCGGGTCCCACTCAAGGGTGTGGCAGCGGCTGCAGTCCTCTGAGGGCGCGCCATAGTTGGCATGATGAAAATCCGCCATCTTCGTTTTCGCATTAGCGGAAATATCCCAACCTTGTTCTACGGCAATATCCCGCGTCGCCCGGGCCAGAAACTTGCCAGAACCCCGAAAGAGGATGGGCGTGTGGCAGGAGAGAAAACAGGTATTGCCGTCATTGGCCATGTAAAAACCCTGATCGCCGGTTTTGAACTGATGGCAATCAAAACATTGTATCTTTTCGTCAGCGGCCATGCCGGCATCATAAAACTGCTCCTGCCAGAGAAGGTGATGAACATTAGGGGTGGCGCTTCCTGTATGGCAGGTTCGGCAGGCCACACTATAGTCATCCGCGGCTTCGGAAGCATTCCCGGCGTGAGCCATGAGAAAAAACGCCCCTGCCGACAAACAGGCTGCTATAATTTTCGTGGTCATTGATGGCATAGCATCACCTCTTTTATTTTGGATTGCAGCACATGCATCGCCCAACAGAACTCAGGCACAAGCTCAGCCGGCAGTTTTTTTCCCCCGGACATAAAAAGTACTCCTTGTCTGTAGCAAGAAACGAGCCTTGTAAACAAACGGGGTAATGTTAATTTTTCGCTGCGATTACAAGAAGATAGGAAGAAAAAACAGGAAGGGTCAGCAAACACCCTGCATTGATGTGGTCAAAAAAATCCGCTTAACTGAACAGTATTGAGGCACCTGACCCGCAGTTCCCCCTCAAATAAGACTTGAGGATAACCTAAAAATCTGCGCGCAGTGAACTATAGAAAACAAAGAGATTTACCGAACTCCACCACGGTGAAAAACCATGCCCACAATGATGAGAAAAAAATTCCTCACAACCTTTGCCTTAGTCTCCAGGGCAGCAGCCAGGAGAAAAATATATGCCCACAAAGCAAGGCAACAAGGCCGCCAGGAGGTGAGCCATTTATTAAGGGCCTTATCAGACTCTGAGGCCGTGCAGGCTCGGCGTGTTTTCAATGCCCTCCGTGGCCAGATTGACATTTCCGACCAGTGCCTTTCGTCCATTTTTGAAAAGGAACTGGAAGAAATTATTGGAGAATATTCCGAACGCTTGCAGGAGGCCCAACAAGAAGGAAACAAAGGAATGATCCAGCTTTTCACGCAACTGCGGGCGGCCGAACAACGGCTCTTGGCCTTTTATTCCAAAAAGACAAAGGATGTAACAATTAAAGGGGATCAAAGATACTTTGTCTGTCAGTTCTGCGGATATGTGCACATCGAAAACGCACCGGAGTCCTGCCCTATCTGCGGCGCCCCAAAAACCGGCTTTCGGGAAACACGCTGATTCCCCTCACAGAACTCGCCGGGAAAACCGGCTTCTGACTACTGACCCTTGCCAGCAGAACCGCTGGCAGGGTTGTCCCCTTCAAGGGAGGCGTCAGCGACCTTCTTGGCCTCCCGCATGGCGCGGATATAGACCTCACATTGTTCACATTTCTCGAGGTCTTTGCACATGGAGTTCGCCCATTGCCAGCAGGGGGCGGAGCGATCGATAAAGGCCGAGCATTTTTCCCTTTTGTCCACAGGACACTTGGTAATTTCCCAGCACGGCGTGATGTCCAGAAGCATCTTGATGCCGGGGATACTGATGCCCTTGTCATGAATCAGGGCGCGCAGACAGCGAATCCACTCAATATCATTGTTGGAGTAGTAGCGCTTGCTCTTTTGCCGGGCCGGGATGACCAACCCCTCTTCCTCGTAGATACGAAGAGTGCGGGGATGCACGGAAAGCAGCTTGGCCGCAACGCTGATGGGATAAATAGGCTCGCTGTTGTCAAGACTCATGAAACACCCCTTCTTGGCGAATATGTGTATCCAATGGCACCTGAACAATCCTCAGTAAACACCTTTTGAGAGGCTACGTCATTGCAGAATCTCAGGCAACACCCACCACCAGCCCTGCTGATCGTCCTCAATTTTGTCTGCCCGAACTCGTCAAAAAGAGCTGCGGCAGACTAATTCAGCCCCCGCAGGGATCGTAACACCTCAGGCGCTTCTTCTTCCTCGGCCAGGATAATATGGCACGTTTCGCAATCGGCCGAGATCGTTTCCCCGGCGCTGGTGGAATGGGAATCATCATGGCAGCGGAAACAGCCGGAGTCATCGCGATGGCCCAGGAAACTTTTATAAAAATTCCAGACAATTCTCATCTCGGGAAAGACATTTTCCACATAGGCGTTTTGCACTCCGGCAATGGCCTTATCCAGCAACGCCATATTGTTATTCACCAGATCCGGATAGGTATTGCGGTACCAGGCGCGCAGTTCAGTGGCGATTTTATTTTTCGCCTCTTCATGACTGGGATAGTCCTGGGTAATCAGGCGCAAGCCATTCTTTTTAATAAAAGGCAGCGAGACCGGAATCTCGCCCTGGGCGAGTTTTTGATCCAAGGCCTCATTGGGGGACAGGTAGATGTGGGTGGGTCTGTTATGGCAATCAACACAATCCATCACCCGCACCCCTTCTTCATGGCTGCCGGCGGCATCAGCGTCCGCGACTGTTTTTTGCATGCCTTCCTTATGAAACACAACCTGGGTGCCATCCGGCCTGGTCAGAGAAATCTCGACAATATTCTCACGACCTCGATCCGTATGCCTGTAGGTAATCTTATTTTCCGGGGCAACATGCCAATGGATGCCATGGGCCTCACTGCCCCGATAGCCGCCGGAACCAACCTTCATAAGCAGCACGGTCTGGACATGGGTGTTTTTCTCATCCGGCAGAAACTTATCTTTAATATAGAGGTTCTCGCCGTGAAAAAGTTCAGGCCGGTGGCATTGCTCACAGGTTTCCCTGGCCGGACGCAGACCGTGCACCGGCGTTTCAATGGGGCGGCTGTAGGTGTTGAAGGCCACGGCAAACAACTGCCTGCTGCCGGACATCTTCGACTTCACAAACCACTGGGCTCCCGGACCGATATGACATTCCACGCAGTGCACCCGGGAATGGGGGGAATTTTTATAGGTAGTGAACTCCGGCTCCATGACCGTATGGCAGAATTGACCGCAAAAACCAACCGACTCCGTGTAGTGGTAACCGGTGTAGGAAACAAGTGAGACGATGAAGATATTCATCAGGGTTAAGGCCGTGGCCAGAAAGATAAACTTGCGAATGCGCGCAAAACCCACCGGCCCGGATAATTGACCCTTGAGATATTCAAAGGTAAACAGGCCAACCTCTTCTTTCCCTTTAAAGAAGAAAAGTCCCAGAAAGACCATTACCAGGCCGATTACAAAGAGCGGGCCCAGGACCATGTAAATCACAAAGCCGAAATAGGGGTTATCGACAACTCCCTGGAGATCGAGGATTGCCGACACCAGGAGTACCGGGAAAATCACGGTGGTCATGATGGCGCCAATCAGGGAGACCTTACTGCGGCAAATACCAACAACAAAGGCCTTAACGATGTCTGTGAATTTTATCACAACTGCATCCTCCTTCACTTCAGGGTATTTATCAGCCTGCTTTGCACTGCTGCAAATTGGTCTTTACAGCATTAAGGATATTTTTTTTCTCGGAAAAGAACAACGTATTTTTAATAAGTTAGCATACCATTTGAAACTGTACGAATTGCGGCCTTTTTCACCTGTAGAATGAAGGGAAGTTGCAGCTTCCGCTTAAACGGAAATTGGATTGCCCACAAACGCCAATCAAGAAAGTCGCGCCCTCGTTTTTGGATTCCCACCTGGGCGGGCATGACATGTACAAAAGCTGCAGAAGATAAGGGGTAATCACAAACAGGAATTACGCATTACGAGTGGTCGGTGACAGGCAGGAGGACGGTAGGTGATTACAGTGGCCAGTACAGGGACAGATCAGACATTCGTGGGCAATCTCCGCATCATCCGCCCCCTCAGCCATCTTTTTCTGGGAGCAGTCAAAGATAATCTCCATCTCTTCCCGGTCCAAGGTTTCGGTCTGTAGAAGGATTTCAGCCAGATGCCGAAGGAAACTCTGACTGTTCTGTAAAATATTGGCGGCCTCATGATAGCATTCATTCACCAGGGCCCGAACAGCCGTATCAATCTTTTGCGCCGTATGCTCGCTGAACGCCAACTGATTTGCCGATCCGCCCAAGAACCCCGCATCCATCTTGGAATAGGCCAAGGGGCCGAGCTGTTCATCCATACCCCAGAGACAGACCATCTTATTGGCAATTTCGGTGGCCAGACCAAGATCACCCTCGGCGCCGGTGGTCTGCTGGCTCAGACCGATTTGTTCTGCCGCCCTGCCCCCCATCAAAATAGTAATGCGATTGCGCAAAAAAGCCTTTGTATAGGCGTGCCGATCCACCAACTGCTGCTGTTGGGTGTGGCCCATGGACCGGCCGCGCGGCACAATGGTGATCTTTTCAATGGGGTCGGAATTGGGCAGACACCTGGCAACAATGGCGTGGCCGGCCTCATGATAGGCCATGGTGCGGCGATCGTCTTCACTGATCACCATGCCTTTGCGCTCAACCCCGATGATGATCCGGTCCTTGGCCTCGTTTAAGTCTCGCCCTTCAATGGCCTCCTTGTTTTCACGGGAAGCGATCAAGGCCGCCTCATTGACCAGGTTGGCAAGCTCGGCACCGGTAAAGCCCGGGGTACTGGCGGCAATGCTGGCCAGATCAACATCAGGCGCAAACTTCATGGCCGCGGTATGGACCTCCAGAATCTTCAGCCTGCCCTTGACGTCAGGGGGCAAAATGGTAACCAGCCGATCAAAACGGCCCGGCCTGAGCAAGGCGGGATCGAGGATATCCGGGCGATTGGTGGCCGCGAGCACAATAATGGTATCGTCGCGGCCAAAGCCATCCATATTCACCAGTAAGGCATTCAAGGTCTGGCCACGCTCATCCTGGCCGCCCATGGCCCCGGAACCGCTTCGCGAGGCGCCCACCGCATCAATCTCATCAATAAACACGATGCAGGGCGTATGCTTCTTGGCCTCCTTGAACAGATCCCTCACCCGGGAAGCCCCCACCCCGACAAACATCTCAACAAAATCAGAACCGCTGAAGCTGTAAAACGGCACCTTGGCCTCACCGGCAATGGCCCTGGCCAGCAAGGTCTTGCCGGTACCGGGAGGGCCTTGCAACAAAATGCCTCTGGGAATGTTGGCCCCCAACCTGCGAAACGGCGCCGGGTCTTTCAGGAAACTGACAATCTCCTGCAACTCTTCCTTGGCCTCAGGAATGCCGGCAACATCGTCAAAGGTAACGGGGGAGGACTCGGTGGAAAAATTCACCATCTTGTTTTTGGCAAAATCAGTGGCATGCTCCTCTTCCGAGCGTGGCTTATTCCCCACAACAAAGATGAGAATAATGAGAAGAAGGATACCGAAAGGCAGGGTGATGGGAAGGAGCTGAATGAGAGGAAACTGGTCTCTTTCCTCGGTGGAAATGCGCACCCTTTTTTCCACCAGTAGGGGCATCAAGCCGCTGATGTCTGGGGAAAAGGTCTGGAAAGTCTGGTCATGCTTATCGGTCAAGACGACCCAACCCCCTTTCAACTGAACCTTGGCGACCTTATCATTCTTCAGGTTATCTAGAAACCGGCTATATTCGATGGGAGGATGGGAATGTTCAAGCTTCCAGACATAGGTGACAACACTGCCGATGAGGGCAAAAAAAATAACGAGATAGATTGCATAATAAAAGTATCTCGCCCTCATGATCATTCTCCGTGATGACAGGTCGTTAAGTGGCAAGGGTAAAAGTTTCAAACTCTCCCAACAACTGTATCATATCTAAAGAAATTGTATTTCGAAATGCGCGACGTCCTTTTATTTTCTCCCCCCAGGCAAGCAACACCTTGCATACAAAACAGGCCTCAGCCCTGAATCACTCTCAGAACTGAAGCCTGTTGACTACCCATGAATGCTGCGAAGCAGTGAGTGACGATAGGAAACAGCCCTTTGCTCTGCTTTATACTGCCGGGCAAAGCAAGTACCGCTTCATGATCTTGATATCACATTTACCCTTTAAAGCTTACAAACCAAAGACAGCTTTAAACCAGGAAGCAACGAATGCTATCGGACCACCGCTTGCAATCATCCCACCGACAAAGCATGAAACAGACCACAAACCAACGATTGCACCACCGCCTACTCCTATGGTAGCGATGGCTGCACTCAAAGCTTTTGACTGTTCTGCCACCTCTGATCCAGCACCTATTCGGTTTCTTACCCTTGTCTCGTTCATCGTTCACTCCTCCACACGTTGGGATTAGTCAGGAAAATGTTGTAAAAACCCTATCTACAACTTCCTATACCTACTCTAACTACGAATGAGACAAAAATCAAATAAAAAATAACGTATTTTCAATGAGTTACATGCAAACTGCAGCTATCAGAAATAGGCGAAACAGGTACTGCAAGAATTAGGGTCAACAGCTTCGACCCTATTCTTAACAAGAGCTATTGGTAGGATTATGGACATAGTACCCATATGGACCCCCAGGGCACTTCCGTCGCGTGCCTGCGATACATTTTCCACATGTCTCAGAGTCTTCGCGTACCTGATCTTGAACGCAGAATCTACTAACTCAAGACACGTTCATGAGAGTTTGTCGGGGGCAGGGTCATCGGGGCCGGAATGGTGCTCTTCGCGCGGGTAGCGAAGCAAGGCCACATCATAGGCCCGCAGGATATCGCTGCGGCTGATAAGGCCCACCATTTTCTTCGGATCCTGCCTGGAAACCACAGGCAGGCGCTCAAGATCGCGGGGAGCCATTTTATGGATTGCCGACCAGATCGGCTCGTCGGGGAAGACTGTCACCGGGTCGCGGGTGGCGACATCACCGATCTTGACATCTTGGAGGCTGAGCTGCTTGTCCTGGTCGCGCTCAAGTTGTTGAATCGTCCGCTCAAGGTCCTGGAGGGTGACAATGCCATAGAGGTTGCCCATGTCATCCTGCACCGGAAATCCGCGCAAATGGGTTTCTTGAAATGCGGCAAAGAGCTCGGCCACCCTTTGCGAACTCTTCATGGTGATAGGTTTTTGGGCCATCATCTCATCAATCATCATGCCCTGCATAACGTCGAGATATTTGCCGGTCTGGAAGCTGATCCCTCTTTTACGCAATTTCAGGGTGTAGATAGACTCCGGGTGGAGCCACGCGGCCACGGAAGATGCGACCATGCTGGCGGCCATCAGCGGCAGGATAATGCGGTAGTCGTTGCTCATTTCAAAAACGATGAGGATCGAGGTGAGGGGCGCCCGGGCCGTTGCCGCAAAGACAGCGGCCATACCAACCAGGGCATAGGCACCCACCTCGCTTCCAAGCTCTGGAAAAATGGCGCTGACCAGATGCCCGAAGGCGCCGCCAAGCATGGCGCCGGTAAAAAGCGATGGCGCCAGCACGCCGCCGGAGTTGCCAGAGCCCAGGGTGAATGAGGTGGCCAGGGGTTTGAGGATAATGAGCAGGGCCAAAAGCCAGAAAGATGCCTGCCCCTGCAATACCTGATTGAGAAATTCAAAACCAGAGCCGTAGATATGGGGAATGTTGTTGATCAGGGGCATACCAAGTCTGGATTCAGTGCCATATACCGAAACCATGCTCGAAACGTGGGGATAACCGTATGCCAACAGACCGAGAAGAAGCGCACCCACCGCTGGCTTGAACAGGGTGGGAAAGTGCCACTGATCAAAAATATTTTCGGCGCTATCGAGCATCTTGATGAACATAATGCCGACCAGGGCAGCGGCAACCCCCAGGATGACGTAGAGGATAATCTCCCAGGGCGAGTGCAGGATGTAGTGAGGGACCTCAAAGGCCGGCCGCGCCCCGAGAAAGACCTGGCTAACAATGGCGGCGGAAACCGCCGAGATGACCACATTACTGAACACAGCCATCTCCAAACCGCCCAAGAGCACCTCCGCCGCAAAAACAACCCCGGCAATGGGGGCGTTGAAGGTGGCGGCGATGCCGGCCGCAGCGCCGCAGGCAACCAGGTTCTTAAGACGTTCGTTCGACAGACCAAGCCATTGCCCGGCTATGGAGCCCAGGGTTGAGCCGACCTGGACGATGGGGCCTTCGCGACCGGCTGAGCCGCCGGTGCCGATACAGAGCGCCGAGGCAAATATCTTGGCCAGCGCCACCCTGGGCCTGATGCGGCCACCGTGGAGAATAAGGGCCTGCATGACCTCTGGTATGCCGTGGCCTTTAGCTTCCGGGGCAAAATAGGCAATAATGGGCCCACCTACCAGGGCCCCGGCCACGGGTATGATGACAAACCACCAGTGGCCCAGGGCAGGCAGGAGATTGCCGGCCCCGGTATAGGAAAAATTATGGATGAAAGAGATGAGACGAATGAAAAATACTGCGGCCAGGCCCGTTCCTGCCCCCACCACCACAGCAAGCACCATCATGAGGAGCCCTTCTCTGGGGGCAAGCGTATTCAAGAGCTTTGTTAAAGTTCTTTTTAACATCCCTCCATCTTAGGGGACAAAAAAGATAATAACAAGCCTGAGCCAGACTCCTCGTTTGCACCCTGCAATTCTGTGCTGACGATAGGATCTTGTAAGATCAAAAGGGGAAGGCAGCCACAGGCCGGCCCAACTTGAGAGATAACCAGATCAATGAGAGGTTTGATTCCCGTTAAGAAACGGGGATATTGGTGAAAATTGCGCACAACGTGCTCAGAATGCAAAGGCCTTATCAAACATTTTCGGTTCAAAGGTTAGGCTCATGTCGGAGATCACCCGATTATCGAGATAGACCATGATTTCCTGGTCGGCATTGGGACAGACGTCTTTGTGGCGAAAGTGTCTTCAGGTGCGCGGATCAATCATTTTATTCATCTTCTTCATCCTCGGGGGATCAGGGTTTAGAGATTACCCGGCTTCAACAATCACTGGCACTTTGGCAAAGTTGGCATCCACCTACTCACTATTACCGAAAAGAAAGTGAAACCTGTCAAAGTGCTCTTTTGTCGCAGGCCCCAAGATCAACTAAAGTGAAACACCACGTTTGAGCTCAATCAGGGCCATAAGCTCCTAATCTTATCCTTTCATAAAAAAACAAATGGCGTTGCCGTCCAAATACGAATAGAAAAACAATCATGAATCAACATCAGGAAATCATTGCCAGGGAACTGCAGATCAAAAGCGGCCAGGTGGCGGCCGTTGCCACCCTGCTGGCAGACGGCGGCACCGTACCGTTTATTGCCCGCTACCGCAAAGAGGCCACCGGCCTGCTGGATGAGACCCAGATCACCGCGGTGCGTGACCGGCTGACACAACTGGCCGAACTGGACAAACGCCGAGAGGCGATCATTGCCTCCCTGACCGAACGCGACCTGCTGGATGACAAGCTGCATCAGGCAGTGCTTGCCGCCCCCAACCTGACGGTGCTGGAAGATATCTATCTGCCCCACCGCCCCAAGCGCCGGACCCGAAGCATCATTGCCATGGAAAAGGGCCTGGAGCCTTTGGCCCGCGCCATCTTTAAGCAGGACCAGACACCCCTTACACCGGAGAAATTCATCAACCCGGACAAGGGCGTTGCCAGTGCGGACGAGGCCCTGGCCGGGGCCCGCGACATTATCGCCGAATGGGTTAATGAAGACCCCGCGGCCCGGGCCGGGTTACGCCAACTCTTTAACACCAAGGCGTTAATCATCGCCAAGGTGGTCAAGAAAAACGAGGAGGCAGGCAGCAAGTTTCGTGACTATTTTGACTGGCAGGAACCAGCAGCCAAAGTCGCCGGCCATCGCCTACTTGCCATGTTGCGCGGTGAAAACGAAAAGGTGCTGACCCTGGCGCTGCGCCCCCCGGAAGAAGCGGCCATTACGCTGTTGCAGAAAAAATATGTTAAGGGCAGCGGTGTGGCGGCAGAGCAGGTCAACCTTGCCGTGCAGGACAGTTACAAACGCCTCCTGGCTCCGTCGCTGGAAAACGAATTACGCACCAGCCTCAAGGACAAGGCTGACCGCGAGGCGATCAAGGTCTTTGTCGACAACCTGCGCCAGTTGCTGCTTGCCTCCCCCTTAGGCCGCAAGCGGGTCATGGCCCTTGATCCCGGTTTTCGCACCGGTGCCAAGCTGGTCTGCCTGGATGCCCAGGGTAAGCTCCTGCACCATACCACCATCTACCCTACCCTGTCGGCCAACCAGAGCAAGGAAGCCGGCAAGATCGTCAGCGATCTCTGCCGCAAATACCAGATTGAGGCCATTGCCATCGGCAATGGCACGGCCGGCCGGGAGACCGAGGCTTTTGCCCGGGGGTTGGGCCTGGCCCCTGAGATCATCATAACCATGGTGGATGAGAGCGGCGCCTCCATCTACTCGGCCTCGGAAACGGCCCGGGCTGAATTTCCCGACCATGATCTCACCGTGCGCGGCTCGGTGTCCATTGGCCGCCGGTTGCAAGACCCCCTTGCCGAGCTGGTGAAGCTCGACCCCAAGGCCATCGGTGTCGGTCAATACCAGCACGATGTCAACCAAGCGGCGCTGAAAAAGAGCCTGGATGACACGGTGGCAAGCTGTGTAAACAGTGTCGGCGTTGAGTTAAACACAGCAAGCGCCGAGCTTCTGGCCCATGTTTCCGGCTTAGGGCCGGTACTGGCCCAGAACATCATCAAATTTCGCAATGAAAATGGCCCGTTTACCAGCCGGGCCAAGGTGCTGAAGGTGCCGCGCCTGGGGGCCAAGGCCTTTGAGCAATGCGCTGGCTTTTTACGGATTCGTGACGCCAAAAACCCCCTGGATGCAAGCGCCGTCCACCCAGAGCAATACGCCATCGTCGAACAGATGGCCAAGGATTGCGGCTGCAAGGTTGGAGATCTCATGACGCAGGCCGAGATCAGGCAACAGATCGATATCAAGCGCTATGTCAGTGCCACGGTGGGTCTGCCGACCTTGAACGATATTATCAGTGAGCTTGCCAAACCGGGCCGCGACCCCAGGCAATCTTTTACTGCCTTTGCCTTTGCCGACGGCATTAACAGCATGGATGATCTTCACGAAGGCATGCGCCTGCCCGGCCTTGTCACCAATGTCACCAAATTCGGGGCCTTTGTCGATATCGGCGTCCATCAGGATGGCCTGGTCCACATCAGCCAGCTGGCCGACCGCTATGTCAAAGATCCCAGCGATGTGGTCAAAGTCCGCCAGCAGGTCATGGTGCGGGTGCTTGAGGTTGATGCCAAGCGCAAGCGGATATCGCTGTCCATGAAGGAGGGCTAAAAGCGATGGAAAACCCAAGCGAATTTTTTTTCACCCTGCTGGCGGAGAGCCTGACCCGCAACACCTTCAGCAAGCTGGTCCTGGGAAAATACCACGGGCCGGAGGTTGGCTTGAACCGCGTCTTTATCCGCCGCCTCACCCTCCGCAAGGAGGAATGCCTCTCCTTTGTTTATCGCTATCAGACCAAGGACATCACCAAGAATCTCCCCCTTGCAGCAGCTCTAGTGACCATTCGCGACCTCATCGCCACTGCCTTCAACAATGCCCATCTGCAAACGGTATCCGAGGATATCCAACTGACCGTGAACAAGAAGGGCAAGTACACTTTGCTGCGGGGCAAGGCCGCGC
>JAHJKA010000020.1 GCA_018822545.1 Pseudomonadota bacterium
ACCAATCGCCCGCAGGGGCGGGCTCCTACAGTTAAAAAAATTCGGGTTCAAACAAAATCAGGCCGAACAAAGTCGCAAGCGATCAACGTCTTTCAGCCGCAGTTTGAGGTTCTGAATCTCTCTTTCGCTGTTGAGCCAGCCTGGCATGAGCTCCAGCATGGCACCACTATAGACAGAGCCCCCGCCGCGCAGCAGCTTGAAAATAATCCACGACCCCTGTCTTCGGCTGCTCACCAGTCCGGCATCCTCCAGAAGCTTCAAATGCTTTGACACCGTGGACTGGGCCAGGCCGAGGAGGGCCTGAAACTCACAGACGCAAAGCTCTTTTTCCTCCAGCAGCTTGATTATAGTGACCCGGTTGGGATCAGAAAGGGCCTTCATTATCTTAATAAATTCTTTCATGGCATCTCCATATCGTCATATAGCGATATGATAATGTGTTTTGTGCTGATGTCAAGGGAGAAAGTTTTAGGATAATGGCCTTGCGGACAAGGGTGACGATGAGCGGGCGAGGATAAAGATTTGCCACCAAGGGTGTGTACCTTTGGTGGCATGGCAAAATATCTGGCCTGACCCACAAGGTAAAATTTATCGGACTGGGAAAGAACGGAAAGGGGCCACTCATATACATTTTGGCAGCACGACGGTTTTGCTGTAAAAGCTTTGCAGCATCGCAGCTCCCTGTTCCAGGTCACCAGTCCAATTTAACTATCGCAGCAGCCACTCATCTCTTTTTTTTGATTTATTCTGAAAATTGACCCATAATTTTAAGCATACCATCTTCTTTATATTTCAAGGGATTGCCCCTAACTCGCTGCAGGAGTTTTTCATGGACGCCACTCCGTATCAAACAAAAGGCAGCATCAAAAAGAAGGTTTTGGCTCTTCTCGGTATTGCCCTGTTCTTTATGCTGGCAATAGCCCTCGTCTGCCTCTATCAGCTCCAGCAACACAATATTGACGATGAAGTGGATGCCCGTCTCAGCGGGACCAAAAAATTATTTAGTAAACTCCTTATTGCTGAAGCAGACGCACTCAGTGCCCAGCTGTATTTCTTGGCAAACGATAGGGCCTTGCAGCAACACTGGCTGGCCCAGGATCGGGCAGCTCTCTATGCCTCTGCCGAACCGATTTTTGCCAATATGCGGGCCAAATATGAGGTGACCCATTTTTATTTTACCGGCCTGGACAGTGTCTGCTTCTTGCGGGTCCACAATAGGGAGCGATATGGTGATCGTATCGATCGCTTCACCATGGCCGCGGCGGTTCAAAACGGGGCCACCGCCTCAGGCATTGAGCTGGGTCCTTGGGGCACCTTTACACTGCGCGTCGTCTCGCCGTGGCAGATCAACGGCAAGGTGGTTGGCTATATAGAACTGGGCAAGGAGATTGAACATCTGACGCCTCTTCTTGCCGAAACCCTAGGCGTTGAGCTGATCTTTATGATCGGCAAGGAACATCTTGAGCAGCAGCACTGGCAACAAGGCATGAAAATGCTTGGCCGCTCTCAGGAGTGGAATGCCTTCCCCCATGAGGTCGTCATTGCCAGCTCCTTAAACGGTGAAATACCGACGCAACTCCAGAAATTACTGGGGTTGGCCCACGACCAACATCGCAATGCTCAAGTTCGCATCGAACATAAGGGTATAGAATATCGCGGAGCTCTCCTTCCTCTGCAGGATGTCAGTGGCAAGGAGGTTGGTGGAATCATTGTCCTCCATGACGTCATGACAAAGATTGCTGAAATGAAAAGTTACTCCGTGGCGATTCTCGGCCTTTTCATCCTGATAGGCTCTTTTTTGTTTGTCATATTTTATTTCGCCACCAGCGCGTTGGAAAATCGTGTCTTAGAGAACTTTACCGCCCTCAATGCGGAGATAGAGGAACACCAAAAGACGGAGAAAAGCCTCCAGGACTACAAAGAACACCTGGAGGAGCTTGTCGCCCAGCGCACCGGTGACCTGGAATCGACCAATGCCTCTCTTTTACAGGTCATTGCTGAACGGGAACGTGCGGAGGAGGCACTGCGGGTTGATGAAGAGCGTCTTGAGGCCTTGTTGAAACTCAGTCAGCATGATTGGCAGACAGAGACCGAGCTCACCGATTTTGCCCTGGAGGAAGGGGTGCAGTTGACCAAGAGCAAGGTGGGCTATCTTCATTTCTTCAAAGAAGATGAACAGACCCTGGATCTCTATGCCTGGTCGCAAGAAACGATGAAAATATGCACGGCGGTGAAGGCCCCCCATTATCCTCTGGCAAGCGCCGGCATCTGGGCCGACTGCGTCCGGTTGCGCCAGCCCGTGGTCCATAATGATTATCTCCATGAGCCTGGCAGGAAAGGCTACCCGGAAGGCCATTTCCCCCTCCTCCGCCACCTCAGTGTCCCTGTTTTTGATGGTGATCGTGTTGTGGCGGTGGCAGGGGTCGGCAACAAGGAACAACCCTATGACCAGGCGGACGTCAAGCAGCTCACCCTCTACATGGCCAGCATGTTTAAGATCTTACAGGCCAGGCGCACGGAGGTGAGTCTGAAAAGCTCCCATGCCGAGTTGAAACAGATCTTCAATTCGGCGGCCGGCGGGATGTGGATTGTCGATGAAAACTTTACCGTGGTCAAGGTCAACCAAACATTGCTGTCGATGACCGGTTTTGCTGAGGCGGAGGTCCTGGGTCGCAAATGCCATGAGATTTTAGCCGGCAACGATTGCCATCAACCGAGCTGTCCGCTGCAGCGTATCTTTGTAGACCAGCAGGTCCTTGAATTTGAAGCGCTGAAAACACGCAAGGACGGCAGCACCTTTCCCTGTATCGTGACCGTCAGCCCTTTTTTGGATCAGGCCGGCAATCTGATCGGCATCATTGAGGACTTTAAAGATATCACCGAACGCAAAAAGGCTGAGTTGGCGGTGCAAAAGGCCATGGAAGAAGCAGAGGCGGCCAACACGGCCAAGAGCGAATTTCTGGCCGCCATGAGTCACGAAATTCGCACGCCGATGAATGCCATTATCGGCATGGGAGATCTTCTCAACCATACCAGACTTTCAGACCAACAACGGGAATACGTCGAAATCTTCCAGTATGCCGGCGACAATCTTCTACAGTTAATCAACGATATTCTCGACTTCTCCAAGATTGAAGCAGGTAATATGGAGTTGGAGAATCTAGCCTTCAATCTTAACAAGCTCCTGGAAAACACCTGTGAGGTCCTGGCCATCCGCGCC
The DNA here is from genome assembly GCA_018822545.1 of Pseudomonadota bacterium. Lineage (GTDB taxonomy): Bacteria > Desulfobacterota > Desulfobulbia > Desulfobulbales > SURF-16 > BM506. The sequence continues at coordinate 3,221 of JAHJKA010000020.1, forward strand.
CATGGCAAACAGTTGGAGCTCGCCTATCATATTGAGCCAGATGTCTTTCCTTATATGATCGGTGACCCCAACCGTCTTGGCCAGATCTTGATAAACCTGATCGGCAACGCCATCAAGTTTACCGAGGAAGGGGAGATCATCGTTCGGGTGGCCTGTCGGGAGCACGCCGATGAGCAGGCCACCTTGCTCTTTGCTGTCAGTGATACGGGTATCGGCATCCCGGACGACAAAAGGGAGCTCATTTTCGAAAGCTTTTCCCAGGCCGATTCCTCGACAACCCGCAGGTTCGGGGGCACCGGCCTGGGGCTGTCCATTTCTAAACAGCTGGTTGAGTTGATGGGCGGTGAGATCTGGGTCGAAAGTCAGGAGGGCGGAGGGAGTACCTTCTTTTTCACGGTGAGGCTGGGTAAGCAGACCCGTTTTGAAAAAAGAGAAGAACAAGAACGTCGCCCCTTTGACCTTCAGGGCATATCTGTCCTGATTATTGATGACACCCCGGTAAATCGCCTGGTGCTCAACGAGATGCTCAGTGGCTGGGGGGCAAAGGTGCAGGAGGCGGTGGACGGCAGGAGTGGCGTTGCCGCCATCCAGAAAGCGGCCGCGGCCGGTACGCCCTTTGAGCTCATCCTCCTTGATTGCCGCATGCCGGACATGGACGGTTTTGAGGTGGCTGAGCACATCCACAAGGACCCGGCCCTGGCCGGTCTGACCGTTATGATGCTGACTTCGGACAACCGGCAAGAGCATACAGCAAGGGCCAAGGAGTTGGGCATCAAAGAGTATCTTGTCAAACCGGTGAAACGTAAACTCCTCGTGAGCACCCTCCAGAAAATCATGCCCGGCAAGGGCAGACATAGTGCCAGCCCAGCCATTGCCGCGACAAAAAAACAGCCGTCAAAGAGGCGCGTTGCCGCGGCCCGTAGCCCACTGCACATCCTCCTTGCGGAAGATGACTTGGTCAACCAGAAGGTTGCTTCCAAGATGCTGGAAAATATGGGGCATCATGTCTCCATAGCCTATGATGGCAAGGTGGCGGTGGAGATGTTTGTCGCTGAGCCCTATGATCTGGTCCTCATGGACATCAACATGCCGGTGATGGATGGCTACGAAGCGACCCGGCTCATCAAGGCAGAGCAAGGGCGCACCGGCCGCTATGCACCCATTGTTGCCCTCACCGCCCAGGCCTTTGACAAGGATAAGATTAAATGTCAGTCCTGTGGTATGGAGGGCTATATCGCCAAGCCCTTTCGCAGTCAGCAGCTCAACGAGGTGATTGAGGTCTTGTTCCCGTCCCCAGAGGAAGTCCAGATGTCTGAAAAAACAAGGAGCAGCGGCCCTGCCGGCCAAGAAGAAGCCGATGATGCTGTTTTTTGCGAAGCGGACGCCCTTGCCGGCGTTGACAATGACCTGGCCCTGCTGCGCCAGCTTGTTGAAATCTTTATCAGTGAGATCCCCCAATACCTGGGCAGCATCAGACTGGCCATCGACACCCGTGACCATCAGGTCTTACGTGAGAGTGCGCACAAGCTCAAGGGTGCGGTATCGAATTTTCGGGCCCAGGCGGCCTATGACATAGCTTTCAAACTCGAAAAGATGGCCACCGAGCAGGCAAACTGGCCGGAGATTGAGCGTCACTCGGTGCTGCTGGTTGACCGGGTGCACGAGTTGCGTGATGCCTTAAATAATTTCAGCCAAGGTGCTGATTGATGAAACTGCTTATTGCGGACGATGACCGCGTCTCCTGTTTGAAGCTGGCGAGCCTGCTGGAGAAATGGGGCTATGAAGTGCTTGCCTGTGAAAATGGCAACGAGGCCTGGGAGCGCGTCCAGGAAAAAGACAGCCCGAGCATCTTGATTCTTGACTGGATGATGCCAGGCCTAAGCGGCTTGGACATCTGCCGTAAGGTGCGGGAACAGGCCCGCGAACCCTACACCTATATTCTCCTGCTTACCTCACGAACCGACAAGGATGATATTATCCAGGGCATGGATGCCGGGGCCGACGATTATATCACCAAGCCCTTCTACCCCCACGAGCTTGAAGTGCGTCTGCGGGCAGGCCAACGTATCGTTGGGCTCAACAGGGAACTGTTGGCTGCGCGCAATGCCTTGAAAGAGCAGGCCTCCCGCGATGCCTTGACCGGCCTGTTAAACCGCCGGGCAATTATGGAGCGTCTCGACCAGGAGATGGTACGCCGTACACGACAGGGCAAGGGTCTCTGTGTCGGCATTATGGATATTGATCACTTCAAAAAGGTCAATGACACCTATGGGCACAATGTCGGCGACGAAGTGCTGCTGGGCACCGCCCAAAGAATTCAAGCCGCCTTAAGACCCTATGATTCCATTGGCCGCTATGGCGGGGAGGAGTTTCTGATCATTATGGCTGATACCAGCTGTGATGAGACCTACAAGCACTTCGAACGGCTGCGCAGAACTCTTGCCGACCTGCCCCTGGAGACTGGTAAGGGGCCGATCGCCATCACTGCCAGTTTTGGGGTCGGCATGAGTGGATCAGATCAGAGCATCGAGCCGGAACAGCTTATCGGCATAGCAGACATTGCCCTCTACAAGGCCAAGGAGCGGGGGCGCAATCGGGTGGAGGTTGAAGAGGGCGGCAGCCGTCCAGCCGAACAGCAGCCAAAGAAGACTTGCTGAAAACGTGGTTTGGTGTCATTTTTTCGGTATTCAGGAACCCATGCCCTATCTCTCGGAAAATAAGGACGGCGATACCGTTCTGGCCCTCTACATCCAGCCCAAGGCCTCGCAAAACAGGTTCTGCGGTCTCCATGGCGAGGAGATGAAGTTGGCTATTACTGCGCCGCCGGTGGAAGGTAAGGCCAACAAGGCAGTACAGGCCTTTGTTGCCAAGTTTTTTGGGGTGGCAAAATCAGCGGTGATCTTAGACAGCGGTCAGCAAAGTCGCCATAAACGTCTGGTCATTAAAGGCATCGACAGCCGGGAGGCGCGTCGCAGGATAGAGGGGCAAGAGAAGGGAGGTTAGTTTTTTTCCTTCAAGGCCTTGAGAAGGCGGAGCCGCGCCTCGGGGAGAAAGCCGGGATTGTCAGGACTGATTCCTTTATCCCGTAAGCTCACCTCCAGGTGGACATGGTGGAAAATTATCTGCTGCTGTTTGGTGGTGGTGATAACCAGAGGGTCAATGATAGCGGTGATTTTTTCAATTTTTGTCAGTGAGCTGCTCTCCTGGTACATGCCGTCCGCAAGGCGCTCAAAGCTGATAGTTTCACCTTCGTAGCGTGAAAACACCGGGATGGTGAGGGCAATGTCGGCGATGATGTTTTCGGCGGGCAGACCATCGCTGAGAGGCTTTTTGGTCAGTTGTTTGTGTAACCATTCTTTGATAAAAGGGCTGATGGCCAGGTTGACATAATGGCTTTCAACCACGTGGCGTGGCACCGCAAAGAGCTGGGTGATAATATCACCAAAGGAAAGATGGGTATTGCGGGTCTGGGTCGCAAGCGCCTTCTGCAGATCTGCTTCGCTAATGACCCCGGCCTCAAGAAGAGCTTCGCCTAGTAACATGGGAGCAATGGCACCGATGGGTTGATTTTTCTGGAAATATACAACGTATAAATCATACTTGAGAGCGTTCCTAACGTCACCCCTTTCTTTTCTCATTGTGAATGAGCTGCCGGCCTTGAGATTTCAGCGCATTTCGTTTATCTTTTCAACCAGCCTTCAGATCATGTAGCGATTACTTCTCCAAGAGTGTTTTTCATGAAGATCGGCGTTCTTTCCGACACCCACATCAGCTCGCCAACCGAGAGTTTTTGCCAGCAGACAGCCCGTTGTTTTGCCGATTGTCAGGTTATCTTCCATGCCGGTGATCTCACCGACCTCTCTGTGCTCAACGCCTTTAAGGGTAAAGAGCTTTACGCCGTGCATGGCAATATGTGTCAGCCCTCGGCTCGCCATAATCTACCCACCCAGACCGTGATCGAGCTTGGCGGGTTTCGTTTTGGTCTCACCCATGGCATGCGCTACCGAAGTAACGTGGAGGAAAACCTCCGCAACGATTTTGATGAGGTGGACTGCATTGTCTCCGGCCACACCCATATCCCGGTCTGCCACCGTCTCTTTGGCGTTTTGTTTATGAACCCCGGCAGCTTCATGGGCACGGGGCGCTATGGTGCGCCCGGAACCTACGGTATTCTTGAGGTGGGCGAGACTCTGCGCGGCCGTATTCTGGAGGTGCCCCGGCCATGAACAGTCTCTTTGCCCCCTGGCGCATGGACTATATCCTCGGTAAAGAGGGGCGAGAACCCGGCTGTTTTTTTTGTGCAGCGGTAGATAAGCCCCACGACAAGGCTGGTCTCATATTGTTTCGTGACGCCGACAGTGTGGTCCTGCTCAATCGCTTTCCCTATGCCAACGGCCATCTGTTGGTGGCGCCGGCCAGACATGTTGCTGATATCACCGATCTGTCGACAAAAGAGAATGGTGCCCTGATCAAAAAAGTGGAACAGAGCGTGGTTATTATTCGTCACCACCTTAAGCCGCATGGCATGAATATTGGCCTCAATCTTGGCGAGGTGGCCGGTGCCGGTCGGGCCGACCATCTCCATTACCATATTGTACCGCGCTGGCAGGGCGATCATAATTTCATGACCGTGCTGGCTGATGTCCGCACCATCCCGGACCATATTGACCATACCTTTGACCTGCTGCTCCCTGATTTTCAGAAGCTTTTGGTCACGGAACCCACGGAATGACACGGAATGTTTTTATGCTTGAATTGCCACGAAGGGTGTAGGAGTCCGCCCCTGCGGGCGATTTGTTCTTTTCAGGATGAACATCAAATCGCCCGCAGGGGCGGGCTCCTACAATGAAATTATTTCCTCATCCAGCCCTGAGCCTTTCGAAGGGCCTATGCCGCTTACGAGAAAGAGAAACAAAGAGGACCTCACATAATAGAATGACCAAACAGGCCCCGAAAATAACTCCCATGATGCAGCAGTATCTGGAGATCAAGCAGCAGCATCCGGATGCCATCCTCTTTTATCGGTTGGGGGATTTTTACGAGATGTTCTTTGACGATGCGGTCACCGCCTCACGGGTGCTGGGCATCACCCTGACCTCCCGCAACCATAAGGATGAAGAGAATAAGATCCCCTTATGCGGCGTTCCTCACCATGCAGCGGCCGGCTATCTTGCCAAACTGGTGGAGGCGGGTTTTCGGGTGGCGGTCTGCGAACAGGTTGAGGACCCAAAGACCGCCAAGGGCGTGGTAAAACGCGAGGTGACCCGGGTGGTGAGTCCAGGGGTGGTCACTGAAGATGCGGTGCTTGACGGTAAGACCAACCGTTATCTGGCCGCCATTGCCAAGGGGGAGGTGTGGGGTTATAGCTTTCTTGATATCTCCACCGGCGAATTTCTGGTGGCCCAGCAGGCTGAGCTTGGCGGTCTTTTTGATGAATTGGCCCGTCTGGGTCCGGCGGAAATTCTGCTTCCGGACAGCTTAAACGATGACGGAGATCTCAAGGAGGCCCTGGCGACCATGCACGGTGTCTGTCTGACCGTGCGCCCCAAGGCTATCTTCCATCCGGATACCGCCACCCAGACCTTGCTTGAGCATTTTCAAACTGCCAATATGGCTGGTTTCGGCTGTGAGCACTTGACTTCCGGCCTGGCTGCGGCCGGGGCCTTGCTCGCCTATATTCAGGATACCCAGAAATCAGGGCTTGGCCATATCGAGCGCCTCGTCGCCATTGAGACCGATGCCGTGCTCATGCTTGATGATTCATCCCGGCGTAACCTGGAGCTCACCAAGACCATTATCGGCGCCCAGCGCCAGGGTTCTCTGCTGCACACCCTGGACTTTACCAAGACCCCCATGGGCTCGCGGCTCTTGGCCAAGAATCTGCTCTTTCCGCTCCGTGACCCGGTGCAGATCAACAAGCGCCTGGATACGGTGGCCTATTTCCACGGCGGCGAGCCGGTGCAGACCGATCTTCTATCCAGTAAGAGTTTTGCCACCGGTGCTGCCATCCGTGAGGAGGTGCGCGAGCTGCTTGCCGGGGTTTATGATCTTGAGCGCTTGAACAGCCGGGTGGTTTTAGGCAGTGCCAATGGCCGCGACCTTACGGCGTTGAAGCTTTCCCTGGCCCAGCTCCCCCGTCTGCGTGAACTCTGTGCCACCAGCCACGGCATTCTCCAGGAGGAGAGCGAAGCCCTGGATCTGCTTACCGACATCCATAACCTTCTTGAGGGGGCCATCCGCGAGGATTGCCCGGTGGGGCTGCGCGAGGGCAAACTGATCAACAAGGGCGTGGATGCCGAGCTCGACGAGTATGTTGCCATCCTTACCGACGGCAAGAAGCTCATCCTGGGCCTTGAGGCCCAGGAGCGCGAAAAGACCGGTATTGCCAAACTGAAAATCGGTTTTAACAAGGTGTTTGGCTATTTTCTTGAGGTCACCAGGGCCCAGGCCACCAATGTGCCCGAGAATTACATCCGCAAGCAGACCCTGGTCAATGCCGAGCGCTACATCACCCCGGAGCTTAAAGAATTTGAAGAGAAGGTCCTGGGTGCCGAGGAAAAAAGGCTGGAGCTTGAGTACCGACTCTTTGTCGATATTCGCAATCAGGTGGCAGCGGCCTCATCGCGCATTCTGAGCGCCGCCGCCTTTGTGGCCAAGGCCGATTATTACACCTGCCTGGCCGAGGCCGCCCGCCGCTATCATTTTAGGCGCCCTGAGGTTAATGATGGTGAGGAGATCATCATCAAGGAGGGCCGCCATCCGGTGATCGAGGCCTCCATGCCGGCCGGCCGGTTTGTACCCAACGATATCCATCTCGACCAGACGAGCCAGGAGGTGCTGATCATCACCGGCCCCAATATGGCCGGTAAATCCACGGTACTCAGGCAGACGGCGCTCATCACCCTCATGGCCCAGATGGGCAGTTTTGTGCCGGCCCGCGAGGCCAGGATCGGCGTGGTGGATCGCATCTTTACCCGGGTGGGGGCCATGGATGATCTGCGTCGCGGCCAGTCCACCTTCATGGTGGAGATGAACGAGACCGCCAATATCCTCAACAACGCCACGGAAAACAGTCTGGTTATTTTAGATGAGATCGGCCGGGGTACCTCCACCTTTGACGGCCTCTCCATTGCCTGGGCCGTAAGCGAAGACCTGGTCTCCAAAAACGGCAAGGGGGTGAAGACCATCTTTGCCACCCATTACCATGAGCTCATCGAGCTTGCCCGCACCCATAAACGGGTGAAGAATTTCCATATCGGCGTCCGCGAGTGGGATGAGACCATCATCTTCCTCCATAAGCTGCTGCCCGGCGGCACCAGCCGCAGTTACGGTATTCAGGTGGCCGCCCTGGCCGGCGTCCCTAAGCATGTGGTGGAACGAGCCAAGGAGCTTCTCCACGATATCGAAAACGGCGAGTTCGCCACCCTGGGCCAGCCCCCCTTCAGCCCGCCCAATGGCAAGGGCAAGAACAACGGCAAGCCGAGCCAGCTAGATCTTTTTCCCAGTGCCGCCGACGGTCTGCGCCATCGGCTCGCCGCCTTGGAGGTTGATCGTCTCAGCCCCCTGGAGGCCTTGAATATGCTCTATAAACTAAAACAAGAAGCCACCTCGTGAAAGGAGCCTGTCTGCATAGGAAAACGGGGCGATCCCTCGTTGCCGTCGGCCTGGTCCTGGTGGCCTTGCTGGTGGTCCTGATACCGGTTCGGGCCTTGGCTGCCGTTTCTGATCTTGCCGATAAGCGCTATCGGCAGGCGGCCTCCTATTACAACAATAGCTGCGCCTTTTATGTGCAGGCCCTGGATCGCAGCCAGTGGCAGGAATGTCTGCGTCTCTTTCAAAAGGCCCTGGACGCCAGTCCAGACAATAAGGAGGTGGCGCCCAAGTCCCTCTTTATGATGGCCAAGATTTACAGCAAGGCCTATGAGCAGTTCGGCATGCGCGAGGACCTCAAGGCCTCGGCCGCCTATTATGAGAAGCTGACCTTCACCTTTCCCGAGGATTCCCTGGCCGATGACGCCATGGTGGCCCTGGGCAAGATTCTGCTCGGCAATAAGGAGGGCAGCGAGGTGGTGGACAAGGAGCGTCTTCTGGGCAAGGCCCTGGCGGTCTATGGCCCTGAGCCAGGCACCGGGGAGGACACCACCGATTTTCTCTTGAACAGGCTGAAGGAGCATGCTTCGGAACGCCGCGGCGAGGAGCCCGAGCCCACAGAAACCATTGTCAACTCCATCCGGCCGGCCAGCCATGCCGCCCATATCACCCGACCGGTGCGCTTCTGGTCCAATAAAAATTATACCCGTGTGGTTATCGAGACCTCGGCCCCGGTCCGGTTTAAGGAGAATGTCCTTAAGGCCAACGGCACCCTGCCCCCCCGACTCTATGTGGATCTCTTTGACTGCCGCATCCCCTCCACCTATCAGAATCCGGTGACCATCCAGGACGGCCTGTTAAAACGGTCCCGGGCTGCCCAGTTTGATCCCTCCACCTCCCGGGTGGTTATCGATCTGGAAACCCTTGCCCAGTACAAGATTTTCAGTCTCCAGGAGCCCTTTCGGGTGGTGATTGACATCACCGGCACCCTAGAAACACCAACGGTTGCGGTTAAACCCCGGCAGCCGTGGGATCCGGACAAGGAGTTCACCCTGGCCGAGCAGCTGGGGCTGGGGGTGAAAACCATCGTCATTGATGCCGGTCATGGCGGCAAGGACCCTGGCGCAGTGGGCCGGGGTGGCGTGCTGGAAAAAGATGTGGTGCTCAAGGTGGCCCTGATGACCCGCGATGCCCTGCGCAAGAAAGGCTATAAGGTCGTGCTCACCAGAAATAACGACACCTTTCTGCCCCTGGAGGAGCGCACCGCCATCGCTAACACCGAAAATGCCGATCTGTTTCTCTCCATCCATGCCAACTCCGCCCCCAATAGGCGGGCCAAGGGCCTGGAGACCTATTACCTGAGCCTGGCCACCACCAATGAGGAAAAACAGGCGGCGGCCCTGGAAAATGCCGTGTCTTCCAAGCAGCTTTCCGAGCTGCAGAACATTCTTTCTGATATCATGAAGAATTCCAAGATTGATGAGTCACGTAAATTCGCCGGGACGGTGCAGAGCTCCATGGCCCTGGGCATGAAAAAACGGTATAAAAATGTGAAGGATCTCGGCGTCAAAAAGGCCCCGTTTTTTGTGCTTATCGGCGCCCAGATGCCTTCGGTGCTTGCCGAAATAGCTTTTCTCTCCAACAAGGAGGAAGAAAAACTGCTGCGCAGCGATTCCTATCTGATGGCCCTTGCCACTGAAATCGCCAATGGTGTCGAGATGTACAGTCGCTCCTTGCAGTAACACCTCTCTTGACCCTGAGTCTGGCTACGGGTGCTCGAACAGTGCGAGAGTATGTTTAACCCATGAATACCTGAAGGAATGAAATAGATGAAAATACTTATTGCCGAGGATGAATTTGTCTCCCGCAAGATTCTTAATAAGCAGCTTTCCGTTTTTGGAGAGGTGGATATTGCCAGCAATGGCAAGGAGGCCCTTACCGCTGTTAAGATGGCCTTGGATGAGCATGAGCCTTACGAGTTGATTTGTCTTGATATCATGATGAACGAGGTGGATGGCATCAAGGCCCTGCAGGGCATCCGTCGTCTTGAGGACCAGGTTGGGGTCAAAGAGGGAAGTCGCGTAAAAATTTTAATGGCATCAGGAATTTCTGACAAAAAAATGGTGCTTGCGGCGGCCAAGGCCGGCTGTGATGGCTACCTGATTAAACCCATCACCAAACCACGTCTCTATGAAGAACTGACCAAACTCGGCATCGAGACCCCATAATGCCCTGAACCAAAGCTTGGCTCAGTGATTTTGTTCACTGTCACCGCTGGGGGCTCTTTACGTATGTCGGTGGGAGGTCTTGCAAGATCTAGCCGGATACGTTTCCGGAAGCTCTCCCGCGGAAGACGCCAATACTGCACGCTACTTTCTTCACCGTTGTACCTCTTTTGGACACAACCTTTAGCCTGACACTGTCTGGGTGGCTATCGAAAACAACGTTTTATGAACGTTTCGAATTATCCTGAGGGCTGCCAGGACGATCGCGATCGGCATAAATATTTTAACATGCTTGCCCTGCAAGCAAGGAGAACGGAATGCCTAAAGCATTACTTTGCAAACATCTCATCCTCTGGTTCTGTGTCATTACGCTGGCAGGCTGTGCTTTCGGAGGCAGTGGCAGGTCGGTGGGCAGGATGATCGACACCACCCATGTCAGGGATATCCAAAAGGGGCAGACCAAGAAGCAGATCTATGACTGGTTCGGCGCGCCCTACGCCACAAGCGTTTCTGATAAAAAGGATAACCAGGGTCGGCCCCAGGCAGAGTCATGGACGTACTCCTATGGCTGGAGCAATGAGGGCAAGACCAAATCTCAGACCCTGATTGTTGTTTTTGACAAGGAGGGCAAGGTGGTTGAGCGGCAATTTAACGAAAAAAATAAGTAAAATGGGATAAGGGCTCTTGTGCGATCTATCTGTTACTCCCCCAAAAAAGACCTTTGATACAAGCACATTTTTTGGCGTTGTACTTTTCTTTGTGACAGCCTGCCGCGAGTTGCACTCCCTGACACTACTGGAGCAATTGCCTTGTCGTTGGCTTTATCGTTGACACCCTAAGTTTCGTTCCTGCATACTAATTTCTTTCTAAAAGTGTCCGGCACCGCCGGCAGCAACGACCCGAAAGACTGGCTGCCACCAGCCTTTCGGGTCTATCCCATATTTTCATGCTTGAACAGCAAGCAAGGAGAGCAGTATGCGCAAAGTAATGCAATGGCAATATCTCATCCTCTGGTTCTGTGTCCTTATCATGGCAGGCTGTGTTTCCGGGGGCCGCGGCCGGTCGGTGGGTCGGATGATCGAAACCACCCACGTCAATGATATTCAGGAGGGGCAGAGCAAGGAGCAGATTCGGGCCTGGTTTGGCAAGCCCTACGCCACCGGGTTTTCTGATGAAAAGGATGACCAGGGCAGGCCACTTGCCGAGTCATGGATTTACACCTATGGCTGGAGCAATTTGAGCAGCTCCAAATCCCAGGCCTTGACCGTTGTTTTTGACAGTGAAGGCAAGGTGATCAGCAGTAGTTTTAACGAAAAGAACGAATAGAAATCGGGGCTGGATTGCAAATCTGGCCCGCGGTTTGGAGAAAGGTGAAGGGGGTGTGGCTAGGTTGCTACAGCCCCTTTATTGTTTGGCGAGGTTTATTGTGTAAGAGGTTCGGGAGTATGGTGTGATCGCTCCTTAGGGCAGCTCAAAGTCACAGATCAAGGGGGCGTGGTCGGAGAGGTGGACCTCGGGGATGTGAAAGTTTAGGGCTCGTAATTCCGGGCTGTGGAGGATGAAGTCGAGCTGGCGGTGGGGCGCTTTGCTGGGGTGAGAGGGCTTGTCTTCCTGGTTGGCGCTTTTTAAGCCGGTGGCGCCTAAAAAAAGACTTAGCTCGCGAGAGCCCCAAAAGCAGTTGAAATCACCGGCGACAATCACCGGTTTTGCTACTTTTTTGATCAGGGCGTACAGGTATTCAAGCTGATGCTGCCGATAACGGTATTTCAAGGCCAGATGGACCAGGAAAACGGTAACCTCCGGTAGTTCCGCCTCAATGACCAGGCGTTTGACCCCTTCGTTAAAATAGTGAAAATGGTGGCTGATGAACTGCTGGCGGCTGATCAGGGCGTTGCCCTGTTTTCTGAGAATGGGGGTTATTGAAGCCAGGGAGCCGTTGGCATATTTGGGTTCCACCAGGTGGGCGTGGTCCAGGGCCTCGGCAATAGTCGCGGCCTGGCAGGCCGCCTTCATCCGGAAGGAGCCGCAGTCAACCTCCACTAAGCCGGTGATGTCCGGCTGCACCGATTTGATAAATTCCGTGATGGCCAACAGGTTGTTGCGGGATGATTTCAGCATGCCGGCATAGGGTACAGGCAGATGAAAGCGGGCGCCGCTGCCGGTGGCATAGCGTATATTGTAGAGAAGAAAGCGCATTAATGTATTGACTGAAGTTGATAAATAGGGTGGCATTATGATTGTAAGAGATCCAGCCTCGAATGTCACTGTGAGAGCCACAAGGGAGTCATTTTAAATAGAACAAGATAAGCAACCACCTGATTATATACACAAAAAAAGCAGGATGTTTTATGAGCGAGGTGCCCTTTAAAATCTGCCCCTGTTGCGCCACTGTCTGGCAGAACAGGGAGGATTTCCTGGAAGATAGCTCTTTGGAAATCAACGGCTATGCCCCTGATTTTGACCACCTGCTTGAGGGCCTGTTTTTCTTTACCCACCATGTCGGCGGTTGTTTTTCCACCATGACCCTGAAGGCCAACACCTTTGCCGAGCTCTATATCGGTATGAAATATCAAGAGCATAAAACAGCGGATGCCGACTGCCCGCGGTATTGTTTTAACAAGGAAGAGCTGCGGCGGTGCGAGGAGCTGTGCGAGTGTGCGTATGTTCGGGAGATTGTTGATATCATCAGGCAGCATCCCAAAAAACAGCGGGCGTTGCCGGAAGAGATAATTCATTAATGGCCTGTCCGGGCAGCGAGTGTCTTGTTGACCTTAAGCCACGTTGTTTTTGGAAACAGCGTGGCCGTATTTTAAGAAATTTAAAAATGATCGGTGAAGAAATTGAAAAAAAGTACGCTAGCAATCGGCCTTCTTTTGTTCCTAAGTCTGACGGCCACCCCTGCCCTTCTGTATGCTGATTTTGACTGGATTGACCATAACGGCAATACCCGTCATACCAAATATCCACCCCAGCCCCACCAGGTCAAAGAATATCTGTCCGGTGGTAAAGTCCAAGAAAAAAGCAAGGCAAAGGTGGATCTTTACGTCACCAGCTGGTGCCCTTACTGCCACAAGGCAAAGGCTTTTTTCCAATCCCGCAATATTGCCGTTAATGTCTATGATATTGAAAAAGACAGCACGGCGGCGGCCCGCAAGCAAACCCTTGACCCGCAAGGCGGAGTCCCCTTTGCCGTCGTTAATGGCACGGGTATCCACGGCTATGCCCCTGAGCAATACCTGCAGGCCCTTGGCGGCAAGTGATGCAAGTCGTGATGTCTACAGAGCAAGTGAAACTGCAGCGGGCCTGGTTGCGGCAGCTGCTCATCGAGCACCAGCAGATCTGCTGGCTCCATCGCCTGAATCTTCGACCACCGGTCTTTGAAATTACGGAGGATGGCAACCGGGCGGGCTCATGGTCTGCCGGATTTGCCAGCCTGAAAATGGCGGGCTGGTTGATCCGTAATCATGGCTGGGATGTGGTGCTGGAGGTTCTCAAGCATGAGATGTCCCATCAGTATGTCCATGAGGTCATGGGGCGAGGGAATGAAAAGCCGCATGGCCCGGCTTTTCAGGAGGCATGTCAGAAGCTGGGTGTTCATCCGCAATTTTGCCGGGCCACGGGCAGTATTCCCCATTGTGTTGCGGCAAAAGAACAGGGCCAGCCACAGGCCATCCTGACCAGGGTGGAAAAGCTTCTGTCCCTGGCTCAGAGCGCCAATGAGCATGAGGCCGCCCTGGCCATGGAAAAGGCTAATGCCTTGCTGCGTAAACACAATATCAGCAGGGCTGAACAGGGCATGATTGCCGAATATGATTATAAAATTATCAATGACGGCAAGAAGCGGATCACAGCGGTACAGAGAACAATAGCCGCCCTTCTCAAAGATTTTTTCTATGTGAAGGTCGTTATCGGTCGCCAGTTTGATGCCACTTCAGGTCAAACCGCCCGGGTTATAGAACTCATCGGGGCCAAGGAAAATCTGGCGGTAGCCGAGTATGTTTATTTTTTTCTGGTAAAGCGCCTGGATGTTCTCTGGCACAGATACAGGAAGGAAAGCCTGGCCCCGGCCAGGGAAAAAAGATCATACCATCTGGGTGTACTCAAGGGGTTCCAAGGCAGACTTCGTGGCCCGGAACGCGCAGCTGTTGCGGACGTCCAGGCCGCTAAGAGCAATGCCCTCATCTGCAGTGAAGATTTGGCTCTTATCAGCTATTATCATCGCCGCCATCCCCGTCTTACAAAGGTTACATTGCGAGGAGCACGAGTCTTCAGAGGCTCCTATCAAGCAGGCGAAAAAGAGGGGCAGAATTTGATTATTCATAAAGCTGTAGAGTCCCGGGGCGATAACTGCTGCGCTCTTTTGCCAAGCCTATAGGATACGCCCATGGGTTTGGCAGGAAAATTTGGCTCCCGCCGCAAAAATGTGCCACAATCAAATCTAGGATAGACACAGGAAATTCATTTTCACTATGGACCAAGAAGTTCGCACTCGTAAGGTTACCAGATGGGAAAAATTAAAATCCGCTATAGCTTTACTTTGGATCAGCACCGCAGTGAAAGCGTTGAACTGCACATTGATGACAATACCCTTGAGAACATCGATATTCCCTTTGGGCACCTACCGAGCTGGACCCATCTTGATTTTTGTCAATGCCCGCACTGCCCTCTCGATGTGGCAGACCACCCCCACTGCCCAGTTGCCGTTAGCTTGGTTGATATCACCAGTAAATTTGAGCAGATCGTTTCCTATGATGAAGTGGGGGTGACCATTGTCAGTAAGGAGCGCACCGTATCACATCGCACCACTGCTCAACGCGCCATCAGTTCCTTGCTGGGCATTCTCTTTGTAACCAGCGGTTGCCCCCACACCCAGTTTTTTAAACCCATGGCCTGTTTTCACCTGCCCCTTGCCACGGAGAGAGATACTATTTTTCGGGTGGCGGGAATGTATCTTTTGGCCCAGTATTTTCGCAGGAGCGAAGGGCAGAGTGATGATCTGGAGCTCTCAGGTCTCACAAAGATCTACGATAATCTGCATAAGGTCAATGTCGAAATCACCAACAGATTACGTAGTACCTTAAGCTCGGACTCGTCCGTAAATGCTATTGTTTTTCTGGATATGTTCACCAAGGCCCTGCCCTTTGTGATCAAGGATAAACTCTTGGATCTCCGCTATCTCTTTACCCCCTATTTTTCAGATGATTTTCAGGATATTCTTGACTCCCTGCCGCCTGCAAAGAAGCCTTTTTTGTAAGAGAGATATAGATACGACATAAACAAAAAAAAGAGCGGGCAAGATTTCTTGCCGGCTCTTTTTTTTGTTTTTTCTCCCGACCGGGAGAGAGTCTTTAACGTCAACAGTTGTCGTTAAGGTCGGCGCTGTTTTTTGCCCAGCGGTACAGATAGTCATTGACCATGAGTTGCTGGTCCATGGTCATTGACTGCCAGGAACCATCCTTGGCACATTGCGGGTATTTCTGGGTGAAGACACGGTTCCAGGCCTTTGAGGTTTTAGACTCAACCCAGAGAAAGGAAGCACCCTTGTCGTTGCCGGGGTGATGGCAGCTTTGGCATAAACTTTTGAACATCTTGCCACCCTGGCCCCATGAGCTGCTCTCCCATTCCAGGGGGCCATCGTCAAGGACCCGGCAGGTTTTGGTGGATTCGTCAAAACGTTTTGCCGGGCGGGCATAGGCTTGCATGGCCACCCCCAGACATAATACAAAAATCAGTGCAATTGCTCCCTGCTTCATGACCACCTCCACCTTTGCCGCCCACAGTATGCCCCACGGCCTTCTGCTGACAGTCGAAATTATTTGTACTAATTAGTACAATAAGATAATCTTCCCGTGGTGGGAGTCAAGTTTTTTGTAACGATCGATAAAAAATATGGGTTTGGTGAATATGGGGAGAGCAAAGCAGTTTGACGAGGCGACAGCCCTTGGTGCAGCCATGCATCTTTTTTGGGAGAAAGGCTATAGTGCCACCTCCATCCAGGATCTTGAACAGGCCACCGGGCTTAAACGCACCAGCATCTACAACACCTTTGGTAACAAGCGCCGGATATTTCAAAAAACGCTGGTCCTGTATCGCCGCCAGGTGGAGGAGCTATTGGGCGGTATCATGGACGCGGCGCCAACCTGCCAGGAGGCCATGGCTAGCTGGCTACAGGCAGTCATCGATATGCATTTCAGCGAGGCAACACCCGGGGGCTGCCTGATGATTCTCTCGGTGCTGGAAAGCAGCCAGCATGATCAAGAAACCAAGGATATGGCCGCAGGCCTCTTTCATTACGAGAGAAACACGATACAGGCCCGTTTGCAGCGAGGTGTTGAGCAAGGGGAGCTTGCTCCTGATTTTGACTGTCAGGCGGTGGCCGGTACCCTGACCGCCGCAAGTTCTGGAATTATGGTTCTGGCCATGGCCAACTATTCAAGGGAGGCCCTGGAAGAGATCGGCCGCGCCACCCTGGGCATTTTGGCAAAGGATTGAGGAATAGGAGCCTGATTCAGGCGCATTATTTCTAAGTTTTACTCAAATTCCAAACAGGTGTTGTTCACGACGACAAATCCTTTGCCTTCATTTTCTTCTGTTCATACATCTGGTTGTCGGCTGCTGAAAGAATCTCTTCTAAGGAGCAAGGTTTTTTATGCTTGTAGTGACCAACACCCGTGCTGAGATATAACTGATACGGTCGTGCTGCTTTGCTGTTGGCTGTTTGCAGCTGTCCTTGAAGTCTGGTGATGACGGTCTGCTCGTTCTCTTCGTCTGGTACTTCGAGAAGCAGGGCGACAAATTCATCGCCGCCAAGGCGACTGATAATATCCGATTCTCTAAAGACCCTTTTGAGAATTTCCGCCGTTTCCACCAACGCCCGATCTCCCATTTCATGGCCGAATTTGTCATTAATCTGCTTCATGTTGTCAAGGTCCAGATAGAGCAGAAACAAGTCGTTGTTTTTCCGAGAGGCCACCTGAAGCTGCTTTTGGGCAAGCTCAAAAAAACCACGGCGGTTGTAAAGGCCGGTGAGCTCATCGGTAATGGTAATACGCTGCAGCTCCGTCTCAAGTTTTTTTCTCTCGGTTATTTCTTGAGACAACTCGGCGGTTCGTTCTTCGACAAGATGTTCAAGCTGGTCCTGATGGTCTTTGAGCTCAGCCTCGGCCTTCAGGCGTTTACGTGAGGCCCTTAATGACTCGAGGGTCATATAACAGGTAAGGAGCGAGACGAGAAAGATGATGGCTCCAGAAATCAGCATCAGCTTGCGGGAAAGCTGGGCTATTTTTAGGTTCACATCGTTTAAGTAGATGCCGGTGCCGATAACCCAGCCCCACGGCCGGAAAATTTTTACAAAGGACAGTTTCGGCTCGGTGCGGGTTGGATCATTTTTCCATTGCCATTGATAAGAAACAAAACCTTCTCCCTCTTTTTTGGCCACCTCGGCAAATTCTTTAAATAATGATTTCCCATCCAGATCGCGAAAATCAGAAACATCTTTACCTTCCAAATCAGGCCTGTAGGGATGCATGATCATGTTGGGTTGCAGATCGTTAATCCAAAAATAATCGAGATTATTCTCCCCGTACCGCATGCCTCGAAGATGTTCCAAGACGTTTTTCTGGGCATCCTGCTGTGAAACAATGCCAATTTCCACTTCTTTTTCAGCAACAGCGAGCATGGTCCAGGCCGTATTTACCAGCTGGTTGAGCATATTTTTTTGTTGATCAACAAGAGAGGCCTTGTGATTGGGAAGCAGATAACCAAAAACGGTTGCAACAAAAAGACCGACAGCCAGCAGCGGCGGTAAGATTATTTTTAAAAATTTAGTTTTTGAAACATATTCCGTCATATTGATCTTCCGGAGCTGGTTCGCGGCTTATTTCATAGGTAACAGAAAGACCCCACCCTTGGCACGGAGAGTCAGGTTGGAGACTATCTCAATTCACTTCACCGTGTGGGTGTACCAGTAGGAGGCAAAAATTCCGTAAATGAAGTTAAGACAAATAACGACCACGGGCATAAGAGTGCCAAAGCCGAGACCAAAGAGTCCTTTGCCCATCTCCGGCAGCACCATGAAAAGCATCATGGCCGACGGGACAAGACTCACCGTCATACCCCTTAGAATTGGCCGGTTCTTCATGAGGGGAAGGAGAAGAAGAAGCATCCAGATGCCTCCCCAGATCATGCGTTTATAGGCCCAGGGTGCGGTGAATTCAGGCTTCATGGTAATGCCAAGAAAATCTGACAGGCCAATCTTACCCATGGCCCAGATGTTGAAACTGTCCAGGAGAGCGCCCAAGGCTCCTCCTGTAAACGCGCCACTGACCTTACAAATAATTTTCACTTAAAAACTCCAAGGTTGGGTAATGCCAGGTACCGCTACGCAGTGGCAGCCCAGCCACGTTAACACAAAAGGGGCACTAGTCATAAGCCAGAGCCCCCTATAAATAAAAGAGTATATTACTTATTTTCCTTGGGTAATTTAATCGCACCGGCACAAATTGAGTCAATAGTTTTCTGAGCTCCTAACCGTCGCCGTGATCAATAACCATAAAAAAAAGGAGGAGACAAATCTGTCTCCTCCTTTTTTTATGGACGCGGGTTTGCAGTGCTCTTGCTTTTGAGGATTTTTACCCAAGCTGGGCGCTAGCGAAGTCCCAATTGACAAGATTGTTCAGGAAGGCATCAAGATAGGTGCCGCGGCCGTTTTGGTAGTCAAGGTAATAGGCGTGCTCCCAGACATCCACTGTGAGCAGGGGTTTGATGCCATGGGCTATGGGGGTGTCGGCATTGGCGGTCTTCATAATTTCCAGTTTGTTATTTTTCAGTACCAGCCATGCCCAGCCGCTGCCAAATTGGGTGAGGCCGGCATTCTTCAACTGTTCACTGAATTTGTCATAACCGCCGAAATCAGCTTTGATCTTGTCGGCAATGGCACCGCTTGGTTTTCCACCACCCTTAGGTTTCATGGATTGCCAGTAGAAGGTATGGTTCCACACCTGAGCGGCGTTGTTGAAGATCCCTGCCTTGCCAGCATCACCCGCTGTTTTTTTGATAATATCCTCAAGAGTGGCAGCGGCCAGATCCGTGCCCTCAATCAGCTTGTTGAGGTTGGTGACATAAGCATTGTGGTGTTTTCCATGATGAAAATCCAGGGTGTTGGCGCTGATAAACGGTGCCAATGCATCTTTAGGGAAAGGAAGGTTGGGTAGAGTAATGGCCATTTTGTTCTCCTCTTTTGGTAGGTACGTTTCGGGAGCACAATGAGCAAACTCATCTGCGCTCTCAGCGAATATACGAAAATAATAAACAGGGCTTGTTTGGATTTTACAGGATGAAATCTAAAAAATCATGGCCAGCCATGATCAGTCGACGGCTCTTCAAAAAGTATAGGGGCTTTGGAGATGCGTTGGTACATTTTTATCTGGCGGTGGCGGGGTGCCCAATCAATAAGAAAGTTTGCAATGGCATTCCACAGGGATACCCAGGCCGCGACATTAAGGCCTTCGGCAAAGACATTGGCAATGACGGTCTCATGACCGGCATTTTTTTCATTGAGCAACACCGAGAGGAAAAGAATAACAACTCCGATAGTAAGGAGTATGAACGAGGAGCGTGTCATTCTGGCCAACTCTCGAAACTCCAGGGCAACGAGATACTGAAAATAATTATGGATACTCGTTTGTACCCGAGAAGTCAGATTGGTCTCGGCTTGTTCCGCAAAGCGAAATTGAATAACGAAATCTTTTCCGCCAATTTCACGGGTAGAGTCGATCAGGTAGTCTACCAGTTCCTGGTCCAGTTCTTTTTTTCTAAAGGGGGCATGCTTGTCTAAATTATTATAGAGATTCTCAACCTTGCTGGCCGCGATATCTATAATAATTTTATTATCCTCGGTAAGGGAATAACGTTCAAGTATATGTTTTTTCATTTTGATGATTCCAACTTCATAAAACATCGTCGCGCCTGGCAATAATGAGTTCCTGGTTGCCTGGAAAGCGGGATGGAATGAATACGTCTGAAAATATAGGTAGATCTGGCCTTTGGCAGCATCGTTATTCCAGCTTAGTTCTTCGGCGTATAGACAATGGGAATGCCGTTTGATCCTGACGGGATGTAAACCGTGGTGTGGTTGGGCGAATTTGCCATACGTTCCTGGGCCATAATGGCTTCATGCTGGAGATAGTTCACGGTGAGGGTTTCGTTGATTATCTTTTGGGCCTGGGCAATGCCTTTGGCCTCCTCTACTTTAATCTCCGCATCTTTTTGAGCGATTTGCTTTTGGACGGATTTCTCTTCCAGTAATTGTTGGGCAGCAAGCTTTTTCTCCACGGCCTGGGCGACGATATCCGGATAGTTGATATCGCCGACCACCAGGCTTACCAATTTGAATGGCGATCCCTTGAGGTGCTCTGTTAATTTGCGTTCGACATCACTTGCTATTATCTCCCTGGTCGCCTTGATGTCGCGACTTGTGTATTTTTGCACCGCGTCCCTGACAAAGGTGCGATAGGGCTCGCGAATAAATCTGTTGTACCAGTTTTCGCCGCCGAAATTCTGGACAACCTCAGCAACGCCCCCCTTGTTGACAGAGATCACTGCATGGAAGTTGAAGGAAACATTAAGGTCATCTTTGGCCAGGATTTTAAATTTCTCCGTATAGGTTGCCGGCCGAACATCAATGTTGATGATTTTGTTGCGCCAGAGGGATACCCCGTAGTTTCCTGGGCCACTGACCACGCCCCGATGACCACCTTTGCCAAATATCCTCGGATCTTCATAAACATACCCCTCGTTGCCGGCCGGGGTGTGTGGATTGGTACAACTGGTGAGGGTCAAGGTGGAGAAAATAAGAACGAGGGCCACAGAAATTCCCTTGGTCAATACGCTGATCTTGTTTGTCATTAAGCTGCACCTGCCATGCGAAATATGGATTTTAAAAAAAGCAGTTGGGGTTCGGTAAGATATTTTCAATCAAAAAAAAGGCTGAAATATGAGCAGAAGCTGCGGACGTCAGGATTTTACTATTGCATACCAGAAGGCATTATGTCTAGAAGAAGACATTCTTTTGAGCATGGGATAAGGTGCAGGAAGACTCTCGTCCTCAGGATGTGCAAAGCGTTTTAACGAGTTGTTCCGACTTATATCTTTTCCCAATATTCAACCTTGCCGTCAACTTCGGTAAAAAGTGGGTGAACTTTGATACGGGCGACCGTTTTCAACTGTTGATATAAATCTGGTTGTCTTTTTTTTAATTTGGCCAAGAGATGCTGGAATTCGTAGGCGAGCTGGCCGCTGGTGACAGGTATTTTTGGCGATGTTTCTTGGGAGACGATTTTGTCATTATTAAAGTGGTAGTCTCGTTTGGCCGCTTCAGCGTGGATACATCGTAAATACTCGGCAATGGCGCTCAGTGGGTTGTCAGCGTTTTTGAATCTGGACAACTGGGGATGATTTTTGTAGCCCTGGGTGTTGCCGTGTAACACTTTCTGGGCCAGCAACCCTTCGCGCCACAGGGCGACCAAACCCTTAGCGTCAAGATAGGCAGGATGGATTGACCACAGTCGCATGGTTATCCCTTAGGCAGAATGTTTTGGTCACAGTTTTAGCGCTGATAGTTAAGAATCTGGCCACGGAAGGGCTCGGTCAGATAGGCGACATGTGCAGGTTTACTCATGCTATGAGTGTAGCCCAGGGTCACCATTTTCTTACTGAAGCGGCCATGATAGCCGCGGCCAGGATCAACAAGGATCACCTGACAATGGGCTTTGGCATGCTGATCAATAAAGCCGGACAGGAGGTCGACGTGATCGCCTTGATACAAAAGGTCACTGCCGATAATGAGATCAAATTCCCCTAGCCCACTCTCTTCATCGCCCCAACCGGTGCGAATAAATGGGATATCCCTACCGTGATTGAGTTCAACATTTTCTTCAAGAAAACAACCTGCTTCCGGGTGGTAGTCTGTGGCGGTAATATCAGCATGACGCTGGTTGAGCATCAAACTGGTCAGGCCGATTCCGCATCCTACTTCTAAAATCCGCTTGCCGGCGATTTCATAATCAACCATGAAGTGGGCAAGAACTTCGCTGGAATCCCAAACCACTCCAAAGAGGGCCCAGGTGGCCGACGAGATTCCCAAATCCTTGGCAACATCGTCAGCGTCAAGATATTCCTGCTTGTCCCGTAAGGTGCGGACATGAATATCCACATCACCAAACTCAATGGTTTGATACCGAACGCGTAACACTGACATAAATTACCTATTGAAGAGAGGGATCGCTGCATGCGTATTTCTCGAAACGAGAACCGCTGCGCAAGGCTGCATTGTACACGTCTTTGTCTGATTTGCCTAATGCATACCAGGATTCATCATCTGCCAAGGCCTCGGGCCGAGAGGGTAGATGTATGTTTTGAAAGAGAAGGAGGGGCGAATGTTATCTCAAGGATTTCAGGCGCGGGCCGTGGAAGGACGGCCCAGGGCCTTAATGAGGATGATGATGGCCAGCACCAGCAGGGTGGAGAAACCGGCCAGGGTCTGATAAACGGCAGGAAAGCCCCAGGATGATTTGACCAGGCCCACCATTTTGACGCTGAGGGCCCCCACCCCGAAGGTGAGGATGAATTTCATGCCGTAGGCGGAGCTTAAGAAGTTGGCTGGAGTGAGGCGGGCCACCAGGGTGTTTTCCAGGGGCTGCATACCGAGCAGGAAAAAGCCGTGGATCATGGCAAAGAAGACCAGGGTGCCGTTGGTGCTTGCAGCCATGGCCAAGGCCATGGGGATGGTGATCAGGTGAAAGAGCAGATAGCCGCTGGTAAGTTTGAAGCGTTCGCCAACCCAACCGCCGGTGTACTGGCCGGCAATACCGATAAAAAAAATGAAGGAGGTGAGCAGGGTGGCCACTACATTGGCAGAACCCAGACCGCCGGTAAGCTTGGTGAGATACTGGTAGAGCTCGACGCTTTGCAGCTCAAAATAGGCAGGCAGGGTGACGGAGGTGCCGCGATAAACAATGCCGCCCAGGGTCATGGCCACCAGCAGTACGAGAAAGGCAGGCAGGGAGTTGCCCTGATGTTTTTTCTTGCTGCCTGCGCCGACAGCAGTGGACTCGGCGCTGCTCATGGCCAGGAGGACGAGACCGCCAAGGTTTATTATCCCCAGCACGATGTAGACCATGCGGGTTCCCCAGAAATAGTTGACCGTACCGGCCAGCACGGGTGCGGTGGCGAGACCCAGGTTGCCGAACATGCCGTTATAGGCCATGCCGCGGCTGGTGTTTTCAACCTCTTTGGCAATCCAGCCCAAACCTGCCGGATGATAAATTCCGGAAAAAAGACCGATACCGGCCAGGGCAATCCACAGCACGTTTGGATTACCGATATTGGCGGCGGCCCAGAAGCCGCAGAGACCAGCGCCCAGATGAAAGACGCCGAGCAGACGGCGGGGCCCGAAGCGGTCGGCAGCCAGACCCCAAGGCAGGGCGGTCAGGCCAAAAAGCAGGTACATCCAGAATGACAGGGCCAGGGTGTCGGTCATGGAGAGGTGCAGTGAACCGGTCAGGGGCAGGAGCACCGCCGGGAAGACCAGCATGTTAAAATGGCTCATGAAATGGCCAAAGCAGGTCACGCCGAGGATGGAGCGTTCACGGGTATTCATGGCTCGTCAAATAACCTCAAACACCCTGGGTGTCCATCATTTTGTTGATGACCCAAGGGGCTGAAACTGGCATTATAGAGGGCTCTTTAGAGAAGGTTCTAAAGATGTTCCTTAAATGTAATACTGATTATGCTCCGGTGCCAATGACTTCTTTTCCTGCCAGTAAAATAGACCTTAAAAATCTCACCCTACCCAAGCTTGCCGATTTTCTGACGTCACTGGGTTTTCCTGCCAGCCGGGCCCGCCATGTTTTTGCCTGGCTCATGCGGCCGGGCAGTTATGAATTTGATGACATGGCAGAGGTCAAAAAAGAGATCCGCGACCGCCTCAAGGCCGAATCTCGTATCAGCAGGCTGCTCCCGGCCAAAATCGAGGTCTCTGCGGATGGCACCCGCAAGTATGCCTTTGTTCTTGATGATGGTGCGGTCATTGAAAGTGTGCTCATCCCCGAAGGTGACCGGCACACCTTGTGCGTGTCGTCTCAGGTGGGCTGCGCCATGGGTTGCGTCTTCTGTCTCACTGGTCGCATGGGATTTAAACGTAATCTGCAGGCTGGCGAGATCGTCAATCAGGTCCTGGCGGTCATTGATGACATGGTGGCCCGCGGCATTGAACGGGGTACCCATCGCGAGTTTATCAACAACCTGGTTTTCATGGG
>JAHJKA010000021.1 GCA_018822545.1 Pseudomonadota bacterium
AGAGGTTTTTTTGATTCTTCGCCAATGGCTTCGCTGCGCAGCCTGTCCGTAACCTGCTCGGCATGATCGGTGAGCTTAGCGCGGTCTTCCTGCCAGATAACATTGAGTTGTTTGAGCAGATCAAGAAAGCCGGGGCGACCATAACCAGACTGGGGTGGAAAGTAGGTGCCCGCATAAAAAGGGCGGCGATCAGGCAGGAGAAAAACCGACATGGGCCAGCCGCCGCCACCGGACATAGCCTGGGTGGCGGCCATATATATCTGGTCGAGATCAGGCCGCTCCTCCCGGTCCACCTTGATGGGGATAAAATGGTCGTTTAAATAGGCGGCCACCTCCTCATTCTCAAAGGATTCGTGGGCCATGACATGGCACCAGTGGCAGGTTGAATACCCAATGGAAAGGAACACGGGTTTGTCTTCCCGCTCGGCCCGCTTAAAGGCCTCGTCGCCCCAGGGCAGCCAGTGGACGGGATTAAAGGCGTGCTGCAGGAGGTAGGGACTTTTTTCGTTAATGAGGCTGTTCGCCTGTTTTCCGGCGGCCAGCTGCTGTTTAACAAACTCGGATGATGTGGAGGCGTGGACAACAGAACCCATGACAATACCAAAGCAGAAGATGAGGCGGCTCAAGCGGCCAGCATAAGTAAGGGAAAACTTTTTAAGAATCATTATCAGTTAAAACAATGGTGATGATGTCATTATTGTCAATGTTGAAATGATAGATGAAGGTCTTGCCTTGTCCGCCGGGAATGGCCGCACACAGTCTGGGGATGGAGAGATTAAATTGCTGGTCCGGCATGAGTTCGCTGAGCAGACTGCCGGTAATGGTGTTAAGGAGTTCGCTTATCATGTCTCCCACCACCTCTAAAGTTAAGTCTTCAAGGCCGTAAAGGTTTTCAGCAATGGTCCAGCCCAGATGTTGGGGGGCTGAGAAAAATATTTTCCCTCGTATGGGCGACAGAATTTCTATCACGGCGGCAAGGGGATTTAAAGCTACAGGGTTCTCATCGGTGGGCTCGGACTCCATAAAGCCCATTTTTTCAAAGGTTGCACGGACCACCTTGGTCAGAGTGGCTTCGTGGGGGCGTTTTTGGCCGTGTTCTATGAAAAATAAATCATTCTCCCCAGGCATCACTCCCCTCCTTTGGTTCTAAAAAGATTTTTAAGACATTATAGATTTCTGTGGTGGAAAAGGGTTTGGGGAGAACGTCAAGGGCACCCATGGCCATAAGGGCGTCCTTGCGGGCTACATTGGCGGCGCTTGAGACAACCAGCACCGGAATGTGGTTAAGGTCAGCATCGTTTTTAAGTTCCTTCAAAAGAGTTTCGCCATCCATTTCCGGCATGATAAGATCCGTGAGAATGAGGTCGGGTGGATTTTCTCTTATTTTTTTTAAGGCATCAAGACCGTGCACCGCCTGAATAAACTCGGCATCGTGCAGACCAATATTGGCCAGGCATTTTTGGGCAAAAACCCGGGCCGTGGTGGTGTCGTCAACAATGAGGATACGCATGGGCATAAGCCTACTCGTTTAAGGATTCTTTAAGTTTGCTAAAGTCGCTATCGGTTTCCAGAATGATCTGGGCCAGATCATTCTCATTAATATCGATAAAATCACTGTAGTTACTGTCTAGCTGGTAACGCAGGGCATCAGCGCCGGTATCACGACCGGTCATCATGGCCACCATGTCTCCCAGGTGAACGGCGTAGACTAAGGCGCGATGCTCATCAGGTGCCTCAGCTGGTTTATGGTGGTAGCGCATGGCAGAGGGCAGAGGTTCCGGCAGATTCCAGTGGAGGCCCAGGGCATAACCGGCCTGGGTATGGTCGATACCCAACAGTTTTTCTTCAGCCGAGGCGTAATCATCCATCTCGCCTTTATCCAGGGAGGCAAGAAGATCGGCGGCAGAGCCTTTGAGAAAATCGGAAACTATGGCCTTGCCGAGATCGTGGAGAAGGCCGGCGGTAAAGGCGACGTTGGTGTTGAGCGGTTCTTTGCTTAACTCGGCAATGCGTTTGGAGGCCAAGGCTGTGAGCAGGTTATGGTCCCATAAGCCGCCTTTGTGTCCCTCGTAGCCGGCCAGATCGCAGTTGTAAATCATGTCGGCCGCCTCTGTCATGACCAGAGAGATGAGGAAATTTTCACCACTATAGGTGATGGCCCGCTCCAGGTCGCTGATCTTGCTATGCAGCCCAAAGGCGGCAGAGTTAACGAGCTGCAGGGTTTTAGCGGTGAGGGCGGCGTCATGTTTGATAACTCTGACAATATCTTTCAAGTCATGGTTTTCCCGGCTGGAAACCTCCAACAGCCCGGCGGCATTCGGGGAGAGAAGTTTAATATTCTCAACCGCCTTGAGTATGTTCTTTTTGGTTGCTGCCATCTTATATGCTCCAGTCCGCTCTTCCTGGAGAAGAGAGGGTAATTTTGCCGGTTTGCGCATTGATGGTCACTGTTCGGCTCATGGTACCGCCCACATCTTCCGAGCGAGGGCTAACCCCATATTTCCAAAGAATTTTTTTAATGGCCAGGATATTGCGATTGCCAATATTAAAGACGTTTTTGGGATCCATGATCTTGGAACCGCCGGCAATTTTGGCAACCATCTGTTTGGGGCCGCCTGTACAGCCTAAGGCCATCATTTCGCGGATCAGGGCAGGGATGCCGGTGTCGGCAAAATAACCTGGTTTACTGAGGGCTTTGGCTGGATTGATGGCAGATTCGGGCAGAGCGATATGGACCATACCGACAACCCGAGCCTTAGGATGGATGAGAATAACGGCGACACAGGAGCCAAGAGCATAGGTCTTAATAAGCTCTGGTGGATTTTTTGAGGCACCAAGATCGCCAACGCCAAGAACTAAAATGGGAAACCCCCGAAAAAAGTTGAAGAAGGAATTTTATTCTCAGAAATGGCGGCGTCCTTGTCAAATATATTCTTTTGGTCAAGAGAAAAGCCGGCAAAGCAAAATCTCAGAATGAGGCCAACAAAAAGATGAGCCAAAGCAGCTCACAATTATCTTGAATCTGCGGGAATGGTTGTGCGCAGCAGCCACCTAATCAGTGGGGGGAATGTGCACAATGAGCATGGGTTTTTGGCAGTTCTGGCAGACGGCATCGGCCAGGGAGCCGAAGATCATCCGTTGCAACGAGGTGCGCCGGGGCGCGCCCATGACCACCAGATCGTGGGCTTCGGCCTCCTTGTGGATGGTTTCCAGCCGCGACTCCGAGTGAACTACCTTGCATTTGAAGCCGTGCTGGGTCTTGATCTTATGC
This sequence comes from Pseudomonadota bacterium, assembly GCA_018822545.1. Lineage (GTDB taxonomy): Bacteria > Desulfobacterota > Desulfobulbia > Desulfobulbales > SURF-16 > BM506. Next base: position 3,272 of record JAHJKA010000021.1, read on the forward strand.
ATGGTCAGCCAAGCCTCCAGCTCTTTTTCCTTTTTCTCCAGATCCTGGCTCGGCTGGTCGTAGGGCAGGAGATGAAGAAGGGTGATGGAGTGCTCACCAACCTTGGAAAGGGCCTTGACCACTGAGCTTACCTCGTCAAGCTGATCCAGGGAGACCAGGGGGACCAGAATTCTCTCGGTGTGCAAGACTCCGAAAAAGCGGACGACAATAACCGGACAGACGGCGATCTCCGCCACCTTTTCCACCACCTTCTGAAAGCCGTGGATGGTCCCTTCGATGGGATAGCCGATGATCATCCCTTTGGTCGGGTTTTTGACAACGGTGAGGGAAAGGGCCTGGGCCACATCATCAGAGCGCACCAGTTTTTTCTGGAGGGGGTAGCCCATGGCGCGCACCTCTTCATCCTCCCGGGCAAAAAGGGCGTTTTCGTTTAGCACTTTTTTGTCGGGGGAGACCACCCGCACTGCCATGGGTTCGGCACCCACATGGTGGGCAAAGATGGTGGCCAGGCGGGCGAGACCGGTAACCGTGGCGTGGTGGGCGGCGCCGAACATAACCACACCTTCTCTTTTCTCCGGGAGGGGCAATTTCTGCCAGATCCAGGGCAGGATAGTAATACCGGCTGTGGACCGCAGCTTTTCGGTGCATTCTTTGGCGGAAAGGCCCTCATAGCCGGGCATGGGGTTTATAGTGAGCTCCTTGCTGCAGACCTCGCCTGCTTTTACCAGGGCATAACGGGCCAACAAGGGGCCAAAGAGCTCGGAAAGGACCACGCCGGTGAGCACCACCGGCGTAATGATGGCGGCAAGCTCGGCAAGGCTTTCAGTGGCGGAGATGAGAAAAATAAGACCAATGGCGACACCGGCCTGGGGGGCCAAGGCAAAGCCGAGATACTGCTGGACAGCCATGGGGGAACGGGCTGCCTTGGCGCCAAGTCGGGCGCCGATAATTTTCCCTGCCAAGCGGACCACGAAATAGCAGAGACCGATGAGGCCGGAGGCGCCCAGGGCGGAAATATGCAGCTGTGAACCGGCCAGGGCAAAGAAAAGAATATAGATGGGTGGCTCGAAATCGTGGAGGGCCCGGAAAAGTCGGACATCTCGTTTGTCGCGGTTGATGAGAGAGCAGCCTGCGGCCATACCGGCGAGCAACGGTGAAAGATGGAGGAGTCGGGCCGATTCACCACAGAGCAGAAGCAAGGCCAGACCGGCGGAAAGCATCTCGCCCCGTTGTTTGAGTTTGTGGAGGACAAGGTCAATGACCAGGCCAGTAAACATCCCGAGAAGAAGGGCAAGGATTATTTCCCGGCAGCTCATAAGGGCCGTGGAGAGAAAGGAGCCTTCAGTGCTGGTCAGCAGGTGTCCGGCCGCGGCCATGGCCACACCAAAGGCCATAATGGCCAGACTGTTGTTGATGGCCACCACGGCAATGAGACTTGAGGTCACAGGGCCGCGGGCCTCAAGCTCACGAACAACATGCAGGGTACTGGCCGGAGCAGTGGCCACGGCCACGGCCGCCAGGAGAATGGCCAAAGAAAAAAGCTGGGGGAATTGCCAGAAGGGATTTCCGGCCTGACAGTAAAGGGTGGCAAAAAAACAGGCGGTACCAACCAGGAGAAAGGTGGAGGTGGTTTCGGCCAGGGCAATATAGCCCACTGAGCGAGCCACCTTTTTGACCTCCTTAAATTCAATATGCTCACCCACGCCAAAGGCGATGAGCATGAGGGCAATTTCAGTAAAATGACTGAGGCGATGGCCGACCAGATCTTGTGAAATAAGGCCAAAACCAGAGGGTCCTAAAAGGAGGCCCGCCAGGATATAGCCGGTAACAGAGGGGAGTTTGAGGAATTTTCCCAGATACGAAACAGCAAGGCCGGTGGCGAGAAGAATGGCAAAGGCGAGGGTGACATGTTCCATGAACCCACTTTAGCATTCTCAGACCCCCTTGTCGAAACCTGTTCGCTGCCACATCGAATCTGACGGTACTTGCGCAGCAGATTCTGTTTCACCAACAGGATGCGACAGGGGAATTTTTTTTAAAAGACCGGGCAAGGAAATTTAACGGATTTCCTTTTGATTGCAGTACGAGCTGTAATGGTTGTCCACCTTCATGATGTGGTTGGTCAGCCATTTTTTGAGAAACGCAAGCAGCTCTTTTTCCACTCCTGCCTCTTGTTGTTCAACGCGTGCCCGTATTTTTGTGACATGGGCAAGCAGGCGGCGATGTCGTTTCTGGTGATCGACAAGGTAGGGGTAGCCAATGTCGGCCAGCATCTTTTCTTCGGTGTGAAAGTGAAAAATGGTGTAGCGCACCAGACTGGCAACCACGGTACTTACTGCCTGGTGGCCCTTGCCATCCTTGATGGCCCCGTGAAGTTCATTGACCATATTAACAAGGGCATGATGCTGTTGATCAATCTTGACCACCTTGACGGACAGTTTATCAGACCAGGGGATGAAAACATCGGTATCGTCAGGGACTGTGGCCTCTTCCGGTTTTGGTGCTGGCGGCTGTGGTTTGATGGTCTTTGGCGCTGGTGGTACGGCAGCTTGCGGAGGACTCAGCTGTTTTCTTGCTGGTTGGCTTAAATGGAGCTTTTTAACAGCAGCGGCCTGGGCCACCTTGGTCGTGAGCAGGGGTTGTTTTTTCTGACCGAGTTTTGGGGTGGCAGGCTGCGTTTTCGGACCGGTGATTTGCGCAAGCCTGCCAACCTGGCCCTCAATGGCTCCGGCTCGTCCCGAGAGCTGGGCCGCATGGTGGGCGGTATTCTGAATAACCTGGTCAAGTTTACTGAGGCCGCTGTTGATGATGTCGATGCCCTGAAACTGCTCGGCTGAGGAGTCGGCCACCTCTCTGTTGAGGATGGCGACCTGTTCGATGTCTTGGGCAATGTCGGATAATAAGGAGGAAACCTCGCCCGAAACGGTCACGCCGCTTGCTGCGTGTTTTTGCGATTCATCAATAAGTTTACCAATATGCTTTGCCGCTTCGGCAGAACGCATGGCCAGATTACGTACCTCGTCGGCGACAACGGCAAAACCGGCGCCGGCCTCACCGGCCCTGGCCGCCTCCACGGCGGCGTTGAGCGCCAACAGGTTGGTCTGGAAGGCAATTTTGTCAATGGTGTCGAGAATGTTGGCTGTTTCGTCGGTGGAATCCTTAATGTCCTGAATGGCTTCGACCATACGATCCATGGCTACGGTGCCGTTTTGAGCGGCCTGACTGGCCTGACCGGCCATGGTGTTCGCCTTGTTGGCCTTATCTGTATTGGCCCCTGTTATGGTGGAGAGGTGCTCCAGAGAAGAGGTGATGGGGCCCAAACTGTCGGCCTGCTCGGCGGCGGATGTAGCCAGGGCTGAGCTTTGTTGTCTGATCTGGTGGGTGTGCTTGGATATGTCAGAGACAAGATGTCCCATGTGTTGACCGGTCTGTTTCAATTCGCTGCTGGAAAAACTCTTGAGACCGCCGAAAAGCTGGCGCAGGGGAACCATGACCATTCTGGTGATAACGAGGGCCAGGATAAGGCAGAGAAGCAGACCGCCAGCAAGAAGGGTGTATTCAGTGGTGGCCAGCCTCCGGGTTTTGGACCTGGCTTCCTTGGTATTGTTTGCTATCTGTTCTTTTTGTACGGCAATGAGGTTTTGCAGTTCAGTCAGAATATCCTTTGTTTGCGGGATGGCCTCGGTGTGAAAGAGATGGAGGGCCCTGTTCCAATTATCCGCCCGGCGTAAAGTAAAAACCTGCTGGCAGAGGCCGTGCAGTTGTTGGCGACGCATCTGGAGCTCCGCCATATTTTGACGCTGGGCAGGGGTAAGGAGGGGGGCATGGCCCATGAGTTGCCGGGAAAGATCCTCCTGGAGGAGCCAGTTGTTGGTGAATTGCTCCTGGAACTCCTGATCCGGGCTTTGCAGAAAAGACTCCATGCCAGCTGCACTGAGGGCGCTTGCCTTCTGGAGCCTGGCCATGAGATCAAGGAGTTGTTTGCGTAAGGGGGTGGCCTCAAGGCGACCTTCAAGGTCAATAATCGTGATGAGAATTTTGGCAATGTCATCGCTGAGAGGACGTGCTTTTTCGGCGTATAATTTGTGGGCCGGCAGGTTGGCGAGGCCGGGTTCTGATGCCATGGCCTCGATTTTTTTCTGGCTCTCCCGCAGTTTCATGACACCTGCGGTAAGGTGCTCCTGCTGTTTTTTTTCTGAAGAGGAGGACCAGAGAGGGGTCAGCCCTTCAAGAATGGCAAGGGAAGGCAGGATTTGCTCTTGCCAGGCCAGGTCGCGTTCGGCCCGAAATTTTGCGTCGCTAGTGGTCAGCCAACCCCGCAGTGCGGCCAGGGCGTCGCTGAGGCCGTTTTGCATCTCCTGACAGGCCAGAGTGGCGGGCGCTCCCTGGTCAAGGGAACGGCTGGTGATGGTTGATACCCGATGCACCTGGGAGAGGGGGTAAAGGGCGGCTACCGCCAGGACAAGGGCCATGAGCGCGAATCCGGCCCCGATTTTTATGGAAAGATTGATATTTTTCAACATGAGAGATCCCCTCTATTGCACCATGGTGCTCAGGGTGGGGAGCTGGTTGGCAAGATAGCGCAGAACTTTGACCTGATAGAGAAGGTCGGCGGCTGTTTTGTCTGTGACGGGGATGGCCTCTGGGCTGATACTGCTGGTGTTGCTGGCTTTTTTCAGGGCGTTTAACTCGGCCAGGATAATCTGGCTCTGGATATAAATATCGCAGGGCTGCAGATTTTTATGGGGAGGTCCTGTGGGCACCACCACCTCTTTTAAGCGGTAAAAGCGGCGGAGGGTGTTGAGGTCGTGACGCAGGGCCAGACATTCCTCATAGACAGCGGTAAGCTCTGCACTACCGTTTTCTGGGGCGAGATCAATGCGGTAACGCTGGGCCGGGTCGATATGGGTCAGGATGGATTTGATATCGGCAACGCCGCGGGGAAATTCCGAGAAAGCGTCAGCCATAGAAATTGTCTCCAGATCGCCCAGGGTCCGCAGTTTCATAAAAACCGCAAGGCAGAGGCGCACCACGTCGTTATAGGTTTTGTTGCGATAATCCTGGTCCACCTCAGGCATGCCCCAGATGTTGAGATGGATGGCAATTCTGCGCACCTCTGAGCGAATAATGGCAGAGAGCTGGAGGACATCTTCGGCCTGGTAGGCGACAGGGGAAGCAACTATTTTTGGAAAGGGGCGAAGTTTCAGTTTGATTTCCAGAATCCTGATCTGGTCCAGACAGGCAATATGGAGCTGGTAGGCATGCATGGTGCCGAGCTGGCTGTCGTTGATCTCCGGAGAAGAAACCTTGGTGACGCCTTTGGCCTTGCGGAGAATGACATCCATGGCCTTGTCGGCTACCTCGATCGTGGCATAGATATCATTACTGCTGGGGGCAGCGCGCACCGTCGCAGAGCAGGAGAACTGGAGCGTCAGCAGCAGAAGAGCAAGGAAAACCCCACCCTTTCTATGTTGTGTTGCTGGTACCATTTCTCATCCATTTTAGAATTTTAGCTTGGTCAAATCAATTGCTGGCTTGCCCCTATCTCTCTCATAGTCGGGTAAATGGCACATTTCTTTAATAAAATTATAAAGAGCTTCTCTTTTTTCAGTGGTAGAAAAGGAGAGCACCTTAAACTATAGCCGTAAGCGATTTAAAGCGTCAAAAGGAATAGTCAGTCTGTGAATCTACCTTCTCTGCCCATTATAACAGTTCTTGACGATGTCCGAGCCGCTTTGGCCGGACACCCTGCTGCTGTTCTTGCTGCACCACCCGGTTCCGGCAAGACCACGGTGGTGCCCCTGGCCCTGCTGTCTGAAGAATGGTTGGTGGGTAAACGGATCATCATGTTGGAACCACGACGTCTGGCGACCCGGGCTGCGGCCCGGCGGATGAGCCAGCTTCTCGGCGAAGAGGTTGGCGAGACAGTGGGCTACCGGATCCGTTTTGAGCGCAAGGTTTCGGCATGCACCCGGATTGAGGTGGTTACCGAGGGCATTCTCAGTCGCATGCTCCAGCACGACCCGGAGCTTGTCGGTATCGGCCTTGTTATTTTTGATGAGTTTCACGAGCGCAGCCTGCATGCTGATTTGGCCCTGGCCCTTTGTCTTGATGCCAGAGAGCTGCGTGCTGACCTGCGAATTTTGGTCATGTCTGCCACCATCGATGGTGCCGCTGTTGCTGATCTGCTTGGCAACACCCCGGTGATCAGCGGTGAGGGCTGTTGTTTTCCGGTGACAACCACCTATCTCACCGCGCCTGAGCCCTGGAAAGTTGTTGCTGCCATGTCTTCGGCAATTCGCCGCGCAGTTGTTGAGCAGCAAGGGGACATCCTCGCCTTTTTGCCGGGAAGTGGCGAGATCAGGAGGCTGGCTGGGGAGCTTGCTGATCTGCCGGATCTTGATATTCTGCCTCTTTATGGCGACCTGCCCCAGCAGGAGCAGGACAGGATTTTCGCTCCGGGGGTGCGGCGGCGTCTTATCCTCGCTACTCCCATCGCCGAAACCAGCCTCACCGTGGAAGGCATAACCGTGGTGGTTGACAGCGGTCTGATGAAGAGGCCCCGGTTTGATCCGGCCTGCGGCCTTACCCGGCTGGAGACCTCTGCCATTTCCAAGGCCTCGGCAGAACAGCGGGCCGGGCGGGCTGGGCGATTGGCCCCGGGGCACGTCTACCGTCTCTGGAGCCGGGAGGCCCATCATAGTCTTGCTGATTTCCAGCTCCCGGAAATAGTCAGCGCCGATCTGGCCCCCTTGCTTCTTGATCTTGGGTTGTGGGGGGTCACGGACCCTGGACAGCTTATCTGGCTTGATCCGCCGCGACCAAGCCAGGTGGAGCAGGCACGATCTCTTCTGCTTAGTCTGGGGGCCATGGACGAGCAGAATCTGCTCACCGAGCTCGGTAAAAGGCTGGCTCATCTTCCCCTCCATCCAAGATTGGGCCTGCTGTTGATCAGAGGCGAAGAAAAGGGCCAGGGCCGGCTTGCCTGCGATCTGGCCGCTGTGCTGGCAAACCGTGATCTGCTGCGGGGCGAGGTTCAGAAGGAGAGTGCCGACCTTGAGCTTCGTCTGCAGCTCCTTGACTTCTGGCGCCGACACGGGGACGGTAAGGCGCGGGCCCGAGGGGCGGATCCGGCAGCCTGTCGGCGCGTGGATCGGGAGGCCACCATGTACAGGGCGCTGTTAAAAAGAGATGCTGGCGCGGCTGATGTAAGCGAGGCCGGCAATCTTCTTATTTATGCCTATCCAGACCGCATTGCCGGCCAGCTGGCGCCGGGCAGCGGTCAGTATCTCTTGGCCTCAGGCCGGAGGGCGCGTCTGGCAGGGCATGATCCTCTTGTGAACTGGCCTTTGCTGGTTATCCCCCATTTGGATGCCGGGGCCAAGGAAGGTCGCATCTATCTGGCAGCCTCTGTCCGTGCAGAAGAGATCAAGGCGGATCATCCACAGCTTGTGGGCCAGGAAAAGGAAGTTGCCTGGAACCAGGAAACGAAACGGGTCGAGGCTTGGGTGTCCACCACCATCGGCAGCATTGTTCTGCAAAAAAAGCGGTGGCAGCAAGCATCCAGAGAGGAAGTGGCAGCCTGTTTTTTAGAAGGCATCAGCGCGCTTGGTTTAGATTGTTTGCCCTGGACCCCGCAAAGTCGCGCCTTTCAGACCAGGGTAAATTTCCTTCAAGAATGGCTGCCCCAGGAGTGGCCCGCCATGGCTGATGAAGATTTGCAAGCAGATCTTGCTTGGCTTGCCCCCTTCGTGGAGGGCATGTCTCGGGCCGATGAGCTCAAAAAGCTTGATCTTCTCAATATCCTTTCTTCGCGTTTCAGCTGGCAGCAGCTCCAGAATCTTGAGCGCTTGGCGCCCAGTCATCTTAAGGTGGCCAGCGGCTCCCGCATCAAGCTTCGTTATGAGCCGGGCAGCCCTCCAATCCTTGCGGTACGGATCCAGGAGATGTTCGGCATGCAGGATACACCCACGGTCTGCCATGGCCGGGTGCCGGTTCTCATCCATCTGCTCTCCCCGGCCCAGCGCCCTATCCAGGTCACTCAGGATCTCAAGGGCTTCTGGCAGAACACGTACAATGAGGTGAAAAAAGAGCTTAAAGGGCGCTACCCCAAACATTTCTGGCCTGATGATCCCCTTGTTGCCGAAGCGCGGCGTGGAGTCAGGCCCAGGAAGTAGACGTGGTGAGGGAGGGTTGACTATAACGGATAGTTCCTTGACTTTCCGGCAAAGCATCTTCACATTAGGTATAAGATAGTTATATAAATCATGAGTTCAATGCCGAAAACACTCCAAGGAGTTGTGCCATGCGCCGCTTTAAAAATCTTCTTTTGGTACTTACAGAGAGAGACGGCCAGGAAGCCGCCCTGAAAAGGGCTGTTGATCTTGCCACTGCCAACCAGGCCAGATTGACGGTGGTTGATATCCTACCTGATATGCCTCAGGACATCGGCCATCTGATGGGGCCGGGCTGGGGGCACGAGCTCCAGCAGATCAAACTGAAGGATCGGCGCAGCGAGCTTGCCGAGTTGGTTGCAAGCTCTGCCGCTGAGATGACTGTTGCCATCGACGTTCTGCAAGGCCCCCCCTTTCTTGAAATCATCCGTCAGGTTTTACGACAGGGCCATGATCTGGTCATGAAAACCATCCAAGAGCAAAATGTCCTGGAGCGTATGTTTTTTGGCTCGGCGGATATGCGTCTTTTACGTAAATGCCCTTGCCCGGTCTGGCTCATGAAACGGGGCGATCAAGAGAAGTATCACCGCATTGTGGCTGCCGTGGATATTGGGCCCTCTACGGATGACGAAAAGATGGCGGCCCTTAATCGCCAAATTTTGGAAATGGCCTCCTCTGTGGCCTTTGCCAAGTTCAGCGAGTTGCACATTGTCCATGCCTGGCATGTGGCAGGGACAAGTATGGTCAACTCCTTTCGCTTCAAATCACAGAAGGAGGATATTGAAAGGTGGATAGACAGCCAGAGGCAGGAGATAAAAAAACGGCAGGAAGATTTTGAAAAACAGCTGCATGCTCTGCTTGGAGATAAGGAGCGGGACTATCTGCACCTCAAGATCCATATGCTGGAGGGGCATGCCGATCAGGTCATACCTCAGTTTGCTGAGGAGATAGAGGCTGATCTGGTGGTCATGGGAACGGTGGCCCGCACTGGTCTGCCCGGTTTTCTCATGGGCAATACCGCCGAAGGAATTCTCAACCAACTCACCTGTTCAGTCCTTGCCATTAAGCCGGAAGGCTTTGTGACACCGGTGACCCTTGATGGCGACAGCTAACCGTTTAAATAATAAGGTTAAACAAAAAGCCAACCAGCAGTATTCCTGAGCCCAGTACCCCGACAAAAACGGCGATGAGCCGGGGTTTTAAGACTTTTCGTAAAATGACCATCTCCGGCAGGGACAGGGCAATCACACTCATCATAAAGGCGAGCACGGTGCCCAAGGCAGCGCCCTTGCCAAGCAAGACCTCCACCACCGGCACAATACCGGCAGCATTGGAATACATGGGGATGCCCATGACCACAGCGGCCGGCACCGACCACCAGGCGCCCTTGCCCATGATCTTTGCCATGAAACCCTCCGGCACATAGCCGTGGATGGCCGCACCCACTGCGATACCTCCCACCACATAGGGCCAGACCTTGCCGACGATGTCAATGACCGCTTCGCGACCTTTATCAAGGCGCATACTCCAGCTTAACGCTTCGGACTCGGAACCGGTATTTTGCAGTTGGTTGCGGACCCAGTCTTCAATAGAGTTTTCCATGCCGAGCCTACCGATAACCCAACCGGCAACGATGGCCACGGTGAGACCGGTGACAAGGTAGAGGGCGGCAATCTTCCAGCCCAACAAGCCGTATAGAAGGACCAGGGCGATCTCGTTGACCATGGGGGCGGCAATGAGAAAGGAAAGGGTGACTCCGAGCGGCACACCGGCCTGGACAAAGCCGATAAAGAGGGGTACGGCCGAGCACGAGCAAAAGGGGGTGACAATGCCAAGCATGGCGCCGAGAACATTGCCGATGGCTTCTCTTTCCCCGGCCAGGATTTTTCGGGTGCGGGCCGGGGTAAAAAAAGAGCGGAGGATGCCGACAAAATAGACCACCAGGGTGAGTAGCATCAGCACCTTTGGGGTGTCATAGAAGAGAAACTCGATGGAGGCGCCGAGATGGCTGCCTGCCTGCAGGCCGATAATCTCGTAGGTGAGATAGGTGGCAAAGGGCAGAAGCTGGCCATAGAGCAGAAACCAGACCGCCACCATGGTGATGATCAACAAGATACGAAGCCCTTGGGGTAAACGTTTCTTCTGCGCCGCAGAAGGTTTTTTAGAGGCTCAGCAGGGCGCCTGGGGTACGGTGGGGATGTTTTGGATGGGTTGCATGGTAGCTGCCTGTGTTTAAAAAAAATTGGCCACGGAATCCACAGAAGTAAAAAAAAATTTCGTGGATTCCGTGGTGTAAACTGTAGGAGCCCGCCCCTGCGGGCGAT
>JAHJKA010000022.1 GCA_018822545.1 Pseudomonadota bacterium
AGCGCCAGAGATGATCTTGTAATCAAGCCCCCATGTCGCTCGCCGGGGCGAACCCCCTACAGGATTAAATTTCAAGATCGCTGAAATGCGATGCGAATCAGCTTGAAGATATACTCCTTATCATCCGGTCGCGCCACAGGGAGCAGACCCCGGACCAGACAAAAAGGGGGCTATCTCTGCTCCCCCTTTCCTTTGTGAGTTGTTGTGTAAGGCCTAAAAGTCTTCGAACCCCTCATCATCTTGGGCGGCCGGCAATGCCTTGGGCTGGGATTTATGAGCAACTTTGCTCTGCCCGGAGACAGATTTACCGGGGAGTGCCTGCCGTGAAACTGCCCTGGTGTGCTTCAGCGAGGCTGTGCCGTGTTCTACCTTTTTCACCTCGTCACCATAGATAACCTTAGCCATATCGACAACATGCTCCTGACTCCGGCGGCTCTCGGCGCGCAGCGATGCTGCTGCCGAGGCAGACTCTTCGGCACTGGCGGCGATCTGCTGCACCACCTTATCCATCTCACTGATGGCCTTATTGATATGGGAAATCCCGGTGGATTGCTCAACGGAGGCCTCGCTGATCTCGCTAACCAGAGTGCTTATCTTGGCAATAATGTCGGTGACATGCACAAAGGCCTCGCTGGTCCGACCCACAATTGCCGAACCAGTGGCAGTCTTTTTCACCGTCTCGGCAATAAGAGCTTCCGTACTTTTAGCAGCCGCGGCAGCCCGCATGGCGAGATTTCTCACCTCGTCGGCAACCACAGCAAAGCCAGCCCCTGCTTCACCAGCCCGCGCCGCCTCTACTGCGGCATTCAGTGCCAACAGGTTGGTCTGAAAGGCAATTTCATCGATGGCTTTGACGATTTTCTGAGTGTCCTTGCTGGCTTTAGAGATGTCAGCCATGGACTGGGTCAAATCAACCATGGCCAGACTTGCCTCGTCCACAACATTACCGGCATCCTTCATGTGGCGGTCGGCCTGCGCCGCATTATCGGCGGTTTGCTTGGTCATGGAAGACATCTCCTCCATGGAGGATGACGTCTCTTCAATGGCAGCGGCCTGCCCCAAGGCACCATCAGCAAGAAACTGACTGGTCTCGGCAATCTGGTCAGAGGCCTTACCTACTTCCTCGGTGCTCTGACTCAAGCCATCGATAGCTCTATTGAGCGACAGAGTAATACCCCTGGTGAGAAAAAAGGCAACCACGAGACTGGAAATTATACCAAAAATTGAAAGACTGGCCGTGGAAACATTTGTCAGGGCTACCACATGTTTAAGATCACCTTTTTCTTCGGTAATAACCGTATCCGTCAACGCACGGTAGTCATGAAGCATTTTTTTGATCTCACCATAGGCGGCGTACGTTTTAGTATCAAAGATATGTTTGGCTGCCTGCTGTCTGACCACCTTGGCATCGATCCATGCCTTGCTTTTGGCGTAACGATCGGCAATCTCGTCCAAGGCGATCAGAGTTTCGTTATTGTAGATCTTTTGGGCCTCCGCCCTGTCGCCCTTGGCCATGGTCTCCACCACTTTCTGGGCCGAGCCATGCAGACGAACATGGGGCTCTTCCCAGGCCTTAAGCAGGTTACCCAGTTCAGGGTCGCTGGCCTGATAAGCGTAGTACCATTTGCCAAAGGCGCACTTATGCGGATCAAGACCGCCGCTGAACTGTCTACCGCTGAGCAGAGAATTACTCAAATCCTTGACCCACTTCAGGTGATCAATCCAGCGCTCCGGGAGGAGATTGGCAACCTCGGTGTCAAAGGCCGAGTACGTCTCGCCAATGGCAATGGCAGATTCGTGCAGACGGTGGTGGGGCTCCTGGATTGCTTTAAGCAAGGTGGCCTCGGAACCGCCCCGGCTGATCAACTCCTGGGTGTCTTCACTATAGAGCCATTTGCCGAAACCGCACTTATGGTCATCCGTCTCCACCTGCAGGCGAGTGACCTCCTCCTTCAGGAACAGCTCATTGATCTTGGCCATCCAGTTGAGGTGATCAATCTCCTTGGCCAGCATAAAAGACTTATTATTGTTTTGCGCAAGCAGGAGATTGGTATGATCTTCGACAATATGGAAGCCGAGATAGCTTGCCAACGAAATAAGTGCCAGCAGGACAACACAAAGGGCAAAACCACCACCCATTTTTACAGCGATGCTTACATTTTTCCCGAACATCAGTTCCCTTCCCTAAGTTAAAGGACTTGACCAACCCTCTTTTTTCCTGTGCCTGTAGTCTATTATTCACAAACAGACCAAAAATTGTAAAACAAAATTTCATGTGGGAATGAAATTTCACCGTAAAAACAGAATATTACAGCAAACAGACTGTCAGGAAACTCCGCTATACTTGGCTGTTGGTAGTAAAGAAAAAAAATTAGCCGCGTCCTTCGTTCAAGTCAAAATGCCCTGGGGGAAATAAACTTAAGAACCAGAAACACCCTTTATCACTATGAATTGCAACAATCACTGCTTGCCATAATTGGTGTTTTTATTATTTGTGACAAAAGATAAAATTTCCTGGAGATGAGGCGCAATTTCTGTCATTTTATGAGGCCAACCTCAACGCAGGAGTTCCCCATGAAATTCAAGACCAACGAAGACAAACTGGTCTGTCAATCGGTGATTGGTGAAATCACCTCGCCCCTTGGCGGCATCAACCCCTATCGGATCAACCCGGATGGCCACTCTGATATCTATCCTGGGGTGGGCGGCATTACCTATAATGTCCGCATTGGTGATGGGGCCTGCGGGCTTTTTGCCGACCATGTCGAACCCGGGGTTTCCATCTCCAACTTCACCCAGGTCTCCGGCCAGGCCGGGCCGAACCGTGCTCTCAACCTTTATGCCTGCGTGGGCAATATGGCCACTGTGGTATCAGGCGAGGCCAAGGGCGCCAAAGGACGGGTTACAGGCAAACATGGCGGCATTGACCATGTGCTCCTTGATTTTGAACCCAAAGTTCTTGAACAGCTGGTAATCGGCGACAAAATCCAGATCAAGGCCTTCGGCACCGGCCTGGGCCTGGCCGAGCATCCCGGCATCAAACTGTTGAACATGGACCCGGCCCTGTTTAAGGCCATGGGGGTAAAGCCCTTGAAAGACGGGCGTCTGGAGGTGCCAGTCACCCACACCCTGCCCGCCAAGATCATGGGGTCAGGCATTGGTCATTCCCATTCCAACTCCGGTGATTATGACATCCAGCTCTTTGACAAACCAACCGTTGCCGAGTATGGTCTTGACGACTTGCGCCTGGGTGATTTTGTCGCCATCATGGATGCTGACGCCACCTATGGCAGAATCTACAAGACAGGCGGCGTGGTCATCGGCATTATTGTTCATTCCGACTGCGTTCTGGCCGGTCATGGACCAGGAGCCATGGTTGCCATGGCCTCCAAGGATGGCCTGATTGTTCCGAAAATAGATACCAAGGCCAATCTGACAACATACTTCAAAAAACTTTAATATCTCCCTGGGAAACCCTTATGAACAACGACAGACAACGCTTGAAGGAAATCCTTCTTAAAAAATCTTATAACAAGGGCACCACCTTTACCCTGTCTTCCGGCCGCGAATCAGATTTTTATATTGATGTCAAGCAGACCAGTCTGGATGCCGAGGGCGCCCTGCTCTGCGGCAAACAGATCTTTGAACTGATCAGCAAGCATCCCGAAGAGATAGGTGCTGTGGGTGGCATGACCTTAGGTGCCGACCCACTGGTGACAGCGGCATCCATTGCCAGTTTTCTTGATGGCAAGCACCCCATCCCCGCTTTTATCGTCAGAAAAGAGGCCAAGGGCCACGGCACCGGTCAGTTTCTCGAGGGCCAGAAAAATATGCCCGCCGGTTGCAAGGTCACCCTGCTTGAAGACGTGGTCACCACCGGTGGCACCCTGCTACAGGTCATTGACAGGGTGGAAGCCCAAGGGTTCAAGGTCGTGCAGATTATCACGGTGGTTGACCGTGAAGAGGGAGGCGCTGAGGTTCTCGCTGAACGCGGTTTCACCCTGGAGTCCATTTTCACCCGAACCCAGCTGCTGGCTTAAGAGTCAGCAGTTAGCACAACTTTCGGGGCCTGAAGTTAAGGTACCGAAAGTTTCAACAAAATGCGGTAAGGTTATGATGCAATGAAGTGCCGAAATTGTGCTGGAAAACTAGAGGTAGCCCGCTCCTGCCGTCGAGTACGGATGCGCTGCACATCCTGCGGCAAGGAGTACCAAATCCACGAGGTGGCCGCCGATCTTGATGATAAGACTGTGGCCATCCTGGAGCGCTACACCGCCATCATCTACGACTAAGAGCTGACAGCGAATTTCTTTTCGTTAAGGCCCCTACCACTCAAGCCGAAAATTATTATCAAGGACATTAACCTTGGCAAGCTTCACCGTGATCATCTCTCCAGCCTCAACATGGGCCGCCGAGCTGAGGGGCAGATCGCCCTCAAGGAGAATATCGGTGAGCACCACCTGCACCCGCCGGTCCTGGATATCGAGAACCAGGGCGGCCATGGAATTTCCCACCCCGACACTTTCCTCAAGATAGCGCAGCAGCCAATAACGGTGGCGCTGGCTTCGTACCCGGTTGGCCCGTCCTACCCCATGTAGAATGTTGCCGACAAAGCCCTTACAGTCTTTTTCCGTAAAAGGCGTGCCCTTACGGCTGATGATACCAGCCAGCTGATGCTGCATAACCAGATCCAAAAAACGGCGGATGGGCGAGGTGACCGTGGTATAACAGTCGGCGCCCACGCCGCTGTGGGACTTGGCCATGGTCAGCAGATGGCCGCGCGACAGGCAACGGCGTTGCCGGAAATTAAGAAAAAGGTCGCGCTGCAGCCCCTCAAAAAGACGCTGGCGGGGCGGATCCTGACTCCGGTAGATTCCCGGCTCCATCCTGCTTGAGACATACTGAGCCCCCAGCACATTGGCCAGCACCATAAACTCGGCCACCAGGGAGCGCGACAAGCTATCTGAATCAGCCAGACTCACCGTCACCTTTTCGCCAACCCGGATATTGACATCAGGAACCGGCATCACAACAGCACCAGCGGCCACCCGTCGCGCCAACAACTTTTGGGCAAGATCAGTGAGAACAACTATCTCCTCATCACTCTTACCCTCGGCCATAACCACGGCCTCATCATAGCTCAACCGTCGTTTGACATTCACCACACTGCGCACAATGCGCGAATGCACCACCTCTCCGGCCGGAGTCAACTCGACCAAAGTCGAGATGGCCGGTCGATCAACTCCGGCAATAAGACTGCAACCATTTTCTGACAGACTGTGGGGAAGCATGGCGATCTGACGATCCGCCATATAGGTGGAGGTTGCCCGTTCGCGGGCCGTATCAAAGAGCAGATCGCCGGGCCGGACATAATGACTGACATCGGCGATATGGATGCCCACCAGAAAATTTTCGCCCTTCTTTTCAAGGTGGAGGGCATCATCAAGATCACGGGTGGAGGGGGCATCAATGGTGAGCAGAGGTTTATCGCGCAGATCCAAACGTCCCTCATCACAAAAATCGCTGCGCAATTCTTGAACCTTGAGAGCAGCCTCTTCTTCTGCTTGGGAAAATTCAGCAGGAAGATCCGATTTTAACAGAGCAATATTCTCATCCTTATGCCAAACCCCAGCCCGCACCAGGACATAATAAGGATCATGAGGCCGACCAAGATCAGCCCTTTTTAAAAGCTCGCGACAGGTGGCCGCCTCCTTGGCGTCATTACCCTGAAGATAAAAGGCCTCAACCATCTCCAGACAACGCTTACGCTCTGGCCAGTCGTAGGCCGCGTCCCCATCATAGATTGCCCGCAGACCATGGGCGCCGTTTTCAAGAAGCGCCTCTTTGTCCTGTTCTTTGCGGGCCATGACCTGGAGCTGCTCCACCACCTCTTGGCTGTGAACCAACACCTGGCCTTCTTTAAATTTGAAATAAAATTTGTCGGCAAAAACGCAGCGCAGAAAGGCGGCGACATGATCATCTGTGACATCTTCAGCAAAGGCCAGCTCGGCAAAAAAAAGGGCAGGAAAGGAACTTTGCTCCTCGCTGACGGCAAGTTCCCAAATCTCCTGAAGATTAATGGGCTCCATCATCGCCTGACGCCGAGCCGCGGTTTCCTGGAGAAGAGCCATGATGTCCTCACGGCTGGCAGCACTATACTTCTTATCGGTGACGTGAACGATGCGGGCTAAAGGCAGCTTCATCTCCCTGCCATTTTGATTCATGACCCGTAAACGCTTGCCATCCTCCTCCTGCACCAGGGCACAGATAAACTTACCCTGCTCGACATATTCAACAATTTTTCCCAGCACGTTCTTCCCGCTAAACAAGTTTATCTAGATTTCGTCACAGCACAACAGAAGTTGCCCGCACGCTTGCGGGACAGGGTGACAAGTGGTATTTTGGCCTGAGAAATCAGGATGTACCAGCTATCTCCCCCTTTGTCACTGTGAATCAGACCATGAATAGCCCCGAAGAAAATATCAAAACCGGTGTTGTCGCCCTGGTGGGCCCGCCCAATGTCGGCAAATCCACCTTGCTCAACACCCTACTCGGCCAGAAGATCTCCATTGTCTCCAACAAGGCCCAGACCACCAGAAATCGCATTATGGGCATTGTTAACGGCGAGGGCTACCAGATTCTCATGCTCGACACGCCCGGTATCCACCAGGCCGATTCCCCCCTCAACAAGGAGATGGTGAAGATCGCCCTGGACTCCCTGCACGATGTAGAGATCATCATCTTTATGATTGATGTCACCTACCCGCTGCCGGAACGGCTGAAAAATGCCCAGCTGGCCCTTGAAAAAACGGATAAACCCGTCATCCTTGTGATCAACAAGATCGACACGATTGACACCAAGACCCTTTTCCCCATCCTGGAGGCATACGGGGCCTTGTTCCCCTTTCATGCCATGATACCCATCTCAGCCCTGAAGGCAAACGGCTGCGACCAGCTCATCGCCGAACTCCTGCCCTTACTCCCGGTGCGCCCCCGCCAGTATCCTGACGACATCCCCACCGATGTTACCGAGCGTTTTATTGTGGGTGAACTGATCCGCGAAAAGATCTTCAACCTCACCCACCAGGAGGTTCCCTACTCGACGGCAGTGGTGATTGACAGCTTCAAGGAAGAGACAAACCGGGTGGTGATCCATGCCACCATCCAGTTGGAACGGGACTCCCAGAAAGGGATTATCATCGGCAAACAGGGGAAGATGCTGGCCCGCATTGGTCGCGAGGCCAGAAAGGACATGGAAGAGCTGCTCGGCACCAGCGTGCTGCTCAAGCTCTGGGTGAAGGTGGTAAAGGACTGGTCAAGGAACACGCGCTCTCTGCGAGAACTGGGCTTTTAACCGCCCTTACCCATACCTCGTGGCGTCAAAGGCCACAATAAAAAATTCTATAATTTCGACCGCGCCTCAACAAGGCGCTGGATCTTTTCCTCATCACGGGAAGACAGATCGTGGAACTGGCAGCCTGCTGAGATGAGGTTGAGAAAATTATGGTCGATTACCCAGCGCACCTCCATGCGAACCTCCTCGACATCCTGCAACTCGGCCAGACCATTCAAACCCACCAGGGTTAAATAATCTCCGGGCTTAACGGTAATGGCGCCCTGGCGTTTCTGGCTAAACTGCAGTCCGCCGGCGCTAATATTCAGTATATCAACAAAAAAAGGCTCGCCACCGGTGCCGTTGATAGCAGCGGCTATTTTTTCGCCGTTATTAAAAAAGGTTCGAGCAGAAGCTCTCTTTTCTTCAAACGATGATCCCATAAATATCCCCCTAAAATTAAGTGTCACATCTAGGAAATCTACCAAAAAAGACAGACCACTGGCAAGGAGATAGTTAACAGCACAGAGCAACAGGAAGCATTTTTCTTCCAAAAATGACCATAAAAAAGCCCCGCCAAGGACTGGCGGGGCTTTTTTATGGTTAAACCATGAGGTCTATTTGGGGCTTGGAATTTTCGGGTGGTGGCGATTGAGGTTGTGCATGAGGTCGCTCTGTTGCAGAGTCCATACGATTTTCTTCTGCTGCCTGGGAGGCCTCAGAAGCAGCTCGCGACGTCTCCAATGCTGCCGCAGAAAACTCGGCAACAACGGCCTGACCAGCCTCACTGGTCTGCCCTGCCCGATTTAATTGATTTTCCCGGGTGGGAGTTTTAATTCCGGTGCCGCTATCTAGATTCTGTGACTTGTTATTATCCTGGACAGTGGTAAAACTGACGCCATCAATAGCCATAATGCCCCTCCTGACAAAGTCATTTGTTCAATAATGCTTCCTTTATTCTAAGTCTCTTTCTCCACTTTGACCAGCGCTGTTTCTTATTATTTTTGTTTCCCTTTGATTTTCAAGTTGTTGTGATATTTTTTTCATACGTCCCCTCGGCTCTCCGCGCCATGCAAAAATCACTTTACAACCACAGAACAACCTTCTTGTTTTTCTCTCTTCTTTTTTCTACATATTCTGTTCTTTCATTGTATTTTGACGCCAAACTATATAATACAGAAGATCATAAATAAAGAGGATCAGATCGGCATTCCCCAGGGAGACATGTCGATATCAGAATTACATCAAGGACAGATATCATGGCTAACGAAGTCAGACTCCGCTTTCCCCCCAGTCCTACCGGCTATCTCCATATCGGCGGGGCACGCACGGCAATTTTAAACTGGCTTTATGCCAGAAAGCATAACGGCAAACTTATTCTCCGCATTGAAGATACCGATGCTGAACGCTCTTCCGAGGCCTCTATCCAGGGGATTATTGACGGCCTGAACTGGCTGGGGATTGACTGGGACGAGGGTCCCTATTTCCAGACCGACTTTACCGCCGATCATCAGGCCGCAGCCCAGAAGTTGCTTGACTCCGGCAAGGCCTATAAATGTTTCTGCACCAAGGAAGATCTTGAGAGCAAACGGGAGGCCGCCCTTGCTGCCAAAGATGAGGTCAGATATGACGGGACCTGCAGCAAGCTGACTCCGGCAGAGATTGCCCAAAAAGAGACGGCCGGCATTCCGTCTGTGGTGCGCTTCAAGGTCCCTGATCGTCCCGGCGCCGTGGGCTATAACGACCTCGTTCTCGGCCGCATCGAACAGCAGTACAGCGAGATCTCCGACTTTGTCATTGTCCGCTCCAACGGCAAGCCCCTCTATCTGCTGTGCAACGTGGTGGATGATATCCGCGACCGCATCTCCCATGTCGTCCGCGGCCAGGACCACAAGGACAACACCAACCGCCAGATCCTCCTTTACGAGGCCCTGGGGGCGCCGATTCCGTTTTTTGCCCACATGCCGCTGACCTTGGACACCAACAAGGCCAAGATCTCCAAGCGCAGCCATGGCGAGATCGTTGCCGTGCAATGGTATCGCGATAACGGCTTTCTGCCCTGGGCCATGGTCAATTTTCTCTGCCTGCTGGGCTGGTCTGCCGGTGATGATCGCGAGATCTTTTCCAAGGAGGAGTTGCTTGCGGCCTTCACCCTGGAGCGCATCAACAAATCAAACGCCATTTTTAATTACAAAAAGGATGACCCGAAATTCATCACCGACCCCAAACTCCTCAACATCAACGGCCATTATCTGCGCACCATGGACCTTGGAGAGCTGGCCGTCCTGGTTAAAAAAGAGCTGGAGGCTGCCGGCATCTGGCAGGCGGCCTATGAGGCTGAGCGCAAAGAGTGGTTTTTAACCACCCTGGACATGACCCGCGAACGTTTCTACACCTTGAAAGATTTTGTCACCCAGGGCCGGGCCTGGTTTACCGACGATTTTGAAATGTGCCCCAATGCCTTAAAGAAAAACATCCTCAAACATCCTGAGCTGAAGGAGTGGTTGCCAGAACTAGCCGACAGAATGGACGCCCTTGCGGTGTTCAGCGCTGAAGAAACAGAGAAGGTAGCCCGGGACTTTGCCGAGGGAAAAGACATCAAACCGGGCATCCCCATCAACGGCTCCCGGGCGGTGTTAACCGGCCAGATCAAGGGGCCCTCTATGTTTGAAGTCTTTGCCCATCTCGGCAAAGAGACCGTGGTCCGCCGTTTACGTGAGGCAGGCAAGTGGTTTGCAGAATAAGCACCGCTTGCCTTAGGTCATCGCTGCAAAAAAGCGATTTGTTTTCCAGATGAATTTCCATGCCGGAACAAGCTTGCGCCGGCATGCCAGCGGGCCTCCCTGCCTTCAATAAATAACCAAAATACTAAAAAAAACTATGTCCGAACTCGTCACAAGCCATCTTGACTTTATCCGTACCATTGTCGCCCAGGATCTGGCCGCCGGCAAAAATGACGGTCGCCTGGTGACCCGCTTCCCGCCTGAGCCAAACGGCTATCTCCATATTGGTCATGCCAAGTCCATCTGCCTTAACTTCGGCCTGGCCCAGGAATATCCCCAGGGTATCTGTCATATGCGCTTTGACGACACCAATCCGGAAAAAGAAGACGTCGAATACACCGAATCGATCCTGGCCGACGTCAAGTGGCTGGGCTTTGACTGGGGTGCCAACCTCTTTTACGCCTCCGACTATTTTGATAAGCTCTATGATTATGCCCTGCAGCTCATCAAGATGGACAAGGCCTATGTCTGCAGCTTAAATGCCGAAGAGATGCGCGCCTACCGCGGCACCCTGAAAGAACCTGGCAAAAACAGCCCCTACCGCGACCGAAGTGTTGCAGAGAATCTTGCCCTTTTTGAAGACATGAAAAACGGCAAATTCAGCGACGGGGAACATGTGTTACGGGCCAAGATCGACATGGCATCGCCCAATATCAATATGCGCGATCCGATCATCTACCGCATCCGCAAGGTTTCCCATCACCGCACCGGCGACAGGTGGTGTATCTATCCGATGTATGATTATACCCACTGCCTTTCTGATGCCATGGAGAAGATCACCCACTCCCTCTGCACCCTGGAATTCGCCGATCACCGTCCCTTGTATGATTGGGTGCTTGACACCTTGCAGACCCCCTGCCATCCCCAACAGATCGAGTTTGCCCGGCTGAACCTCAACTTCACGGTGATGAGCAAACGTAAACTCATGCAGCTGGTGAACGAAAAACGGGTGGGCGGCTGGGATGACCCCCGCATGCTGACCATCTCAGGTCTCAGGCGGCGGGGTTATACGCCGGCCTCCATCCGTAACTTCTGTGCGGAGATCGGTCTTGCGAAACGGGAAAGCCGCATTGACATGGGCGTTCTTGAAAACGCCATCCGCAACGATCTCAACGATAGCGCCCCCCGGCGCCAGGCCGTTCTCAAGCCGCTGAAGGTGGTTATTTCAAACTATCCGGAAGAAAAGGAAGAGGAGCTGGAGATTGGCAACCATCCCAAAGACCCGAACATGGGCACCAGGATGATCCCCTTTTGTCGGGAGATTTACATCGACCATGATGATTTCATGGAAGAACCACCCAAGAAATTCTTCCGCCTCAGTCCCGGTCGGGAGGTTCGCCTGCGGGCGGCCTATTTCATCACCTGCGACGAGGTTATAAAAGATAAGAGTGGGGCGGTTGTCGAGTTGCGCTGCAGCTATGATCCGGCCAGCCGTGGCGGTTCATCACCGGATGGACGCAAGGTCAAGGGCACCCTGCACTGGGTCTCGGCCCGTCATGCCCTGGACGGGGAAATTCGTCTTTATGACCGCTTGTTTAACAAGGAAAACCCAGAAGATGACCCTGATGTGGATTTTAAGGAAAATCTTAACCCTGACTCCCTGCAAATCCTGCCACACTGCAAGCTGGAGCCGTCTCTGCTTGAGGCCAGCGTTCATGATTATTTCCAGTTTGAACGGGTTGGTTTTTTCAAACTGGACAGCAAGGAGAGCGCGCCGGGCAAACCTGTTTTCAACCGCACAGTCACCCTGCGTGACACCTGGGCTAAACTGAGCGACACATAGGTTGCCACTGAACCTGCCCCGGTCATCCCCTAAGGCTTCGCCCCCCCATTATGCATGAATATAATGGGGGTTCAAGAGAACTGCTATCTTGCCACTCTTGCCCTCTGCCTGCACAAAATGAGGTGAATCAGGCAATCAGCGGCTTAAAAATTCTTCCGCCTCATCAACATCAAGCTTACTGCCGATAATAAGAGGCACCCGCTGATGGAGATCCTCCGCCTCAATATCAAGAATGTTACGGCAATCATCGGTGATGGCCCTGCCGCCGGCCTGCTCAATGAGCATGGCCAGGGGAGCTGCCTCGTAGAGCAGGCGTAGTTTCCCATAGGGCTTACTGGAATCCTTCGTGTCACGGGGATAGGCAAAGATGCCGCCCGTAATCAGATTACGATGAAAATCAGCCACCAGCGAACCGATATACCTGGAACTGTAAGGCCGTCCCTTGCTCTTGTCCGGCCGGTTGATCATCTCAAAAAATTCCTGGACATTCTTCTGCCAGAAGGGCTGATTGTACGTATTGACACTGACATACCTGGCCCGCTCAGCGGTTTTGATATCGGCATGGGAGAGGTAAAACTCGCCAACACTGGGATCAAGGGTAAAACCTTGGACACCGTGGCCGGTTGTAAAAACCAACATGGTCGAAGAACCATACAGGATATAGCCTGCCGCCACCTGCTTCCGACCAGGCTGGAGCAGATCACCTATATCACCCTGCCCTTCCTTTGAAAGACGGCGATGGACGGAAAAGATGGTGCCGATGCTGACATTAACATCGATATTGGACGAGCCGTCCAGGGGATCAAAGGCCAGGGTATATTTCCCCTCGTAGCCTTCTTCCACCGGAATGATGTCATCCTCCTCCTCAGAGGTCATCACGCAGAGATAGCCAGAACGGGCCATGCGTCTGACAATGGTGCGGTTGGCAAATTCATCGAGCTTTTGCACCTCTTCGCCCTGAATATTGGTCTTGCCGGACATGCCGAGGACATCAGCAAGGCCGGCCATATTCACCTCAGCGGAGATCGTTTTACCGGCGACAATAAGCTCATTAAGCAGCCCGGACAGATCACCGGTGGCCTCCGGATGCAGGCGCTGACTATCAACAATATATCTATGGACAGTTACTCCAAGTGGTCTTCTCATATGCTCCTCTCTCCAACTACTCCTATGAAAAACATAATCGCCGCTACCCCGCCAGCACCTTTATAATACCAGTAAAACTTGCGAGGGATGACGAAATTCTTGAGCGCATTACTCAACCACCCCATTGAAATCACTAAAGGTTCCCGGCGCAACTACTTTTTTACTTTTATAGTTTCGCAAAGAAGCAACTCAGCTCAAAAATGGCCGGCGGCATTTTGGTCATGCTCACCCTTTTGGGTGAGCAAATCGTGGGGGAGAGGGCGGCGGCAAGAGCGGCGTGCTCAACTTTGCGCGGAGTATCGGGCGGCCCGGAATCCTCTCCTTGCCTGGAATATAATCAGCTAAAAAAACAGTAGGGGTCCTTTTCACTAAAAAAATCAAGCCCCATGCCATGGGTTACGGCCAGACAGCCGCCACAGGCAGCCCGTATCTTACAACCGTCGCAGGCCGCAGATCCTGCCCTGTAGCGCTCGCCAGCCTCGGAATGATAGATCTCAGAGAGTGTGTTTTCACAGATATTGCCCATATATGATGGGAATTTACGACAGGCATGAACCTCTCCCTCAGCCAGCAGGGACAGAAAATTGAAAGCCGCACCACAGCCATAACCGGTACACCCGCCAAAAGAAGAGCGGCCTTCGCGGGCAAACAACGCATTGAGGTGGTTATCTTTGAGTCCCATGCAGGGGTTGTCCAGGGAGGCCGTATAATAACGCCGCAGAAAATCTTCATAGCCTTGGGTAGGGGCAGAGAGCAGCTGCGCGCCCTCACCCACCATGGCCAGACGGTTGAAGTTAAAGAGATCAACCTGGTTTCTGAGCACTTCAGCAAGGGGCAAAACCTGTTCTTGATTCTCCCTGGTCAGGGTCAGCATAACCATGGAATAGATAGCAAGCTCTTTCAAAATGGCCAGAAACTCGATGATCCGCTGGAAATGCCCGGCACCGCGAATATGGTCATTATGCTCCGCAAGGCCTTCCAGGCTGACCTGATAAAACTCTAAAGGCTGAATGGCCTGTAACTCTTCAAGCACCTCCCTTGACGTGGGATTGCCGAGAATAGCCAGCTGAAAACCACGCTCAGAGGCGGCCTGATAAAGCTCGCTGAAACGGGGGTAGAGCAACGGGTTGCCACCGGTGAAGGTTACCTGACCATAGACATGGTGCTCGCGACAAAAAGACCGGAAATCATCAAGAATGGTGAGGGCCTGGGTAAAGTCGACGGCCTTGCGGCTCGTCCGGTCATAACAATGCTTACAGTGCAGATCACAGGCCTGGGTGATATGCCATTGCAGGGTAAAGGCCGACGAGGAGAGATACCTCTTGGAGGTGAAATCAT
The DNA here is from genome assembly GCA_018822545.1 of Pseudomonadota bacterium. GTDB lineage: Bacteria > Desulfobacterota > Desulfobulbia > Desulfobulbales > SURF-16 > BM506. The sequence goes on from JAHJKA010000022.1 coordinate 14,384, forward strand.
TTTCCTTAAAAACAGCAGGATCGCGGCGAATGGTGGTTGCCGGCACCAGGATATACTCCTCCTGTTCCGCCCGCTCAAGAATACGGTCAAGATAGGCAAAAGTCACCTGGTGCTCCCTGGCCGCCTGGGCCAAGTCGATATTCTCCTCAACAAGCTTTAATGCCAAAAGATCCTGGGGCCCGGCATTCTTATAACGCACCGCACCATTGGTTTGACGCCAGACCAATACCAACTGTTCGCCTGGTTTGCCCTCTTCATCACGCCCGGCCAGAATGGGAGCGAGATTCTGCCAATCAAACTGGGCAATACGTAAACTTGGATTAAGGACGATCTTATCAGCGGGTGGGGCCAGATCAACATCGAGCCGTTCCACTGCAACCAGCAACTGCTCGAGACGGGCAAGATCGGGGAGAAAGGCGGGTAGGTGTAAATCATCAACATGGTTGGCCAGCCAGTCAGCCATATCCAGGGACAACTCCTCATCATGGGCCTGAAGGGCTTGACAAAGAATTGCCAGGGAACGAGGGTAATCGGAAATCATATCTCTGCGTGCCACCTGATGGGAAAACTATAAAAAAAACGGGTTTACCGCCACCAGCGGTAAACCCGACGCACAACATGAGAGTGCAACCTGCACTCTGAAACAGAAATCTTGTCAGCAGTATCTGCTCAAAAAATTCCTATTTGCTGCTACCTCAGCTTGAGCCTGCTGCATCTTTTTTCTTTTCGACACTCCCGGTGTCGTCTTTTGTGCCACCTCAGCTGGAGGCGGCTGGATCAGCCGCCTTCTTTTCGTCAGCGCTCACGGCGCTGTCTTTTGTGCCACCTCAGCTTGATCCTGTCTGATGCTGTTCCCCGTCGGCGCCACCTGCGCCGGTTTTAGGCGGGCCTCAACTACTGCCGGCATGTGCCCCAGGAATAGCAACTCCTGCTCCGGCAATAAGTCCGGCGAGACCGAACCGTGCCAAAGTTTTCTTGAGCTCCTTGATTTCCACGTTTTTCCTCCATTAACCAAAGATTAAGAGAGATGCGAAGATTGCAGCTTACCAACCTCCACCCTTTTGTAGAAATAAGTATGTCACAAGCAATCGGTTTTTTCCAGCTGCTTTTTTTAACCAATAGGTTCACCCTATATATCGGCACGTTGCCTGGCAATCTCCTGCCAGCTGTCCACCTTATCTTTATAAACCATGGCTTCATCAGGGCGACCATACTTGCGACATCCCTGACCGTAAAGCTTTGCCTTCTGGGCAATATGGCGGGCCAAGGCCATATATTGCAGCGCTGAGCATCTACCCATGGCGGCAACCTTTTCCATGGCCTGGATGCGAAGTCGATCCATGCCCACCCGAAACTGGGAGGAAACCTGATCTTCACGCCCGCCCTGTTTGCAGGTAAGGGGCTCATCAATTTTCAAAAAAGGCTCTGAGATACTGGCCCGCAGCCAGAGTTCATAATCTTCACAGCACAGAAAAGATTCGTCAAAAAGCCCCACCGCGCTGAAAAAATCCCGCCGCGCCATAACCGTTGACATCCCCACACAGCACAGGGCCAGACATTCCATAAAGATATCCCCGTGGGGGCGGTCATGTTTTTTGAGCTGGCTCACCACGACTCCCTGGCGGTACCAGATTTCATCGGTGTGACTGATCAGATAGTTCGGTTGCCGGGCCATGGCCCTTGTCTGATTGAGGAGTTTTTTCTCATCCCACCAGTCGTCTGAATCAAGAAAGGCCAGAAGATCATAGCTGGCATGACGAATACCGAGATTGCGGGCGGCAGCCGGACCCTTATTTTCCTGATGCAGGTTTCGGAGTTTTTTACCGTAGGAACGCAAAACCTCCTGGGTATGATCAGTGGAGCCATCATCAATCACCAGCACCTCGAAATCCACCCCAACCTGGGCCAAAACAGATGCAATGGCCTTTTCGAGGAAGCCCCCGGCCCGGTTATAGGTGGGGATAATGACAGATACCGCATCACAGGTGTTCATCGCCGTCAATCCAGATAGATAATCTCGCCGCCATGTTCCACCACCTCCACATCATCTTGAAGATGATGAAGAACAATACCACCATCTTCAGCGATGGCCCGCACCGTGGCTTCATACTGTGCATTGTTCTGGACATCAAAGCCCCATGAAACACGACGCTGGCAACTTCTGCACAAGGCACGATAGGATGCCATGAAGGTGCCATGATCACTTTCAAGCTCTTCCTCCTCATAGGTAAGGAGGCCGATATTCCACCGGAGCTTGGCAAGAAGATCCAGGGCCACCAGCCCCAGATCAAAATCATGGCCGGCGCTGGTCTTCATGGAGGTGGCCAGAGGAGTTAAATCGTCGGGAAAACTGGTGTTGTTGACATTAAGGCCGATGCCCACCAGGATATACTCCTCAGAGGACTCTGGACAAATAAAGGTTTCGCACAAGATTCCACAAATTTTCTTGCCCCCCACCAGGACATCATTCACCCATTTTAGTTCAGCATCAAGGCCGAACTCACGCACGGTCTCACAGGCGCTTACCCCGGCCACCAGGGGTAAAAGCTGGGTGGTCTGGGGTAGCCACTGATTAAAAAGGGCAACGACAAGCCATAGCCCTCCTTCCGGGGCATGCCATGGTCGCTTAAAACGCCCTTTGCCGCCAGTGAGGGTTTCGGCAAACAACACCGAGCCACTGGCAAAACTATGCTTGTTTTTGGCGGTCGCCTGGATTTGCTGCCGCACCTCATTCATGGCGCGGGGCAGACTCGAATAGGACTGGATGTGTGAGGCGACAATGGCCCCATAGCGCATGATATCGTGGGCGGGCAAAGAAAACCCGGCAGAACGCCGGGCCATTTCTTGCTGAGCAATATAGGAGGTAAGGAGATCTGGAGAGGGAAAGGAAACTACTCCCATTCCGCCTTGACCCGGGTAATGATTTTTTCAACCAGGGGAAGAATATCCGGCGGGCAGATGCCCACCAGAGGTTCGCCCTGTTCAACACTTTGACCAGGGGAGAAATAAACGGAATGAATAATGCCGGCCGCACCTTGGTAATAAACCGGGGTATCTCGCTTCATCAGCGACATGGTGAAGAGTTCATCACCGGCCTTGACATTTACCGAACGCTGGCCGAATTTCTCAATACGATTCTGGATTTCCAGGGCAAAATAATATTTGGCCTTTTCCGGTGACTTGAATGGCACCAGCACCTCGCGGAGAATGCGTTCAATAATCTCCCTCTTTTTCAAGGGATGGCGGATGGTCATGATTTTCTCACCCGCCTCGATAAATTTCCCGTCAAGCTCAGCATGGAGAAAAGAGACCTCACCATTGGTCTCAGCATAAATCGGCTTTTTATTCCGCTCTCTCGTCAATTCACAGAGCAGGGTCCCCTTAATGTGCCGGAACTCACCGCTGAGTCCTTCCACCTGAGCACCCTCCCGGACATTAAAACGGAGCTGCCCGGTGTGCTTGCTGTGGATATCCACATAGGCAAAAGGATCCTTCCTGTACTGACTGAGAACTGCATCATAATTTATTTCATTTTGCATGGATATATCCTACAAAAACATCCTACTAACGATAATACAGACTTTTGCCGCCCATTGTCATCAATGACTTGTACAGATTATGGCGGAATTCTCGCCGATCCCAGATGCCATGGATGTGCCCTCGTCTCAGGGCATTACGGGCATTATGGTAATCGGGAGGAATTTCCTCACCTGTGGTATCACGGATAACACGGGGTCCGGCAAAACCGATCCGGCTGGAACGGATGGCAAACTGATAATAAGAACAGCCCAAAAAGCTCGCCACCGGCCCGGCATATGAATTGTTATCATAGACAACGATATACAAGCCGCCGGCATCAACATATTCACGGACCGCCATGGTACATTTAGGCATCTGGGTAACCCCCAGGGTTCCCTCCTGAATCCGGATACCGCCCGTGGTATGGACATAGGAGAGCAGAGGCCGCCGCATCATGCGCGCCCGTTCAGCCGCCTGGACGAATTTCTCACCCTCAGCAGAACCAACCGTACCATTACGAAAATTGGAATAGAGCATGGACACCACCACCTCAATACCCATTACCCTGGCATCAAAGGTGATCATGGAGCTCTTGCGCCCTGTTTTCTTTATGGCATCCTGCACCCGTTTATCAAATCCAGGAGCACCCAAGGGATTTCCGGCTGTGATATCCTCGTTAAACTCCCGGATGGAATCACGGTCAAAAAGATGCTTGAGATACCACTCATACTCCAAGGGAAAATGATGGCCGCAGGTTTCACAGACTCCACCGAATTCACCATAGAGATCAGGGACCCACAAGTCTTTACAGCCAGCGCGCTCGGCATTGGGACAGGTTACGGTACGATCCTCATTGGCAAGAGGACTGGTGTAGGTGTCGTCATAAAACTCTTCACTATCAACAGCACCAGAGAGAGCCTTGATATCTTTGGTATCGCTCTTTCTGGTCAGAAATTCAAAAACGCCGGCCAGGGGACCTGCTACCTGTTTGATGACTGCCGAACTTTCGCCAGTGACATCACGCATGACCTGTTTGACCTGTTTACTTTGACTGTGCAACAGGTCGTAGCGGATATCATAAAAATATTGACTGGTCTTTTGGCGCATCCGCCGGGCAAGGTTGCCCAAAAGGCCCCCTTGTTTTGCAATATAGCCTTGGCAGGCCATTTCGCGATATTTCTTTGACCTCAGCTCCAACAACCGCCGTATCTCATCACGATTGAGCTCCCAGGACACGTCAATATGAGGATCATTTGGATTCTCATCTTCCGAGCGTTTCACCTTCAACTCATAAGCCCGAAAAGCCCGAAGACTCTTAGTCTTCAAAACAACCTCGTCGGTGGCGCGGACCATTTCAAACTTAACACGTTTAAAAAAGGCATAATCATCACGCTTGCCACCCAGGCGCGGCTCATCGATGACCCGGTCAATGGTGCGCAAGAGGAGATTATCCTTGGCTGTAATCTTCAGGCGCTCAGCGCAGGCCTCGACCATTTCCGCCGGCACCTTTCCCCCTTCCGGGATCTTGCCTTCAATGGCAGCGGCACCCTCCGGAGAGATCACAGAGTAATAGCCATGGGAAAACATCATCCGGTAATCGGAAAGGCCAATGGCCTCTGCACCACCAGAACCGCCCTCGGAGATCAGGGAGATAATCGGCACCCTGAGCTTGGTCAAAGCATATATGTTCCGGGCAATCTGCTGGCCGGCGCCTGGATAATCCTCAATGGGAAAGGAACCGGGGGTGAAGATATACGAGTGGATGGGGATACCCTCAGTCTGGGCCACATACATAAAACGCATGGCCTTCTCGTTTCCCCAGGGTCGACTGCAGCCGCCGTTACGATACTCCTCGCCATGCCCTTTTTCGTGGCCGATAACCATGACCTGCTGGGTCACGGTTTTCCCTTTCACCTGCGCAGAGATTGTGGCCTTGGCACAGACCATGGAGGGGTCAATAGAGTCCTCCTCTTCACCACCAAGCTCGGTGTAATCGTCATAGACGTTTTCCAGGATGTCCTTGAGGGAAAAGCGCAAGGGACTGCGGACAATGCGGACCCGGTCCATACCGGTCAGACTTTCCTCGGCCCGTTCCTCGAGAAAGGCCAATTCATCCTCAAGGCCGTCTATTTTGGCATGGACTAGGTCGCGACCAAGGTCGAATATGGCATTACGTACAGAACCAAACCGCTCCTGCAGGCTATCCACGTTACCCCAGTTCGAAGAACCTTTTACCTGGATGAGATAATTGATTCTCTCTTCTATTTTCAGCAATCGCTTTCGTATTTCTTGCATAAGATATAAAACAGCTGTTTTTTTTACAATCGTGCTTCAGGAGCACTTGCTTCATCCAGCCGAGCTGGAAATATATTGTTATACCCGACTTCGGGGATAAGACCCTTGCAACTCAATATCATTCCTGGGGCTTCAAAAAACAAGGCGCATCAGCTGCGTTTCCAGGTAAATATTCAAAACAAGGAATCTAAAAAGTTAACAACCTGTCAATATTCTCCTTTAAATACTCAAGGTTAGTCATCATGGGTTCGCCATTACTGGTCACGCCATCAATGGTTACCTGGCGCAAAAAGTTCAAACCACGTTCTTTGGCCTCGGCAATGGACTTACCCCAGACCAGGGCCAGGGCCAGATTGGGATCAAAATCGCTGGGAATGGCATAGGGGCGATCAGTGGGAACCTGGGTGTACACAGCCGACCACTCATGTTTGGGGAACTGAAAGGTGGTAATGGTGCCGATCCAGGGCGCGAAATCACGACTGGTGTCCTCTGCAACGATACGAAACTCGATACAGGCACCCTTAAACTCGATACGCCGCTGGCTATAACCGATCTTTTCCCCGAGGGCTACCCTGATCTGTTCCCTAATCAAATTAGGCTGTTTTTTCTTATAATAAGAAATGCGGGCCGACACATCGTTTTCCACCTGAATACGTGTGTTCACCTCAAGAAGATAGGGCTGGCCGTTACGGGCAACAATCCACTCCCAGGTGCCGACGTTGTCATAATTGACATGGCTGGCAAGTTTCAGGGAGTATTCAACAATCTGCTCTAAAACCTTGTCGGCATCAAAGGCGTAAGGAAAACAGCTCGTATCAAAGCCGGGTGCCGCCTCCAACCGTTTCTGGCGACCAGTGGACTGGATGGTGCAGTTTCTGGTGCCAAAATGGATTCGTTCACCATGCTGTGAGCAGAGGAGCTGTACCTCAAGGTGATTATAATCGCGCAGACATTGCTCAATAAGAACACCACCATCGCCAAACTGCCGTTTAGCGTAATTCTTTACCTGCCGGTAGGTCCGCCGAAACTGCTCTATGCGGTTCACCTCTTCAATTCCCATACCACCGCCGCCGGCAGCCGCCTTCACGAGAATGGACGGGCGCTCAATCCCCTGATCAAGCTGGTTATTGAGGAGTCTTGTGGCAATGGCCTCCGCCTCCATCTCATTATAGATGGGAGCATCCGTACCGGGAATGGTGGGAATACCAAGGGCATTGGCAACCTTCTTGGTATTGATCTTGTCGCCGAGGTCCTTGATCACCTCCCATTTCGGTCCAATAAAAACCAGGGGCCGATTGCGCAGGGTGACCCGCCGGGCAAAACGAAAATCCTCCGAGAAAAACCCATATCCCGGATGGATAGCCGTACAGCCTGTGTGGTCAGCAATGGAGAGTATTTCATTAGGGTCGGTATAGCTTGAGATGCGCCAGACCTTTTGGTTGGCACCGCTGCCGCCTTCGAAGCGCCGGACATGCTCGGAGTCCTTGTCCGGCTCCGTATATACCATTACAAAATCAAGACCAAGATCTTCACAGGCATTGGCTATCCTGATGGCGATCTCGCCTCTATTTGCAATCAATACCTTAGCTTTCAAAATGAACCTCGGATAAAAAAGTAGGGTCTGCCAGAGATGGCATTGTTAGAAATATATTTGTAGTATTGAAAATGACAGTGGGATCAAAAAATATGTGCAACCGTTTTTTGCAACATCAAAAAAAACCGCCTAGCATCCACGTTGTTTTTACTTAAGGGCAGATCTTATTGGTAAAATGCACTTTTCATCAAGAATCAAAGTTATCATTTCCAATCTAAAAAAAGAAGCCTTTCCTGCCAAAAAAAGAAGCTGGTATATACCTTTTTCTCCGGCCGTGGTCAATTTTTTTGTAAATTTGCTGGCTTTTTGGCTATGCTCTTCTTATATTTCCCAAACTACAGTTGCCTTCTCGACCAGAGACGGCAACACGTTCTTTTCATTAACAATATATTAGTGCACTTATTTAACAAGGTACTCCTTTATGGAGAGACTGCTGTTATTATTATTGCCCGAGGTCGTTACACCAACTCTCATGCCAGACAATTCGACGCCCCCTTCCCCCTCTCTTTTCAAGAAAATCCTTTATCATCTCGGTTTAGCAGCCAGTCCCGATCCTGCCGAAGATTTAAGCAACGAACTTCAGGAACTCATTGAAGAAGGCGAGGAACACGGACTGATCAGCAGCCTGGAAGGTGAAATGCTGGCCTCCATCTTTGAATTCAGGGAAACCAAAGTCAAAGAGATCATGACGCCGGCCACAGAAATCATTTCCGCCCCTCTCACCTCAACGCCCTGCGATATTATCAAGCTGATCACTGAACACGGCTTTTCACGTATTCCAATCTATGATGTTTCGCCAGACAGGATCGAAGGTTTTATCCATGCCAAAGATCTGTTGAGCTGCCCGGACACCCCACCGGTGGACGAGATAACCCCCCTTCTGACGCCCATGATCTTTGTCAACGAAAACGACAAGGTTATGGCCCTTCTCCAGAATTTTCAAACCAAAAACACCCATCTGGCCATTGTTACCGATGAATTCGGTGCCACCCGTGGTCTCGTGAGCCTTGAAGACATCCTGGAGGAAATTGTCGGAGAAATTGCCGATGAATCAGACAAGCCCGATAGTTTATGGCGCAAAATTGATGACCAAACCGTGATCACCGATGCCAAGATCGACATTGAGGACATTGAAGATTTTTTCAATGTGGCCTTCCCAGAAGGGCCCTATGAGTCCATCGGCGGCTTCATCATTGATCAGCATGGCCGGATTCCAGAACAAGGCACCATAATTTCGTATCCACCCCTTACCCTTACAGTGCTCAAGGCGGATAAGCGGCGGATTAAAATGGTAAAGATCCATACGAGTTCAGGAAAAAAATAGTCCCTTCAGTCCTCAGAATAACCGGAGCATTTCTTTTATCACAGAACCTCATGAGGAGATTGAGTGGGCCGGCGGTATGAGCAAACTTCGCCAGTCATCACTCCCTGCTCGATATTCGAAATCCACCAACTCTTTGTTGATTTCTAAAGCTGTCACCTTAAGGTGGGAGATAACCCGCCCTGAATAGGACAATACATGCCTGCCTTTCTTTTCCCCTTTGTGTCCGTACTGCTTCTCTATCTTGCCTCCCCCGGACCAGGCTTTTCCTTTCTGGCCTGGGTTGCCCTTGTTCCCCTGCTTATCTTCTGCCTGAGGTCCTCTCCCGGCAAGGCTGCCCTATTGGGCCTCATCGTGGGTATCCTCTATCATCTTTTGCTGGTGTACTGGGTGACCATCTCCATGGAAACCTATGGCGGCTTGCAACCCCTGGTGGCGTGGCCGGCCCTCGTGCTGCTTGCCCTTTACATGGCCCTTTATTTCACCGTTTTTTGTTTTGTGATCAGCAAGACCAAGGACAAGGTCCCCTTTCTCTGGCTTGCCCCCATGCTCTGGGTGAGTCTCGACTATTGCCGCGGTTTTCTTCTCACCGGCTTTCCCTGGATGGATCTTGGGTATACGCAGTATAAATATTCGCTCTTGATCCAGGCGGCGGATCTTACCGGTCATCATGGTGTTACCTTTATTCTGGTTCTGGCAAACGCCCTCCTTGCCCATTTCTTTATGGGCAGACACTGGTTCAAGCACCACAAAATACAGGCTGCAGCGGCACTGATCCTTGTCGCCCTTTTTTTCAGCTATTCCATCGCCCGTTTTTATCAGGTCTCAACATCTCTGCAGACAAGCAAGAGCCTGAACGTGGCTGTGGTGCAGGCCAATATCGACCAGGCTCTGAAATGGCAGGATGACCACAAGAAAATAAGTCTGGAGCGCCACCTGAAACTGACCAACCAGGCCCGTAAGGAAAACAATGCCGACCTGGTGATCTGGCCGGAAACCGCCCTTGCCTTCTACCCCACGCACGATCCCCTCATGGCCTATGTTGAAAAGAAGACGGTGCTGTCAGCCTCCTTCCACCTCCTGACCGGAGCCCCTTATGCCGTGCGTGGTGAACAGGAATATGACTACTACAACAGCGCCATGCTGCTCAGCCCCCAGCGCGCCCCTGCCATCTATTTTAAACAGCATCTGGTGCCCTTTGGTGAGTACATCCCCATGCGCACCATTCTCCCCATCCCAAAACCCATTGTTGAGAGCATGGGAGATTTCTCCGCTGGCACCACCAGCACGCCCCTTGATATGGGAAGGGCTCAAATCGGCGTCCTCATCTGTATTGAGGCCATCTACCCGGATCTGGCCCGCCGGGCGACAGCCCAGGGGGCGACTCTTTTGGCTAACATTACCAACGATGCCTGGTTTGGCGCCTCAAGCGCCCCTGTTCAGCATCTTGCCATGGCCATCTTCCGAACCATTGAAAACAAGCGAAGTATGGCGCGGGCTGCCAACACCGGCATTTCCGCTCTCATCCTGCCCACCGGAGAGATTCTGCGCCAAACAGGCCTTTTTCAGGCTGGTTTCCTCAGCGCCCGCCTGCCTCTTCTCACCACCACCACCTTTTTCACCCGGGCCGGGTTTCTGTTCCCCCTTCTCTGCCTTGCCGGTGTCCTGCTTCTTCTGGCTATTTTCTGGAAAAAGAGGGGCCATCAGGCAAAATAATTGACGGCACAAAAAGGTTTTGGGTATATGATGCACTCATTATTTTTCAATCTCTCCCCTTTATATACACAGGCAAGGCCGTCAGGCATGCCTGCATGGTAAAAAAACATGTCAGCAGAACTGCAACAGAAACTTCAAGGGTACAAAGACCGCCTTCAATCCTTAAAGGTGCATCTTTGACTTAGCTCACAAGCAATTACAGCTCGCCGAACTCGAACACCGCACCATGAACCCGGACTTTTGGACTGACCCGGACAAGGCCCGCCAGACCCAGATTGCCATTGGCCGTCTGCAGGACCCCATTGATGGCTGGCAGAGCTGTTATAATATCGTTGAAGATGCCGAGATCCTTCTTGAACTGGCCCACGAAGAAGGTGACGCCGACACCGAGCAGGAGGCTGCCGACACCGTCGCAATCTTGGGCAAACGTCTGGAGAGTTTCGAGCTTGAGTGCATGTTCAGCGGCGAGCATGACACCAATCATGCCATGCTCACCATCCATGCCGGGGCCGGCGGTACCGAGGCCCAGGACTGGACCGATATCCTGCTGCGCATGTACCTGCGCTGGTGTGAGAAAAAAGATTTCCCCACCGACATTCTTGATTTGCAGCCCGGCGACGAGGCCGGTGTCAAAAGCGTCACTATGATGATCAAGGGCCGGTGTGCCTACGGCTACCTGCGTTCCGAAATGGGTATCCACCGTCTGGTCCGCATCTCACCCTTTGACGCCAGTGGCAGACGTCACACCTCCTTTGCCTCGGTCTTTGTCTTTCCAGAACTTGACGATGACATTGAGGTGGAGATTCTCGACAAGGACCTGCGCATCGATACCTACCGGGCAAGCGGCGCGGGCGGCCAGCATATCAACAAGACGAGTTCGGCAATCCGCATCACCCATATCCCCACCAATATTGTTGTCCAGTGTCAGAATGAACGTTCCCAGCACCGTAACAAGGATACGGCCATGAAGATGCTCAAGACCCGGCTCTATGAACGGGAACAAGAGCTACAAAAAGAACAGCATGATCAAATCAGTGGTGAGAAAAAAGAGATCGCCTGGGGCAGCCAGATCCGCTCCTATGTCATGCAGCCATATCGCCTGGTCAAAGATCACCGGACCAATCAGGAAAGCGGTAATGTCGATGCCGTGATGGATGGCAATCTCGACCCCTTTATCAAGGCCTACCTCCTATGGCAGGGCAACAAGAAATAAAAACGCCGACATGTGCCAAATGCGGGGCCTGCACCCCTGTCTGCCCTGTCTACCAGAGTACCGGCCGAGAATCGCACACCGCCCGCGGCAAATTGCATCTCTTTAAAGTAGGTGCTTCTTTTGACTCCGCCTATTTTAACGATCTGCTGGGCAAATGCATTCAATGCGGGGCGTGCGATGATGCCTGCCCGCGCAATTTAACCCCCAGTGCTGATATTCGCACCTGGCGGGGCCAGCAGCCTTTTGGCAACGACCCGCACGGCTTTTTCAAATTCCTCAGCACAAAAATGCTGGCAAGCCCCCTCCTCCAGGAGGGAGGCTGCCAGACCCTGCGCGCCCTTTTTGACACCCTGCCCAAAGCAAGCGGTTTACGAAAACGGCTTGACCTCCTTGTCCCCGGTTTTACGGCCAGGCCTCAACTACCCCTCCCCCCAAAAAAGAGTTCCGGCAAGATTCTCTCCTATTTTCCGGGCTGCCTGGCCGAACATCTCTATAAGGACATCAAAGCGGCAACGGCAATTCTTGCCGACCGCTGTGGCTATGCTCTCCACACCCCCGCCGCGCTGACCTGCTGCGGTCTGGCCTCCCACGCCTCCGGCAACAAACAGGAGGCCCAAAAGCTGGCCCGCAAAAACATCAAGGCCTTCGCCGTTAACAGCCCCGCTGACTCCACCAGTCCCATCCTCACCTCCTGCGCCTCTTGCACCAGCCATCTTAAAAGCTATCCGGCGCTTTTTGCTGATGACCCCGAAATGCATGAAAAAGCCCTGGTCTTTGCCCATCGTGTCCAGGAATTCTCCACCTTTTTCGTGGGCCAGGATGGCCTAGAGACCACCAAGCCCCAGCAGCCTCTTTTTTATCATGATCCCTGCCATCTGCGCTTTGGTCCCTGTCAGGTCAGCCGAGAACCGCGCCAATTGCTCACTGAAACAAACGGCCTGCCGCCCCTTGCCCTCCCTGCGCAATGCTGCGGTCAAGGTGGTCTTTTCCATCTGACCAACCCTGATCTGAGCCAGGATATTTTCACCAGGGCCTTGGAGCCTCTGCAGGAACATTCACGCGGTTTGGTGATCACCACCTGTAGCGGCTGCCTGTTGCAATGGCAACAGGGACTGGCCCGCGCCAACAGTCCCCTTACAGCAGAGCATCTTGCCGTTTTCCTTGCCAAAATATGCAAGGATTGATACTTTGAACTACGTTTTTTTTAATAAAAGGAGAGTGTATGAAACTACGACAGAATATCATTGTAATCCTTATTGCCCTTTGCTTGCCAGCACCGACGCTGGCGGCCGTTGACTGGTCGGTGGACAAAACCATTGAGACCAAGACGGCCATCAAAAACATGGCAACATCCTTTGACGGCAAAACCTTTTTTATCCTCACCAAGGCTGGCGAACTGGTGATGTACGATGATAACGGCATCATCCAAGGCAACATGAAAGTTGCGCCGGGTATGGACAAAATCTTCCTGAGCGGTTTTCAAAAGGCCGGCGTGCCTGAGCAGCTCATTGTCGTAAACTCAACCACCGGCCAGATGCAACAACTGTCGTTCAGCGTGGTGGCCAAAATCGACATTACCGGCAGCCCCTTTTTGGGCAACCCTGAGGCCCCGGTGGCCCTGGTTGTCTTCAGCGACTTCCAATGACCTCACTGCGCCCAAGCCGGGGCGTTACTCGAGCAGGTGCTCGAGCAAAATGCAGACACCGTAAAAATCGTCTTCAAACATTTCCCCTTAAGTTTTCATGCCCAGGCCCAGGCGGCGTCCCTGGCTTCTATTGCCGCCCATAAGCAGGGCAAGTTCTGGCAATACCACGACCTGCTCTATGAAAACCATAAAACCCTGACCACCCAAAGCTATGAAACATTTGCCACCCAGCTTGGCCTTGATCTCACCGCCTTTAACCGTGACCGCCAGAGTGCGCAAGCCCGCGACCAGATAGGTGCCGACATCAATATCGCCAAGGAAGCAGGCGTCAGCGGTACTCCCGCCATCTTTGTCAACGGTCACCGAGTTAACCAGAGGAGTCTGCAGGTGATCCAGTCGATGATCGATGCGGAACTCAAAAAACGCTGAGGGATGTCCTTCGCCCCTTCGCCAGACTCAGGGACCAAACAGAATCGGATCGGCAGACATGAACGAGGTGGAAAAATAAAAAAAGAACTCACCTTCACCAGTAATAACACCGCACGTCTGCTCTACGGTGACCTAAACCGTAACCTCCATGAAGTGGAAAAAGGCATCGGCGTCAAGATCACGGCCCGTGGTACCCATCTCACAGTGAGCGGCGCCGAACATGAGGTGGATCTTGCCGCCCAGACGCTCGAGCAGCTCTATCTGCTTATTGAGGCGGGCTATCCGGTTTATTCTCAGGATGTGGCGTATGCCATTCACATCCTGGAAAAATCGCCCCGGGCCGACCTGAAAGATATCTTTCTCGACCAGGTCTACATTACTTCCAGGCAACGGGTGATTTCACCCAAGAGTCTGAACCAAAAGAGTTATATCGATGGCATACGTCATCACGACATTGCCTTCGGCATAGGTCCGGCCGGTACCGGCAAGACCTATCTGGCTGTGGCCATGGCCATTGCCGCCTATACCAGCCACCAGGTTAAATCAATTATTTTGACCAGACCGGCGGTGGAGGCTGGTGAGCGCCTGGGTTTTCTGCCAGGGGACATAGCGGAAAAAATAAACCCCTATCTCCGCCCCCTGCTTGATGCCTTAAGCGACATGCTGGGCCGCGAAAAGGCCGGGGAACTTATTGAACAGGGAGAAATAGAAATCGCCCCCCTGGCCTTTATGCGCGGCCGCACCCTTAACAATGCCTTTATCATTTTAGACGAAGCCCAAAACACCACCTACGAACAGATGAAAATGTTCCTCACAAGGCTGGGCTTTAATTCCAAGGCCGTTATCACCGGCGATATAACCCAGGTGGATCTCCCCTACAGTCAGCAGTCAGGCCTTATGGCGGCCTCCCGCATATTGAAAAAAACCCCAGGCATCAGCTTTACCCACTTCAACGAAACGGATGTGGTCCGTCACCCCCTTGTCCAGAAAATCATCATGGCCTATGAGGCCTCAGAGAAGAAATCGGCCACCAAAAAGAAAAAAACCTCTGATGAATGCTAATGCCTGTTTTACTGACTAATAACTACAGTGGCCCCTACCACCTCTGCCCTGCCCTGCTGATCACAAAGGCCGAAAAGATTCTTCTCCTCGCCGGGATGGAAGACCATGAACTCTCCCTGCTGCTCCTTGACGATCCTGCCATGCAGGAGATCAACCGTCAGTGGCGTCACAAGGATAAGGCCACCAATGTTCTCTCCTTTCCTCAAGGTCAGGATGATGCTTTTGATCAACACCCCATGCTGGGCGACATCATCATCTCCATCGACACAGCGCAGCGCGAGGCCCAAGATAACGGGCTAACGTTACACCGGTATCTGACCACCCTACTGGTTCATGGTTTTGTGCATCTGCTGGGCTATGACCATGAACGTTCGGATGACGATGCCGATGAGATGTTTGCCCTGGAACACTCTTATTTAACAGCCATAGAAACAAGGAGAACGAAGATGGTTAACCTCGCCATAAATGTTGACCACGTGGCCACCCTGCGCCAGGCCCGCGGCAACACCGAGCCTGATCCTGTCACCGCTGCGGCCATTGCTGAATTGGCCGGTGCCGTGGGTATTGTCGTGCATCTCCGGGAAGACCGGCGCCATATGCAGGACCGTGATATCGAAATTCTGCGCAAGACCGTGCAGACCAAGCTCAATCTGGAAATGGGTGCGACGGAAGAAATTATTAAGATTGCCCTGAACCTGGGGCCTGACATGGTCACCCTGGTGCCGGAAAAACGTGCGGAGCTGACCACCGAAGGTGGCCTTGACGTGGCCGGCCAAAAGGCCAAGCTCAAAAAGGTCATTGCCAGGATGACAAAGAAGAATATCCCGGTGAGTCTCTTTATTGATCCTGACTCGGCCCAGATTCAGGCCTCCAAAGAAGTGGGCGCCACCTTTGTGGAAATCCACACTGGTCGCTACGCTGACGCCACCAGTGAAGAAGAGGAAGATAAGGAATTTTTACTCATTGCGGCAGCGGCGGAAGAGGCCTACGAGTCCGGCCTGCGGGTCAATGCCGGTCATGGTCTCAACTATGTCAATGCCGGCAGAATAGCAGCCCTGCCCACCATTGAAGAGCTTTCCATCGGCCATGCCATCATGGCCCGGGCGATCTTCACCGGCCTTGACCAGGCAGTCCGCGAGATGGTGGATATCTGTAGATTCGCCTAAAGCGCCTCTTGCCTCACAACAAAAAAAGATTCAGCATCCACGTAGAAAAAAAGCTGCTCAAAAACACAAAGGCACAGAGACACCGAGAGGATTGCATGAAGAACAACCTCTGTGTCTCTGTGCCTTTGTGTTTAACAAAAAAATCTTTTTGTTGGCGGCTACCAACAAGACCAAAAAATCTACCCTTGCTCGATGGCTTCCCGTTCTTCCGGGGTCATTCCCCGGGCATGGATGGCCTGTTTCTGCCGATCAAACTCAACAACCACCCGTTCTTCCGGGGAAGTAAAAATCCTGCTGGCCTTACCAATAGTGACCTGGACGCCAGCATGGAGTTTACCAAGCACATAGACGCATTGGGTTGCCGCCTTCTCAATTTCTTTATCAAGCTTTTCTTCAAGCTCAGAAAGCTGGTTATTGGCCTCCATAACCTTGGGCATCATGATGTTTAACTTCTTGAGCTTCTCCGCATTCGCCTCAGAAAACTCTGATCCCTCGTTCTTCTTCATGGTGGAAAGCGCTGTGATATCCTTCAGCATCTCCGTAAGCCGTGGAGGCCAAATTGCCTTGGCTTCCTCAATCTTTGTTTTCTTGTGTTCAAGGCTCGGGTTAAGACCCACGACAATTTCGGTGTGCACCTCAGCCTCCGAACCAAGTTCAAGGGCATAGAGAGAACCCCCAAGAACATATCTACCACCAATGAGGGCACCTTTCCCGCTCAGGGCCCTGAGATCCTTCTCAACCCTCATATTGCCCTGGACAACAAAATCGGTGATGGTCATCGCACCCCGGGTTTCAATGGGCCCGGTATTCTCACAGAAATCCACCGTCATATCGCCCCAGACACGCACGGAACAATCCTCGCCAAGAAGACCTCCCATGATCTTCAAATCAGCTCCAGCAACGATTTCGGCGTTATTCACCCCTTCACTGATGTCGATACTGCCCATGCATTTCACTTTAAAGCCGGGGAGCACCTGACCCGTAATAATCAGCTGCTTACCACTAAAGGTAATGTTACCGACACTGAGATCTACGTCGGAAGTAACAATATGCTCCTCTAAAACAGTTGGCTTCCCCTCGGCCATCACAAATTTGCCCTTGACCGTGGACATGACGCGCAGGCCATCTTCACTTAACGAAACCCCATGCCCGCATTTTATAATGACATCCTTACCATCCTTAGCAGGGATTTCTTCGCCAAAAACATTGCGACCAGGAATACCGACGGTGGCCGGAATTTTTTCAAGAAGAAGCTGGTCTTCAGGGACATTAACAATATTGCCCAGTTCTCGAAAATCCCGGCGACCACTGCGAGATTCTTCCTCATCATCTTTGGTCTGGACCACTGCCGGACGAACATGGGGTTTCACCTTGGCCCTTTCCCCATGTTGAGCGGGAGATCCTGAAGCGATTACAGATTTGCCTTCCTCATCAAAGGAAGGCAGCTCCTCATTGAAGCCGTGACAGACCCCGGCAGCAAGGGCGATTGCCACCACATCCTTCCAATCGCTGGATTCAAAAACATCCGCCTCATTGAGGGCCAAGATAAGCTTGAGCTTATCCTTGGACAGCTGCAACGTATACTTCCCATCACAGATTTTTTGTGGATATGCCCCCAGGGTGAATTCTGCCATTACATCTACCTAGTTCAAAAAACTTTTGAAAAATTCGTCTCAAAGAAAGACATGGCGCCGCCTCTTAGTGCTTGTCGGCATAGTTGCTGATATATTAACACTTTTCAACTTTGAGTCGTGGATAAGAGGCTATGTCCCTTTTACGGGCCGTGCCCATAGCTGCCTAGAAGAAATGCAAGCTAAGTTTATTATAAAGTAAATGAATTTAGCAAGTTAGTTACTGAAATGTTTTTTTCATCTTAGATCCTGCCATGAAGCTTATTTTATCACCGACGCAGTAACATCTTGATAATACATGAAATTTATGGATTCAACATACTTTTCTCCAGGGCCTTGATCTGCTCAACCTCGCCAAGGACCACAAGGGTATCGCCCTCCTCAATCAGGGTGATGGGGGTGGGATTGAAAACGGAATGGCCGTCTTGCCGCTTGATAACAACGACAATGAGGTTAAACTTTTTGCGGATCTCCGACTCCATCAAGGTTTTATTCACCAGCGAGGTGGCACTTGCCGTGACAACGAGCTCTTCCAGACGCAGACCAAGGGCATTGCCGCTTACAGCCAGATCAATAAAATCGGTTACCGTGGGGCGTAAGATGAGGTTTGCCATGCGGTATGCCCCAATATAATAGGGTGATATCACCTGGTTTGCCCCAGCCCTTTTCAGCTTTTCCTCAGCCCGCTTATCGCCACTTGAGCGGGCGACGATATAGAGATCAGGTTTCAGTTCCCGGGCTGACAGGGCAATATAGACATTATCGGCATCTGAAGAAACAACCCCCACCAAGCCCTTGGCCCGGGCCACCCCAGCCTGAATGAGCAAATCATCATCAGAGGCATCCCCCTTCAAGGCCATGTAGCCAAGTTCATTGATCAGCTCTATCTCCTCATCACTTTTTTCAATGATCACAAACTTCTTGCCATTCTCCTGCAGGAGCTTGCAAATCACCTGACCAATGCGGCCAAAGCCGCAGACGACATAATGATCTTTCAATTTTTCAAGTTTTTTTGACATATTTCTTTTCCCCAGAGCTGCTCTGATTCCCCCTTCAACAACACTTTCAGTAATCTCACGAAACAAAACCATCACATAGCCGACACCAATGAGGATGAGAATCATAGTGAAATGGCGACCGGCGGGGCTGAGATGAACCATCTCCCCATATCCCACAGTGGTAACGGTAATCATGGTCATGTACAGACCATCATCAAAGGAGGCATTCTCTAGAATCATGTAGCCCAACGACCCAAAGGTCAAGATGGCAATGAGGGCGATGATAGACAGAATTGTTTTTTTCATGTTCCTTATTTTTTTAAATTCACGAGCCTTTGACTCGCAGCCGATATAAACAGTAACAGCAAAAGTATTGAGCGTTCCCTCTTTATAACAACAAAGGAGGTTAGGTCATGACAGCCAAGGATATTATCAAACTGTTGATGTTAAGCCCTTTCTATTTTCGCCTCTCCCTGCGCCAACGGCAACAGCTTTTTCAGGAATTTTGCCGTCATCACCGAATATAACTAAAAAAAAACTATCTTGAGGCACACAACATACCCCCTGCGTGTTTTCACTGCGCCCATTCCCACGCGCCAAGCATCTCCCTATTAATGAATAGCTATTCAGAAAATTGGCCCTTCATTATATTTTCGGTAGCACTCACCGGCATCTTACGATATATTTCATAAATTTTTTAAATACCAATGCTTTTAAGCGCTTTTTACAAGTTAAAATCTGTGCTTAACAGCATCCCCTTTGTAAAGAAGCCATTATTTCATGCTGAGATAATGGAAATCAATACATACTGAGAGAGGAGTATATCATGAATATCCTTATGTTTGGCCCCAATGGCAGTGGTAAGGGCACCCAAGGTGCGATCATCCAGGAACAACAAGGCAACATCGCCCATATCGAGTCCGGCGCTATCTTCCGCAAAAACATCGGCGGCGGCACCGAGCTTGGCAAGAAAGCCAAAGTATATATCGATCGCGGCGACCTTGTTCCAGATAATATCACCATCCCCATGATTCTTGATCGTCTCAAGGAAGATGACTGCAAAAACGGTTGGATTTTAGACGGCTTCCCTCGCAACAAAGTACAGGCCGAGACCTTGGCCAAAGCCCTGAAAGATGAGGGTATCAAACTTGACTACGTGGTGGAGATCGTGCTGCCCCGCGAAGTTGCCAAGATTCGCATCACCGGTCGCCGCCTGTGCGCCAACGACAACAACCATCCCAACCACATTGCCTTTGACGCCATCAAGCCAGTGGAAAAAGATGGCAAACTGGTCTGTCGCGTTTGCGGCGGCGCCCTTTCCGCCCGGGCCGATGATCAGGATGATGCTGCCATTGATAAGCGCCATGACATCTACTATGACGACAAGACCGGCACCATGGCCGCTGTCAATGTTTTCAAAGCGCTGAAAGGTGAGACCAAGGTTGTTTCCGTGGATGGCCGTCCTTCCATCAAGGAAGTTACCGCCACCATGCTGGCCGGCCTGAAGTAATTTTCACAGTCGATACAGCTGCCATAAAAAAAAGCCAGGGGTTCTTCCCCTGGCTTTTTTTATTGTTATGTCCCGTCATGCTCTTTCTGGGGCACTAGTAAGCTGTTACAAAAGGTCAACCGCCCCTTCCCCGACCACATCAAGATCCTTTTCAAGTTGTAAAAAGACCAGAACTTTCGGCGATCAGCCCCTGTCATCCTCTTTGCAGAGATGCCTTTTACTCATCTTCGCAACACAGCCTTCATCAGTTTTTTCCCGCACTTTTCAGCCGTCCAGGGGGAGAGCAAATCACTGAACGTTACTGTTTGGATATGCACTCCACAGGACATGAACCGATGGCATCATCGACACAGTCCACATCCTGATCAGAGCCTTCGATCACAAAGGCCTTTTCATCATTTTCATCAAACCTGAATACCGTGGGACAAGCCTCCACGCATGTTTCACATCCGATACATTCTTCCTGATCGATTTTAACTTTATCTGCCACGATGCATACTCCTGTGCTTTTAAGAAAATTATCTGCGCCGGGCCGCCGCAAAGATATTCGTATTCTCGCGCCACCCACGATTATCAAATAGGGGGGACGATGGTTACCAGTATCCGCATATTCGTTTTAGCACGCACACCATGGGGTTCACGAATCTGTGAAATAAGGATATCGCCCTCTTTGGCTGGTATCTCAGTATCCCCTTCACCGAGGAAGAACCCCTCCCCTTCAATCACTTGGATCGACAGTTCGCCGTCAAGATCATGGGAGTGAACCGGAAAGGTGACACCGGCCTCAAGGTTGAAATTAATGATTTTAAAAAATTCTGAATCTTGCACAAGAAAGAAGCGTTTCATGGCGCCGGGTGTAAACTCTCTCGTCTCATCAAGTTTTATGACTTTCATAATGATCTCCGTTTACCAAATTTGAGGCATCTCAAATTTCAGTTTTCTAAAAAAAACCAAGGGGGTCCAGATTATTGATCCGCCCCCTTGGTCTTTTAGATTCTAAGAATATGCTGTTTAAGAGTTAGCCTCTCCTGTGCACAACCTATTTCCTGAACTGACTCTCCGGCCGGACACCCTCATTGAGAATAACCGCCTCAACCCTTCTGTTTTGCTGCCTGCCGGTGGCGTTGTCATTACTTGCCATGGGATAGTTTTTCCCGTAGCCGACAGTGACAATCCGTTCACTGGCAATACCTGTTTTTGCCAGAGCGTTCTTGACCGAAGCGGCACGCTGTTCGGAAAGTTTCTGATTGTACTCATCGCTACCAACGTTGTCGGTATGCCCTTCCACCAGCAGATTGCGGTTCGGTTTCTTTTCAAGAAACTCTGCGATTTTCTCCATACTGCGCTGGGCGCTGATGTTCAGATCGGACTTGCCAGTGGCAAACAAAACATCGCCGATAGTCAGCACGATGCCGCGGTCGGTCAATTGCCCCTGCAGCTCCGACATCTCTTTCATCAGCATTTCAAGTTCTGCCTTCGCTCTCTGCGCCTCTCGGGCCTGCTCCTCAGCCTCAGCCATTGCCTGCGCCGCCTCTTTGGCTTTTGCTTCAGCCAGGGCATTTGCCAATGCCGCCTCTTTAGTCTGGATATCGGCGATAATTCTTGCCCGTTCGGCCTCGCTGCTCGCCGTGGCTAGTTCCTGCTTCGCACTCTCCAGCGCAAAGGCCTTTTCATCCAAATCCTGCTTGAGTAATTTCTGCTCTAACTGACTTTTCCGCAACTGCACCTCTGCCCTTTCCATGCCAAGCTTGACAACCTCGTTACGGGCGACTTCTCCCTCAGCCATGGCTACAGAAATTTGTGATTGACGCTCTGCCATATAGGCAAGACGGGAAATGTCATTAAAGATGAGCTTTTTTTCACTGTAATTAAATTTTTTGGAAGTACCCGAGCCGTTGGCAGAATCGATCATCTTTTTCTTCTGTTCAGCTTCCTGCAATGACTTCTCGGCGCCAAGAAGTGTCTTCAAGGAGTACGATTCCACAAGGGGATTGGCCTGGGCCTGGGCATATGCTTCGCGAGCCTGATCCAGGCGCTCAATGGCGAGCTGTTCACTGTTATCTGCCACTCCTACGCAGCCTGCCAGCACAACTCCAGCAAAAATTGCAAGGGCAGCGACTTTCAACTCATTGAAAAAACATCGATAAATCATATCAACTTCTCCTTATAAATGGATGGGTAGTTATTTCACGGCCGGAAGCTGCATGATTTGGTCGCGCACAGCCTGGATGGATTCTCGAAGTTTCATCGCGTCGCTTTTAGACTTTTCAGTGGGTGCCATGGCCCGGGCATATTCAGCATCAATCATGGCTTCATCTATAAGCCTGTTGGCGGAAACCATATCCGTGGCCAGCACAGCAAGTTTGGCCTCTGCCAGCTTGGCCTCTGCCGAATGAAGAGGCTCCGGCGCATATACTTCGGCGTCAGCTGCTTTGGCGGCGTTGATATTCTTTTGCAGCTCCGGGAAACGTGCACTGGCGGTATCCGTTGTTGCGCAGCCACTTGCCAGACATATAACCAAAGCAGCCATGGCCATGACGACATATCGCGACATATTCATCCTCTTCATAAGATCATTCTCCTTGTCTTTTTAACTGCAAACCATAACCAGATATTCACGCAAAAACAGGGGCCACGTCTGCCCGTGCCCTTGCAAAAAAAATTATTTTCCAAGACCCGATGACCATCTTGTATTTAGTTAGTTGCATTCAGGCAGTCTGGATGCAAAATATCTTTAGCATAATAACCATATTTCCTCTGAGCTTCGACGCAATATTCTACTATGCCTGGACAGGTAACGTCAGGATTAACGATATGTATCCGTGAAGTTACTTTTTCTGCAATAACTTGGTCTTCGTAGTTATTGCAGTTATTGCCTTCGTCCCACGCGCCATCAAGGTAATCAGCCAAATCAAATCGGCTGTTCAATTCCCAGGCCTTAACTATCTTCTTATTTTTGATTGAAGAAACAATTTGCAGTTCACAGCTTACATAGGGCCTGTTAAAAAAATTGGCAAAGACTCCTTTTAAGGGATCATGGGTCTTGAGTAACACTTTATTCCAAAACCGCCAGCCATTGAAGTTGGCGACCAGATCGGCAAAGGAAAAAATCCCCGTGGTTGTTAAGCCGAATTTTCCAGCTTCTTGCTCCTTGCCCCATTCAAGAGCCTGACTAATATTGTGTTGATCATAATCGGTTAACTCAAAATAGTGCCAGCCCTCGGCAAAGAAATGCCCCATTTTATCCAATCCGACAAGATGATCATTGATATTGACGACATCACTCAGCTCCTTCATATTTAAGGAAAAACCTTCCATGTAACTTATGTCGCAATAAATGGAGTCCTTTAACGATAAGGAGTAACTTTGCCGGGCCAGCAAACTACGTAATTGTGTGTCTAGATTGTAACCCTTATATCCCCATGAAGCAGTAAAGGATTGAAAAATGGCTTTCCTCAGTTCTGTATACAAGACTTCTTCATCACAAAATTCATCTTTTTCTATATCTTCAATATCATCTTGTTTGGCATTGGCCTTGTGAATCCCCTCTTGAATCCGTTGATTAAAAATTTCATTGATCAGCGTCAGGCTATTTTCAAGTGCAAGATCTCTTGGGGTTACACTGTCAATTTCAGCCGCAAGACTTACTTGAAACGCAAAAACACCTAATAAAGCCAATAAGATTGGCATGTTTTGCATGTGCCTAAATAAAGGTTTTCTCATATTCACCTATCAGATATTCAAAGATATGTTCGAGGACAGCACAGCCAGCTCAGGTCGTGCTCATGGCGCGCAGTCTTTGCAAGAGGGGGGGGTGAGAGTAGTGAAAAAACACATAGGCCGGATGCGGGGTAAGGTTACTTAAGTTATTTATAGACAGCTTTTTCAAAGCCGAAGCCAGGGCCGCCGCGTTCAAATACTGGGCGGCAAAACGATCCGCTTCATACTCATTTTTGCGCGAAAAGCTGTTCATGACAAGCCCCATGAGAGTGGCGAGCGGCGAGTAGAGAATCGCAAAGCTGATCAGGGCCAAATGAAAGCTATGGATATCGGCACCTAAGGCCGCAGACAGCACGGGCTTAGCAATAAACAACGACAGAATATAGAGCATAATGCCGGTTTGACAGAGCGCCAGGACAATACCCTTTGTGGTGTGCTTTTTCTTATAATGGCCAATCTCATGGGCCAGCACAGCCACCAGTTCCTCCACCTCAAGATCATTGATCAAGGTGTCATAAAGGACGATACGTTTTTTGGCACCCAGGCCCGAAAAATAGGCATTGGCCTTGGAGGAGCGCCGGGAGCCATCAATAACAAAGACATTATCAAGCTGAAAGCCGGCCTTGGTGCTGAAGGCCTCGATAGCATCCCGCAACTCACCCTGTTCCAGGGGGGTCTGCTTATTAAACAGCGGTACAATCAGGGTGGAGTAGAACATGGTCATCAAAATCATAAAGCCACTCATGAGCAGCCAGGCATAGATCCAAAAAGCACCTTGAGTAATCTGGTAAAACCAGATCACCGCAGCCAGCAGAGGGCCGCCTAAGATGACAATGAGCAGCCAGCCCTTGAGTTTGTCGGTGATAAAGGTGGCAAGGGTGGTTTTGTTAAAGGCAAACCGCTCCTCAAGGACAAAGGTATGATAGAGGCCAAAGGGCAGGAAAAGAATTTCTGAGGCAAACATGAGCAGTCCAAAAAAGAGCAGAGAGACCAACATCTCAGTCTGCACCATACCCCGGGCAAGCTCGTCGACAAAGGCAAAGCCGCCAACCATAAGCAGGGCCAGGAGGATCATAACCTTCAGGCTGGCAGTGACCAGCTCAAACCGGCAGTTTGCCTTTTTGTATTCCTGGGACTGCTGATACTTCTCCTCGCTGTAGATGCCCTTAACTTCATCAGGGAGCTCAGTGCTGATATTCCGGCAGTTGAGAAAGCTGAGGGTTCTTTCCAAGAGGTAATCGGCGATGACGATGGTGATGATGAGATAAAGGATAATGGTGGGCGACATGGGGTTAGGGTCTCTTTATGGGGAGGGGGGGGGGGAAGACACGGCACTATCAAGCACCAAAATAACTTGGCGGGCGTAATCTTGGTATTGTGTGCCTGAATGACACTCACAGTGAATTATAAGTCGCTTCCACGCTTTCTTCACCATACTTTCTTTCCAGGCGCCGGACTATGAAGTGACCGCGGGCCATATCCTGAAAATGGTCTATGAATAATGTATTAATTATGGCGCCGCCCGCTGCTCCGAGGACAGGGATTGATTGGGCTGCCATTTTCTCAGAGACGTGGATACTAAAACGTTCGGAAATCTTTCTTATAAATTGAACAAGAGCGGGGGCACCAGCTTCAGAAAGTCCTCTTTCGGCAATATGCTCAGCAGCCAGGGAAAGAGATTTCGCTAAAACGGTGCGTATTGCATAATAGCCAGACTCGGCAGCATCATCACTTATACTCGGACCACCTAAGGAAAACACTTCTATACAGGCCATCTTGGCGCCAATATCGTTTACACTTTCACCTTCGGCCCTGGCAATATCAGAAATTGATCGCAGCATGATTGTTGTGGATATTGGCAGCTCAATTGCCAATGCAGGCAAGCCAAAGAAACCGCCTATGCCGCCGCTTGCCGCCACAGCAACTTTATGCCAGAGGTCTGATGCCTTCATGCCCGGAGAGTCTTTCATCGTTAACACTGCAGCATCAACAGCCTTAGACAATGCTTCATGTGTGATTTCCGTGACCTTGGCGCGCCAATTCTCAGGCAAGAGTTCGAAGCCTTTTTCAACGGGTACGCCAAACAGGTTAGTGATCTGAGCAGCAAGACCCGGGTTCTCAAGCAACACCTTTGCATTTCTTAAGTCGTCTAAATCCGCATGTTTAAAGTTCATTAGTATACCTTGGTAAATATCTTAAAAAAGCTACAACGTGCGTTGCAGAATACAAGGGCTGTTTGGTATTGGTTGCAAGGCAACAAATAGTCACATCACCACTCCCTTTAGATCGAAGTCCGCGCTTATCTCCCGCCTTTGCGACAATGACTTACGAAAAACTGCGGCGCAGAGGAAAGCAGGACGCAGATCATTTTACTACCTACCCCAGCGGCCCCAATAGCAGTAACGTTGGTGTCATCAAAATCAATGTTGTCAGTATCCACCAATATGACTTTTCGATTTCACCATGCCTTTTTGCTGAAATGGCTTTTACAACTGTTACTAAAGCAAGAATTAATGTGATAAAGGCAATAGCCACGGCCATGTAGCCCCGGTTAGCACAGCCAAACACATATTTGGGAGTGAAGAAAAGACCGGTAATCAAGATTGGCGCAAGCAAAGGGAGCATGACGTGCTTGGTAATTCTTTTCATCATCTATGGTCCTTCCTGTGAGAAAAATACTACGCCATTTTCCTTATGACAAGTAATCGGAGACAAACCACATTTAATGGTTGAAACTATCAATTAAGAAATCGGGAAAACCGTGGTCTGTTACCAGTTTATACCGTTTCAAGGTGATAATACTCAAGGACCTCTAACGATATAGGATTTTCTGGCGTCTGTGGGGCCAATCCGTATGGAATTGACAAAGACACCCATATCAAGCCAGATTCGCATATAATACACCTGGCCTGCCTCAAAGGAATATTGCCCGACCCGGTCAATGGCGGCATTCACCTCAGTATGGAGCTCATGCACCCCTGGGCTGACGGTAAACTTCAGTGGTTTTTCTGAAGAAACACGGCCAACGCTTTTTCGATCAAGGAAAACCTCAAAGGTATCTCGATAACCAAGCTCGTGGAAGACAATCACCGTCGCTTCCGTTGCTGATAACGGCGTCGCGTTGAGGGCAACATTTCGGATGTGCACGCAGCCGCTTAGTCCCAAGACAAGCAACAGCAGGAGGATATTTTGTTTCATGCAATGACCTCTTTTTTTATTCATATTTTCCCGCCACCTTTTTCCCGGCTAAGGTTCCCCCATAAAAAGGACGATTTAATTGGTGGAACCTCAAACCACGTTCACGATTGCAACTCTCCATCACAAAAGAGAAAACCGATGCCTATCCCTTATTTCACTTTCTCATGAGTTATTCTTTGGGCATTATCAATTCAATGCGTCTATCCGTTTCTTCAAAATAAACGACAAGCTCTTGAATTACCCATTTCCCCATATTTTTATAGGCAAAAACGTTCGTTACGCCTTCACCTTTCGGCCCTGTAATCGTGTATTGTAACGAGGCCTGGCCATCAGGGCCACTGGTCTGGATATTGCCTGACACGAAGAATCCTGACTCGATTGGTGTCCCAATAATTTCTTGAATTTCAAGATCGTTTTGAACAATCATGAATGATGTTTTGTAGGCATCATTATGTTTCATCAAACCGATAAGCGGGAAAAATAACGCCGAAACAAAAACAACCCAGATAACCAGAAACGCGAGTCCCCAGATTGCCCATTTTTTTTGGGTACTTTTAAAATGGTCTATGTCCCGCCAAGTACGGTTTTGCCAGGCCCACTTGTTGCCTTTTGCGCCAAGAATAAAAGGCATGATGATGTTAACCAAGGGAACAAACATGAACAAGGCGATAAAAGTACTGTTGCCGATACCCCAGATCCAATTAAGCAGAAACGCTCCCCAATTCCATCTTTTCAATTCAGGAGGCAGAATTGACTCCTTGCCTAGGCCTGAAATGTATTGTTGCTCCATATTCATCTCGTATTCTCCTGAGTTTTAATCGGTAGCTCGATTATGAGGGCGGTAAAAAGTCAACCCCATGGCCGCAAGAGCCGCGAACAATGCCCCGGCAATAAATGTGACCGAGGCCCCGTAAAAGCTCCACAGTGTCCCGGCGATAACGCTTGCCAACAACAGCGCCCCACCACTTACCAGATTAAACACCCCGAAGGCCGTGCCGCGCAGCTCACATGGTGCCGTATCAGCAATAAGTTTCGACAGCAAACCTTGGGTGAATGCCATATGTAGTCCCCAAAATGCCGCACCAACCAAGGCGAGTGCAGGCGAAGCGGCAACCGCTAATATGACATCCGCGATGACAAGTAAGCCAAGCCCGAACACTAAGAGCTTTCGCGCCGAAAGTCGATCATTCGCCAGACCTGCGGGATAGGCAAACGATGCGTAGGCAATATTCATGACAATCATGATGGCCGGGACATAAGCCATGGGAAGTCCGACATCCTGAGCCCGAAGAATCAGAAATGCCTCACTGAAACGGGCCAGAGTAAAGACGGCTCCCAACATAACGACAAGCCAGTATCGGAGGGGCAGGCGTGTGACATCCCTGAATGTCAGTTGATTTGGTGAAGGTGTGGCACCTTGGGTCGGCACAGGTTCGCGAAGGGCAACAATCAACAGAAATACAGCAATGAACGCCGGGATTACCGCAACCCACAACACCGCTTTGATGTCGCTTGCCAACAAGAGCATAAAGACAACCGCCAGCAGGGGTCCAAGAAAAGCCCCCACTGAATCAAGAGCCTGGCGCAGACCGTAGGCTGCACCCCGAAGTAATGGTGGGGTAATATCGGCGATGAGCGCATCGCGGGGCGCACCGCGGATACCTTTGCCAATGCGATCGACAAAGCGGGCGGCGAACACCCAACCAATGGTGGTTGCAAGCGGGAATATCGGTTTAGTCAAGGCTCCCAGACCATAACCAATCACAGCAAGGAGTTTGCGTTTTTTAAAATAATCACTGACCGCTCCGGAAAACACCTTCGTGGTCGCAGCGATCCCCTCGGCAACACCCTCGATAATGCCAACCGTGACCATGGAGGCGCCAAGAACCGTGGTCATAAATACCGGCAAGAGACTGTGAACAAGCTCAGATGATATGTCCATAAACAGCGAGACAAAGCCGAGAATCCAGATCCCGCTCGGCAACGTGCGATCACTGGCCATTTTGGTAATATTTTTCGTTTAGATTATGCACAATTGAGGTTCCCCTGATAACCTGACCAACTTATTTGCCTTTAGAGCCCTATTTTCGCATCCTTTGTCTGCACACAGGTCTTGTTGAAGTCGTCAAACTTTTCGCAAGTGGTTTGCACAAACGATTTCTGGGACGGGTAAAAAGTACATTTCGTCTGGTAATGGCAGGTGCTGAAAAACGCATCCCAGTGCTGGCATTCTTCTACGCATTCGATATTTCTATAGCTATACGTAGTTTTTTCAAACAGGCATTCTTTGTTAAAATCATCCCAGTACTGGCAGTCCTTGAGGGCTAGAGGGATATCAGTTGACGGTTGACCACAGGTCACCGTAAGGTCTCTTTGACGATATGCTTCACCTGGATTAAGGTTTACCTCTTTTGCCAGGGCATTACCTGCCAGCAATACCATCCCGGCAAGTATACCCATCACCACCTGTCTGTTCATTATTGGATTCCTTGTTGTCTTGATTTATCTTTACTTTCGCTATTTTTCATGACAGTCCGGGGCCATTGAGCCTTGCTGGCTGGCCAACAGCGCGGGGAAGCGCTACTCCTCAACAATCAACCCTCCCAAAAAGGCCTCAACCTCATCGTCCAGCCGCGACATAAAACGAAGATGGAGCTTGAGGCCTTGCTCGCAATCTTGACTGTTGCGGATCACGGCCAGGGGCCGCAGAAGAGCAGAAACCTCCCCAACCACCAGCGTCAACTCAACAACAAGCAACTGATGAGCCTGCAATCTCGTGTCCCGTTTGGCAATAAGGCAGGCCCCCCCCAGGGAAACATCTACCATGGTGGCGGACAGGGCCGCACTGGTGAGCAAGGTACGGTAGTCGACAGCAAGATCATTTTCGTCCGGCTCACACAGACCATCAATGACCTTAAGCTGCCCATCCACATCCTGATTGTCCCGAATGGCATGCAACTCACCCGCCTGCATTTTAATGGCCATGTGATCCGACAGGGGCCAAACCTTAGCACGGCAATCACTCTTTTTGAACGGGAAGCGTATATCCTTACGGGGGTCGAGAACCTTTAACCGGAACCGATCAACAAAGCGGCCAACGACAGCTGTCTGCAGGACATAGCGTTTAGATGTATCCGTAGGCAGGATGATGAGAACCAGCTCCTTGTTCTTCAAATGGCCACTCAAAACTGCGTCAAAGATATCAATATTGGTGGCATCAACAGGGTTGACCTCCCGCTCGTAGACCTTGCCGCGCACCAACAGAAGAGCCTTGTGCCGGAGGTTGGTAAACTGCTGCTTAAAATTCTCCTCAAGAAAATCAAGGGAACGAAGCTGAATATTGTTCTTGTCGAGAATCTCTTTGATCTGGGCGGAGAAATCAACCTTCATTGTAACCCCTGCAACAGCTGGCCCAGTGAGACGATACCATCACACTGGTTTTATTAAAAAATCTGATCACCATCGAGTTTCAACCCCGGTGGCACCTTGTGTTTTTTTTTAAGCAGTCAGCGTCGGCACCAAGAGAGCACCGATGATAATGGCGAGCAAGATGACCGCCATGCCGCCGCGGCTTATCAGATGAATGAGCAAGGCCAGCAGACCAAGGATCATTTGTAATTTACGCATTTTTATACCTCCTCACAGTTTTTCATCATGGCGCGTGCGGGAAAACTCTCCCCAGGCCTTTTCATAGGTTTCCATCAGCTTCTTCTCCAGCAGAAGGCGGTACTTCTCAACACCATCACTGTCGAGCTTGGCCGGCACCGTGAACGGTTCGCCGATTACCCACACCATGCGGGCAAAGGGCAGGGGCAACAAGGTCCTATCCCAGCTGCGAAAGAGCTTATAGCGGCTAAACGACCAGCTCATCGGCAGGATGGGAATCCCGGCCCGGCTGGCCAGCATGATGGCACCGCCCTGGGCCACCCTGGAAGGTCCCTGGGAACCATCGGCGATAATCGTCGGACACAAGCCCTCACGCACAGCCTTCAAAAGCCCCTTCATGGCCCCGACACCGCCCTTGCTCCGCGATCCACGGACACTTGCTATACCGCGCGAGGCCAAAATACGGGCAATAAACTCGCCATCCTTGCTGGGGCTGACCATGGCCACAATGGGCAGTTTGCCGCCGCCCAACACACCATACAGGACATTGTAATGCCAAAAGGTGATAATAAAGGGCTTACAGGCATCCACCAGAGTCTGCCAGTGCTCCTTACCCCGGCTCTCTTTCCGACAGGTAAAGAGCAGCGTCCCCATCACCACCTTGAAAATCAGGGGCACCAGGGCCAGCAGCAGTTTGCGTTTCCACTCTTTTCTCACAGTAATGCAAGCTCCATCTCTTTCAGCATCTTGATCTCGTCACGCAGCTCCGCGGCCTGTTCAAAGGCCAGGACCTTGGCAGCGGCCTCCATCGCCTTTTCCTTGGCAATGATGGCCTTGTGCACCTGGGCCACCGACCGGTAAACCACCTCGTGTTCCGCGGCCTTGGCAAGGGTGGCCGGCGCTATTTCATACACCGCGCCCATAACATCCTTGATGGCGGACGATATGGTGGTGGGTGTCATGCCATGCTTGATATTATAGGCCTCTTGGATGGCGCGCCGGCGATTGGTCTCATCAATGGTATACCGCATGGAGCCGGTAATTTCATCACCATAGAGAATGACCTTGCCGTGGGCGTTACGGGCGGCGCGGCCACAGGTCTGCACCAGGGCACGCGCCGAACGCAAAAAACCCTCCTTATCGGCATCCAGCACTGCCACCAGGGTGACCTCCGGCAGATCAAGACCTTCGCGGAGGAGATTGATGCCCACCAGGACCTGGAACTCGCCCTGGCGTAATTCCCTGACCAGCTGGATGCGCTCCAGGGTCTTGATGTCCGAATGAAGATAGCGCACCGCCACCCCCAGATTTTCATAATAATCGGTGAGATCCTCAGCCATGCGCTTGGTCAGAGTGGTGACCAGCACCGCCTCCTTTTTCTCTGCCCGGATGCGAATCTCAGCAAGGAGATCATCCACCTGATGCTTGGCAGGCCGGACCTCGATCTCCGGATCGAGCAGGCCGGTGGGTCTGATGATCTGCTCAACAATATGACCTTCAGCCCGTTCAAGCTCAAAATTGCCTGGGGTGGCCGACACATAAATGGCCTGGTTAATGCGACTGTCAAATTCCTCAAATTGCAGCGGCCTGTTATCAAGGGCCGATGGCAGGCGGAAACCAAACTCGCTCAAGGTGGTTTTTCGCGACCGGTCCCCCTTGTACATGCCGCCGATCTGGGGAATGGACATATGGGACTCATCAACAAAGAGCAGGAAATCTTCGGGAAAATAGTCGAGCAGGGTTGGCGGCGGTTCCCCGGGTTTTCGGCCGGTGAAATGACGGCTGTAATTCTCAATGCCATTGCAATAGCCAAGCTCGCTGATCATCTCCAGATCAAAGAGGGTACGCTGTTCCAGGCGCTGGGCCTCCACCAGCCTGTTTTCTTTATGAAAAAAATCCAGGCGCTCTTTGAGCTCAGCCTTGATGGTCTGCATGGCCCGATTGATGACCTCCTTGGAGGTGACAAAATGGCTGGAAGGAAACACCTTGATCTCATCGAGTTCGTCAACAATCACGCCGCGCAACGGATCGACCAGGGTGATGGCCTCCACGGTGTCGCCAAAAAAATCCAGCCTCACCCCGAATTCCTCTTCGTAGGCTGGGAAAATCTCAATCACATCACCGCGGACCCGGAAGGTGCCGCGATGAAATGAAAAATCGTTGCGCTCATAGAGCATATGGACCAGACGGCGCTGCACCTCATCCATGGGAGACTCTTCGCCTTTCTTGAGGAAGAGGTGCATGTTCTTGTACTCATCCGGTGAGCCAAGGCCATAGATGCAGGACACTGAGGCCACGATAATAACGTCGCGCCGGGTAAGCAGGGAACGGGTGGCTGAATGACGCATCTTGTCAATGGTGTCATTAATGGCGGAGTCCTTATCAATATACGTATCAGACTGAGGTATATAGGCCTCAGGCTGATAATAATCATAATAACTGACAAAATACTCCACGGCATTCTGGGGGAAAAGCTCCTTGAACTCGGCATAGAGCTGGGCCGCCAGGGTCTTGTTATGGGCCATGACCAGGGCCGGCCGATCCGTGCTGGCAATGATCTTGGCCATGGTATAGGTCTTGCCGGAACCGGTCACCCCGAGCAGCACCTGATCCCGCACCCCGGCGAGCACCCCTTTACTGAGCGCAGCAATGGCCTGGGGCTGATCGCCTGAAGGTTCGTACGGGCTATGGATGTGAAAGAGGCTCATATCAGACATTTTACCGTTTACGGTTTACAGTTCACGGTTTGTGGATGGAATTTATGTTCAGAAAGCATCTTCCTTGAACCGGCAACTGTAAACCGTAAACACAGAAAAATATTCTCCCCGTATGATGTCGTCGTAATCAGCCCTCACGGTGATCGTCATCGAGTTCCCTGAACCCCCAATAAGGATAATCAAGATGGTAGCGGGCCACCAGACCCGGGGAATGCTCGCGACTGGCCACGAGCCACAGGGAATTGACCCTGTTATCGGTGCGGCTGTCCACCGGATCCCAATCGGGCAGAAAGACCAGGGCATTATCGGCGGTATACTCAATATCCCCGGAGCCCTTGAACAGTCCCATATGGGGCACGCCGTCATATCGGCCGCCTTCCTGGCGGTTGAGTTCGGAGATGACCAGGAAGGAGACCTGGTATTCATCGCGGATGGCTTCCATCTCCCGCAGCCAGGCGTCGATACCGGTGCGGCGTTCAGAGAAATCTTTAAAGGGTAATTTATGGAGGGAATCGATGACGATGACCGCGTCATCCCGATGGGTTTCGTGGCGCAGAAAATCAACATGGCGACGCATGAGCTCTGGACTCAGTTTCCGGTCGTTGACCACCCGGAACCAGGACATCATACTACGGAGATCCTCCTGGGCCTTGGTGAAACGCTCTTTGTCGTCACCCTCAAGCACGTCTTGAAATCGCTGAACCGCCAAGCGGCTGAGGCGGGCCGTGGTGCGTTGATAGATTTTTTGGCGACCGTTCTCAAAATCATAATAGATAACCGGCACCTGATTTGCGGCCATCTGGGTGGCAAGCTGGATGGCAAGACAACTCTTGCCGGCCTTGGGAGCACCACCAATGATATTAATACCGTGGATGCCACCAAGCGCTTCATCAAGACAGGGCATGCCGGTCTTTAAGGCTTGGTAGCTCGCACTCTGGCTGCGATCTAAATTCTCGAGAAAAAGAGAATACTCGCGCTTGGGGGTGTTAAAGGGTGAAAAAGCCTGGGCCGCACCGACCATTTTCTGCAACGCAGCTCTGAAATTCTCCCCTTCCTGCCGGGCCATCTGGGCCAGATTGAAATCCCGCTTGGCATGGCTTGGCCACTTGAGCAGCCGGGCCTTGAAACCAAGTCGGGCCGCAAAATTACGTGCAGCCGCCTCTGATTCAGGGCTGTGGTTCATCACCAGAAACACGGCATGAATGGCTGCAAAACGTTGAGCATCAACGACTTCGAGATCACCGGCCTTGGGCACCGCAACCCCTGGATAGCCGTGCTCCCGCAAACAGAGAAGGTTCTCCTCGCCTTCAACGATAAAGAGGGCGCCATCCTGGCAATAGCCGATATCCGCCAGGTTAAAGAGGCGAAACTCATCCGTGGCGAAGTGCTCATCACCATACCAGAACTCCTCACCGCTGCCCTGGGGGGCGAGACAATGGGCGGCATAGCTGCAACCATTTTCCTGAAAATAGGGGTAGACGATATAGCGTCCATTAAAGCCCACCCGCAGTTCCTGGAGAACACCGCTGCCCACACCGATCTGGGCAAAACCTTCCCGCACGGTGCTGGTCATACTGTTTTGAAATTTAAGGACATCCTGGTTGATATTTTTCAGGGGCCAATCAACCTCATGAACAAAAGGCTGCTGTTCAGGATCGTGACCGGGCACGGTATCGGCATCAAGCATGCACAATCTGGCAAAATGGGGGGCAAAGCCGCCCGGCACGCACCGGCTCAGGCAGCGAAAATAGCCGGCAAAAAAACCATCTTCATTTAAAGAGACCACCAGAATGCCGGCCTCCTTCCGCCCCCTGCTCAGACAGAAAGGACATGGCGCCTTGAGCATGGTGCCGTCAATCACAGCACCGGGCAGATTATCCTGATAAAAGCGCGTTAATTTTTCATGAAGTGCCATAACAGAAGACTCCTTGGTCTATCAGAGAGATGCTTTACGATTTGCTGGCGGGTATCTGGCAATGAAAACCTTGACTTAAACTGATACCTGTAAAATGGTCATCGACAATGTGCTACAGATGATGCTCATAGCCCTGGTAGGAAATCTGGCGTTTGAGTCCATCTTCCTCCAAAAAAACCCCCTCGCCCGGGGTCATCCGGCCAATGCAACTCACCTCTATTCCCAGCTCTTCCATAACCCGACGGGCCAAGTCCTGGCCCTCGCCCGGGGCCACCGTATAGAGAAGCTCATAATCTTCACCGCCACAAAGCGCCCATTGCCGCGCCTCATAACCAAGAAGTTCCCCAGCCTGCATCAGTGTAGCAGAAAGAGGCAGCCTCTGGCCATCGACAAGGGCAGCAAGGCCACTTGCCGTGCAGATATGGGCCAGATCAGTGGCCAGGCCATCGGAAAGATCCATCATGGCATGGACATCACCGCTTGCGGCCAGAAAACGCCCAAGCGCCACCCGTGGGTGCGGGTTGAGATGGGCCTGAATCAGAGAAGCATACTGCTCGGGCACCTTATCCATCTGCTCACAGAGGGACAATCCAGCTGCAGCCTCACCAAGCATACCACTGACCCACACCTCATCGCCCTCCCGGGCTGCAGCGCGGTAACAGACCTGGGCCTTGGCCATATCGCCAAGCAGGGTAATGCTGAAGGTCGGACACGGTGCGGCCACAGTGTCACCGCCGACAAGCACCACATCATGCTCACGAAGTATTTCGACAAAACCGTTCATGAATTCCTGCAGACCCTGTTCAGACAACTCCGAGCTCAGGGCCGCGGAAAGCAGTGCATAGCGGGGCACACCGCCCATGGCGGCAATATCGCTCAAATTTACGGCAGCGGCCTTACGACCAAGGAGATGGGGGGGATGCCATTGCAGGTTAAAATGAACCCCTGAGACCAGGGTGTCGGTGGTGACAAGCAGAACCTGATCACCATTTTTTTCAAGGACTGCGCAATCATCACCAATGCCCTTGATCAGGCCTGGCGCCTGGCCAGCCGCCAGGGATGCCACTGTGCTGATAAATGCCAGCTCTGAACTGCTCATGCTTCCGCCTCCCCTGCCCACAAGAATTCGCTCTCAACTTTTCCACCACAATCTTTGCGCAGATGCACATTGAGCTGTACCGGTAACACCACGGATGATAGCGAAATTTGTCTTTCCATCTGCCCTTTGATTAGTGGTGCTGCTAAAAAAAACCTATTTAACCAGGCGCAAGGACGGTTTCCCCTCCTTTTCCTTGGTCGGGGGCGGGACAAGAGCTTCACTGTCAAAATCAACGGCCGCCACAAAACGTTTCTCACCGCCCATGGTGAAAATCTCCTGGCCGGTAAACTGCGGGGTGCGCAGGGCCCATGTCACCATTTGCGGCGGCACACTGAGAATCTGCAGCGAGACCTGCCACCATTCGTCACGTTTTGTACTATCCCGTTCAAACCCGGTCACAAGGGCGTAGATCATGGCGTTTGGTTCTTCGGCAACCACCAACACCACATCGCCAACACTTGTGGTGGCTTTAAAACGCATTATTTTCTTTAATTTTTGGACAATCGCTTCCATTTCTCTCTCCGCGAAAACCTGGGCACAGGTTAAAATATAACATCCGGCACATCATGACTTCATTGAAGAAAATCCATAAGCACCTTGCCAGAATTTCGCTGAAAACTCCATTTGTTTCCCCTTACCCCCGCCTTTTTCCATGGCCAGCTAAAAGCTGGCGCCAAGCGGTTCTGCTTTTCCTATCATTTTTTTATATTTTATTGTATTACCCTGTAGTTTACGGGTTTAAAATAAGAGTTTTAGCTGGCCGTTTTTACGGCTTTTAGCTCTATTTTAGGACAAAAAACACCCCCTCCAAAAACCCACCCCACATACTCTTTTGTACACTATTTTTTTATGGAACTTTTTTTTCTCCTTGCACCTCTTTTACTCATCGCAGCCTTCAGCTTGAACGCTCAAGATGTTATGGCTGATGATGCCCCGGACGAGACCACAACCTTGGTCCGGGCTGTGCTTCAAGGAGACAAGCAATCATATAACCGCCTGGTCCTGCTCTACCAAAGCAGAATATACAACCTGGCCTTTAATTATGTAAAAAATGAGGAAGAGGCCAAAGACCTCGCTCAAGATATCTTTGTCACGGCATACAAGGCCCTGTACAAACTACGTGACGACACCAAGTTTGGAGCCTGGCTTTACCAGATAGGCCTGAACCATTGCCGCAACCGCTATAAGCGGCTGAAAAGAAGAGGTTATTTTACTAATAAATCACTGGATGATGAGACCATATCCCTGCAGCTTACAAGCGGTGAAACACCTGAGCACGAGCTTGAACAACAACGTACCATCACGCTCGTCCGCGACACCATCGCCACCATGAACGATGGCGAAAAAGAGATTCTCATGCTTCGAGACCTTCAGGGTATGCCCTATGAAGAAATTAGTGAAATTTTAGATATTCCCCTGGGCACGGTAAAATCGAAGTTAAGCCGGGCCCGGACAAGTTTGAAAAATAAATTGAAACGCTTCTACCCTAAGCTTTAGGGATGAGCCAAAAAATCCCCTGCCGTCACGACAACTATGCACGCCAGGGAATAAGAGAAATTAAACCTGTAAAATTCTTATGAATTGCACCGACTGCCAAAACCAATTCTCCGATTTTATTGATGACGAAATTTCCCTTAAACTGGCGCGAAACTTCAAAAACCACATTGCCGACTGTTCCACCTGCACGGCAGAATGGCAGCTCTTCCAGCAGACCGTAGCCACCCTCCATAGCTTCCCTGTCCAAAAGGTTCCCGCCGGTTTCATCATGGGCATCCATGAAAAGCTTGAGCAGCAACCCATGGCCAAGCTCAAGGGCTGGTTTTCCTTCATGACCCGACATAAACTAACCTTCGCCTCCTCTCTTGCCACCCTGATGGTGGGGATCATCGGCGCTTCGGTTCTCCAACTTTCGCCGCTGGATAATGAACAAACCCTGGCCCATAAAAGTGATGGTGACAACACTATCATCCAGGCCATGACTGTTGACACGAATCAGACCAACTACTACCCGGGCACCCCCTACCTGGCCCAGAATTCAGCAAACATCCCACTCCCCATACCCCGCAACCGCATCCAGTTTACGCCTGTTACACAGAGTGCCCCCACGGGCGGCAATAATTCCATACTCGACTCCCGGGGGTCGCCGAACCTGTCCCATTACGCATTTTCTAACCCTGCCCTTTCACATCTTGGAACCACCTCTCCAGACATGGCCATTACTGTCCACGCCCGATCTGCAGCCTATCAACACGCCCTGATTCGTCAACTGACCGCCAACCAATCCTGGCAGACCCAGATCAGTGGCAACACCCTGCTCGTCACTCTGCCCTGCAACCAGCTTGCCACTTTCCAGAACCTCTTCGCCCCGATCGATCCCCATATCAATCCAAATGACCTTTCCCGCCTCAGCAAATTATCCTCGGCAAGCCGCCTCACTATTGCCGTGGCCTTTCATTAAAAATCTTTTTTACGCCCCCCTGTTCGTTGTTTTCAGGGCTTTTTGGCCCAACACCGCAGTTCTCTTTATTTTTGAAACCTGATTGACATCCCGCCCCTCATATCTCTAGAATAGAGACTCCTGCCCTACAGATAATCCCACCTGCGCACTTTCTTTTTTTGCAGGAATACAAAGAACTTTTTGGCTCCATCCATGTCTTAACTCCTACAACCTGAGGATTGTTATTTTATCCACGCCATAATCCCTTAACAAAGAGGCATGAGCCCTATGTGCATTTCAACAATCAGAACATTCCAAACACATCGATCTCCCCTGATCGTGTTGCTGGCCGCTTTTTCTCTTTTCGTATCCAGCCTGCTTAATCAGGCCCAGGCCGCCCAACCGGCAAGCTTTGCCGACCTGGTGACCAGTCATGGCGATACCGTGGTCAATATCTACACCACCCAGACCGTCACGACCCCGGCCGGCCATCCCCAATTTAATTTTAACGGCACTCCCGAACAACTTCCCGAGCTCTTTGAGCGTTTTTTCGGCCAGCCTCACCCCAATGGCAATGGTCAACCTAATCCCCATAGCAACGGTAAACCCCGTACCGAGAAACAAACAAGCCTCGGCTCTGGCGTTATCACCTCAGCAGACGGCTTTATTCTGACCAATAACCATGTGATTGAGAATGCCGATGAGATCCATATCCGCTTTGCCAACCACAAAGAGTATGATGCAAAGATCATCGGTCGCGACAAGATGACGGATATTGCTCTTATCAAGATCGAACCGGAAGGCAAGCTGCCCTTTGTTACATTCGGCAATTCCGACACCCTGCGCGTTGGGGACTGGGTAGTTGCCATCGGCAACCCCTTTGGCTTTGAGCAAACCGTCACCGCCGGCATTGTCAGCGGCAAGGGCCGGACCTTGGGCGGCGGCGCCTATGACAACTTCATCCAAACCGACGCATCTATTAATCCCGGCAACTCCGGTGGCCCGCTGTTTAATCTCGATGGCGAGATGGTGGGTCTCAATACCGCCATCTACTCCCGATCCGGCGGCAATATCGGCATCGGCTTTGCCATCCCGATCAATATGGCCAAAAATATTATGACCCAGCTCAAAGAAAGCGGCAAGGTGACCAGGGGCTGGCTCGGGGTGCGCATCCAGACGGTAAACCAGGACATCGCTGAACAGTTTGGCATGGAGCGTCCTTACGGCGCCCTGGTTGGTCAGGTGGAAAAAGACAGTCCGGCAGACAAGGCCGGTATCCTCCAGGGTGATATCATCATCCGCTTTATGGATAAAGAAATCTCAGAGATGACCATGCTGCCCACCCTGGTATCCCAGACAGCCGTGGGCGTGCAGGCTAAAGTCACCTTGTTCAGGAAGGGAAAAGAAAAGATCGTCACCGTCACCATCGGCAAACTCCAAGGTGACCCCGACCTCAGCGATGAGGCCGAAGACGAGAGCGCATCCTTGGGCATGACGGTTCAGGAACTGACTCCGGAACTGGCCGAATCCCTGAAGATTGACAAGGCAACCGGCGTGCTGGTTACCAATGTCGAAAATGGCAGCCCGGCCGCCATGGCCGGTCTCATGCGCGGTGATCTTATCACCGAGATCAATCAGGAACAGGTCTCCGACAAGGAAACCTTTGGAAAGCTCCTGGCCCAGACTAAAAATGACAAGCGAATTCTTCTTCTGGTCCAGCGCGGCTCCAACAGCCGTTATGTGGTGATCAAGAACAACTGATTGCTAGCGCCATAAATACCAATAAAAATGGCCGCCTCCCAACAAGGAGGCGGCCATTTTTATTGGATGTGAAAGTTTTTACACACAGAGATTGTCGGTCTTGGCTACCTGACGCAGCAGGGCTTCAATTTTAGCGGGATCTTTGCGACCAGGGCTCGTCTCGATGCCGGAATTGACATCAACGGCAAAGGGGTGCACCTGATTAATGGCAGCACTAACATTATCGACATTCAGGCCACCGGCAAGAATGAGAGGCTTCTTGGGCTCAAGTTTCGCAATCAGGCTCCAGTCAAAGGTCTCACCGGTACCGCCGCCCATTTCTTTATGATAGGCATCGAGCAGGAAGGCCCACACCACATTGCTATAGGGCTCCAGAAAATCAGGTCCCATACCAGGTTTAACCTGAAAGGCCTTAATGACTCGGCACGGCATCATCTGACAATACTCGGGAGGCTCCTGGCCATGGAGCTGAACCACGGTCAGGCCACAGTAATTGACAATCTCGCGAACCACCTCCGGCTTTTCATTCATGAAGACGCCGACGGCATCAACAAAAGGCGGCAAGGCAGCAATAATCTCCCTGGCTCGTTCTGGATCTATGGCGCGAGGGCTCTGCTTTACAAAAATAAACCCCAGGGCATCAACCCCTGCCTCAACTGCCTTCTCAACCTCAAAAGGTTCTGTCATTCCACAGATCTTAACCCGCGTTCGACCGGCCATTGGCCCTGTTCCTCCTCTTTTAATTTATCTGATTCATACCCCAAGCCAGTCACTGGCAGAGCTGGTCGTCCCCGGAACTCTGCCCGTGACTGCCTTGGGACACAACGTTTTAGAGCATTTTTTATCTAGCGTCCCATCAAGGTGCGCAAGGAACCATTCTTGTCACCGGTACGCATCAGGGACTCGCCAACAAGCACGGCACAGATCCCATGATCGGCCAGATACTTGATATCGTTTGCATCGCGGATGCCTGATTCACTCACCACCGGTATATGGGCAGGAATTTCCTTTTTGAGACGGAGGGTGGTGCCAAGGTCCACGCTGAAATCATTGAGATTACGGTTATTAATACCGATCAAGGGGCTGTTGATGGCCAGGGCCATCTCAAGCTCCCTCTCATCATGAACCTCGACGAGCACATCCATACCGAGTTCCTGGGCATAGGCCAGAAACTCGGCCATCTGGTTCTGGCTCAAGATAGCGGCAATGAGCAATATAGCATCAGCACCGTGGGCCCGCGCCTCTTTGATCTGTAACACATCAATGGTGAAATCTTTGCGCAGTACTGGGAGCTTTACGGCTTGACGGACCTGGGAGAGATAATCGAGATGGCCCTGAAAAAATTTCTCATCGGTGAGCACCGATATACACTGGGCGCCACCGGCCTCATAGCGTCTGGCAATCTCAACCGGCCGGAAATCCTCGCAGATCACACCCTTGGAGGGCGAGGCCTTCTTGGCCTCGGCGATCAGGGCAATACCTGGATAGGAAGTCAGGGCCGATTGAAAACCGCGGGGGGAATCCACCGCGCCGGGGGGGATAATCCCCCGTTTTTTGAGTTCGGCAACCTCACGTTTTTTCTGGGCAACAATGGTGTCAAGAATCATGCTAGGCTGCCCCTTTGGCAGAAAACGCCACCAGGCCGTTGAGCTTGGCAAGGGCGGCACCGGAGGCGATGCTCTTACGGGCAAGCTCCACACCGCCTTTCAAATCAGCGACCTTGCCTGCTGCCATCAGGGCCGCACCGGCATTTAAAAGTACCGTATCAAGACGGGGCCCGGGCTTGCCTTCCAAAACCTCGCGAAGCTGGATAGCAGAAAGCTCTGCGGTCTCACCGCCCTTGATATCAGCGAGGCTGGCCCTGGAGAATCCGACATTTTCCGGACTGATGCTATAGGTTGAGACCTTGCCATCTTTATAGTCGGCCACCAGGGTCGGACCGGTGATGGTGATCTCGTCGATATTGCCTTCTCCGCACACCACCAGGGCGCGTTTGACGCCGAAACGGCCCAGAACATGGGCCATGGTCTCCACCAGATCCGGGCTAAAAACACCGAGCAGATACACATTGGCCTTGGCGGGATTGGTGAGGGGGCCGAGGATATTAAAAATAGTGCGGATACCTATTTCCCTACGAGGGCCTATGGCGTATTTCATGGCGCCATGGAGCATAGGGGCAAACATAAAACCAATGCCCACCTGGCGCACAGCCTTACCGATATCTTCAGCGCTCATGGCAAGATTCACGCCAAGGGCCTCTAAAACGTCAGCACTGCCGCAATGGCTGGAGACTGAGCGGTTGCCATGCTTGGCCACGGGCACTCCAGCCCCAGCCACCACAAAGGAAGTGGTGGTGGAGACATTAAAGGTGCCTGAGGAATCACCACCGGTACCGACGATATCCATCAAGATCTCGCCTTTGTCCGCGGCATCCACAGCCGTGGCCTTCTCGCGCATGACCCGGGCAGCACCTGTTATCTCGTCAACGGTCTCCCCCTTGAGGCGCAGGCTGGTGATAAAGGCGCCGATCTGGGCATCCGTGGCATTGCCACTCATGATCTCATCCATCACCGCCACCATCTCCGCTTCGGAGAGGTCTACCCCGCCAACAATCTTGCCAATGGCTTCCTTTATCATCTCTTCACCTCACATTCTCGTATTCAAAAACACCGCAGTGCCTTCTTTTTTTTTAGCGGAGCATCGCAGGGTAGTTGGGGCTGACAAAATTCCTCAACAACTGGACGCCGTCCGGGGTCATGATTGACTCGGGATGAAACTGTACCCCTTCAACCATAAGCTCCCGATGACGCAGGCCCATAAGTTCGCCCTGATCGGTCTGGGCGGTGACCATGAGACATGCGGGGAAATCATCCTCGGCCACCACCAGGGAGTGATAGCGCATGGCGGCAAAGGGTGACGGCAGTGAGGTAAAGACCCCCTTGCCGTCATGACTCACCGGGCTTGTCTTGCCATGCATGACTCTGCCCGCCCGAATGACCGTGCCGCCGAAGGCCTCGCCAATGGCCTGATGACCCAAACAGACACCGAGGATGGGCAACTTACCGGCAAAATAACGAATGGCCTCCACAGAAATCCCGGCCTGACTGGGGGAACAGGGGCCAGGGGAGATCAGCAAGCGATCAGGCCGCAACCCTTCAATAAAGGAGATGTCCACCTCGTCATTACGAAAGACCTTGATCTCCTCGCCAAAGGAACCGATGGTCTGCACTATATTATAGGTAAATGAATCGTAGTTATCGATGATGACAATCATGCTTGTCTTACTCCAGGTGAGCCAGAATCTCTGCTAACGAAATAATCTTTAAAAAAAACTTTCTCACCACAGAGGACACTTAAAGAAGCACAGAGATAGACTTGTTTCACTCTGCGCATCTTTAAAGTGGCCTTTGTGGTTTTATTTTCACCTATCAACCAAAAGAGCGGCTTTGCGTCTCGAAAAATCAGATTCCCTGCTCGGCCAATTCCACGGCCCGACGTAGGCCCCGTGACTTATTCAAGGTTTCCTGATACTCCATTTCCGGATCAGAGTCTGCCACAATACCTGCACCGGCCTGAATCCACAGGTCCTTGCCTTGCATGATAAAGGTACGGATGGTGATACTGAAATCCATGTTGCCGGAAAAGCCGAAATAGCCCACAGCCCCGGCATAGGGGCCGCGACGCTGAGGCTCCAGCTCTTCAATAATCTCCATGGCCCGCACCTTGGGAGCGCCGCTCACAGTCCCTGCCGGAAAACAGGCCCGCACCACATCAAACTGATCACAGCCCGCAGCAAGCTCACCCCGAACCCCGGAGACGATATGCATGACATGGCTGTAGCGTTCAACGACCATAAGATCGTAGGTTTCAATCGTCCCGTATTTGGCAACCCGGCCCAAGTCGTTACGGCCCAGATCAACCAACATAAGATGCTCAGCACATTCCTTGGGATCGGCCAGCAGCTCTTTTTCCAGGGCCAGATCCTCTTCACGATTCTTGCCACGCGGCCTGGTCCCGGCAATAGGCCGGACCTCAACCTTGTTATCTTCAAGCCGAACAAGAATTTCAGGCGATGAACCTATCTGGATAACATCTCCCAGCCTGACATAGAAGAGATAGGGGCTAGGATTAACATGACGCAAGGCCCGGTAGAGGAGAAAGGGCGGGATATCCGTTTTGGTGTGGAAACGCTGGGAGAGCACGACCTGGATGATGTCCCCGGCCATGATGTATTCCTTGGCCTTGGTCACCATCTCCCGAAAGACATCCGGCTCCATATTGGCAGTAAACGCGTGGG
Source organism: Pseudomonadota bacterium (assembly GCA_018822545.1). Classification (GTDB taxonomy): domain Bacteria; phylum Desulfobacterota; class Desulfobulbia; order Desulfobulbales; family SURF-16; genus BM506. The sequence goes on from JAHJKA010000022.1 coordinate 59,233, forward strand.
TTGCGAAGTTGCCGTCCCCTTCCACCACATCATAAGGTAGAGGACAGCGTTTGAGCCTGCCGATGACCGTATCGATATCGCGCAGGGCCTGCGTGTAAACCAAATCAAGATCATCGCCGCCCGCCACCCTGACACAATGCACCACGCTCAAGGTCTGCTTGAGGTTGTCGAAGATCAGAATAAATCGCGGCACCATGAAAGAACTTTCTGGCTGCCCGGTCAGGGGCGGGTTTTTCTCAGGCAAGCGCTCCATAAAACGCACCATATCGTAGCCGAGATAACCTACAGCCCCACCAAAAAAACGGGGTAGAAAATCCGTATCGGTGCAGGCCTTGAAAGATGCCAGCAGCTTTTTGAGTTCCTCGATGGGATCGCCGCTCACTGCAGAGACATCATCCCCCTGACGAATCTTGATATTTTTGCCCTGACTCTCAAAGGTCATGAGAGGGTCATAGCCCACAAAAGAGTACCTACCCCACGTTTCACCACCCTCAAGACTCTCAAGCAAAAAGGCGTGGGACTCATCGCCGGCGAGCTTGGCAAAGACGGTGAGGGGCGTATCAAGATCAGCGACAATCTCGCGGCAGACAGGAATAAGTCCAGCCCCTGACGCCAGCTGCTTAAAATCTTCCAAACCGGGTTTATACATTTTTTAAGGTATCCTCGAAATACGGACTGTCCGGTTCAGACCAGACGTTGTCAAACTTAGGCTGCGGCAACAAGCCGACACGTTATAAAAAAAAAAGCCACGGAGCCGATTTACGGTTCCATGGCTTTTTGAGAGAAGGTACTTGGAATAATGACACCCAAGAAACTGGGATACGCCGGGTGCAGAGGAAAAAATAAGTATCGATCTTATCGATATTTCATCACCATCTGTCTCGGCCTGAGGTTTCATCGTTTCCTTGAAGTGGCTACAAACGCCACTAATGCCCCTTCTCCTTGATTCTTTCCCGAGGCTAAAAAAAACTACGCTGCGCTTGCTGCTACGAATTTATTAACCCGTACAGTGAGACGAGATACCTTACGGGAAGCATTTTCCTTCTTCAAGGTGCCCTTGGAGGCGGCCTTCATGATCACAGGAATAGCCACCTTCAGTGCCAGTTGAGCATTCTCCACTGAATTTTCTTCAATGGCAGCATCAATCAGCTTGATATAGGTCTTCATCTTGGTGCGGATTGCACGGTTGCGGGAACGACGAAGTGCGTTCTGCTTAGTTCTTTTTATTGCGGATTTATGATTAGCCACTCTTTTTCCTCTTTGTAAGAAACGTCAGTTAAGAACCCTGCAAAAAATCGCCGCCCCTGTTTGGGTTGGTTGGGGATTCCCGATACCTCCGGACAAAACCCGCAGGATATTTTTTTCACAGAGCCGTTATTTTTTAAATCTAAACATGCCTGGCAGCCACTCTAAAAAACAGGCATCAGCATCACCAAGGACGCACGAAACACGAACATATAAATAACTTTTTTCCAGGTGTCAAGATTGTCGGCAAGGCAAAAAAAGGGTTTCACAGGGAATTTCCATACAACTTGTTGTTTTTATGTTAAAAAATCACAATAAACCTTTTAGCATTCATCCAAAAAATCTACCACAAATCCTTTCGCAACGACGTTGACAGGCTTACCTGACGACAGACAAGACGGCCGCCAGGAAAATATCCGCACTTTTCTTCTTTACAAACTTCTTTAATCTCGCAAAGTTGCTTATCTTTATATATGATTAAGGAATGCGGGCATTTAACACGCCCCGCTTTCTTGGCAACAGAAAAGAAAACCATGACATTATTTATGTAAATGACAGAAGCCCTCTACCATTTTTTCCAATCATATCGGCTACTTTTTGATCTGGCAGACATCCTTATCGTCTCCTTTATCATTTACCGGGCCATTCTGCTCATCCGGGGCACAAGAGCCGTGCAGATGCTCGCCGGCATCACCCTCATCATCGTTGTCTATTTTGTGGCCCGCGAGCTCCAACTCCTCACCCTTTATTGGCTCCTTGGCCGTTTTTTAAGTTCCATCCTGCTCATTATCATCATCATTTTCCAGCGTGACATCCGCCGCGCCCTTACCCAGATGGGCCAGACCCCTTTTGCAGTCAGAGCTGGCGAGGATGAAGGCCAGTCCCTGGACGAAGTCATCGGTGCCAGTGAATACTTGTCAAAACGTAAAATCGGCGGATTGATGGTCATTGAGAGAGAGACCGGCCTGCGTGACTATCTTGAATCAGCCGTTACCCTTGATGCCAAATTAAGTAAGGAGCTGCTTATCAGCCTCTTCCACACCTCCTCGCCCCTTCATGACGGTGGCGTCATTGTCCGCAAGGGAAGGATCTTGAATGCCCGCTGCGTCCTGCCCCTTACCAAGAATCCGTATATCAGCCGTTCCTTGGGCACTCGGCACCGGGCTGCCATTGGCCTCTCCGAAGAAACAGACGCCGTCATCGTTGTTGTCTCCGAAGAAACAGGAGCGATTTCTCTTGTCATGCATGGTGGCATCACAAGTGATCTTGACATCACCTCCCTACGCAACCGCCTGGAAGCAATCTTTGTCCCCAAGGAGTTCCAGAGAAACATATGGAAACACTGGTTAAACAGAGTCTAAATCGTATTTTCGGATCCTGGAAATGGCCAAAGAACTGGGTGCTCAAACTCCTCAGTCTCTTTTTTGCCGTTTTTATGTGGTATTTTGTTGCGGGTGAGGACAATGTCGACATGACTGTCAAGGTCCCGGTGGAGGTAATCAATCTGCCCCAGGACCTCATCGTCGCCAATGAATATAAAAAAGAGCTGGAGATCACGGTGAGCGGTCCACGCGCCCTTATTCGCAACATGGCCAGCGAGGTTTCCCGCACCGTTGATCTTTCTAACGCAACGCCAGGGCCGGTGGTTATAAAAAACGACCCCAAGGCCATTCCCGTACCCTGGGGTGTACAGGTGCTCAGAACTAAACCCCCTGAGTTTATTCTGCAGCTCGACAAGCTCATTGAAAAGAAACTGCCCCTCCACGCCGTTACCACCGGCCAGGTACCCAAAGGCTATACCCTGGTGTCTGTCCTCCTTGAACCTGCTGAGATTACCATCACCGCTTCTGAGGCTATTATCGGCAAGGAAACTGTGATTAACACCCTGCCTTTAGACATCAGCGGTTTGACAAATTCAACCATGACCCACACCTCCCTTGAGCTCGCTCGGGAAATTTCCGATCTCATCGGCCACCCCGTGGTTACGGCCAGCATCATCATTGAGGAAAAACAGGTGCACCGGGCCGTGAAGAATATCCCCATCACCCTGCCCAGTGCAGATAATGGAGCCAAACTCAAAATTTCACCACCCAGTGTGACCGCCCATTCTTCTATCCCCTACTCTGTATCGCAGAAAATAAGTGACTACACGTCACTTTTTACTGCCACAATCACGGCAGCCGGCCTGCAGCCCGGCACCCACAAAATCAAAGTTCTTGTCAAACCCGCAGAGGGGGTTAAAATCCTTGAGATCGACCCTCCCGAAGTGACGGTGACCGTACCTACTCCTGCGCCTCCTGTGCAAAAGTAGGCTTTAGCGCTTTTTCATTTTCCACTTTTTTGTTACAGGTTTTTTTATATGCGTAAATTATTTGGTACAGACGGCATCCGAGGTGTTGCCAATATCCATCCCATGACCACCGAGATCGCCATGCAGGTTGGCCGCGCCATTGCCTTTCAGGTCAAGGATATGCGCCAGGGCCACCGCATCGTCATCGGCAAAGACACCCGTATCTCCGGCTACATGCTGGAAAATGCCCTGGCCGCTGGCATCTGCTCCATGGGCGTCGATGTCATGCTGCTTGGCCCCATGCCCACTCCGGGCATTGCCTTTATCACAACCAGCATGCGGGCTGATGCCGGTGTGGTCATCTCCGCCTCCCATAATCCCTTTCAGGATAACGGCATCAAAATCTTCTCCCGGGACGGCTATAAGCTGCCTGACCAGAAAGAGACGGATATTGAGGACCTCATTTTCTCCCAGAAGATGGAGGCCCTGCGCCCGGTGGCTGAAGATGTCGGCAAGGCTTTTCGCATTGATGATGCCAAGGGCCGCTATATTGTTTTTCTAAAAAACACCTTTCCAAAGCAATACAGCCTGGATGCCTTCCACATCGTTCTCGACTGTGCCCACGGCGCCACCTACGGCGTTGCCCCCCATGTCTTCGAGGAGCTTGGCGCCAAGGTCACCGCCATCGGCGTTAAGCCGGACGGCAAGAATATCAATAAGGATTGTGGCGCCCTTCACCCCGAGGTCATGGCCGCCAAGGTCAAGGAACTGGGAGCTGATATCGGTATTGCCCTTGATGGCGACGGCGATCGCCTCATTGTCTGTGACGAGCAAGGCCGCATCGTGGACGGTGACCACATCATGGCCATCTGCGCCAAAGAGCTGCTAGCCACCAAGAAGCTCAATAAAAAAACTTTGGTCACCACGGTGATGAGCAATATGGGCCTGGAAATTGCCATGGCTGGTATGGGCGGTAAAATGCTGCGCACCGCGGTGGGCGACCGCTATGTCGTGGAGGAGATGCGTAAAAACAAATACTCCTTTGGCGGTGAACAATCAGGCCATCTCATCTTTCTTGACCATAACACCACCGGTGACGGCATCTTAGCCGCCCTGCAGCTTCTGGCCGTGATGATCAAGCACGGCAAGCCCATCTCTGAACTTGCTTCGATCATGACCTCCTATCCCCAGGTGTTAAAAAATGTCCGCACCGCCCAGAAAATGAACCTCGACCTGGTGCCCGACTTTAACAAGACGGTGGCCAAGATGGAAAAAAAGATGGGCAGCGATGGACGCATCCTGGTCCGCCATTCTGGAACCGAACCGGTTGTCCGGGTTATGCTTGAAGGTAAGCATCAAGACACCATCAACACCATGGCTGACGAGCTCTGTGAGCTGATCCGCAAGGCGGATGTCTCCTGAGTCGGCAAGCAAGAACATCGGTTTTAAAACAATTTGCCACGAAATCCACGGGAGGCCCGGCAGAAATTCTTTTTGGTTTTCCGTGGATTCCGTGGATTCCGTGGATTCCGTGGATTCCGTGGCAAAATCAAAAGAAAACAAACCTCTCCGGCGCCTTCCCTTCGGGCCAGACGATTCTGGTTGCTAACCAAGACATCCTTATCATTTCATGAAAATACGTCTCGACAAATTATTGGTAGCACGCGGCCTGGTTGAAAGCAGACAAAAGGCCCAGGCTATTATCGGCAGTGGCCAGGTCCTGGTGGCGGGACACATGGTGGACAAGGTCGGCAGCCAGGTGGATGAAAATCAGGAAATTATCATCAAGGGTAAAGCCTGCCCCTTTGTCAGCCGGGGCGGCCTGAAATTGGCCAAAGGCCTTGAGTTTTTCCACCTTGATCCATGCGATCTCATCTGCGCTGACATTGGCGCCTCCACCGGCGGCTTCACCGACTGTCTTCTCCAAAACGGCGCCACCCTGGTTTATGCCGTGGATGTCGGCTACGGCCAGCTCGACTGGAAGCTGCGCCAAGACCCCAGGGTGGTAGTTCTTGAAAGAACCAATGCCCGCTATCTGACCCACGAGCAGATTCCCCAGGCCCTTGACCTGGCGGTTATTGATGCCGCTTTTATCTCCATCAAGCTTCTCATTCCAGCCCTTCTCCCGCTCTTTGCGGGTAAGCCCGTCAGTATTCTATCGCTGATCAAGCCCCAGTTTGAAGTGGGCAAGGGGAAGGTAGGCAAGGGCGGCGTGGTCAGTGATCCCGCCCTCCATAACGAGGTTGTGGAATCCATCAAAGAATTTATCACCTCCCTGGGGCTTACCCATAACGGGGTAACCGATTCACCCATCCTGGGCCCAAAAGGCAACAAGGAATTTCTGATTCATATTGTCAGCAAAGAATAAAAAAAACCACCTTTGTCATCTGTCCTGGCCCGCCAGTACTTCTACAAAACTCTCCAGGAGTTGGTGTTGTAATCGCAGCCAATCTTCCTTCATGCCAAGAGGGTACATCTGGTTTATCTCAAGCTCTATGCCCACATAACGCTGTTTAGAAAAAATTTTACGTAATGCGGGGACAAATCCATCGCTTACGCCACGATAGGGATAATTTCTCCGCAGACGCCACTGCCCTTCTTTACTCTTCAGGCGGAAGAGCCATTCCCCACAAATCTCTTTTTCCCTGGCACGGCTCGGATCATAAAGATATCCAACATCCGCTGTCCTGCGGGCACCATCAAGCACCGGGGTGAAAGAATGGATGGACAGATGCAAAACAGTTTTTTCTTGGCGCAGACAACGCGTAATGGCCTCTTCAACCTGGCGGCGATAGGGATGATAATAATGGGCAAGGAGTTCTTCTTTTAAGACAACGGGAAAATCATTTCGAGACGAAATCGGCGGCGAACGATGATTGGTGAGGGAACGATTCAGATCCACCAGCAGGCGGGAAACCTTGCCTGCAAAAAGTGGCACAGAAAGCCGGGCAGCAAGCAGGCTGGCAAAATCATAAGCACCCGGATCGTATCCTTTATGGGTATCGAGCGTATCAAGAGACTCAGCTAGAAGAGGCCGATATTGGTCGGGAACATGATGAGTCGCATGTTCACAACTGAGAATAAGGGCCGGGGTTGTCGATGTGGTCATTGTTGTGGAGGCCTATCCGTCAAGGGGGAAAGGTGAGCTGGTTTTAACCTTGCCTGCCGGTCCATTTTACCAGAGCACGTCCATTATTTAAGCCGTGAACATGTCACCTTGGGCCAAGCAATCACACAGCCGGCCATAAACGCTCTTTAAGGCAGGTCTCGACACATCATTATTAAGCACCCTGACAATCCTGCTTGCCAGGGTGCCCTGTTGGGTAATGAGAGATAGCGGTTCAAGAAAAACCTCATGAAGGGGATAATGACTTTGCATTTCCTGAAGGATATGGCACCAGAGATCTCTGGTGGTCATCTCTCCTTTCGCCCTGAGACCAAAGATATTCAAATAATCGCCATTACTGATCGTATTGTGCTCTGCGGTCTTGACCGTTTCAAAAAGGATCTCTGCCAGGGCATCTGTCCGCCATTTTTTCAAGTGGCCAGGATCAGACCACAGACCATCCGCCAAGGCCTTCAGGGTATTAATGATCAACGAGGCAACGGCCAGATCGGCCAGAGGACATTCCTGGACATCCAGTATACGGATTTCGATGGCGGAACGATCAAAACGGGCAATAGCACCTCTGGAATTGAGCCATTCATCCTGCAGAATGGTATCTGGATCATAGGGTTTGATGTCGCGATACATGGGCTGAAAGATCTGGGTGTCATACTCGGCAGCGGTGAAAACCGGCTCTGGAATAACATTGCCGGTCAAAGACGGAATTTTTTTGGAATTGGTCCGGTAGACCTCCATCCGATAATCAAGAAAATCCTGGCAACGGCCATCGACAATCGGGGTACTGGCAGCCAGGGCCGGTAAAATGGGTAACAGTACACGGATAGCAGCGTGGAGCCTGCCAAACTCGTCATCGTTACCAAAAGGCAAATTCAGATGGGCACTCTGCAAATTTGACCAACCGTGACCGCGGCAATCAAATATTTTATTATACGATTCGTAAATGGCGCTGTAATGGTGGGGCCACAATTTTGTTTCTGTGAAGGGGTCCATCCAGGGATGGGCGCCGCTGGGCATAAGTCTGGCATTGAAATCCTTAAGGATAGTGTTGATCTGGCCGACATCCTGCTGAAAAAGATGTGTAAAATCAGCAAGAGCCGGAGTCGGCATGCCGGTTTTCAGCTCAATGACGTGCAGGGCCAGTTCGTTGGACCAGCACACCCCAGGTTTTTCATAATTTTCATAGTAGGAACCATTAACCGCCTTCAAGACCTCATCGGCGAGAGGTTTTACGTCGAGGCTGTCGGCATCGACGATCATGTACTCCAGCTCAACGCCGGCGCCGCCAAAAATATGTAAGGTTGAGGAATGTGTCATATCTGGTGTTGCAGCCTCTTTCTGCGTTCTATACGGGCCAAAAAGGAGGCCATGATCGTGGTGTAGAGTTCCTCTTTTAAACAGGCGTCCTCAACCCCGGCATCGAGATTGGGGTTATCGTTTACCTCAATAAGATAGACCTTGCCATCGATCTCTTTGAGATCAACGCCGTACAGGCCGTCGCCGATGAGATTGGCCGCCTTCACCGCGGTACTGAGCACCTTTTCCGGCACATCTTCCAGGCGGAAGGTTTCAAAATTCCCCTCCTTCTTTTTGCCGTCTACGGTGCGCTGGATGATCTGCCAGTGGTCCTTGGCCATGAAATACTTGCAGGCAAAGAGTGGCTTTTTATCCAACACCCCGATGCGCCAGTCAAAGGGGGAGGGCAAAAACTGCTGGGCAATGATCAGCTCCGAATCGTTAAGGAGCTCCCGGCCATACCGTATGAGTTCTTCACTGGTTTTCGCCTTGTTGACTCCCTGGGAAAACGAGCTGTCCGGTTTCTTGAGGATGCAGGGCAGGCCAAGGGCTGCTTCAACATGGACAAGGTTGTCGCGGTGGACGACCATGGTTTTCGGGGTACGAATTTTATGACGCTCCAGGAGTTCGGCCAAAAAAACCTTGTTGGTGCAGCGCAGGATGGATTCGGGATCATCGAGCACCACCAAGCCTTCAACAGCGGCCCGCCGGGCGAAGCGATAGGTATAATGATGGACGTTGGTGGTCTCCCGGATAAAGAGGGCATCAAACTCGGAAAGCCTGCCGTAATCCTCCTTGGTGATCAATTCCGCCTCGATATTTAAGGCCGCCGCCGCCTTGATGAACTTTTTCAAAGCCCGGTCGTTGGAAGGGGCGTCCTTGGCCCCGGGGTTGTACAAAATAGCGAGATCAAAACGGTTGTCGCTTTTTTTGGGCCTCGTGTAATACTGCCTGGCAAAAAAAGCGTTGGCCACCTCCAAAACAAAGGGGCGGTGGCTGTCAGGGATATCATTGCCGGCAATGGGCGAGATATTCTGGAGAATCCATTTTTTTTGAAAGACAAAATTTGCCCGCAGAAAGGGCGCATAAAACATATCAAACAGCCGGGCGCTCAGGCGATCATAACGCTTGGCCAGGTTCTTGCCGAAATAGATGGAGAGGTCGAAACGTTCCGACTGGAGAGGGGCAAGACTGCTCTGGATGAGCTCATCAAGGTCGGCGGAGACGAAGCGGATAATGGTGGGCAGCTTCATGTCCTGAATAGTCCATATCGACGGAATGGGCTTGTGCCCCCTGGCTTCGGCAAGAAGGGAGACATAATAACCGGCAGCCTGATAGCGATACGACTTGCACATATTAAAAACTTTGGTGCGCCGGAGATTATTGTAATAGGGGTCCGTCAGATAGACGCGGGAGGGGACAATCTCCACGCCTTTCAGATCCAGGGGCCAGTTCTTGGGGTTATCGACAACAATCAGGGTGCTCATTTCACCTCCTTACCGGTGGCAGGTGGGGGGTCGAGGATCAACAGATTAGCATCGTAGGTGAGGATGCCCAGTAGTATGGAACCGACCAGGCGATCAATCTTGACATCGTAGAGCTGGCCTTTACCGGATGGGTTCTGCAGCAAGGGATCGGCAACGAGGACATGGCGGGTATTAAAATCATAGCCACACAGAATCACAAAATGGCCGGTGGCCACTCCCCTGATATCATCATAGTCCTGATTGGGACCGAACTCCCGGGCACAATGATAGAGATAGGTGGAGGACAGCCCACACAGGATCGGTCTGTCCTGTTTGAGATATTTACGCAACAGAGCGGTGGTAAGATCGCGAAAATACAGTTTACCGCCCAGGGCCAGAAATTCGAGATAGGCCTTGGTGGCGACATGCAGCTTTTTGCTACTCTTGACCTTGATCTGCTCTTTGAGCTTAGCACTGACATCAATGCCCGGGTTCTCAAACCAGGTGGGATCAAAAACCTGCAGGTTATAGGTGTAGATGATGGCCCGATAGCCGCGTCGCAAGGCATGGCAGGCCAGGAGAACCTCAAGGGTGCCGCCACCCTCAATGAGGTGGACCTCATCAACCACCTGTTTTAATGAAATATCGTCACCATGATAACGGTAGACGGCATGTAAACAGGTGGGGCCGCAGGTGGTTTCATCGGGCTGCGAGAGTATATCTAGGGCAATGCGGGCTTTCATTTAGAGGTTACTTTTCTCCAATATTTTTTTTTGACGTTCACATGCCAGTCAATGCTTCCGCCGCAAAAGATCCCAAAGTGACGGATAAAACTTGCATTGATACTTATCGCTTAGAAACACTTTGCCACGAAGCGTGGGGTGCCTGCAAACAAGTTCTCTTTGCAAGAGATGAAAAAACTCTATAAAATCAGCCCGTCTTAGAAAATGTTATCAATTCGAATGCTTCCTCAGACCTGTAAAAACCTATCGCACCGGACCCACTCTTTTTCTTATCACCACAAGTAAGGGAACAAAATCACGGCACAGGGTTCCCTTTTAATGAATACCATCACAAACAGCGTCCGCAGCAAAGACACACTCCGCATAGCGTATTGACTTGCGGGCGACAGGATGCTATTTTGTAAGACGTTAGCGTTAAAAATCAACATTTACACATTGTTACGAATCATCATTTATGACGGAGCTGTTCACCATCATGAAATTTTTAAAGAAACTATCACCTTTTGTCCTTGTCGTACTGCTTGTACTTGCAGTATCTGCTCAGGGCCGGACCTCCCAGGCTGATGAATATGTCACCGTGGTCAAGGATGGAGTCAATGTCCGTTCAGCCCCTTCCAACACCGCCGAGATCCACTGGGAGGTGTTTAAAAACTTCCCCCTCAAGGTCATTGGCCGCAAGGGCGAATGGGTAAAAACTGAAGATTTTGAGGGCGATACCGGCTGGATTTATGGCTCCCTCCTGCAGAAGGATCGACAGGTCATCGTCAAGGTAAAAAAAGCGAATTTGCGCGTTGGTCCTGGCAAAAATTATGAGATATCAGCCACTGCTCTGTACGGCGTGGTCTTCACCCCGGGCCGCAAGGATGACAGCTGGGTCCAGGTAACCCACCAGGATGGCACCAGGGGCTGGCTCCACGAATCCCTGATCTGGCCTTAAATTTCTGGCCAATTTTCGTCACACAAGGAGCCTTTTCAGGCTCCTTTTTTTTATTGCCGCTCAGCCCACCAACCAGTCTTTTTTCTTCTCCTTTGCACTTTCTCCTTGCTTCACAGCTCCATTCAGTCATAAAGTTTTCAAATGAGCATTGCCCTCCCCCCTATCATCCTTCTTGTCGCCATGGCCGAAAATCGCGTCATCGGCAAAAACGGTGCCATCCCCTGGCATATCCCCGAGGAGGTTGCCTTCTTCAAACGAACCACCATGGGCCACACCCTTGTTATGGGCCGCAAGACCTATGACTCCATCGGCCGGCCCTTGCCGGGCCGCACCAATATTGTTATCACCAGCCAGCCAAACCTAGTCATCGAGGGCTGTACCCTGGCCTCCAGCCTGCAAGAGGCTATAGATATTGCCAGACCCCTTAACAAAAAAATCTTTATCATCGGCGGCGGGGAGATTTTCAAGCAATCCATGATCCTGGCCGACAGCATCTACCTCTCTGTCATCCACCGACCTGTGGCCGGGGATGTTTTGTTCCCTACCTTTTCAAATACGGAATTCATAAAAAAATCTTCAGAATATGTCGAGGCCTCTGAGCCTTACACTGTTGAGATATATGAACGCCCAGCCCCACTGAAAACTCAAAAATCTATTTGACAGCTCCATGCTCATCCTCTAGTATAAAAAAACACTAGGTATTACTACCTAGTGTGATGCCTTTAAGTCCGCCACCATTTCACAAACATAAATTGCGATGAGGGAGACAATGTCAGACAGAGACGTGACCATTTCCAGACTCGGAATCAACCGCCGTGACTTCATGAAATACTGCACGGCGACCGCAACGGCCATGGGGCTCTCCACCTCCGTTGCTCCCCGCATTGCCGCTGCCATCACCTCGCCAAACAGACCGCCGGTGATCTGGCTTCATGGCCAGGAATGCACAGGGTGCACCGAGTCCCTGCTGCGCCCCTCTCATCCCACCCTTGATCATCTTATTCTTGATCTCATTTCCCTGGATTACCATGAGACCTTGTCGGCCGGGGCCGGGCATCAGGCCGAGCATTTTCTCCAGGAATCGGTCAAGGCCAATAAGGGTAAATTCATCCTTGTCATCGAAGGTGCGGTGCCGGTCAAAGATGGCGGCATATACTGTCAGGTGGGAGGCAAACCATTCTTAGACACCGTCAAGGAGCTTGGCCCCCAAGCAGCGGCAGTCATTGCCATCGGCTCCTGCGCCTCCTGGGGCGGCATCCAGTCCGCGCCACCAAACCCAACCGGCGCAACCGGCGTACCCGCGGTGCTGAAAGATATCCCGGTGGTCACCATTCCCGGCTGCCCGCCCCATCCGCAAAATTTCCTGTCCACCGTCATCCATTTCCTGACCTTCAAAAAACTGCCTGCCTTGGATGACAAAGGTCGTCCCCTCTTTGCCTATGGTCGCCTCATTCATGAAAATTGTGAACGACGCCCCCATTTCGATGCCGGTCGTTTCGCCACCAGCTTTGGCAGTGAAGGGCATCGCCTGGGTTACTGCCTCTTTAAACTCGGCTGCAAAGGCCCTATCACCCACGCCAACTGCCCGAGCATCCTCTTTTGCGAGGTAGGCTCCGGGGCCTGGCCCGTAGGTACAGGCCACCCCTGTTTTGGTTGCGTTGAAGAGGATGTCGCCTTCAAGGTGCCCCTCTTCACGCAGGCGTATATCAATAATCCCACCCCAGCCGCCGGGCAACCGTCGGTGGTGCAGGAAAGAGAAAGTGGTGTAACCACAGGTGGGGCAGCCCTGGCCGGCGCCGCCGTCGGCATTGCCGTGGGCGCCTCCATGATGGCCGGCAAAAAGGCGGCCGACAGACAGGACGACGAGGAATAGGCCATGGCAATCACCAGAAGAAATCTCTTAAAGGCCTCGGCCTGCGGAGGGGCATTACTGGCCTGCGGTAGTTCGGCCCAGGCGGCCCGGAAGGTGGAATTGGCACCGGGTGCTCTGGGCATCCTCTACGACTCCACTCTTTGCATAGGTTGCCAGGCCTGCATGGTTGGCTGCAAACAGGCCAACAACATGGAGCCTGATCCAACCGACAACAACCCCACCTGGGACAACCCCCGCGACCTCTCCTCCCGCACCCTGACCGTTATCCAGAAATATGAAGAGGGCACCGGTCGCCAGCGCAACCAGGAGAAGGACGGTTTCGCCTTTATCAAGCTGCAATGCATGCATTGCGCCGATCCGGCCTGTGTCTCGGCCTGTCCGGTCTCAGCCATGACCAAGGACAAGACAACCGGCATTGTCTCTTATAATAAAAAGGCCTGTATCGGCTGCCGCTACTGTCAGGTTGCCTGCCCCTACAATATCCCTAAATTCCAATGGGACAAGCCGCTGCCCCAGATTGTCAAATGCCAGCTCTGCGGGCATCTTATTGAAAAAGGTGGCATCTCCGCCTGCTGTGCATTCTGCCCCACGGGTGCCTCCCTCTTTGGTCCGGTGGAACTGCTTAAGCAGGAGGCCCACAGACGCCTGTTGTATACCCCAGGGGAAAGCTACGAGTTCCCCATCCACGATATTCGGACCGGCAGGACCGTCTCCCACCAGGCGGCCCAGTATAAAAATCACCTCTTTGGGGAAAAAGAGCTGAACGGCAGCCAGGTCATGATGCTTGCCGCTGTTGATTTCCAGAAGCTTGGCATGCCGGAACTGCCGGACGAGTCCTACGCCAGCATGACGGAAAATATCCAGCACACCCTGTACAAGGGGATGTTCCTGCCCATTGCCCTGCTTGGCGGCCTTGTCTATTTCGTTAAGAAAAATGCGGAGAAACACCACAATGACGAGTGAGAACGCAAAGCCTCTGGGCTCAAAAATCTTAAGCTGGCAATTTCTGGTTCTCCTGGGCATCTTTTGTCTCAGCACCTTTTTTATCGCCAAACGTTTTATGCTGGGTTTGGGCGCAGTAACAAACATGAATGACGGCTATCCTTTCGGGATCTGGATTGCCATTGATGTGGTGGTGGGTACTGCCTTTGCCTGCGGCGGCTATACCATGGCCCTTCTGGTCTATGTGGCGAACCGGGGCAAATATCACCCTTTGGTACGACCGGCCTTAATGGCCTCGGTGTTCGGCTACACCCTGGCCGGCGTCTCGGTATTCATTGACATTGGCCGCTACTGGCAGATGTACAATATGTTTCTCCCCAAATTTGCCAACCCCAACTCAGTCATGCTTGAGGTCGGTCTCTGCATTGCCACCTATACCTTGGTACTGTGGATCGAATTTTCTCCGGTTTTTCTTGAAAAATTCGGGGCAAAGAAGGCGGAGGCGACCTTACACAAGGTTCTGTTTTTCTTTATCGCCTTAGGCGTTCTCCTGCCCACCATGCACCAGTCCTCCTTAGGGACCCTCATGGTCATTGCCGGTTACAAGCTCTCACCCCTCTGGCATACCGAGCTGCTCCCCCTGCTCTTCCTGCTCTCCGCCATTTCCATGGGGTACGGGGTCGTCATTTTTGAAGGCACCATTGCCCACAGTGAGTTCAACACCCCCAAAGAGACCCGCATCCTGAGCCAGGTTGCCTATGTCATGGATATTTCCCTGGCCATCTTCCTGGTCATCCGTTTCGGCGACCTCCTCCAACGGGGTGCTCTATCCCTGGCCTTTAAGGGTGATCTGGTCAGTAATATGTTCCTCCTGGAAAACGCCCTGCTCATTGCAGCAGCGATCCTCCTCTTTTCTACAAAACTACGGGTCACCGCCTATGGTCAGTATATCGGCGCGGTGCTCCTTTTGACCGGCTCCGCCCTTTTTCGCTACAACACCTATATAATTGGTTTTGACCCTGGTACCGGCCACCATTATTTCCCAGCTGTAGGTGAGATCATGATTACCCTGGGTATTATTTCCCTGGAACTCATGGCCTATCTGATATTCATCAAAACCCTGCCGGTTCTGCCTTCGCGAAGCAAAGTGACGGCAGGCTGATTTTAAAAAAAAGATGCCTAAGCATTATTAAACGCCTACTCGGCATGCAGCCCTAAGGAGTATTTTCCATGGCTAAACGAATCGTCGTTGACCCCATCACCAGAATTGAAGGCCATTTACGCATTGAGTGTGAAATCGACAAGGGCCATGTCAGCAAGGCCTGGTCTTCCGGCACCATGTGGCGTGGTATCGAGCTCATCCTTAAGGACAAAGACCCTCGGGAAGCCTGGATCTTCACCCAGCGTATCTGCGGGGTGTGTACCACCGTGCATGCCATCGCCTCGGTGCGGGCTGTGGAAAACGCCTTGAAACTCGAGATACCGATGAATGCCCAGCATATCCGCAATATCATTATTGCCGCGCACAGCATCTTCGATCATATCGTTCATTTCTATCATCTCTCCGCCCTGGACTGGGTGGACATTGTTTCAGCAACTAAGGCCAACCCCAAGGCCGCAGCCGATCTGGCCGCCAAACTCTCACCCTGGCCGAATAACTCGGCCCAGGAACTCAAGGCAGTCCAGGATCGCCTGAAGAAATTTGTAGCCAGTGGCCAGCTCGGCGTCTTTGCCAGCGGCTACTGGGGGCATCCGGCCATGAAGCTGAGCCCCGAGGTGAACCTGCTGGCCACCAGCCATTATTTTCAGGCCCTGGACTATCAGCGTAAAATAAACAAGGTAGTCGCTATCCTGGGCAGCAAAACCCCTCATATCCAGAATCTGGCCGTGGGCGGCGTGGCTAATCCCATCAACCCGGACAGCCAGTCCACCCTCACGGTGGAGCGGCTCTACTTCATCAAGACCCTTATTGATGAAATCGGCGACTTCATTAACCACGTCTACCAAGTTGATGTGGCCGCTGTGGGCGCCTTTTATGCCGAGTGGACAGGTTATGGCGCCGGGGTAACCAACTACCTGTCAGCACCGGAATTCCCCCAGGACACCAAAGGCGACTCCTTTGCTCTGCCCGGTGGCTACATCCCCAACAAGGACATCGCAGCCTTCAAACCCATCACCTCCTTCAACGATCCCTTTTTCATCAAAAACGTCAAAGAAAGCGTCAAACACTCCTACTACAAGGGCGATGACAACCTCCACCCCTGGCAGGGTGAGACGGATCCGAACTTCACCGGCTTTGAGGATGACGGTAAATACTCCTGGGTCAAGGCCCCCACCTTCCTTGATAAACCGGCCCAGGTCGGCCCCCTGGCCAATGTTCTGGCCATGTATGCCGCAGGCCATGAACCCACGATCAGACACGCTAATAACCTCCTGGCCCAAGCCGGGTCTCTGGCCGGCACCAAGCTTGGCCTTGGCACCCTCCATTCCACCATTGGCCGTCATGCCGCCCGTGCCGTGCGCACCGGTGTCCTCCATGAAGTCATTAATACTGAGTGGGCTGCCCTGATGGCCAATATCGGCAAGGGCGATTACACCACCTTTAACGAACCGGTTTTCCCAAAAGGGGAGATTCAGGGTGTCGGCTTCCACGAAGCCCCCAGAGGTATCCTTTCCCACTGGGTTGTCATTGAAAACGCCAAGATCAAAAATTACCAATGCGTAGTGCCCTCAACCTGGAATGCCGGTCCCCGCAACGACAAGGACGAAATGGGCCCCTATGAGGCATCGCTTATGGGTAATCCGGTGGCTGATCCGGAAAACCCCTTGGAGGTTTTGCGCACCATCCATTCCTTTGACCCGTGTCTGGCCTGCGCCATTCATCTTTTCGACCCTGAACGTCGGGAGCTTATCAAGGTTCACACCCATGTCTGAACCGAGCATCCTCGTTCTTGGTGTCGGCAATATCCTCCTCGGTGACGAGGGGGCCGGGGTACGGGCTGTTGAGCTTCTGCAGGAACGTTACCGCTTCTCTCATGAAGTTGAATTTATTGACGGCGGCACAGCAGGTTTGGAACTCCTCGGCTTTCTGGATGACAAAAAGCATCTCATCATTATTGATGCCATCATCGGCAAGGAGCCGGCGGGAACCGTCAAGAGAATGATCCTTGACGACCCGCCCGCTTTTTTCCAGAATCGGATCTCCCCCCACCAGCTTGGTCTCTCCGAGATGCTGTCCTGCGCGGCCATGACCGACAGTCTTCCCGCCCATATCAGTCTGTACGGCATCATCCCCGAGTCCCTGGAAACAGGCCTGGCGCTTTCAAAAACAGTGGCTGCCGCGGTTGAAGATATCAGCCGGCAGGTTATTGCCGACCTAAAGGCCTTTGGAGTTGAAATCACAAGAAACATGGAGTCCGTTCCTGCCTGAACAGTTTAGATCGCCTTGAATAATTGTCTTTCCCTGCCATTCCAGGTAATCTGGTTTTATGTGGAGTATCCCCCCTGCAATTCAACTCTTCCCTCACCCCTATGTGCCTGGCTGTTCCCGGAAAATTGATCGAAATATTTGAAGAGGCCAGCCTGAAGATGGGCCGCCTCGACTATGGCGGCACCATCAACAAGGCGTGTCTTGAGTATGTGCCCGAGGCTAAAGTTGGCCAATATGCCTTGGTCCATGCCGGCTTTGCCATCTCGGTGCTTGACGAAGAAGAGGCCCAAAAATCTCTGGCTGCCTGGCAGGAACTGCGGGAGAAGATGGGGGCTCTGTGAAATATCTTTCGGAATTTCGTGATCCATCCCTGGCCAAGGCCCTGCTCGCCGAAATCCACACCACGGTCACCAGACCCTGGACCCTGATGGAGGTCTGCGGCGGCCAGACCCATGCCATTGTCAGAAGCGGCATTGACCAGCTCCTGCCCTCCTCTCTCCACCTAGTCCACGGCCCCGGCTGTCCGGTGTGCGTCACCCCTATTTCCTTCATTGATAAGGCCATCAATCTCGCGGCTCGACCAGAGATTATCCTCACCACCTTTGGCGACATGATGCGGGTGCCGGGCAGCATCGGCAACCTCCTTGAGGCCAAGAGCCGTGGCAACGATGTCCGCATGGTCTATTCGGTGCTTGAGGCCATCAGCCTGGCCCAGGAAAATCCACACAGCCAGATCGTCTTTTTCGGAGTGGGTTTTGAGACCACAGCGCCGGGCAATGCCATGGCCATCCTCCAGGCCCAGCGCCTGGGTTTAGACAACTTCAGCATCCTTGCCTGCCACGTTCTGGTGCCGCCGGCCCTGCGCGCCCTGCTGGACAATAAAGAGAACAAAGTTGACGGCTATCTTGCCGCCGGTAATGTCTGCACCATAATGGGGCTTGAGGAGTATCAGGAAATTGTAGATGACTATAAGGTGCCCATTGTCGCCACCGGTCTTGAGCCCGTCGATATCCTGGCTGGCATTCTTGACGCCGTTAGACAGCTTGAAAAAGGCGAATACCGCCTGGAAAACGAATACAAGCGCTCCGTAACCCCAACCGGCAATCTCCACGCCCGCAAGATTATTGACCAGATATTCAGGCGCTGCGATCGCAACTGGCGCGGCATCGGCGTTCTTTCCCAAAGCGGCCTTGCCATTCGCGATCAGTTCGCCGCCTTTGATGCTGAGCACAAATTCCAGCCCCAGGCCGCTGAAGAAACCGATAACGGCTGTATGGCCGGCCAGGTTCTTCAGGGTCTCCTTAAGCCACCGAGTTGCCCTTTCTTCGGCAATCGCTGCAAACCAGAACACCCCCTTGGCGCCACCATGGTTTCCGGGGAGGGGGCCTGTGCCGCCTATTACAAGTATCACAGACTGACTACATAAGGATGCAGAATGAAGGATGAAATGAACCGGGGCTACCCCAATCCCATAGCAAAACAGGACGTTGTTACTCTGGCCCACGGCAACGGTGGCAAATTCTCCGCCGAACTTATTGAGCGCTTCATGCTGCCTCGTTTTGCCAATGAACATCTTAACCGTCTGGAAGATCAGGCCACCCTGGCCATAAGCAGTGGACGCATCGCCTTTTCCACTGACTCCTATGTGGTGTCACCCATCTTTTTTCCTGGCGGCGATATTGGTGATCTTGCCGTCAACGGCACGGTAAACGATGTTGCCATGTCCGGGGCCAGGCCCCTGTATCTCAGCCTGGCCCTGATTATTGAAGAGGGCCTGCCCTTTGTTGATCTCGAACGCATCCTCGACTCCATCCAAAAGGCGGCTCGGCTTGCCGGGGTCGCCATTGTCACCGGCGACACCAAGGTGGTTGAACGGGGAAGCTGTGATAAAATTTTCATCAATACCAGCGGCATTGGCATCCTCGCTGACAATATCCGTTTGGGGGCCGACCGAATCCAGGCCGGTGACAAAATCATCATCTCCGGCACCCTGGCAGATCACGGCATGACCATCCTCACCACCCGCAACAAACTCTCCTTTGAAAATTCATTGCAGAGTGACACCGCCCCCCTGGCCGATCTGGTTCAGACCATGCTGAGCGCCGCCCCCAATATTCACGCCCTGCGCGACCCCACCCGCGGCGGGGTGGCGATGACCTTAAATGAATTTGCCCAGCAGACCGGGCTTGGCTTTGCCCTTGAGGAAGCGGCCCTACCCATCAACGATTCAGTCCGGGGCGCCTGTGAAATTCTCGGGATTGACCCTCTCTATGTGGCCAATGAGGGCAAGTTGATTGCCGTGGTGCGCGCTCAGGAGGCTGACAGCCTGCTTACGGCAATGCGTAACCATCCGCTGGGACAACAGGCGGCAATCATCGGCGAAGTAAACGCCGAAACCTCAAAACTGGTCACCCTCACCACCCTCCTTGGAGCAACCAGGGTTGTCGATATTCCAGTGGCCGAACAACTGCCGAGAATCTGCTAAAAAACAGCTAGCGCAGGCTGGCAAGGGAAGTCACAACAACATCCAGGGCGCGAGCCAGCTCGCCGATCAATGTTTTTATCTCCTCGACCCCTCTTTGCTCTTCAATAGCCATCTCCACAGCCTGGCAAGCCTCCTCCAAAGGCATCGCGCCAATGGTTGCCGCCGTCCCCTTCAAGGTATGAACCAACGCACTGAGACCCTGCAGGTCTCCTTGAGATGCTAGCACATACATCTCTTGAGCTTTTGCCCTGTTTTTCTCAGAAAACTTGAGGAGAATCTTCTTGAAGATTTCCTCTGGAATCCCAGTCTGCTCCAAGGTTAAAGCAAAATTTATCCCGGGCAATTCAACCGGCAACAATTTTTTATTTGTCATTGGCACCCCATACCTCTGCTTAGACCTCTTCGTGCTGCTTTCAGGGTAAATAAAAAACCAAATCGCCACCTGACCGTGGCTGAATTATAAAAATAACACATGTCATTATTCCTTAAAATCAAATAGTTAAAATATGTTCATCACCCTGCCCCTCCTTGTTACACTGCGGAATGGTTAAGGCAAGGGGGCAGCGCACAGTCTGACCGGCCTTATTTTGAAAAAGAAGATACCTGTTTTCCAAGGCAAAAAGAAAGAGATCGCGGGTTATTTCCACATCATGGCGGCAATAGGTGATGATCTTGTCGATACGCCCTTCTTTATACCATTTGAGGGCCTGCAGACCATCAGCGCTTTTTGCGACCTCAAGGGTCTTTGCCGCCAAGCGGTCAAGACTTAAGCGGTAGCCCAGACGGCTCTTGACCTCCTCCAGGAGATCGATGGTGGGCAGGAGATGGAGTTTGGCATCGCCATAAGCCGATAACACCTGATTATCAAAACGTTTATTATTGAAGCCCACCACCAGTTCCCGACTGCAGAGATAGTCGAGAAGCTCCACCATCTCTCCCTCCCGAAAGACGAGAAAATCATCAAGCTCACCGTCATAAACCACGGCCACTGATACTCCCATGCGCTCGGCGTGGTGCCAGCCGCCCACCTCAGCAGCGGAACGCTGGGTCTCCACATCAAACACCGCCCATTTCCGGGGCAGGACCGTTGTAACAATCTCGCCCTCTGGAGCTGTGGCAAGGGGCAGGACCTCTTCCTGGTCTTGATGGATCGCCTTGCGCACCACATCGCCAGCCAGCAGTGCCTCCAGAACAATTCGGGCCGCCTCCTTGTCGATGGGCCGATTGCCGGAACCGCATTTAGGCGAGTGAACACACGACGGGCACCCCGTCTCGCAGGGGCAAGAGACAATGGCCGTGTGGGCGGCCAGCAGCAGTTCGTCGATGCGGCTGAAGGCCTCACGGCACAGGCCAATGCCACCGGGGTAGCCGTCATAGATAAAAATGGCCGAGCATTGCAGTTGGGGGTGAAAGGGATAGGAGATGCCGCCAATATCGTTGCGATCACACAGCACGGTGAGCGGAAAAACACCGATGGCAGCATGTTCCACGGCATGGATACCGCCCATAAAATGGGCCCTATCGGCCTGCATGCAGGCCTCAAGGCCTTCTGGGATCTCAAACCAGAGACCATGGGTCTCAAAGACCTGGGGCGGCAAGTCCAGGCTTTCGCTGCTCATGGTCTTCTGACCGCGAATGAGCTTGCGCTGAAAACCGGTAACCTGATCGGTCACCTTGAGCCGCCCGAAACAGGCCTTGATATTGCGCACCTCCACCTCAGAAAAAACCTCAAGAATCTCGGTTTCCTTGGTGGCCATGGCCCGGGTAAAATAATTGGCCTCTTTGCGCCGCACCAGAACCTGACCGCCATCCAGATCAAGCTCCACCACCTCCCAGGTCTCGCCATGATGAAGATAGAGGGCGCCGGGATGGCATTCCTTAAAACACCGTCCCGAATCAATATCACCGAGACGTTCGTTGCCACCGATCTTCCTGATCACAAAGGGCTGGCCGCTGCCGCGCAGATCCACCTGACGGTGAGGATATTTTCGGGCCGTGAAAAAGCGTTTGCCAGTTTTGGCCTGCAGGAGCTGGCCCCCGGCACACAGCGCATCAACCGCCTTTTTTACCGCAGGCATTGCCAGCAAGGGTTCATCCCTGTGCAGAGGCAACTCAGCCGCGGCACAGATCAAGTGTCGGGCGCTGATCTCCTCATTATCGGGATTAAGAACAGCCGCCTCCACCTTCCGCCGAAAAAACTCCTGGGGGTTCTTGAGAAAATAGTGATCCAGGGCATCCTCCTGCCCCACCATGATAATCAGGCTTTCCTGCTGCCTGCGTCCCACCCGACCACCGCGCTGCCAGGTGGACATGATGGAGCCGGGATAACCCACCATGATGCAGATATCAAGAGATCCGATATCAATGCCAAGCTCCAGGGCCGAGGTGGTCACCACCCCGTAAAGCTCGCCGCTTGCCAGCTTATGCTCGATCTCCCGGCGCTCCTCAGGCAAAAAACCAGCCCGGTAGGCCGTGAGCTTATTTTTCAAGTCCCCCAAGCGTTCAGCCGTCCACATGGCCACCAGTTCGGTGATCTTGCGCGACTGGGTATAAACGATGGTGCGCAGGCCGCGCTTTAAGGCCGCCTCCAGCATCTGACTGGCAGCAAGAGCCGCCCCATCCCAGGGATTAAAAAAGACAAAATGACGAGGGGCCTGCGGGGCGCCACTGTCGGTAATCACCCGGGGGCTGCGGCCGATAAGGCCCTGACCGAGCTCGCCTGGATTGCCGACAGTGGCCGAAAAAAGCAGAAATTGCGGGTTACTGCCATAAAGAGCACAGATGCGCAGCAGACGCCTTAACACCCAGGCCATGTGGGAACCAAAAACGCCGCGATAGGAGTGCACCTCGTCAATGACCACATAACGCAGGTTGCTGAAAAATTCCGCCCATTTCTCATGGTAGCCTAAGAAGGAGAGATGGAGCATCTCCGGGTTGGAGATGATGATGTTGGCTGGGTTTTCGCGCAACTTCTTGCGCCGATAGCTTGAGGTGTCGCCATCACAGCCCGCCGCCGTAAAACTTCTGCCCTCGGGCAGTTGGGCGGCAATCTCTGCCAAGCGCCGGAGCTGATCCTGGGCCAAGGCCTTTAAAGGAAAGAGATAAAGGGCCCGGGTGGCAGGTTCCTTCATGATCTTTTCAATCACCGGCATATTATAGATCAAACTCTTGCCGCTGGCCGTGGGGGTCGCCACCAGAACATCCTCACCCTGGCGGATGAAATCCATGGCCCGGGCCTGATGGCTGTACAGCCTCGCCGCCCCTTCTTGGGCCATGATCACGACCAGTTCGGCAGACAGAGGCTGGACCAACTCTCTATACTCAGCCTCCTGGCCAGCCAGAAACTCATGGTGCACCACCTGCGGCCCGAAACGCTCGGAACCCTTGAGGGCGTCCAGATACTCGGCGACATTATGTTGGTTGGCTTGACTCATCTACACCTTAAATAGCACAAGAGAAAGGACACTCTCCTCCCTTACCATATTCACCCCGCCCGGCAAAGAGCGGCGGCGACCAAAAGAGACGCCCCACTTTTTTCTTGCCAAGCTCCCTGTTTTCGATGATCAATAAAATCATGAATGATAGCAAAAACTTCAGCCCTTCTCCCACTGCTTGCCTTGCCATTGACGGCAGCAAAATAAAATCGATCCGGGAAATGAAGAAACTCACCCAGCTTTACGTTGCCACCTGCCTGGGGGTGACGGTGGATACCATTTCACGCTGGGAGAATGGCCGATCCCCTAATATCAAGTTCGAGAATGCCGAAAAGCTGGCCGAGGTGCTGGAGATCAGCCTGTCTGACATCGAGGACAAGACTGGCAAAGAAGCTTACCAGATCCCCACCCCCGAGCCGACTGCGCCAGCACTCGCCTCCCAGAGACTAAAATCGTGGTGGCCCCTCCTCCCGGTGGGCCTCCTCCTGATCCTGACCTATTTCCAGTTTTCCGCCCCCCACGACACCACCCCCCAGCTCAGTGCCGTCCGCCTCCTGCCCCAGCATGCCTCGGCCCACCAGCCCTTCCCGGTGCTGATCAAGGTCCAGGCCACGAGCCCGCTGCCGCTGTCGTTCATCGTGAAGGAATTTCTGCCGCCGGGCTGTCAGGTTCTGGCCAGCCAACCCGCCCTGGTCGCCTCGCAGCAGGCAAGGGAGGCCATCAAATGGCTGAGCAGCGCCGAGGACGACACCCCCCTCTTTTTTGCCTACCTGGCCCGCACCGCCCCAGACCTGGCCGAGGGCGAGCAGCTCCTCTTCCAGGGCGAGGTCATGGTCCAGGGCCAGCAGACGAGGCGCCTGGCCATCACCGGCAACAACACCTTGGCCATCACCAATTTCCACTGGGCCGACAGCAACCAAGACCAGCGCATTGATGATGCGGAAATCCTCACCATCTTCAACTCCTTTGCGGCCCTCCAGGCCCTGGGCGTCGATATTGACGAAATCCGCCAGATATGGGCCGGCCAGGGCTATCGCTGGGACAGTGACGCCGCAAAATTTGTCGTGGTCCCGTAACGATTTTTTTAGGAGAATACCGCCATGAACCGCCTGCCCATCCGCTCCCTCCTCTGCCTCACCCTCTTTCTCCTGGCCCTGCCCTGCCAGACCAGCCTGGGCGCCGGCCAGGAGATCGCGGCCCGCTACAGCCAACCGCGCGGCACCCAGATCAGCTGGCAGATCACCATTCCCTCGCCACCGCCAGCCGCGGTCATTGTCAGCCAATCCATCCCGCCGGGCACGGTGATCAAAAAGTCCTCACCCGCTTACAATAGTTACGACCAAAGCACCGGCACGGCCAAATGGCTGCTCACCAATGTCCAGGCCGGCACCTTCAAGATGTCCATGGAGCTTGCCACCCCCATCCGCAAAAAAGGGGAAATCCACGGCAAAATCATCTTCCAAGACCAACGCGCCCAAGCCATTGCCGAGGGCTTCATGACCCAGCAGAGCAAAAAAAAGGCCATTGAGGGCTGTTAAGCAACCCTCCCCTCCCGCCACCATCCCTGCCATTTTTCCCTGCCCCACCACCATGTCTATCCGATACCGGGTAGATACCAGCGCGTCATCCCACCCGATACCAGTCGATGTCCTCTATTATCTTTTGGCGAAAGTCCTATCTTGAAGTCAGAAGCACGAAGCAGTCACCCCACGATTAAAAAATTACGGGGTGCCGCCCTGCTGCCCGCCTTAAGCGGGCGGTACATCTTCCATCAAGAGGAGTGACGTCATGAAGAAATTGATAAGCACAGTAACCGCAGTAACCTTTATTCTTGCCCTGACCCTGGCCACTCAAGCCGCCACCGAGGTCGAATGCGAGGTCATGGCAAGCAAGGAAAACGCGGTGGTAATGAACTGTGGCGACCAGGCCACCACCATGGATGTGGGCACCAAGATCACCCTGCAGGCCCCGGTCAACACCAAGAAAAAGGCAATGGTAATCGAAGGCTGCTAGTCTGCCATCCAGGCCCTGAAATAAATACCATGCGGCCGACTAACCAGTCTGGCGGCCCATCATATCGACGAGGAGTGATGACATGAAAAAACTGATAACTACTTTTGCAACACTGACATTTGTCATCGGCCTGAGCCTGACAACGGCTGCGGCCAAAACCATCGACTGCGAGATCATCAGTTCCAAGGGAGATACCGTGACCCTAAATTGCGGCAAAAAGGCAAATACCTTCAAGGTAGGCGATTCAGTCCAGGTTAAAAAGAAGCCCGAAGGCTGCTAGCCTTGGCCAACCCGTCGTCGTCGTATTCGAGCGACGGCGGGCAGGCTCTCTCGCCCTGCCCTACCAGCACAAGGGGCACCTCTCCATACAACCACCTTAGAGGTACACCATGAAACTCAGACTGTGTTACAAACCAACAAGGCCAACCCTTTCAACGTTTATGGCCAAACTTCTTCTCTTGACTGCCTTTCTCCCCATGGTAGTCCTCAACAACCCGGCACTGGCCAGCACCGGTCTGAGCATGACCACCGGCTTTGACAACAACCTCATTCACGCCACCCGACCAGACTCCCGTTATCTGGAGATTCTGGTCACCACCCCTGATCTCGACAGCTTCCACCGCCAGCAACAGCGTCTGCCCCTGAACGTTGCCCTGGTGCTTGACCGTTCCGGCTCCATGGCCCATCAGGACAAGCTGCGCCATGTCAAGAAAGCTGCCCTGGCCATTCTAGATAAACTGCGGCCGGGCGATCGTTTTTCCCTTATAACCTATGACGATTACGCCACGGTTCTCATTGCCTCGCAGCCGGTGGAGGGTCTCTCCCACGCCCGCTCGTTGATCAACTCCATCCACCCCGGCGGCAGCACCAACATGCAGGCCGGCCTCGAGGAGGGCTACCGGCAACTCCGCCGTTACAGCTCACCCCGTTCCACCAACCGTGTCCTGCTCTTTTCTGACGGCCAGGCCAATGTCGGCATCACCTCTCCACAACGCCTGGGGAATATTGCCCTTGATGAGGCTGGGAACAGCATCTCGCTCAGCACCTTTGGTGTTGGTTGCGACTTTAATGAGAACCTGATGGCTGCCCTGGCAGAAAATGGCTTGGGCATGTATTACTTCATCGATTCCTCAGGCAGCATTGCCGAAATCCTGGCCCGTGAGTTCAGAGCGGTGGAGCAGGTGGTGGCCACCGACATCAGAATCGAGGTGCAGTTTGCTGACGATATCAACATCGCTCAGGTGATGGCCAACCGCTATGAAATAAAAAAGAACAGAGTCATCATGTATGGCGGCGACCTCTCCGCTGGTGAGCGACGCCGCTTCCAGATTCGCATTCACCCCCCCGCCCATAAGAGCGGCAATTTTGAGGCTGGCGGCGTCAAGATGTCGTATCGGCCGGCAGGCCAGGATTATCTCGAGTGCCGCCAGGAGCCCATGCAACTCCGCTATCTGACCGATGCCCGCACCATCGAAAACGGGCGCAATGACGCCATCAGCGAACGCTCCAGCATCTTTGAGGCCCATCACGCCCGCAGTCAGGCCGCAGATGCTGTGGACCGCGGCGATCTGCGTAAGGCCCAGGCCATTCTCGCCCAGGCCCAACAAGACATGGACCACAAAGCCAAAAACAGCAAGCGCCTGCAAAAAGAGCTCTCCGAGATCGACAGCTATGCCGCCGCCCTGCGGAAACCCCTGAATAACATGGAACGCGGCCGCATCCAGAAATCTGTGAAATATGACAGCTATGTTCTGGAAGGCTGCTGAATCACGCCCCTTGCATAATCAACAACACCAGACCTGGGAAGGGCGTATTGCCAACGCTCTTCCCAGGTTTTTTTTATTTTCCACGTCGCCTGTCATGCCATTTTTTCTCATCCTTGGTTCAGGGAATAGATTTTTTTCCTATGCAGATCATGTATGATAGCAATTACTATCTACATCTATTCAGGTCACTGCCAACAAACTTTAGGACATATAAAAAATATGAAAGCTGCCGAGCTCTTTGTCAAATGTCTGGAAAATGAGGGTGTGGAGTATATCTTCGGAGTGCCGGGCGAGGAGAATGCCCATTTCATGATGGCCCTGGAGGATTCGCCCATCAAGTTTGTGGTCTGCCGCCACGAGCAGGGCGCGGCCTTTATTGCCGATGCTTACGGGCGCCTCACCGGTCGGCCCGGCGTCTGCTTGGGTACTCTGGGGCCCGGGGCCACCAACCTGGTGACCGGTGTCGCCGATGCCAATATGGATCGGGTGCCGCTTATTGTTCTTACCGGCCAGGCCGACAGCCGCCGCCAGCATAAAGAGAGCCATCAGAACATGGATGTGGTGGCCATGTTCACCCCCATTACCAAATGGGCCAAACCCATCATCCACTCCGGCAATATTCCGGAGGTGGTGCGCAAGGCCTTTAAGCTGGCCGTCATGGAAAAACCAGGGGCCTGTCATATTGAACTTGCCGATGATATTGCTGCCTTTGAGACAGCAGGCGCCCCCTTACCCATCGAAAAACCACAACGCCCGGTGCCGGCCGCCAATATGATCGCGGCGGCGGTGAAGATGATTAAGACCGCCAAAAAACCGGTGATCCTGGCCGGTAACGGCGCCATCCGCCATCACGCCTCCCAGGCCCTGCGGCTGTTTACCGACCTAACCCACATCCCGGTGACCAACACCTTCATGGGCAAGGGCGCGGTGAGCCGCCAGTCCGAGCATTGCCTGTTCACCATCGGCCTGCAGTCCCAGGACCACATCCTCTGCAGCCTGCAGCAGGCCGACCTGGTCATCACCCTGGGCTACGACACCGTTGAATACGCACCCCACCTCTGGAGCCGTCATTTCAGTGATAAAAACGGCCAGAAGCTCATCCACATCGATTGTGTGCCCGCCGAGTCCGACGAATATTATGCGGTGGATCTGGAGATCGTCGGTGATGTGGCCCAGACCCTGGAACTGCTCAACAAGAAATTCACAAACCACGTTCCCCACATCAACGAGGAATATATCCACACCATCCGCTCCCGCCAGCTCGAAGACTTCATGGCTCACAAGGATGATGACACCAAGGGCACCATCCGCCCGCAGAAAATTCTCTGGGACGTGCGTCAGGTCATGGGTCCGGATGACATCCTTATTTCCGATGTCGGTGCCCACAAAATGTGGATTGCCCGTTATTACCAATGCGACGAGCCCAATACCTGCCTAATCTCCAACGGCTTTTGCTCCATGGGCTTTGCCCTGCCTGCCGCCATCGGTGCCAAGATCGTCCACCCGGAGCGTAAGGTGCTCGCCATCTGCGGTGACGGCGGCTTTCTGATGAATGTCCAGGAACTGGAAACGGCGCGGCGCATCGGCGCCAATATCGTGGTGATGATCTGGGACGACCAGAGCTACGGCCTCATTGAGTGGAAGCAGCAGAACACCTTTGGCCGCCACACCGACCTCCACTTCAACAACCCTGACTTTATCAAACTGGCCGAGGCCTTCGGCTGCAAGGGCATGCGGGTGGAAAACAGTGCCGACCTCCACGATGCCCTCAAGGAGGCCTTCAAACAAGACGTGCCGGTACTGCTCTCTGTACCGGTTGATTACCGGGAGAACCTTAAGCTCACCCAACGTCTGGGCAATATCGCCTGTCCGATTTAAAAATCGCCCTAAC
This sequence comes from Pseudomonadota bacterium, assembly GCA_018822545.1. Lineage (GTDB taxonomy): Bacteria > Desulfobacterota > Desulfobulbia > Desulfobulbales > SURF-16 > BM506. Next base: position 88,168 of record JAHJKA010000022.1, read on the forward strand.
CAGCAATCCTGACGGCCTTATCCCTGGTAGCCTTCTGCGTATGCCGGGCATACAGCATGCTTTATGCCCATCAGGAAAAATATTTACGAATCAATCATCTTTCTGAGAAAAACATAGGCCTCGCCACTGCTCTTCCGGTCAGAGGCGCTACAGGCCTTTAACCATTTATCTTTTGATTCCAAGGCTTCCTTAATACCATATCTGCCCAAAGCCCGATATGATTCAAATTGCTCTTCCGTGAAGAACTGATCAGCCGTAGTCTCGTGCGGAAAGTCAGAGTTCTTTTGTTTGTAATTGAGAATGGGTGAAATTTCTTTACCATTCATTGTATTTTTATAGAGGATAATCCAGTTCGGCGGATCATTCTTTTCATCTTGTTCAGGATAGACTATTTCCCCTACTGCTAATTTATCCACGGTGAAGCCCTTTTCATCCTTCTTTCTAAGACCAGCTAACGAAATTTTTACTTTTATCCCCTCGTCCACATAAGCATTTCTCACCGAGCTGTTAAAGGAATCGAAAGAATGTTCAGGATCACATTCTGAGTCGGACACAATCAAAACTCTGACCCGCCTTCGCAAGAGTGGAATAATACCAAGATTATCGCCACTATGCCCACCGTCACTCAGGTAAATTTCTTTATTATCCGAGGTGGTGTATCCCACCAACTCCTGGGACATTCTTTCAGTTGCCGAATGCACAATTTTTTTTCTGAGTTTGTTTATGTTCTTTTCGCATTCATAGGTATCAGTTTTGTCAAATCCTCTTAAATCAGGAACCGTTGGAGTTAAGGTCACCACCTTCTGCTCCCCCTTCTTGATAGCGTCAAGCACTCGTTCTTGTACCAAAACTTCACCCAGTGTCTCCTTCACCTCTTGATTCTTAAAATTTGGCAACCAGTAGCCCAAACGCACCCCAAAAATGGTGCATAGAAAAGAGGTTACAAGTGAGGTGTTCATTCCCATAACAGAAGTCACTGCCGCTCCGCTGATAGTCATGACCCGGGCCAGCTTCAATGGGCCGCCATCAACCATATAATCTTCTGTTTGAATATATCCAGTTTCCTGGGAACCGACATAAAGGCGGGAAAAGGTGAAAATATCGGATTTGCGATTAAAAGCTTTCAGATTTTTTGATGCTGTAAGATTCAAAGTAGCATTAAGCAAGAGATAAGGTCCACAGTCCCAGCACTTATCATCTTCACCGACATCTCCATGCACCTCAGACAACTTCATCTCCAGATTGTCTCGCTTCCAACTTTCATCGTGTGAAATGGTACACAGAAACATCTCAGCCAAGCGATCTCTATAGAAATAATGGGACGAAATTTTATTGACGTCCACCAACCAATTAAATCCTCCTAGGACAAGGGCGGTCACAAGAAACACCCCCATAAGCCAAAGCTGTTCGTAGTCATCTAACCTTCCAGGCCATTTGCCATCAAACAGCACTTCAGCTAAAAAATTACCTACAAAGAGTACTGCAAGAAACAAAAACAATCCGGTGGTTAACCCCAGTAATCCTTCCCTGTATTTCGAGGGGAGAGTGAACGTCGTCTTCTCAGAAGAAATCTTGCCCTGACTTGCTATGAAATATCGCAACCCTGTGCCAATGGCGACAAGAATCAAAATCGAGTATTTGCCGACCCCTATAGTCATAAAGCCCGGAAGCACAGCCAAAATGAGGGCAAAAAACAAAGTCGCCAACAAAATTCCAGCACACACATGGGATTTAGATCGTCCTTGCCTGTGCCATGTTTCTCTTTTTAACGCGTAGTACGAGTAGAAAAACCAAAAGCCCAAAAGCGCTCCCATCACGAAGAGTGTCGGCACAACAAGAATTGCCCCATACCTGAACTCCTTCACATCCCACAAGACGGCTCCGAATGTCCCTGCATAGAGAGCAATAATCAACCAAAATATGATTCGATAAACAAAACTCTTATACGAAACGCTTTCTTCTCGCCCACAGCTTTCTTGTTTAAAAAAGTATCTCCGTCTTAAATACGTAAACACTACCCCCAAACAAAAAAACACAACGATCGTTCCCCAGTACCATGACCTGCTGAGATTTTTAAATTGTGTAAAAGGAAACGCCATATATGCAGCAATTTCTCGCCCTGTTTCCTCATAGGACTTCTTGCTGAAAACACCCGGGCTCTCTTTAGGATACTCAACCTCTCCATTCTTCTTCTGGCTGACCGCTTCAATTTGATTAACCCGTGTACTTTTGTCCTGCGGCGATCCCAATTGTGGAGCCACAGATGAGACTACCATCATGTACAATGATGTTATCAGTGTAACTATGAGAGCGAACCAAAGAAGAGACATGAAGGTGGAAAGAAATACCGCGCCTATCGCCCGCATTACATTGGAACTAAAATGCAGTGCTCGTGGAGCAAGATAGCTTGCCCGCACCCGCATGTGGTGCATCTGTGCCTGCCCATACTTGTCAAAAGGCTCTTCCTTGCCACTTTCCATTCTTTCCTCACGGAAAGGAAAGTGTTCCCACTGAGTTGAAAACTGCGCCTCTTTGTTTGTGCCTGAAAACAACGAAGACAGACAGGCGCCGATATAGCCGCCCCCGGAGACAGTGCTGAGATAGTCAACCAAAGGCAGCACTCTTTTTTCTGACAGCCCCTGCAACACTCCAATATTTGTGGTCGCCGACCTAATCCCGCCACCCGAGAGCGCTAAGCCTATCAGGTTATCACATGAGGATTGTTGATCATTATGACAAGGAGGGAGGCCTAGCCTCTTTCTTCTCTCATTGATTACAGCCAGTTCCTTGCTTTTCACGAGTTTAAATTTTTCATGATCAATCACTGTGAGCAAAGGGCTATCGTGTACATCCATAATGTCACCTGCACAAGTTGTTCGAGTAAGAATCAAGGAAATCCTATCAAGTGTTGATATGTGTTCTTGCCCTCCTAAAACAACAAAAAAAACCGGGCAACCTTCTATTCAAAGGCAACCCGGCTATTTCTCATGAAACCCGTGGCTTTCCGTCCCTACCTCACGATAGGTTTGGCTTTTTGTGACCAAAGATTGTTGTCAATTTCTCCTCTGCTCGTGCAGCAGTCGGAGAAGAACTCGTATTGCAAACAAAACCAGAACCTAGAAAAAGCATGCCGTTAAAAAAACCTTTTGTCAAGACGGCGCACTGTCACACCAGGCCCCACGAATATTTTTTACGGATTACCCTACACAGGGGCCAGGATCCCTCTTACAATATTCGTACTCATCTTCTGGCATCTCCAAACAGAGCCTTCCCAAGAAAACTACCAGGACACGGCCTTGGTGCTGCCGCGTTTGCCGATCAGGGTCTCGCCCTCCCAGATGGCCAGGCCGGTCTTGATCTTGGTAATGGTCAGCTGAAAATAATATTCGGCCTGCTGCTCTTTTTTGTCCAGTCGGATATTACGCTGAATAATCTTGCCGGACAGACTGAGATCAGGGGCCTGCAACTCACCCTTATCAGCAACAGAACCACGATCAAATTCATCATCCTTGCGCAGCTCGCGGGCCTGGAAATTCATAGCATCCTCAGGGCCACCCGCACCCACTGCGGTGGTCACATAAACCCGACCGGAACGCAACAACTCAACGCGCACTTTCTTAATGAGCTGGTCGGTATCAAAATGCTGCATGGTGTCGTTGGTAATTCGGGAAATGGCCAGCACATAGCGTTCGCCCCGGGGGTGATCAAGGGAACCGGAACGCAAGATATCATGCACTGCCTCGCGGGCAGCATCCTGAAAATCCCGATAGTCAAGGCCCATGACATCACCGGCCTTATCATTATCAAGATCGATCTTTGTCGTTTTAACACCACTACAGCCGGTCAAAACAACCATCATCAGCAAGGCACCCCACAAGCAGGTATGGGACATACGGATATTCATGATCAATTCTCCTGTTTACGAATAATAATTTTAAAATCAACCGCCCTGGGATGTGGCGCCACAGCAGTTATATAAAATTCAGCGTCATCAAAGACCGGAAAGGGCGTCCAGGTGGACAGCAGCGAATCAAGGGGGAACCCTGACTCGTCAAACCAGACAATCCGGTATTCGGATTTGAAATATTTCCCTGCATCGTTATCGCCGCGGATGTGCACCTCCAGAAACCCGGCATGATTACGCTGCATCTTCACCTCGCTGACATCAAGATCGCCATCAACATTATCATTCAAAAAAACGCGCTTGTCGGCACAACCACACAGCGAAACACCAACAATCAAGAGCAGGATGCAGAACAGTTTTTTCATGACTCATCTCCTTTAAGAAAAGGGATTAAAGACAAGAACATCAATCACAGGACTGACATCTTTGTCAGGAATTGTAATATAAATAATGGCGGATTGACAGTTTGGCAATTGAATTTCCTGTTCCCGTTGACCGGGAACAAGCACGGTGAGGTGGCGATCAGCTGGCATGGCGACTCGGCCCATTTGGAAACTTGACGGCAGACCGGTCCATGAGCGCAGATCTGCCGAGGTGGTGGCGGCCTGAAAGACGGCGGTAACAATGAGCCCAGCCACACCAAGTTCCTTTTCTGCCTGGTACTGCAGGGTGGTTTTCATCATTGCCGAAAGCATGGCCCTTGTGACAATTGACCAATAAATGTCCTTGAATTCGGTGAGCATGACCCTATCCATGCTGGCAAGCGCTACAGTGGAGTTCAGCTTACCATCTCCCCGCAACCCAATATTGCGGACAGCTTCTTCCCCACGCATAAGGATGGGCAAGGCTATCCCCGTATAGACAAGACGACGGCTCACCAGAAAAAGCGGGACATCCAGCCGTATTTCCTGGCGACGGGCAGCTCGACCGTTTTCAACAAGCAGCCACACTCCCCCGGCAATCGGCTGGCCGCGATCAAGGGCCTCTTCCACCATGGCCAGATCGGCGAGCACCAATTCATTTTCAGGGACCATGGCTGCCGCCTCTTTCAGAAAGGATGCCGCCTTGGCGTAATCACCGGCCAGGGCAAAAAAAAGTCCGGCGCTGTAAGTGGTAAACGGATTGATAAAGTTGGGGTAGACCCCGAACTCACTAAAATTTGAATAGCGGTTGCGGGTCAGCGCGGCGATGTTGTCGCTGTCCAGGGACCGGCTAAGGTCAAAACCCTGCCCCCCATTACGCTGGTTCTCCTGTTGTTGACGCAAAGCAATGGCCTGGCGCTGCTTGGCAATGGCGCTCTGAAAACGCTCCTTGGCCCGGCGCTGCCGATCAAGGGCTCTGTTAAACTCCACCCGGGCCTCATCAAGGCGGCGCAGGGCCAGATAATTAAAAGCCTTATAGGTGTTGACCATGACCCCTTCATATTCGGCAGGCTGATAGTCACGGGTGGAGTCATTCACCAGCATGCTGCTCAAACTTTCGGAAACCGAGCTCCCGGCATTTTTGAGATCATACTTTTTGATGAGCTCCTCAGCCTGGTCAAAAAACTGATTGCTGGCTTGATAATCATGATTCTGGCGGGCGGCCACTCCGGCCTGCAAGCTCCAGAGCAGCTGGTTGCGATTTTCTTTCTCGGCTCGTGATTCGGCAAAGCTTGTGGCCTCAGCAAAGTCACCGCTGCGCAACTTACGATCATACTTGTCCAGATCTCCTCGCATGGAGGCGCAGCCGCTGAGCACCAAAAACAAGAGTACGCAAAAAAGTTTCTGAGATAAGGAAATGATGGGGTGATTTCTCCACAGATAGAAAATTACCGACAACCACTCGTATTGTTTTATTCTTTTAGAAAAAATATATCATAGGCCCTTTGCCTTTATTTGTCATGGTCTCCATTCGCATATTTTTTTTATAAAGAAATTATCCACCGCAATAATGATAACAGGGGCATTAACTTGGCTCATCTTGCCTGGCGGCCCCAGACATTTCAGCTCACCAAAAACACCTTCTTGCGGTTCGCGGCTTATCCCCCTTGTTCGGCCCAGCCAGCTCTGGTAAAGAAAGTGGTCGCTATATTTTAGGTAATCTGATCAGACCATGCTGGCATTATGAAGAAAAGTGAATGCAAACGTTGCGGCATCTGCTGCGTAAAGGGCGGCCCGGTCCTCCATGGCGAGGATCGACCTCTCATCAAAAAAAGCATTATCCGACCAGAGCAATTGGTGGTGATAAGGAAAGGGGAACCGGCCTATAACCCCGCGTCAGACAGGGTGGAACCAGCTCCCTGTGAAATGCTGAAAATTCAGGGTAAACCTGGCAGCTGGGAATGCCTCTTCTACGATGCTGCCCAAAAAAGCTGCACCATCCATAACACCCGCCCCCTGGAGTGTCGGCTTCTCCAATGCCAGGACACCACTGCCGTATTAGCCGTTACCGGTAAGGACTGCCTGAATCGCCTCGACATTATCACCTCTGACGATAAGATCGCTGCCTATATCCAGGCTTTTGAACACTATTCCTGGGAGAAGATCAACTCCCTGCTGACAACCCTGAGCAGTGAATCAATCAAGGAGGCAGAAAAAATCCTCTGTACTGATCTTATCATCCGTGAACAGGCCGTCACTCAGTTACAGCTCACCCTGGCCCAGGAACTTTTTTATTTCGGGCGCCCCATGTTCCAGTCCTGGAACCATCCCGGGGTACACCTCTTCATTGAAAACGGCATGCCCAGGCTCCACCGCAGCTGACATCACGCCCACCTTGACACCTTGCAAAACAGAGGCTCCTGAAACAAAAAAAGAGGCAACCGCCACGCGCGATCGCCTCTTTTTCTGATGTTATAATATGTTGAATTATTTAAAAATCTTCAAATTCATCTTCATCAAACGGGATTGTCTCCTCGGCTGTTTTTTCCGTGGTTTTTTTACTCTTAGCCGATGCGACGCGTACAGGAGCTGGCAGAGCGGCCATCTTGCCTTTCTTCCCGGAAGAGGCTGATCTTTCCGACTTTATCTGAGAACTGTGATGATAACCAGCCTTGCCCCCCTTAATCAAGACAACAAGCTCTTGCACATATTGTTCAAGATAATCGGCCTGCGAGCTTAATTCTTCAGAAGCACTGGCCGCCTCCTCGGAGTTTGCCGAGGTCTGCTGGGTTACCTGATCAATCTCAACCATGGCGGAGTTGACCTCAGCCAGTCCGGAATTTTGCTCACCGGAAGCCACGGCAATCTCATTGATCAAGGTGCCAACCTTGGCAGCCCGTTCAGACACCTTGCTGAAATTTGCATTGGTCTGATGGGCAAGCCCCTCACCCTCCTTAACCTTGGCCACCGTTCCGTCAATAAGCCCGGCAGTATCCTTGGCTGCAGCCGCAGCCCGCATGGCAAGATTACGGACCTCATCAGCCACCACCGCAAAGCCTGCACCAGCCTCACCGGCCCGGGCAGCTTCCACAGCAGCGTTCAAGGCCAGAAGATTGGTTTGAAAGGCAATCTCATCAATGGTCTTGACGATTTTCTGAGTTTCTGAACTGGCCTTGGAAATTTCACCCATTGCCACATTCTGGGCCTCCATGGAGGCGCTGGCCTTGGCCACCACATCATTTACCTCCCGCATAAGGGAATTACACTGGGAGGCATTTTCAGCATTCCGCTTGGTCATGGACGAGACCTCTTCGAGGGACGCTGATGTCTCCTCAAGAGACGCAGCACCTCGAGAGGCGCCATCTGCCAGCTGCTGGCTGGCACCGGCCAATTGCCGTGAAGAGGCTTTTACCTGTACAGAACTGTCGTTGACTCCTTCCACGACCTTCATCACCGGCTTGATGACAAAGAGATTGAGACTGAAATAGATAGCGCCACACAAAACAAAGACGATAATACCCATGGCCAGAACAATCATCCAGCCCAGGCGCCAAGCATCCGCCTTCAGATCGGTATTGGCCTGAACCACCAGCTGGTTGATACGACCGGTCACCTCGCTTACCGCCTTGGTGACCGAGTCGAACTTCAGGCTGACCTCAACGGCGCCGATGGTCTGCCCGTCATAAACAAGATCTTTCTTGACGCTCTTGGCAGCAGCCTTGCCGCTTTTAGACTCGGCGAGTACCGTGCCATCTTTGCCGGTGTAGACCACCCCCACAACATCAGCATCCTTGAGGGTTGCCTTGCCAAGATTCAGCAGACCTTCAAAATCATAACCAATCACCATGATGGCGCCGGTCTGGGCCAACAGACCCGCCAGCGACTCACCTTTTCTGGTCAAACTGTCAGCCAGCAAGACCTCCTGCTGCTTCTGCTCCGATTGCAGGGTGGCAATAAAGTTATCAGCCTGCTGGCGCTGGGTCTTGTAGGCGTTGGCAATGACGACCACCGCCAACACCACCAGCAGGACCTGGGTCACCCCTGACACAGCCAGAATGAACTTAAAGGCTATACCTTTTGTATTAGACATCACGACCCCTTTTATACCACAAGGGTATAAGTTTCGTTTGAGCAGACAAGCTGCTCAACTCAGCTTTAATTGGCAAAGACCCCATATTTGATGGCTTTCAGACAATCCCGCACCGGGGCGTAATCAGCGGCAGGGGCCCAACCAACCACCTTGGCATTCTTAGCAGCCGGCTCATCGCTAGTCATGGCCTTAAGGGCAGCGCCAACCTTGGCAGCCTTACCGGCATCAACATGGGAGAGCGCGGCCATTGGCCATTCTGGATAGAGAATGGTTGAATGAACAAAGGGGAAAGCATCCTTCACCTGATTAATGACCCGGAAATCCGCCATATTAATCTTGCCTTCGGCAGCCATGCGCTCCAGGGTATCGGAACGGACCGTCCCGGCATCCATCACCCCGCTTTTCACGGCCAGAACAACATTGTCGTGTTTACTCCCTTCGGCAAAGGTGGCGAAATCCTTCTGGGGATCAATGCCGTTTTCAAGAAGGAGGCGCCAGGCCATCTGGGCACCGCCAAAGGAGGAATATTTGACACACATGAATTTCTTACCCTTGATATCCGCCAGGGTCTGGATAGGGCTGTCGGCCCGCACAAAGACCACCCCGCCGAATTCCTTCAAGGCCTTGCCATCCATGGAGTTAATTATCGTGGACACCGCCTTGGCGCCATATTTTTTTTCCATCTCCACATAGAAAGCGGAGTTGGCCAACATAAAATCAATCTTACCGTCTTTAACCATGGGCTCAATGGCGACAAATTTCAAGGGGATGATCGTCACCGGCTCACCAAGCTTTGCGGTCAAATAATCGCCGGTGGCCTGCCATTTGGCCATGGCGGTTTCAGCACCGCGCTTGGCGAGAACGCCTATTTTTATTTCGGCCTGGACAGCCCCGGCAAAAACAACCAACATGATCACCCCAAGCAATGCGACTCCAATTTTCTTCATTTCTAATCCCTCATGGTTAGATTTTTCATGACCACTCATCACACTGGGGCTGTTTCAACCGAATCAAACACAATCTACTCGGCCCAACGGCGGCACCCCTGCCTTGCATGGTCGCCTTCTACCAATTTATATTTATTGCGATGTTACAGTCAAAATTTAATTTCTGCCCCAAAGACAGGAAGACGCCGTGGAAAATAAAAAAACCACCCATTACTTATTGAATATATTATGTTTTTTTTAAATAATTGGGGGGGGGATGAGAGGAAAAAGACTCATAAAAAAAACATCGAAATTCCTCAACTCACCAGGAAAAACTGCACATGAAAGACAGGTCGCCAGCAAGAAATACCAAAAAAAATACCCGTACCCATGTCCTCGCCTATATTGCCCTGAAAAAATTACTTTGCCGCCATCTCAGCAACCGAACAAATCTTTTTGTTTGCTAGGTGCTGTCGTGACCAGGAATAGTCACGAACACCATTTATCTGAAAAACACATATGCTTTTTTGTGAAGATTCACCACCACAGCCATGGTCAGTTACATGACCACAACATTTGCCCAAAAAAATCCAGTGAAGGTGACGAAGATGTCAGTCCCAACCCGGGCAACATCAAAGATGAAAAACTCAAGGGAGTCTCAAAATATGGGCGCCAATCAGGCTAGACTTGCCTCAGGCACGAAGTCTTTATCGACCCAGCTAATGAAAAAAGGTACGGGGGGGTATTAAAGACCCGTGCCGCCTCATGATACCCTGCCCGCACCACCTTAAACTTACAGCTTCACAGCTACACCTAACACTTAACGTCGCGACCATTTTTATTAAACATGGCGTTGCTTTTTAATTGGCAAAAGCTCCATACTTGATGGCCTTCAAACAATCCCGCACCGGGCCGTAATCAGCGGCAGGGGCCCAGCCCACCAGTTGGGCATTTTTAGCAGCCGGATCACCAGGGGTGAGGGCCTGGAGGGCAGCCCCGACCTTTGCTGCCTTATCGGCATCAACATGCGAGAGTGCAGCCATCGGCCATTCCGGATAGAGAATGGTAGAACGAACATAGGGGAAATCATCCTTTATCTCATTAATGACCCGAAAATCAGCCATGTTGATTTTTCCCTGATCGGCCATACGCTCCAGGGTATCAGTCCGCACTGTACCGGCATCCATCACCCCGCTTTTCACGGCCATAACCACATTGTCATGCTTATTCCCTTCAGCAAAGACTGCAAAATCTTTCTGGGGATCAATGCCGTTTTCAAGAAAAAGACGCCAGGCCATCTGCAGCCCGCCAAAAGCGTTAAACTTGACACACATGAACTTCTTCCCTTTGATATCGGTCAGGGTATGGATGGGACTATCGGCGCGGACCAAGACCACGGCACCGAATTCCTTCAAGGCCTTGCCATCCACTGAGTTAATGAGGGTCGCCACAGCCTTGGTACCGTATTTTTTCTCCATCTCCACAAAAAAAGCGGAGTTGGCGAGCAGAAAATCAATCTTGCCGCTTTTGACGATGGGCTCGATGGCGGTGAATTTCAGGGGGATGACCACCACCGGTTCACCAAGCTTGACCGCCAGATAATCGCCGGTGGCCTTCCATTTGCTCAAGGCGATTTCAGAGCCGCTCTTGGCAAGGACACCTATTTTTATTTCAGCCTGGGCAACGCCGGCAAAGGCAACCAACATAATCACCCCGAGCACTGCAACTCCAATTTTTCTCATTTTTACTCCCCCGTTGTTAGTTAATTATGACCATTTGCTGACACTGGGGCGATCGCAACCGAGGCAAAAAAAAATGCGCAGCTACGGCGCTACCCCTGCCTTCCATGATCGCCTAACAACAGCTTATAATTTTTCCGTTATTTCAGTCAAAATTTTATTTTTCCGATTATGGCAAGGGAGAAATGCCGACAGACCGAAATGATTTTTTTTTATCCCCTGATATTTATTATATTTTTTCTATAAATGCAGAGATATACCCTGAACAAAAACCATTACAATCGACCAAACTTATCCCGAAAACTGCACAAAAAAGTCAGGCTTAACCAGAAAACCTCAGAACAACAACCTGTTGTTTTTCAGCATGGAGATGCTTCGTGGATCGTAAAAAAAGAACCAAGGAGACGGATGATGGGGGGAGAAAACAACAAGAAACGAACAGGAGATACTTGCCTGAGCATAGGACAGGCTTGACCTAGCCGACAATAACCTTATTACTCAGCTCATTGGTGTCATTGTCTTTGATTGGAAAATGTTGGGTTAAAACCTCACCTATCCGGCGGATTTCCTGACAAAGCATGGTCACAACCGTTCCCTGCTTGATCCCCAGGGCCACTAATTGGGCATACTCCTGCAGTTCTGCCTGACTGATCTTGCCATATATGCCGGAATCAGCTAGCACCCAAACCCGATGCTCAAGAAGGGAGATAAAAAAAAGCACCCCGGTATCGTCCTTGGTCTTATACAGCCCTTTCTCATAAAAGGCCTGGAGAGCCCGCTCCTTTACCTTGGTCTCCATCCGCTGCCCGGAACCCATCAGGCGGATGACAAAGGGCACATAGCGGCTTACTACCCCAAACAGAATTCCACCCACCACAGCAAGGGGCAGAAAGGCCCACAGGGATTCATTAAAGAATAACTCGGTAATCGCCAAAGAAGATCCGGTGCCAAAGATAATTCCTGCAAAAATTTGCGCCTCGGGATAGCTGTCGCTCTGATCCACGACCATCACGGCCAATTCGCCTGCGGTCTGGGTTTCAACCTCGCTGATGGCTTTCTCAATGTCGCCATGATCCTGATCAGAAAAAAAAGTCTCCGCCTTCATATCACCACCCTCCTGAGGCGCCGCCGCCACCGAAACCACCACCGCCAAAGCCACCAAATCCGCCACCACCGCCGCCAAAGCCGCCACCACTGCGGCCACCATAACCACCATAATAGGAACGGCCACTGCCGATAGCACTTAAGATGAAGGGCAGAAGCAAGCCCGCCACGGCTCCCAGCGGCAAGAGTATGAGCAGCAGCAAAAAACCTACGGCTGGCAAACCTGCCCAAGCCACAAAGGGCAAAAGCAACGCCCCAGTAAGTACACCCGCTCGCCGCGATGCACTGCCCACGAAAGCAACAAAGATAGCCGCCAGAAAGATGTAAGAAGCCACAGGCGGTGGGCCGTCATTATTGACGCGCCGCCTGTCAGCGACAAACTCGCCACGCACAGTCTGCACGATAGCCACGATGCCATCCTTAAAACCCTCATCAAAACGGGCCTGTTTAAACTGGGGGGTAATAATCTGATCAATGATCCGGCCGGCCTTAAGATCCGTCATAACACCTTCCAAGCCCCGGCCCACCTCGATGCGGACCTTACGCTCCTGCTTGGACACCAGGAGAAGCAGCCCATTATCACTCCCCTTCTGCCCGATCTTCCAGCTGTCCACCACCCTGATACTGAAACCTTCGATATCCTCACCCTCCAGGGACGGAATGGTGAGGATGGCGATCTGGGTGGAGTCTGTTTGATCAATGGACTGCAGGACCCGGGTCAACTGTTGTTCAGTGGCCGGAGAGATCATATTGGCGAGATCGGTGATATAACCGGTATTAGCCGGCACCTCCATAGCCTCGGCCTGGCTGAACACTCCCAACCAGAGCAGCGCAGTCAGTACCAGGCGCACAACAATCTGCTTTTCAGAATGGACACATTGCAAAATTATTCTCCTGGACTATCAGAAATTGACGGCGGGAGCTTTTTCGGCCCCGGCTTCAGCCTTGAATGCTTCACGGCGCGGCAGCTTGAGCAAAAAGTTATTGGTCAGATTATTGGGGAAGGTGCGAATGGAGGTATTATAGATACGCACGGCTTCATTGTACCGTACCCGCGCCACATTAATCCTGTTCTCCGTACCTTCCAACTGGTGCTGGAGATCCGCGAAATTCTGGTTAGCCTTTAAATCAGGATATTTTTCCACCACCACCATGAGGCGCGACAGGGCTGAACTCAAACCGCCTTGGGCACTTTGAAACTGGGCCATGGCCTGGGGATTATTAAGGACATCGGCACCAAGCTTTACCTGGCTCACCTTTGACCGGGCCTCAACAACCGCAGTAAGGGTTTCCTTCTCATGCGCGGCATAGGCCTTGACAGTTTCCACCAGATTGGGAATCAGATCGGCCCGGCGCTGGTACGAGGCCTCGACATCACCCCAGGCAGCAATCACGGCCTCGTCATTTTTCTGAATACTATTATAGCCGCAGCCGGAAAGGCCAAAAAGTAGGATAAGGAACAACAAACCTGTTTTTTGATGCATGGACATGCTCCTGTTAAAAAAAAATTGAAAGAATATTCTAGATTACAAACGACGGCGATGTCACCAAGCTTACTTGCAAACTATCAAGATCAATGCCCCATGACAATGGTATTTACTCATCATCGCGAGAAATAATGTGCATGTTTAAGCAATCTTTGCCGTAGTCTCTATATGGTAATCAGGAAAAAAATACATGCAACCAAACTCTCGTTTAGGCATTATCCTCGCCATGTTGCACATCCCCATAAAAGACTGGTACTATTTGTAAGATCGCTTCACCTTCGTGACCAAATTCAGTATCCATTTATAATGACGAAAAACTCCTTTTTTTAGTTTACTCACCCATCTTGCTGCAGGTACCCATCATGCCGAAAATGTACCCCTATTACCTGGCTAACGAGGCTGTTTTTGCCAATGAAGACCTTGACGTTACCGACAAATTCACCGGCGAGATAGCTTATAAAGTGGCCATGGCCGATGAAGCTGCCATTGATCAGGCCATTACCCAGGCCGTGGCCGCCGAGAAAGCTATGGCAGCAATGCCGGCCTGGCAACGTCAGGAAATCCTGGAGCATTGCGTACGGCGTTTCCAGGAACGGGCCGAGGAACTGGCCCAGGCCCTGTGTGTAGAGGCCGGCAAACCCATTAAAGACAGCCGGGGTGAGGTCACCCGCCTCATCGAGACCTTTAAGATCGCCGCAGAAGAGGCCGTGCGTTTCGGCGGCGAGTACATGCCTCTTGACCGCAGCCCCCGCACCACGGGCTACACATCCATCACCAAACGGGTACCGGTGGGGGCCTGCTCCTTTATCTCGCCCTTCAACTTCCCCCTGAATCTTGCCGCCCATAAGGTGGCACCGGCCCTGGCCGCCGGCTGTCCCTTTGTCCTTAAACCGGCCAGCCTCACCCCCATCGGGGCGCTGATCATCGGCGAGACCCTGGCTGAGTGCAACCTGCCCAAGGGCGCCTTTTCCATCCTGCCCTGTAGGCGTGACGGGGCCCGGCTTTTTACTGAGGATGAACGCCTCAAACTCCTCTCTTTTACGGGTTCACCTCAGGTGGGTTGGGAACTTAAGGCCAAGGCCGGTAAAAAAAAGGTGGTGCTGGAACTGGGCGGCAATGCCGCCTGCCTGGTGGACGAGGATGCTGATCTGGACGATGCCGTCAAGCGCATCGTCATCGGTGCTTTTTACCAGTCGGGCCAGAGCTGTATCGGCGTCCAGCGCATTTTAATCCATGAAAAAATCTATGCCACCTTCCGCGATAAGCTGGTGGCCGTCACCAGGAAGCTTGTCATGGGTGACCCCCGAGAGGAAAAAACCTTTATCGGTCCCTTGATCTCTGAAAAAGAGGCCTTGCGCCTGGAAGAATGGATCGCCTCGGCCATCAACACGGGCGCCACCCTTCTTTGCGGCGGTAAACGCGAAGGTGCATTGCTTGCGGCCACCCTCCTTGAAAATGTGGCCAAGGATGAAAACATCTGCCGCCTTGAGGCCTTTGGGCCGGTGGCTGTCCTCACTTCATTCAGCGATTTCAAGGAGGCCTTGGCTGAGATCAATGACAGCAGCTTTGGCCTGCAGGCCGGCATCTTCACCCGCGACATCTACAAGGCGCAGTTCGCCTGGGACACCTTAGAAGTGGGCGGCGTGATCATCGGCGACATCCCCTCCTGGCGGGCAGACCAGATGCCCTACGGCGGTGTCAAGGACTCAGGCTTAGGGCGTGAAGGCATCCGCTATGCCATGGAGGATATGAGCGAGATCAGGTTACTGGTTATCCGCACTCTGCCGGTATAAACAAAGTTAACCACCCGCTTCGCTCAAGACACAAAGACACAGAGTTTTACCGACCAACAGGCTGCAAACTAACAACAAACCTCTGTGTCTCTGTGCCTTTGTGGTGAAAACAGTAAATCTGAAACCCTTTCTATCTTGACCTAAGGGCTAGAAACCACTACATAACAATGGTTAACGAGCAATTTTATTTTTAGGTAGAGGCACACGCGCTCCGCCATTTTTCATACATGACCAAAACAGACCAACCATGACAACGATCGGTATCATCGGCCCCCAGGGCTCCAACACCTGGCAGGCGGCCAGCGCTTATAACCCGGACGCACAACTCCTGAGTTTCCCCCATCATACCGCCCTGGCCCGTGCCTTTGCCGACAGCCGGGTGGCGATGATGATCCTGCCGGTCTACAACACCCGCATGGGCGGCGTGCTGAAATCCTTCCAGGTCATGGAGAGGATGAAGAACGGTCACTGGATCGACAATATCGTCCAGCCCATCCATCTCTCCCTGGGCACCTTAAACGGCAGCGACCGGCTGAAGGTCATCCTCGGCACCATCCAGGTCATCCACCAGTGCGAAGACTTCCTCACCGACACCTACCCGGACATCTCCCTGCTCACCGTCACCAATCTTGATCAGGCCCTGGAGGACATCAAGGCCAATAACCGTCTTGATTACGGGGTCATTGAAGCGGAAGAGCTGCTGAAGGGCCATGGCCTGACCATCCGCGAACGGGAAATTGCCCCCCATAACAAGACGCGCTACGCCGTTATCGGCCGCACCCCGCACCCGGCCACGGGTTACGACGCCACCTCCATCCTCACCGTGCCGTTGAAAGACCGGGTGGGCATGCTCTTTGATACCCTGGGCGCCTTTACCCAGCGCGGCATCAATATCCTCGACATGCGGGCCGAATCAGACGCCAAGACCCAGGAGCTGCAGATCTTCATCGAGGCGGAGGGCCATTTCCAGGACCAGATCCTCAAAGAGGCCCTGGCCAGCATTGAGCACCATGTTGTCCAGGAACACGACTGCCTGAAGGTGCTCGGTTCTTACCCCCGGGTGGACATGCGGATCAAACGCATCAAAACCTTCGGTTTCATCGGCACCGGCGACATGTCCACCTGGTTTGCCAGGAAACTGGAAAACGAGGGCTACCACACCCTGCTCAGCGGCCGCTCCACCAAGCTGCGGCCCGAAGAGATGATCGGCCAGGTGGATGTGGTGATGGTCTGCGTGCCCATCAGCCATACCTCGGCCACCGTTGCCCAGTACGGCAAACACCTGCGTGACGGCCAGGCCCTGATCCTGCTGGCCGGCGAGGCGGAAGACACCCTGAACACCGCCATGACCCACACCAGCGAGGGTGTTGAGCTCATGCTGGTCCATAATCTCTGGGGCCCTGCCGCCCTCACCATGAAGGACAAGAACGCCTCGGTGGTGCGCACCCCGCGCAGCGGTGCCCTGTGCTCCGAGTTCGAGGCCTTTCTCTACAAGCATGGCGCCGCCATCCACCATGACTCGCCCCAGAAACATGACCTGCTCATGGGCGTGGGCCAGAAGCTGCCCACCACCATCTCG
Organism: Pseudomonadota bacterium; assembly: GCA_018822545.1. Taxonomy (GTDB): domain Bacteria; phylum Desulfobacterota; class Desulfobulbia; order Desulfobulbales; family SURF-16; genus BM506. The sequence goes on from JAHJKA010000022.1 coordinate 105,152, forward strand.
GTGGCCCTGGCCATGGCCCTGGCCGATAACGGCATTCAGATGACCGACATCCCCAGCCACGCCACCCTCACCTCGCTCTACTCCATCCTGGCCATGGCCCGTGTCCATAACCAGAACCCGCGCACCTACGCCGAGATTATGTCCACCAAGGGCGAGGGCCGCAAGATCGTGCGCAGCTTTGCCGAGAATGTGCTGAAGATCATGGAGATGGCCGAGAAGGAGGAGATCAACGCCCTCTGCGCGCAGATCGACAAAAGCAGCACCTATCTGACTAAAGACTTCCTCGACGCCTCCATGAAACAGTCCCTGGCGGTGGATAAGGTGCTCGGCAAAATGGTGAAGTCGTAGATTGGGATATCTCAAATTTCTAGGTCATTCTCACGCCGGCGTGGGAATGAGGCGGCCCAACGAACACAAAAGAGGATCAAATGTCTGACCATATCGACTTCGAAGAACGCTACCAGACAGGCAACACGCCCTGGGAGATCCACCGCCCTGATCAGAGCCTGATCGATTTCATCGACAGCAGCCGGCTGGCCCCCTGCCGAGTCATTGATATCGGCTGCGGCACCGGCAGCAATGTCATCTGGCTGGCCTCCCAGAAGTTCCAGGCCACCGGCTATGACCTTTCACCCCTGGCCATCAAAACCGCCCGGGAAAAGGCCGCTGCTGCCCGGGTGAACTGCACCTTTGTGAACCACGATTTTCTTCTTGATGCCATTGATGATACATCCTTTAATTTTGCCTTTGACCGCGGCTGCTTTCACCATTTCCGTGACCCGGATTCTCGCCTGGCCTTTGCCGAAAAGATTGGCAAGATTCTCAGCCCGGACGGTATCTGGCTGTCGCTCATCGGCAACAGAGATGAAACCAGGGAGGGGCCGGGGCCGCCCAAGCTATCGGCCCGCGAGATCAGCACGGCCGTGGAACCCTTCTTCCGCATCCTCTCACTGACCGCCCATCATTTTGATTTCGACCATGAAGGCATCCCGGCCATGAACTGGGTTTGTCAAATGAAGAAGAGACCTGTGTGACAAAAGTGAACGACCGCCACGGAATCCACTGAACAAAAAACATTAAACTTTTCCGTGGATTTCGTGGCAAATAAATATCCTGCTTCAGATCATAACCACATAACGTGAACCCCACCCCAGCAGCCTGACTTAAAGCGAAGAAAATATGCCCTCACCACTTGTTTATCTTGCCCCGCCTGCCCTTGGCGCCTTTATCGGCTACATGACCAATTATGTAGCCATCAAGATGCTTTTTCGGCCCTTAAAGCCCTGGAAAATTCTTGGGATGCGAGTACCGATGACCCCCGGCGTCATCCCCTCAAAACGCCATGATCTGGCCGTCAATATCGGCGAAATGGTGGGCTCCCATCTGCTGACCTCCGGCGATATCGGTAAGGCCATTTCCAGTCCGAGCTTTCAAGGCGAACTGGCCACCCTGATCAACAGCCGTCTTGACGATGTCCTGCAAAAAGACCTGGGCCCCATCACCGAGATCATCCCCCAGCGCTTCAACTCCTATTTCCTGGCCACGGTCAAGGTGCTGCGCTGGCGTTTTATCGATCAGCTTCACCAATATCTCGAAGGCGATGAGTTCAGCTCCACCATCTCCGCCACCCTCAGAGACCGGATGGATGCATTGCTGAAATCCAGCCTGAGCCAGGCCTTCCCTGAGAGCAACCGCGAACATCTCTACGCCTTCCTGGAACAGACCGCCACCAAGATTCTGTCCCATCCCCGCCTGGAAGAATGGCTGCGCGACCTGATCAACACCAAGATTGATGATTTTATCAAGACCGGCAAAGCGCCCGCCGACCTCATCCCTGATGATATCATTGATTATATCTGTAGTCGCCTGCAGCAGGAGGCCCCGGCCATCTTGAGCAAGCTGGCCGGCGTGGTGCAGGAACCCGTGCTGCAACAGCGCATTGCCTCATCCATATGCGAGGCCATCGGCAGCTTCACCGCCTCCCTGGGGCCCCTGGCCGCCATGGTCAGCGGCTTCTTAAGCCCGGAACTGATCCAGAACAAGGTGTGCACCTTTCTCACCGACAAGGGTGATGAAATTGGCCAGTGGCTGGCCAACGACGCCCTGCAGGATCGGGTGTCGCTGATCTTGACCGACAAGGTTCGCGAATTTCTGGCCACTCCCTTTTCCCAGTTCCTGGCCGGGGTCAGCGAGGAGAAGAAAGACCAACTCAGGGAAGATCTGCTCACCCAGCTGGTCGCCCTCCTCCACCATCCCAAAACCGCCGAAAGCCTCACGGCCCTTCTCAAAGAGGCCCTGGCCAGCCAGGATGAACGCACCATTGAAGAGATGCTGCTTGAGATTTTCGGCACGGATGGCCTGGAAAACAGCAAGGAATGGCTGGCCGACAAGGTCATCAGTACCATGCGCTCGGCCCGGGTAAAAAAGCTCATCGACACCCTGATCATCGAGCATGTGGAGAAAAAGCTGCTGGGTCACCCCATCGGCAAACTCACCGACATCCTCTCCCCCGAGGTTCTGGAATCCATCGGCGAGTACGCCCGCGGCCAGATCAGCGACCTGCTCATCCGCGAGGTCCCCGGCCTGGTGGATCTCCTCAACATCAAGGAACTGGTGACCCGCAAGGTGGACGGCCTTGATCTCATGCGCCTGGAAAACCTGCTCATGTCCATCATGGAAGAGCAGTTCAAGTACATCAACCTCTTCGGCGCCCTGCTTGGCTTTATCATCGGCATGCTCAACCTGCTGGTGATGGGTTTGTAGCGCCTGCAGAAGGGACAGCAAGAAATAATATTCTCCTTTTGTGGTGATTAACACCAAAGGCTCGGTTGTCGCCCTCTTTAACTGCACACGGAATCTATCGCGCAAAAACAGTGACGGCAGTGCCGGCCGCCGGTGCCCAATCTTGCAGGCCGGGGACATTTACCGCCCCATTAATGTCGAACACCTTTGTCCAATTACCGGTCGGCAAATGGACCCAATACGTATTGCCGGAATTGTAGACCACGACGATATTGTCCCAGGGGTCTCCATTTTGTCCGGAATCGATCACGGAAACGACCACATTGCCGTCTATTGAACTGGTCATCAAGGTATTGATTTCATCCCAGGTGTTTAAGCGAAAGCCGGGATGGCCCTTGCGAAGTGCGATCAGATCCTTGAAATAGTGAAAAATCTCGGCGTTTTCAACCTTCCAGTTCCAGCGGATAGCGTTGTACTTATCCGGGGCATTATAGCTGTTTTTTGCGTAGTTCCAGTCGCCATCAACCACCTTACTCCGGAGCATCTCATCGCCGGCATGGATAAAGGGAATACCTTGGGAGGTCAGGACAATCCCCATGCCGAATCGGACAATTCGCTTACCGTACTCATTATCCTCCCCACTGAATTTAATCTTGTCCCAGAGGCAGAGGTTGTCGTGGGCCGAAATATAATTTATTGATTGCTCCGGGTCATAGGCAAACATGGGATCCCATAAATTCGGTAACGGATCGACACCTTTTTGGTAGCGAATTCCCCCTCTGCTGCCCATCCTGATATCATTGCCATTCTGCATGGCATTAAACATGTACCCCCGCCCATTACTGTCATTGTCGCCCTTGATCGCTTCCCTGAATTTACTATTAAACACCCCAAAATGTCCTGTGGAGAGAGCCGCAGCATTGCCTAACCGAACTTTTTGGGCCTCAATTGGATCGGCAAAATAACCGTTCCACGGTTCACCGTAGAGCAGTAAATTCCGTCCTGGAAAACGCTGGTTGTTCAGGTATGCACCCCATTCTTTAACCTCATGATACGGAAAGACCCCCAACAGGTCAAAGCGGAAGCCGTCGATTCCGTAATTTTCGACTAAAAACTCCAGGGAATCCCGAATCATTCGACTTACCATCGGCTCGCCCGCATTGATTCCGTTGCCGGTGCCAGAATCGTTGTTGCCGGTGTAATATTTCCTGGAAATATTCTCAAACATCTCATCGCCTGTCGTATGGTTGTAAACCACATCCATAATCACTCGAATGCCGTTGCGATGGAATTCGTTAACCATGGTTTGCAGCTCACGGACCCGGTTTTCATAGTTATCGGGCGTCATCGCATACTGCTCTTCCGGGATGTTATAATTTGCCGGATCATACCCCCAATTATATTGCGAAGAGGAAAAGTCGTAGAACGGTAAGATTTGGACATGGGTCACCCCAAGTTCCTTTAAATGATCGATACCGGTGCTGACTCCGTTATAGGTGGTTCCGGTTTCCACCATCCCGAGGAACTTGCCACGCTTTTCAGGTGAAACTCCGGAGGTTTCGTCCCAGGTGAAGTCACGGATATGAACCTCGTAGATAATCGAGTCTTCACGTTCCGGCAGCGGCGGAGCCGGCAGCCAACCGCCCACCGGTTGAAGCGAAGCCATGTCCATGACAATGTTACGATTGGTCCCTGGCTTCACCATCGTTCCGTAGGGATCCCTTACGGTAATGCCATTGATGTTGAAGCTGTATTCCTTGAGTTTATGATCACCCGGAACTCGAACAGCGTAAATGTTGGTATAGCCATCAAAGTCCTTGATCTTGCCACAAACATGCTCGGTTCCATCCAGATTAAGCGTGACATCCCCGCTATCGGGCGACCAAATAGCAAAGGTTGTTGCTGTTGGCAAATACTCGACACCCAGCTTGTGGACGGTCAACGCCGAGGTGGTGGAGTCATCAGGCGATGAAATCCTTCCGACATTTTTCAAAAAGGCAATGAGACTTTGATAGGAGTTGGAGGCCGGGGGATTGACGACATTGTCAAGCCGAAGAATAGTAAGCGCATCATAAGGCCCCCAGAGAATCGCATTTTTTATGTTATCCCAGAATCGATTTGAATCCATGCCGCCGGGCAAGGCATTTTCACCTCCGACATGGAGACCGATTTTTTGGGCGCCCTGGGCAATCCAAAAAACCAAGTCCTGGGCCAAGGATGTGCTGTCCGCCTGGTGGTTATTCATCTCCAGGCAGGTGAAATGGAGACGGGCGGAGCTCTCTTTCACCATCGCCAACAGCGGCCCATAGCCATGGTCATTGGTCCGGGCCAGATCGGTATTGATAAGCCCGGCACTCATTTCGGCGGAGCGCGGCTGGTGGGTATTGGTCATTTGCCAGTGAACCCCGGGGATTTTGATCCCGAGGGGGATAGCATCCATCGCCCCGTTGAAGGCCTGATGACCATAACCAAGCATCCGTTTGCCATGGGCAATGAGGGCGGCATTATACCAACCGATAAAATCCTTACCGTATTGTTCAGTGAGGTATCTCCCTTGGTCGGCAAAAAAGAAATCGGGCCCCGTCGGACCGGTAGGCGGCAGAATAGAATCTTCGCTCGTCAATGTCGCGGACCAAGCCTGATTCAACCGGGCCAGGGTGCCATATTTTTGAAGGACAAAATTTCGGAAGTCCTGCTTCGCGAGCGCTGAGTAACATTGCAAATAACCCCGGTGCGGAAAGACCCATTGATCATGCTCATTGTAGGAGGGATATCGGAGTTCGCCAGCCGGACCGCCACTGATATTCACCTCGCTAATCGTCTCGGCGTAAAGCGCAAAATGATCCTCAAAATCATTCATGAGATCGATATATTCCTCGGCGATGAGCGCATCAAGCCACAAAGCGAGATAGCCGTCATAGTCGTTGCCGCGTTCGCTGCGATACTTCATGTCGCTTGCGGTTAAAGTGATTGACCCCAAGCGCTTGGAGGCATATTTGTGCCACACCCAAGAAGGGAGAGGGATAGTAATATCATCACCGACATTCCCGCCACATTTATGGAAGGACATAATCGGCATAATCTTAAGACCGTTCGCCTTTATGGTAGCAAACAGGGTGTCGTAATAACTCCAGTCAAATTGATTATCGCCTTGTTTTTCGACAGCCCCCCACCAGACATCAACACTAACGGCTTTGATCCCAAGTGCGCGGGCCTTCTGCAATTCCCCATTAAAGGCAGCCATGTCTTTGACCTGCAGGGGCGCCATGACCTGCGCTGAAAAATCCTGAGCCCAGAGTGGTGAAACAAGCAATAAAACAAACAAGAAATTGACAAGTAGCTGCCGGAGATTTTTCATGACATACTCCTTTGTTCTTTCCTTAACAAAAGGTGCTGAGCGATGATGAGCTATTCGTTTTTTTTACGGTTATGCATGAAAACGACAACATAGCGGCATAGCCCTGACCACTGCCTCCAGATATCGGTTCTGGGGCCATGGGAGTCTATACCGGTCGCAGAGCGGACTGCCGGGTCTTCTTGCCAGGCGCCCTGCCCCCCTTTAGGAACATTCCATAGCAACATTTCCAACCGTCGCGAGAATTGCTTGCCAGTAGGCTTCAATATCGGCAAAGGATCGAGCGGTTACCAGATCCGTATCAACAACAACATGGTTTTTTGCGGGAACATATGTCGCTCCGGCATTGATAATATCGGCCAAGACCACCGTGTGGCAGATCACTTTACGGCCTTTTAACAATTGTGGATTTGGCGTTAGCAGCCAGAGGGCATGGCACAATGCCCCCTTGACAATTTTAGGATTCAGCATGGCATCGGCAAAAAATTTTACGGCGGGAGCCGTGTTGACTTCACTTGGGGAGCCCAGGTTGCCCATCGGCGGTATCTCACGTAAACGCACCGCCACATAGTTTGCTGCACATAAAACAATGTCGTAATCGTTTACGTCGACTTGGGTTACGCATCGGTCCACCGTAAGCGCATGGAGACTCGTGACTGGCCGGTCCGGGCTATCGCAATCGTTAATGAATGTTTTACTTTTTTGGCCCCACAAATAGGTGAGCATGTGAAGTTCACCGCCTTGGGCTGCGACCTGTTCTTTGTAATAGACAACTTCGTCGTAGATGTATTCTGTTTCAAGTAGCAATGCGACTTTCTTGCCTCTTAATAATTGCGCCATGGTTTGTCTCCTCTTCGGCTTTCAAGCCACTATGTCTTGAAAGCGTTGATCAGTGTAAGTGGTATCGGCGATAGCCCAGGGGGTTACTTACGGAGGAGTAACAAATAAACAGCCCGCCGACACGTGAACCAGCAATTCAAATCAACCTTTTCGTTCTTGCGGCCTCCTAACGTAGGGATACGAATGTCACCGTGGTGGGGATATAGCCGGCAAGCGCCTTGCTGTAAAAAGCTTCCCCATGTTTCTTGGCCACAATTTCACCAAAAAAAAGATACGGGTGAATCTCAGAGTCAACGACATCTTGTTTAAACGCGTAGTAAAGTGTCATTTGTTTGTCGTGCAACTGTTGGCTGGTAAGATATCCAACTAAGGCATGTTCAAATACGTGAAAGGCGTTTTTCCAAGAATGTTGTTTCGGTATCGACAAATCAGGTTTGTTGTCGTCAGCGTTTACCATGTGCCAAACCCCGCCGTGTTCGTGATCTACCATATATTCAAACCAGTAATCGTAGGTTTGCGGCAATACACGCGCGAATGTTGGATCGACCAATGCCAAGGTAGCCGATGCTTGATCCAATTCGGCTAGGCTCCACCACTCTTTGTTGTTGTCCCGTACCCAGCTCTTACTGTTTGGGGCGCCGGGCTTGAAGCCACGGGCCCAGGAGCCGGTTTCTTCGATGTAGGCCCGTTCGATAATATTTTGCATGCGGGGCAGAGCGAAATTCACTAAAGAACTGTCTTCGGTTAAAAGGCCGATGCGGTAGGTGAGCCACAAAGTTTTTATACTGTGTCCAAAGTCCGTATGGGGGTTTTCTTTATTGGCGAAATCTGCAATGTTTCGGTGTTTCATATCGGTGATTGCCCCCCAGTACAATCCGTAGGTATCACTGAAGAACTGATTGCGCATGGCAACTGCGAGATATTGAAGATCAGCGAGCCATTCTTGTTTCAGCTTGCCTTCGGGCAAGGCCATTGTGGTCCACAACATGTAGCCGTACACCTGGTCAAGTTGCGACACCAATTCTTTCTGATCAATTTTATCTCCGTCAGCATTGGCCTCCTTAACCCAGCGCAACAAACCCCAATCTGGATCAAAATAGGTGCTGAAAATATAATTTTTCAACACTATTACAGCGCTAAGGTATTTGTCGTCATGGGTGAGATAGTATAAAAAACCTAACCCGGAAACCGCATACGCCATATCCTGGCTGGTACGTTGCAATTTTAGCGGTTGTGGTTGCCCGTCTTTAAACCAACTTGCGGCACCATAAGCATCAATTGCATTGTCCAATAGCCAATCGCCTCCCGCTTTGGCATATACTAAATATTTTTCTTCTCCCGTTAGGTGGTAGCTGATTCCGTATGCAAATACTTGCCGGCTTTTTGCACGTGTATAATCACGGTCAAGTTTCACAATGCCAGGATCAGCATGTTCCAGTTCCGGGCATCTATTATTCCCGTCGTATAACGTGCCGTCATTGCAGCGATACGTCGGGAAATTCCCGAGTGGCTCACCGGTAGCTGTTTTCATATCCCAGAACTTTAACAAGTCATCGTTAAGATGGCGGAGCCAACGATCACCTGTGGGCAAGGCTTCGATGATGGATCTCACATCAACGACTTGGATCGTATGAGTGTTATCAACAAAGGGAGATGCGACTTTATTTTTAGCACAGCCGCACATAAATATTGGCCCACTTAGCAAAGATACCATCACGAAAAATATCTTTTTGTTCATTGCAGATACCTCCTTTAGTAATTTAATCTCCCCAACAGGGCGCAAATCGTTATGCTCCAAACTTCAAGGGGACCACTGTATCAACGAGGATCAGTTTTTAAAAAATCAATCCGGCGCAAAACCCTTGGGCGTGACGAATGTCAGTTCATCCTCAGCTTCTTCCAGTTTCAGCAGTGGTCAGGTCAACTCCGCTCCCCGGGTTACCAATGAAGGTTGCGGCCCACACCTATGGTGAATTTTCCAGCCTGGCAATGATAAACTTTGTGTTCAAAGTCCCTCATGATCAATACGCTGCTTCTCTCTATGATTTCCCCGATTGACTCCTGCCTTGCTTTTCCGGTTATCGTTTTTGATCATTTCCCTTCATGGTTTTGCGAGAGCGTTTGCAACAAATCTTCAAATTCATGTGATTCGCCAAGAAGACTTTTGCCTGTATCAATAAGGAGTTGAACCTCTTTAGGCTTGAGGGAAAAGTTTGTTGGCAAGGCAAGTAATTTCTTCCTGAGCGCTGCATCTTTGACCTGTAAAAAATTCAACTCTATGAAATGGACATCGAAGTTATGGCCGGTTTCCGGAATCCTGTAGCCGTCGCTGCCATGCGTATCCAAAATTTTCTGGCAGGCAGCTACGTTTTGGCCTGCCTTGATGCTGTTTGACAGAAGTTCTTTTGCTGCCTGCACCGTCTCAAAACTGTAATTATCCATGCTGACGGTGGCCGTTTTATAGGCGACATCCATGAGGCCCGGCGGCTTCTCATGCCGATCAAGGGATTCCAGCGGTTGAGTCTTGGCGTTAACTACGATGACCACCAGGTGCTGCATGGCGGCTTTGCGCTGGAAAAGCAGCCCAGAGGCACATTCATATTCATCAATAATGTAGCGCAGACCGAGATTATCTGACAGGCCACCATCCATCAGGTGGATATAGGGGTGCCCCGCCTTGTTGTTTTGATATTCAGCCCGATTTAATGCCCAAAAATAACGCCGGTTGTTGATGCCGAAATCTTTCAGGCCGTTTACTACATCCAGCGGCAATGCATATTGATCGGGAGAGGGGTGGTTAAGAAGCGACACCGGCGAGAGAAGAAACGGGAATGCCGATGAAGCTGCCACCGCCCTGCCCACTGTAAATTGCCCCAGGTCAGAGCCGACAATGTCAAACTGGGGCTGAGTAAAGGTGAATTGGGCTCCGGTTGTCATGTTCGTGGCATTTAGGGCAATAAAAGGATGACGCCCTTCCTGGACAAGATTTTCGAAAACTGCGCTGTTAAATACGGTTTTATCATAAAGCTCTTGGGCCAGGTCAATGCGACTGTAATAGGGTGAGGCAAGCTTGAACCAGTTCACAGGGTTGTAGAGCTTGCGCATGAGCTCACCCTGAATATCTCGATGTAAGAATCGGGACTCAAAATCCTTAAAAATTTCTTTATGAAACAGTCCATAATAGGCAGCGGTGAAAGAACCGCCTGACACTGATGAGATAAGGTCAACTTCATCAAGGAGTGTAAAACCAGGGTTTCCAGGCAAAGGTGTTGCGTTAAGCTCCTTCAAAACACCATAGGAAAGCGCCGCCGCCCTGGTACCACCCCCTGAAAATGCCAGGGCGATAAAAAGTTTATCCTGCTCCTGTGTTTCGAGCGGAGCAGGATACATGTAACCGCTATCAGGCTGGTATGTGTGGAGCGGGACATTTTCAGCATAATGGGCGCATGCTGTCAGCATGAAAAACAACAGCCCTGACAGGATCCGTGTGAAAGATTTATTTTTTCGCAAAACCTACCTCCAGAGGATTAAGCACTGTACTGTTTTGCAGGACAACGGACTTTATTTCCGGCATAAAATCCTTCGGGCCGGAAAGTGTTATGTCATGATGTCCAGCTTCCAGTTCAATGACTTCGTCCGTATGCTGACCGGTATCCACCTCATCGATAATGACACGTCTTTTATCGGCAAATACTACAAGTAGGTATTCCATCCCCACCTCCTTTCATGGACTTTTTAATCCTTCATATCCACCGTCAAGTTAGGGTTCTCTTCAAAAGGCAGAAGATTCTGCACTATCCTGTCAATATTTTTCCTCACTTCATCTGGTACTTCTGACGAATTGATGAATTGCTGCAGGCGCAGCAATTGGGTAGCAATGGCTGCCCTTTTTTCAATCTTTTGCTCGGCAAAACGAACTTCAGCCTCACGTAAACTAGATTTGATCAAATCTTCCGTGCCACCCCGGACCAGGCTTTCTACCGCACTCACCAAACTATTGAGAATCCGGTAAACAGCTGACGAAGAAAACCCGCCCAACAGGGCAAGGATGGGCCTGCTCAGGACTTCTAAGGAGCCACCGGTATCAAGGGGGATCAGTTCTGCAAGGATGAGTCCGGCAATAAGCCCCAAAACAAACCGCGTCCAATAGGAGGGCTCATACTTTGGGTCATACGTGCCTTCAACAATATAACGATTCACCTTGAAGAGGGCGGCAAAAGAGGCGCCAATTCCTGCGGCAGATAGAAAGAAAAGTTCATTGTACAGTAACTGCAGTCCACTGGACGTCAGGACATTCCCTGCTTCGGGACTGGCATCTACCATAGAAGAGAGACTTATGAGGATAAAAGCAAGCGTTGACAGAAGAGCGGTCATCATCATTTGCCGGACAAAGGGTAACGGCCCGAGAATGTGTAAGAAACTACGATTTGTGGCCGCTTCCTCTAACAACATGACAGAACTGGGTTTGGCAGGTTTAATAATCTGCGAAAGGCGCCAGTGGACAGTGGCTAATTTTGCGATGTCAGTTTCGTAAGGCGGATGAAGCGTTTCGTGATGATCTGTTTTCTTTTGCCTTTGAGGCGGCGCCGAATATTCACCTAAGTCTGAAGATCCCATTTGGCAGCAACTCATTTTTTCAAGAAACTGGACAAGTACTCCATCAACCTGCAGGCCGGATGAAAAAGCATATTTGGCCATTGCCAAACATTGCGCAAACATATGCTCATACAACTGTTGAGACAAATCGCCACTCTTCATAAACATCTCCGGTTTTCACTCGGCATTGCGTCCAATAAGAAATAGCCGTGCTACCACAATAATAATGGCAACCCGGCTATTTCTTTTTGAAACCCGTGGCTTTCCGTCCCTATCTCACGATAGGTTTGGCTTTATTTTTTTTGTCAGAAACGAACTGTCATGATGTAAATTTCAACTTTCCGCCACACACACCTAACCCTTATGCACAGCCTACCCATAATTGATCACGCATGTCAATTATGTATAAATAAAATCCCCACCAAAACTCTTCGGTTTATTTTATACGCAATAAAGTATGAACAGCCGCCAATTTAGAATTTTAAACAAAGTGAGGACTTCACCGAGACCCCCTACCCTTAAAAATATATTAAACCTTCAGGTCAGACAGTGGTGCGAACACAGAAACAGATTGCTCGTGATGTCTCTCCCGGACAAACTCCGTCTCAAAAACGAATCAGAACTGGTGACCCGCAAGGTGGACGGCCTCGCCCTCATGCTCCTTGAGGTCTGCTCATGTCCATCATGGAAGAGCAGTTCAAGTACATTAACCTCTTCGGCACCTTGCTTGGCTTTATCATCGGCCTGCTCAACTTACTGGTGATGGTAATCTAAGATCAACACGGGTACCTCAAGGTCAGACTGATGGCCCGGTCGGGTTGGGGTGCCTTACCGAGTGCCATAAAAAAACCGCCGCCCCCTCAAGGGCCTGGCGGTTTTTTTATGGCAAGTGCCTGCGGTGCCTGTTTCGAGTCTAGCCTTTCCGGATAAAGAACCTGAAAAAACCATTGCCCTCTTTATCGCCGAGAAATACATGCCCGGAACGGTCGCACCAGTTTGGCAGATCGTTTTTGGAGCCAGGGTCAGTCCCCCATACTTCTAAAATTTGCCCTGAGTTGAGAGAGCTCATTGCTTTTTTGGTTTTGAGCAGCGGCATGGGGCAGCTCAATCCTTTTGTGTCCAGGATTTGATCCGGAGTGATGCTTTCAATATCCATTCGCGACCTCCCAACTTTCTTGATAGGGTTCTCTAAAAGTGACACGCCTCAGCCTTGTTGCAAGCAAAATCATGGCCACCAGTAAACGGAAGGCCTTTTCTGACTGTTCTGCTAAGAAATCCAGGGGGATATCACCTCTCTTTGTTGTAAGCAATGGATTCCTCCGACGCCAGACTTGGGTATTTCACCGTTATTTGGCCGGGTAAATCCCCAATATATGGTGAGGAAGCCCTAACAAGCATGTAGCAAAGCTGAGGAAAAACCTCGGGGAACAGAAGGTCACCAGGCTCTTTCGCCTTGCCTGGTGCGCTCTTTTTCTGTAGCATAGACCTTGATACTTTCGTGGTGAGGATGGTCAACCTGTCAGACAAGGACATCCATGTACACTGAGAAATACACTAATGGCAGTCGTTTCTCCACGGTCTCAGTTTCTCTTTTCCTCTGTCTTTTCCTGTGGGCAACTCCAGCATGGGCAGTCCAGACTCATGGCGGTTCTGAGGGCCTGGTCTCCCATCAACTCGGCCACATCCTTTTTTTTATCGGTATGCTCATCTTGTTAGCGCGCCAATACCGCCGGCAATTAAAAGGCCCTGGCTGGTGTGAATTCAAGGTATTCCTCTGGTTGGTTATCCTGTGGAACGTTCTGACCTTCAGCGGCCACTGGTTGCATGAAGTTGTGCCCACGGATAAATTCATCCAAAGCAACAGTCATACCACCGGCTTTCAGGCCACAACCGCCTTTGACTTTATCTTCTATGTGACCAGACTAGACCACATCGTCCTGGTACCAGCCTTTTTCTTCTTGCTTATGGCTCTAAAAAGATGGGACCAGGCCCCATGACCTTATCCTGGCTTCCTGTCATATGGATCGATATTGTAGGATCTTCCGCAACCCTTGTCCTTGCCCTCCTCTGCCCCAGATACGCATGGCATTGGGCCACAAAGAAACGGGATGATACCTTCCGCCACTACATCTTTTTACTGACCCTCTCTTTTGCCTTCTTTGCCGTTTCCCGTTCCTTCGGTCATCTTGTCAAACAGGTTTTGCTGTTTTATGAAATGAATAACCTCTGGAAAGCGCTTGCCCCTTTTTCAGGGTCAATCAACACCGCCACCTTTATCACGGTGTTTGCCTTCAGCCTGTACTTCTATCGCTCGTACATGGTGCATTTGGAACTGGAGACCCACAAGAACCACCTTGAAAAGCTGATCGAAATGCGCACTTCGGAATTAGAGGAAAAGAATGCCGAGCTGGAGAAAGCCTTATCTCAGGTCAAAATGCTCAGTGGCTTTCTGCCGATCTGCGCCTCCTGCAAAAAAATCAGGGACGATAACGGCTACTGGAATCAGATAGAATCATATATTCGCAATCACTCAGAGGCGGAGTTCAGCCACAGCATCTGCCCGGACTGCGCCCATAAACTCTACCCTGAGTATTTTGGCACCAAGAAGAAAAGTTAAGGGCTCAAAAGACTGCCTCCGGCATGGCCCGCACCGCTCCTGAGAGACTTGTGTATCGGTGGCGATGGGGAAAAGTCTTTTGGCAAGAACAGTCGTTCGTACGGCTCGCGCAAAAAAGCTGCCAGCTCTTACATGCACTGGTTATTGCGGAGGTAGCCCGCCGGATCGCGGGGGTCCTGGTGGATAATGACATCGGCCTGGGGAAAGCCGACCATGATGGCGTGCTCCACCTCTTTGGCCACCTGGTGCGCCGAAGAAAGGGGAAGCGCCTGATCAAGGTCAAGATGAAACTGGATGAGCATGATCTGGCCGGACTGGCGGGTGCGCAGATCATGGAGACCAAGCACTGTATCATGGGCAAGAATGATATCACAGATGCACTGCCGCGTTTCTTTAGGCAGCTCCCGGTCCATGAGGACCTGCATGGCCTCGTGACCGATATGGCCGGCGCTGTAGAGAATATAGATTGAAATGGCCAGGGCGCTCAAAGGGTCGAGCAGCGGCCAGCCCGCAGCGGCAAAAAAAAGGGCGGCAATGGTGGCCGAGTTGGTAAGCAGATCGGTCTTGTAATGAAGGGCATCGGCACGGATGGCCGACGAGTTGGTCTGCCGGATAACATAGCCCTGAAACGCCAGAAGCACCAAGGTGGCGGCAATGGCAAAGACCATGACCCAGAGGCCGAGATTGACCTGCTGTAATGGTTGCGGGTGACTCAACCGCTCAAAAGCGTGGATAATCAAAAAGATGGCTGACCCGGCAATAAAACAGGCCTGACCAAGACCAGCCAAAGACTCAGCCTTGCCGTGGCCAAACTGATGGTCTTCGTCGGCTGATTTCAGCGAATAGCGCACAGCCAGGAGATTGATCAGCGAGGCGGCCGCATCCATCAGCGAATCCACCAAAGAGGCCATAACACTCAGGGAGCCGGTCATGGACCAGGCCACCCCCTTGACAGTGATGAGCACCACTGCCGTGGCCGTGGAGGCATAGGTGGCCAGCTTCAGCAATCTGGCGGAACGGTTGGGGGTGGTTGCTTTTATCACGGCTTCTGTTCCTTATTTCCGGTACCCTGCCGTTGGCAGTGGCGAGCAGGTAGGCAAACTGCAGGAGAAATTTACCGCCAACATGGGCGTTTCCCACTCCAGAGTGCAACCGCACTGATTTCCCTGTCATTTCTAGCAAAGGCCGGAGAAAATGTCACGGAGAACATGTTCGTCAAGACGGGCCATGAGCTGCTCTTCATACTCGTCTCTTTCCGACTCCGCGGCCGGGGCCCCCGAAAACAACTGGACTGCGTTATTCTCCCCCCTCGGCACCGGTTCTGACTCGATCTCCTCCACATTTTCCCGATTGTTTTCGATCCAGCGCTGGCAGTCGTCATGGCTGCCAATATAGACAAAGATGAGCCGCCCCTGACGCTTGAGGCCAATAAGGCGGTAGCCGCAGGCCAGATCATACTTGCGGCACTGCTGGAGACGGAGCTCACCATATCGGGTACGCTTGCATTCTGCCTCGTCATGGAGGGGATCACGCTGCAGATCGGCGATAATCTTCGCGGCCCGGGCCGCGGCATCGCGAGCGCTCTTGTCGGCCCGCTGCATGGCCTGCAGGGCCTTGCTGAAACGGCGGGTCTGATGGATTTCCAGGCCTGTCTCTGCCATCAGCACACCTTGGCCGCATGGAGGGCGGCGCCCAGGGCGCCGGTGAGATCAGGATGCTTGGGCACCACCACCAGGACCTCGGGCAGTCTCTGCTGAAGCAGCGCCACCATGCAGGGGTTGCGGGCCACGCCGCCCGAAAAGGCCACCATCTCGCCATAACCCAGGCGGGCCAGCATGGCGGCCAGGCGGTCGGCCACCGAGCTGTGCACGGCCCGGGCGATGTGGGCCCTGGGAATACCACGGTTCTTCATGGAGATCACCTCTGATTCGGCAAAAACCGTGCACATGGAGTTGATCTGCACCTCCTGCTCCGAGGCCAGGGCCGCTGCCCCGAACTCGGCCAGGGTGAAGGCCAGGGAGCCGGCCATGATCTCCAGGAAACGGCCGGTGCCGGCCGCGCATTTATCGTTCATCTGAAAATTGCTGACCTTGCCGGCCCCATTCACAGCGATAACCTTGGAGTCCTGGCCGCCGACATCGACAAGGGTGGTGCAGCCGGGGAAATGATGATAGATACCGGCGGCGTGGGCCTTGATCTCGGTGATCACGCCGTCGGCAAAATATTCGGCAGCCAGATGGCGCCCGTAACCGGTGGCCACCACCGCCGTGGGGGTAAAGGCGCTGAGCATCTTTTCCGCCTGCCGGTGCGGCTCAAAGCCGGATTCAGCAATCTGGTAATCCACCATGCGCTCGCCGTCCCACACCGCCATCTTGACGGTGCGGGAGCCGAGATCAATCCCGATATACATTGTGCTCTCTCCTCAATCCAACCCCCTTCGACAGGCTCAGGGAACTGCTTCGCCAAACTCAGTGCCCCTGGTTCAACAGACTGAGGTGCGGACCCTGAGCCTGGCGCAGGGCTTACTCGCCTATCTGCTCCAAAAAGGCCTCGACCCTGGTCTGCAGCTGGCCGATGTCCTCCGGTGAATAATCAGACTCGATAAACATATAGGGGATACCCTCCTGTTCACATGCCTGGCGAATGCGGATTTCCTCAATATTATAGGTATGACAAAACTGCAGGGAGTAATTGATGATGCCCTGGGCCTTGGAATCACGGAACTCCTTGACCACCTGGCTGATGCGCTCATTATTGGGGGTAAAGCAGGAACAATCGATCTCCTTATAGCGATCGGTAAGCGCCGCCAGCATAGTGTCCATGCCCGTCACCGTCTCATCAACAAGGTCCTTGAAATAGCGGGTGCCGATACACGACTCCTCATTGACGATGACCGCCCCTGCCCCTTCCACCAGGTTGTGGATCTTCCAGTTGGGCAGGGCCATGGGGGTGCCGGCCACCATGACGCGGGTGGCGCCTTTACCGGGTACAGCCACCTCCTGCCTGATGCGCTCGTCAAGCTCATCGCAGAGGCTATTAACCTGGTCGGTAAAACGCACCGGCTCATCATAAAAGGCGATCTGCTCGATGAGCAGGCCATCCTTACCGGAGATGGGGGTGGGGTTATGATGGCGCAGGGAGTTCAAGCGCTGCAAGGCGCGGCGCTTGTTATTCATCACCTTGATGGCCCCTGCCAGATCCTCTTCGCTGATGGTCTTGCCGGCCACCGATTCCACCTTGGCCTTGAAATCCTTGACCTCTTCATTCCAGAGGGCGATGTCGCGGGGATTCTTGCACTGGGGAATCTCCATGACATAGGTGGGCACCATCGTATCCAGGATCTCCCACGTCTTCTTCTTGGCATCGCAGGTGGTTTCGCCATAGACGAAATCCACGGCCTGGAAATAAGGACAGATCCTGGCGGCCTTGAAGCCAAAGGCGGATTTCACCATGGGGCAGATATTGCGGGGCAGGATCTTTTCGGCATCCGGCACCGAGCCCTGAGAGCCGCCGCACAGGCCGACACAGATGCCGCCAGCGGCAAGGACAATCTCCTCCGGGATATAGACGCAGAAGGTGCCGATCACCGGCCGCCCCTCGGCCTTGGCGGCCAGCAGCTCCTTGACCCGGCCGCCGTGGATCTCGGCGATCATATTGTCAAAATAGGTCATAGCTGCCGGCCGGTTTGGTTGACCGAGAAAGGCCTTGGCATACATGTCGCCCATCATCAGGCGCATCTTGTCAAAGCGCGGCACATCCATATCCAGGGCCTGCCATACCTCAGGGTAGGGCTTTATTTCAAAACTGCTCATCGTTGTTCTCCTTGGTGCGCGAGGCGCTGAAGCCGTCGTCATCAATGATTATTTACTTTGCCACCAGCATGTCACGGTAGGGCCACTTGGCAACGCCGCCGGTGAGGATGGTGAGTTTTTCTTCGGGCACGCCCTGGCTTTTCAGGTAGGAGTAACACCTCTTGGCACCACCGCCGCCGCGGGGACAGACCACCACCACATCATGGCCACTTTGCTGATAGGCGGCCACAGCCGGATCAATCATGTGGCGCTGGGCCTCCGTCTCCACCGGGAAGGCATTGGTCTCGATGGCGCCTGGGAAATGGTGGGCGACAAACTCATCCTGCACCTGGATATCGACGATAATCACCGGTTTGCCGCTATCCAGCCACTCTTTGAACTGGTCGGCACCAAGGTAGTTAAAAGACTCGAACATGGCTGCCACGTTGAACAGACACAGCAATGACAGAGCAATAAGGCTTAATTTCTTCATGATATTTTTTCCTTTCTCGTATTTGTTTTGATGGCATCAACCACAGGAACCTGAGGAGCAGGAGCAACTGCAGCCGCCGCTACTCAAGGGCTTTTCACTGGTAATACTGAAGCCGCCACTCCCACCACAGCCACAGCCGCCGGCGCTCTTTTCGATAAAATCTACCTTTACCGTGCCGCAGGTAACAAAGAGAGACTTGTCCACCACAAAGGTGACGCCGTCATGGTCAAAATTGTCGTCATTCTCCAGGGCCTCATCGATGGCAAGGCCCAGGGAGGGCCCGCCACAACCACCGGAGATCATGGTGATGCGGATGGGGGAGTCGATTTTTTGCTGGCGCAGATAATCCTTGATATTGCTCAAGGCGGCAGGGGTTACTTCAAGCATGGGATATCCTCCTTGGGAAATCTACAGGTTAAACCAGCGAATTTTCGCCCTGTGATTCTCCCTCCCGCAGAATGCGGCGGCCCGAAGGGCCGGAAAGGATCAAGTGAAGGACAAAAAACGCCGATAATGGTGCCGACCCGAACCGGGCCGGATAGCGTTACGGCTTTCTCAGTTTAATTTTATGACGTCGAGCAGCATGGCATTTCCTTTCGTAAAGTTAAGTAAAGACAGTCCGGCAGATTATCGAATTTACTCAATAAATCAAATAGTAAATCCCGATACAAAGGCGGCCACATATAGCTTCTCGCAAAACATGACATCCCTGCGGCAAATACTCTCGATTCAGTTTATCGCCATCCAGGACAAGAAGAGAGATGAGGAAAAGCGAGAAGGCAGCCTGAAGAGCACCGCCGGGGTCTGTCCGGCTGAGCATCTTCCCCATCTTGAAAAAATGAGGTTGCCGCCGGGGTCTGGACGCCCTGCGCCAAAAACCGCAACTTGGCTGAGGCCTTGTTCCACAGCAATATGGTCCGGGATGGCGATCCCCACTTCATTAATTTAGTATCCGAGGCCAAGGTCTTTAATTTCTAAAGAGGGCAACCAGTTTCGCGGGGCAAAGAAGAGCGCCCCTTTAAAAAAAATGGAACTCTTCTCTGGGTGGTGAGTCAAAGTGTTTAAGACTGCATAAAAACGCATTCACTCCTTTCTTCATTTTTTTCTCTCCTCACCTTCCTCCAAGAATGGTGAAAAAAAGCCGACGCCCCCTCCAAGCGTCGGCTTTTTTTGTGCTTTTTCAGCACTCGGTGTGCAACGGCATCTTTTTCATGAGGACCAACCGCTCTTTCCCTTCCGGTCCCTCAGGTCAGCTTCGGTGGCAATTTAAAATTGGGCCTGGTTGAAAAAAATTACTGGTGCCCATAAAATAATTGGAACCCTTTTCGTATAGGTGCGTCTCATAATTTAAGACTGCATAAAATGCATTCACTCCTTTCTTCATTTTTTTCTCTCCTCACCTTCCTCCTCGGAAGGTGGAAAAGGCCGATGCTCCTCCCAAGCATCGGCCTTTTTTTGTACTTTTCGTAAGCACGCGTTCTCGCGCAGCCCTTACGACTCTTTCTTTGCTACTTTCCTTTTTTTCTGTTATATTCCTCGCCTTCCCTGGTCAGCCCAGAAAAAACAAGTAACTTCAGGCAATCTCATTATAATTTGGAGGATATCCCCATGAAAATTATTCTTTTAGGCGCACCCGGCGCAGGCAAAGGCACTGTGGCCAAAATGCTCACCAAGCTCGATGGTTCCGTTCAAATCTCCACCGGCGACATCCTGCGCGGTGCTGTTCAGGCCGGCTCTGAGCTTGGCAAAGAGGCCAAAGGCTATATGGACCGAGGTGACCTGGTTCCTGACAGCCTGATCATGGGCATCATGGGACAGCGCCTGCTGGAAGATGACTGCAAAAAAGGTTTCCTCCTTGACGGCTTCCCACGCACCATCCCCCAGGCCGAGGCCTTAAAAGCACTCCTTACCAAACTGGGAATAAAGCTCGACATGGTGGTCAACATCGATGTGCCCCGTGACGTTATCTTTGACCGTCTCTGCACCCGCCGCACCTGCGAGAACTCTGCCTGCCAGGCCATTTACAACATCAAGAGCATGCCCTCCAAGAAAGAGGGGATCTGTGACAAATGCGGCAGCGCCATTGTCCAGCGGGCTGACGAGACTGAAGAGGCCATTGCCCATCGCCTTGACACCTACAACCAGAAAACCGCGCCCCTGGCCGGCTTCTACGAGAAAGAAGGCCTGCTGAAGACCATCACCGGCACCTCCAGTGACGTTGTGGTTGCCGGTGTCAAGAAAGAGCTGGGAATCTAAAAAGGCTGAAGACTGCCCCCTACTTTCCTCACATTTTTTTCTCACCACAAAGGCACAATGGCACAGAGTTTTTTCTTCGTGTTTTTTGTGCCTTTGTCATTTTAAGGCAGTGTACCCATGACCACTTCTTCCATCACCATCATTGGCGGCGGCCTGGCTGGCTGTGAGGCCGCCTGGCAGGCGGCAAATCTTGGCGGCCATGTCACTCTGTATGACATGAAGCCTGAGGTATATAGCCCGGCCCACGAATCGCCTGATCTCGGTGAGCTGGTCTGCTCCAACTCCTTTCGCTCCAATGACCCGGCCTCGGCCGTGGGTCTGCTGAAAGAAGAGATGCGCCTGCTTGATTCCTTGCTCATGCAGATGGCTGAAGAAACCAAGGTGCCGGCCGGCAAGGCCCTGGCTGTGGA
>JAHJKA010000023.1 GCA_018822545.1 Pseudomonadota bacterium
CATCTCCCGAAATCAGAGGCCATTAAACCTCGCCAGATAGCGGTCCAGGTCGGGTAACAGGCGCACCGGCAAAACCAAGAAAGGGGCTCTTCCGACGAAGGACCCCTTTCTTTTAGTTCATCGTCGAAGTTCTGGGAAAGCTGTTTTTCAAACACAAAGCAACTGCGTTTGAAGTCAAGCTTTTCCTAGGGAATCCCATGGTTGGTTTGATTTAACCATAGCATTCAGGATAACAAGAATTTTACGCATGCAGGCGGTAATAGCAACATAATGATGTTTTCCAGATTTGATCAAGCGCTGATAAAATTCAGCGATTACTGGGTTGCATCGAATTGCGGTTAAAGTTGGCATATAAAGACTGGCACGTACTAGCGATCGCCCGCCTCTGATATGTCGCTTGCCCTGGTGTTTGCCTGAGTCGTGCGCCATAGGCGCAAGCCCCACCAGAGCGCCTAATTGCTTGGAAGTCAGCGTTCCTAATTCTGGCAAGGAGATTATGAGGGCGCGAGCGGTATGCTGGCCGACACCTTTAAACGAAGCGAGCAAATTAACGTGACGTTGATCAAGTTTGGTGGTCTGTAACCACTTGTCAATCTCGTCGTCCATGGAGACTATGCGTTTGTCCAGAAAATCAATGGTGGCCTTTATATCCTTCTGAACCCGTTTAGCACGAGCCGTGCTTAAGCGATTCATCTCGGCTACACGCATGCCCATTATTTGGGCGCGCCTAGTCAGAAATTCAGCCGCTACTTGGCAGTCGGCACTTGGAAGCGGACGCACCGGCGGACGGATGCGTTCCGCAAACAGGGCCAGTACTTTGGCGTCCAGGCGGTCTGTTTTTGCAAGTACACCCAAGGCGCGGGCAAAATCACGTACTTGCCGGGGATTGACCACTGCTACCGATAATTCAGCGGAAGCCAGAGTCGTGGCGGTAACCTGCCAAAATACGTTGGTGGCTTCAAGTACCACCAGCACTTCTGACTCAAGGGCGAGCAGGCGGCTGCAAAGTTTTTTGGCGCCCGCTGTTGTGTTAGCAAAAGTCCAAACTTCCTCAGAGGGTAAGACATGGACATCCAGGGATTTTTTAGAAACATCAATACCAACGAAACAAGGTGTGTTATTCATAGTGTCACTCGATCCAATCTTGCGAATACGGGCTCGTGCCCAGGCAACTGCTCGGATTTGAGCAAAACAGGAAACAGCGACCCAGCTTTGTGTCGGCTTAAACCAAGGCACTATCGGTCTACTGTTCCCTCTGACCCCCAACCGGTTAGATTAAGGGGACAATTAAAAACAATAAATCACAACATACAAGGCACAAAGATACAGAGGGTTTCTTCATACAATTCCTCCGTGTCTTTGTGCCTTTGTGTTTAGCAAAATGGTTAGATTGAGCTTTGAAGGGTAATAACCCCCACTTTATGCTAATTTTTCCGTGGATTCCGTGGCAAACCAAAGTTGTTCACGCTTATCGACGAAGAATCAAAAAAAAGAGCCGGGGGAAGGCTGAATTTCCCCCGGCATGAAGAGAGGTGAAGATACGTTGCGTCCAGGAGGTGCTGTCTGAGCGCTACGTTGGGATGAAAACGGATTTTACCTCTGCTACATCTCGGTGACTAGGCCGTCGAGTGAATCAAAAATGCGCATCTCATGACGGCTTGGTTCAAATTCAGGAGTGAACGTGTTGCGGCGGATGGTGACCTGACGGATACGCCGACCATGGGAGCCATCTTCGTCGTGGTTTTTGGGTAGTAATTTGTTGATATAGGTTTCGCCACTCATCAACAGGGCCAAATGCATGGATTGAGCGGTCCATGATTCACCCTCGGCAAGGCGAAGGGCAAGGCTTTCATCATCTTTCAGGTTTGAGACGAGAAGAGCGCCTTGGTGAACGGCGGCAAGCTGACGGTCTGTTTTGGTGGGGGTGCTTTTTTTCATAACCTGACTCCTCGCTGTAGTACCAATCATATCAAGGGCTAGCGCTCTTTGCGGGGCTACATGTTGTACCTCGTTAAAAAGAGCCTACAGGAGAAATGTTACGAAAAAAATGGGTGAAGAGTTTATTCTTGCTTAGGTCTTTGTTTAGGACTTCTAAACGGAAAAGCAAGGGGTGATAATGATTTAAAAGACTCTTTTTTTCTGGTACAAGGTGATACAGCTGTAATCTTTGGAATTAAAAGGATGTTTTGGCAGGGGACTTTTAAATACCTGACTTTTCATCTCTTTTTAACGGCAAACACCTAACTGAATCAGGCAGGCGGCGGCACTGCCTGAGGGTTTTAAAAAAAATAAAAAAATGTTGGAATACCCGCAAATAGATCCTGTGCTTCTGCACATTGGGCCCTTGGCCCTCCACTGGTATGGACTGATGTATGTCCTGGGCTTTGGGGCTACTTTTTTTCTGGTTCGTCGCCAGATTCGCCTCTATAACATCGAAGAACTGGCACCGCTGTTTGAGAATCTGAATATGGCGCTTCTCATCAGTCTTGTTCTCGGGGGGCGCTTGGGGTATGTATTTTTTTATAATTTCTCCTATTATCTCCATCATCCCCTGCAGATAGTGAACACCCTGGCAGGCGGGATGTCGTTTCATGGCGCCCTTTTAGGAGTTCTTGTCGGCGGGGTGTGGTTTTGCCGGCGTCATCATCTCCATTTTTTAAAGATGGCGGATATCTATGTCGCCACCATTCCGGTGGGGCTTGGCTTGGGACGCATCGGCAATTTTATAAACGCTGAATTGTACGGTCGCGTGACGGAAGTACCCTGGGCCATGGTCTTTCCTGGTGGCGGTTCTTATCCCCGCCATCCATCCCAGCTCTATGAGGCAGCTTTGGAGGGAGTCCTTCTTTTTGTCCTTTTGGCCTGGATGTCAGGCCTGAAAAGAAAAAAAGGATGGGGCCACGGTTCCATCTTGGCCTTCTTTCTGGTTTACTATGGCATCCTGCGCAGTTTTGCGGAACTTTTCAGGGAGCCGGATGGCCATATAGGTCTCATGGCTGGTTTGGTAAGCCGAGGCCAATTGCTCAGCATCGTCATGATCGTTGCCGGGTTTGTGCTTGTACGCGTTGCCTTAAAACGTCCGCAGTCGGCATGATCTTGTCGTTTTGTTTTAAAGGGCAACGCACCAGACCCTTCTGATGAACATCTAGGTTGCAATGGGATTGAAATGAAACTCTATATTTTAAATATTTTTTTAGCACTGACACTTATGACAACAAATACCTTGTATGCCACTGAACTCGCCCCTCATCTTCATAAGGATACCCTTGATAACGGCCTCACCGTCATGGTCAAGGAAATGCCGGGAACCAAGGTTGCAACGGTGCAGATCTGGGTCAAGGCCGGCTCCATCTATGAAGATGAATCAGAGGCGGGCATTACCCATCTCATCGAACATATGATTTTCAAGGGCACGCCGACTCGGGGCCCGGGCCAGCTGGCTGATGAAATTGAGAGCCTGGGCGGTCAGATTAATGCCTACACCTCGTACGAGAACACGGTCTATCATGCCACCTTGTCGGCTCGCCATTGGCAGAAGGCCCTGGAGGTGCTGGCCGATTCCGTGCAGAATTCCCTCTTTGACAAGGATGAACTGGAGCGGGAAAAAAAGGTGGTTCTCGAAGAGATCGGCATGCGTAATGATCGCCCTGGCACCATGCTTTTTCAGTCACTGATGGAAACATCTTATCAGGTCCATCCCTATCGGCTGCCTATTATCGGCACGGTTAAGAGCGTCAGTGGTTTTACCCGTGATAATATTGTCCAGTACATGGCCAAGCATTATCACCCTGAAAATATGATGGTGCTGGTGGTGGGAGATGTGCGCTATGCCGAGGTGCGCAACACGGTCAAAGATGTCATGGGCGCCATGGCCAAGGGCGACTATGTTCAGCCCGCTTTGCCCATTGAACCGCAAAAGCAGCAACCGACCTTTTTTTCCCTTAAGGCGGATGTGGGGCAGAGCCATCTGGCCCTGGCTTTTCCGGGCACCCCCTTTATCGACCCCGATACAGCGGTTCTCGATGTGATTGCCGCCATTCTCGGTCAGGGTGAAACCTCGCGTCTGTATCA
This sequence comes from Pseudomonadota bacterium, assembly GCA_018822545.1. Taxonomy (GTDB): domain Bacteria; phylum Desulfobacterota; class Desulfobulbia; order Desulfobulbales; family SURF-16; genus BM506. Next base: position 4,072 of record JAHJKA010000023.1, read on the forward strand.
TGAGCTGCGTGACAAGCAGCAGCTTGTCTACCAGATAAACTGTGCCTCTTTTACTCCTAAGTTTTCCGGGTTGGTAGAACTTACTGCGGTGCTGAATGCCGAAAATATCGAGGCTGCCATGGAGGCGGCCCTGGCCGAGGTCTTCCACCTTAAATATCTGCCGGTCAGTGATGATGAATTGACCCGGGTGAAGAGAAATCTTGAAGGAGATTTTGTTTTTAATCTGGAAAGGGCGGAAGGACAGGCCCGCACCTTGGGCTCCTTTGAATTTTTAACAGGTGATCCAACCAACAACGTCTATCTTGACCAGATTCGTTCGGTAACCAAGGAGGATATCCTCACCGTTGCCAATAAATATTTCCGGCCCGAGGTGGTCAGCGGCGGCTTTCTCGTGCCCCGCACTGCCGAGCTTGCCATTGACCAGGAGGCCTTTACGAAGATTATTGCCCGGGCCGACGAACGGGCCAGACAAGGGGTCCCTAAGTCCTATCTGGCTGATGCCTATCTGACCAATGTCCATCGTTTTACCTTGAAAAATGGTCTGACCCTGGTGGTTCACGAGGACAGTAATGTCGAAACCGTGGCCATCCGTGCTGTCTTCCCTGGCGGCTTGCGTTCGGAAACAGAGATGACCAACGGCGCCTTTGCCTTTATCGCCGAACTTTTTCCCAAGGCCACGGAGAAGCTTTCGTCCCGTGATCTTGCCGTGCAGGTGGCTGATATGGCTGGCACCCTGTCTGGATTCAACGGCAAAAATACCTTTGGCCTGAAGGGGGATTTTCTCTCTCGCTATTTTGCCCCGGCCATGACCTTGTTCCGGGATGTGATTCTTACCCCCGGCTTTGATCCTGAAGAGGCTGAAAAAATTCGGCCGGAACTCCTGGCCCAGCTCAAACATCAGGAAGATTCCATGCCCTCTCTGGCCTTTCGGGAATTCAACAAGCGGCTGTTTCAGGGCCATCCCTACGGCTTGAATACCTTGGGCGCCGAAGGCTCGTTGGCCCGCCTCAAGGTGGATGATTTAAAGGGCATCTATAAAAAACACGTCGTTCCCGGCAAAATGGTGCTCACCGTGGCCGGCGCTGTCAAGGCCGAGGAAGTCAGGGAGCTTGTTGACAATCTTTTTGGCAACTGGCAGGAGCCGGAGGGCCGGGAAGTTCTGAGCGAGGAGAGCTTCTTGCCGCCGGAGATGCCGGTGAAGCCGGAGATTTTCTCCATTGAAAAAGATAAAGAGCAGGTCCATATCATTATTGGTTTTCTTGGCGCCACCCTGGCAAGCCCTGACAGGTTTGCCCTGGAGGTTCTGGACAATATCCTGAGTGGTCAAAGTGGTCGGCTTTTTATCGAATTGCGCGACAAACAAAGCTTGGCTTATAGCCTATCCGCCTTTTCCCTGGTTGGTCTGGACACCGGTTCCTTCGGTATTTATATTGGCACCAGCCCGGATAAGCGTGAAGATGCCATCAAATCCTTGTGGAAGGAACTCTATCTGGTTCTTGAACAGGAGGTGACTGATAAAGAACTGCAACGGGCCCAAAATGTGCTCACCTCCAGTTATGAGTTGCGCCTGCAGACCCATAGTGAACAGGCCATGGAAATGGCCTTAAATGAGACCTATGGTTTGGGTCAGGGGCATGGCAATCTCTATATCAAGGAGATAAACAAGGTGGATAAGGCCAAGATTTTAGAGGTCGCCCGGAAATACATCCAGCCGGAGCATTATGTGATGGTTACGGTTGGCGCAAAGTAAATATCATCGAGAAATGGCCCTTTCGCCCGATCTCTGCGTCACAGCTCAATGAATAATGCTCACATATGGTTATATGCTGCGCTTATTAATCGAGCTGATCCTTGATCTCGAACGAAATGTCTCATTTCTCAATTGATATTTGTGAATTAAATAAAAACCAAAACGAGACAACAATGCTTGAGAAAATGATAGCACCCTCCATACTTTCTGCTGATTTTGCGCAGTTGGGCCAGGAGATAAAAGATGTGGTTGCCGCGGGCGCCGATGTCATCCATGTTGATGTCATGGACGGCCATTTCGTCCCCAATATCACCATTGGGCCGCTGGTGGTGGATGCGGTACGCAAGATTACCGACAAGCCCTTGGACGTCCATCTGATGATCAGTGATCCGGACAAGTACATCGAGGCCTTTGCCAAGGCCGGGGCCGACTGGATCACCGTCCATGTTGAGACCTGCCCCCATCTCCATCGCTCCATCCACATGATCAAGGATTTAGGGAAAAAAGCTGGGGCGGTTCTCAATCCGGCCACCTCGCTGAGCACGCTTGACTATATCCTTGAGGATCTCGATCTGGTTATGCTGATGAGTGTGAATCCCGGGTTTGGCGGTCAGTCGTTCATCCCGTCGACCCTGGATAAGTCACGGGCTCTGAAGAAATTGATTGATGACAAGGGTCTTGATGTTGGCATTGAGATTGATGGTGGAGTCAGTCCCGCCACCATTGAGGAGATTTCCCAGGCCGGTGTTAATATCTTTGTGGCTGGTTCGGCGGTGTTTGGCGCAGGAAATTATAAAAGCGCCATTTCTGCCCTGAAGGCCAAGTGGTAGAAGGGGAGCCGGCAAGCGTCTTACTGGTCGCATCTCCAGGCTTGTATCTACCCATTTTCCCAAACACAAAAGCACAAAGATACAGAGGTTCTCTTTAAGTAAGCCCCTCGGTGTCTTTGTGCTTTTGTGTTTAAGTAACGGCCTTTCCTGCAGCTTCGATGCTGAGTTTAATCGTCGAAGGGCCAGGGGAAGTAACGGCCCTGCATGGGCGGGTCTGGTGATACGTGACCGTTCTCACCGCGCCAGAGGGCGGTCTGCCTGCGGCTCAGCATCTTGACCTTTATCTCCTTGCGAATCTCTTTGCCGGTGTTATCAATCGCTGTAACGGCAAGGGTGGGGCCGGGATCAGGCTCGGAATAAAAGGAGGAGGGCATGGTAAAGGCGATCTTAGAACCCTCGGTGTTCAGCAGCTGGAGATCAATATTCACCCCGCTCACCTGTTCCCAGAAGAATTGCAGGCTCTCTCGGGCCTCATCTCGGCTGGCACTTGCATCAATAATAATATTTTGGCCAACGAGGTAGCCGTCGGCAAGTTTGGCAATATTGATTTCAGGGGCAGGACTGCCGACCTCGACATTGATGGACACGGTCTTGGTGGCAGAACGGAATCCGCCCTTTTTAAAACGATAGTGGATGGTATCTGTCGTGGCAAGAAAGGGATCCGGGGTAAAAACGTGGCTGGTTTGATCACGTTTTTCCAGGGCACCTTTCATGGCCGTATCAACGATCTCCACATGCACCTCCTGGGGAACAAAGGCACTGGTGTTGGCTTCCTGCCAAAGATGGGCCCAGTCAATGGTGACGGCACCGGTGCTGATCGTAAAATAGGTAACGTCTTTGGCCAGGACCTTGGGTTTCAGCGGCTTGAAGATTTTTTTCTCGGCAGTTGCCTCCTTGGCCGCCGCTTTTTGGGCCAGCGCCAGTGTTGCCAGATCAGGACCGTTGATGGTTACCACGGCAGGAGTGCTCTTGTCTGTGCCATCACTGACCGTGAACTCAAAACGGTCTTGTCCGGGAAAGGTGTTATCGGGCAGATAGGTGAGCTGGGGGGCTGTTCCCGACAGTCTGCCATGGAGAGGTTGGCTGGTGATGTCATAAATGAGGGGTTGGTCATCCTTGTCCAGGGCAGTAAGGGTAATGGCAACTTCCCCACCCTGGCTGCCCATGTCATAAAGGGCATTTTCGGTAACCGGGATGAAGTTTTCCACCATCTTGGCAGGGGGTGTTTGCTGGATTGGGGCGCTTGCCTCTTTGTGGGTCTCCATGTCTTCTTGAGGGCCGGAAAAGAGAAAATAGAGCCCAACAAGAAGAAGTAAGACAACACCGCCGCCAAGGCCGGCAAGAACGGATCTGTTTATGTTGAGCAGGGCCGCCGGGATCATCAAGCCCTTTGTTTCGAGTGGTATAGCCTCGATATCGTCGTCATCTTCAGCCCCGGCCTGTGTCATGAAATTGTCAGCTGCTGTGCTTGTACCTTGGGTCTCCGTGTCAAGTTCAATGAATTCCTGGTCATCCCCGTCACTTTTGCCGAGCATTTCAGCAAAATCAATCTCTTCTGCCTGAAAAGGATCGTCATCTTCGACGTCACTCTCGATCTCAGCAAAAAGCTGATCCATTTCATCAAGTTCGGAGTCAAAGGCTGAGGCTGCAACTTGGTCGGCATCGGTGGGAGTCAGCACATCAGCGATCTCTTCTTGTTCGTCGTCAGTAAAGAGTTCATCTAAGCTGTTGTCCTCCTTTTGTGCGGTAGCTTCTGGCGCAGGGGCTGAAGGGGCATTAAGGTCGTCGAACAGGGCATCAATATTGCCTTGAACAAGATCATCTTGATCTTCACCGGCTGCGGTGGGGGCATCTTTGCTGGCAAAGAGTTCGTCAAGATCAGCGCCTTTCTCAAGAGGGGTATCTTCGGGTTTGCTGGCAAAGAGGGAGTCGATGTCATCCTGATCCAGCTCCTCCTGGCTTGCTGCTGCAGGCGTCATACTTTGGCCGCTGCCGGCAAGGAGTGCGTCGATATTGTCCTGGGCCAATTCTGTTAGTTCATCGTCATCATCACTTGCGGCGAGCAGGGCGTCGATATTGTCTTGATCCAGTTCGTCAAGGCTGAAATCATCTACAGCAGTGGCGTCATAACCTGTGCCGCTGAGCAAATTGTCAATATTGTCTTGGTCCAGGTCGCCTAAACCAGAGTCGTCGGAGGTATCTTTTGAGCTTGAGTTGGTTGAACTTAAGCCAAGGAGGGCATCAATATTGTCCTGGTCCAGTTCGGCGCTGCCCTTTTTGGCATCAGCACGGGGGGCAGGGGTATTGGACGCCATGGTGCCCCCAGCGTTGAGGAGCTCGTCGATATTTCCCTGGTCAAGATCACTATCGGAAATATCAACGTCGTCCAACCACTCATCAAATTCATCATCATTATCGGCCATGGATTGCCCCCTTGGTCATTCTGTCTTAATAACTTTCAACGGAGGAATGCAGGGCCCGATAGATAGGGTCTGACATTTCAACGGTAACAGCGTAACTGCGTCGTTCGCCACGGACGTTACGACCGTTCATGTGAATCCGGAGGAAGCCATCAATTTCCTCAATAACTCCTTCAAGTTTCTGAGGGTAGTTGACCTGTACTGTATATTCAGGGACGGCCTGGGTATTAATCATGGCTGTCATCTGGTCAGCCAGGGTGATACCGAGCATGGTGGTTTTTTTAACATTATAATTGGCAATAACTTTGAAGGGACGCACGGCAACCGATGTTGGACCGTAGAATTCCCAGAACACTTCCATGGCGTCATCGCAGATCAGCGTGATCAGCTCTGAAAGGTTGGAGTAGCTACTGGCGGTGATGCGATCAGAGGGGGGTGGATAAGGCATGAGAACTCCCCCTGATTGTTGTTGAGCCTGTGCGTTTGAAGCGGCAAGGAGCATGGCAAAAGTCAGGAAGGTGAAAAGCCATTGTGGGCAGAGTTTTTTGAGCATGGTATTCTCCTAGTTCGCCATTCCTTTAACTGCGATGGTATATGGGTGGTCAATTGAATGGAAAAGGCCGAGGAGCTCCCTGTTAAGAGGCAGGGTATAGCGCCAGGCCGTCTTGATAATGCCGTCCTTGAGACTGACCAGCCTACCCTGGAGCACCAGGGTTTTCCGGGTGTTTGAAAAGGTGGAGACAACTACATAATCAAGCTCTTGATTGTTGTTGGCCAGTTCATTGATATTGCGCGACAGGATAAATTCTCCGGTCTGGGCCAGAATATTAATTTCCTTGCCCAGCCTGAGTTCAGTCACCTTCAGCCCACGGTCGGAAAGATCGGTGAGAAGGTATTCAGCCATCATTCTGCCAAACTCGGTTTCCCTTTTGAGATCAGAGAGGGGAACGGCGCCAACAATGGCGACCCTGGCAGAATAATTTTTTTCGCCGTCATCCTTGAGACCGTAAAAAACCTTGCCTGCCACCTCCCGGGAGAGGTCGGATAAAAGTGCTTCGGTGCCCTTGCTCCGTGAGTCTTCCGGCATATAATTGTAGACCCGGTAGCGCCCGGGCGTGTAACGCTCACGGCGCTGCTGATAAAGAGCATCTTGTTCCTCAAGGTCAAGGTAGGCGCTGGGCGTGCCATTATGGAGTCTGGCATCCGGGCCGCCCTGGGGAGGCTTGATCGCGATGTCCGGTTCAGAAGGAGGCGGTACTTTATTTTGAGGTTCCGGATAGGGGGTGCCAGGGATAATAGCACTCTGTCCCATCTCATCGGGAGCATCTTTTTTCATCTCCGGGCCTGATTTTGCGGCCGCAGATTCAGGCAGGATGGCCATGGTGGGATCGGCCTGGGCCGTCTGAATAGCGGGAACATTAATCTGCACGGCGATTTGGCCGTAACTCTCTTGGGCCAGCAGGGGCGAGCAGCCCAGTCCGGTCAGAGAAACAAACCAGATTCCGGCACATATCGTAGTGATTCTTTTTTTCATTGTATCCTCCCAATGTGGTGAAGGCAGATGAACTGCATTGTTTTAAAAACTTTTTGTGGTCATAGGCGTCATAGGGCATGGTCTAGCCAAGCATACTTAAATTGTGTTGTCGGCACGAGTTTTCAAAGCACGGTGTGAACCAAAGAGCCTGCGCTATGATCTTTTGTAAACGACAACACCGGACCCCATGTGTTGAGGGTTCCGGTTCTAAAAAGGAGCATGTTTTGATGGGCGTCTTTAACTATATATCAAGCCTCTTTAAATATAAGGGTGGCGGGGTAGCCTTGTTTGCTGAAGCGGTGTCCGCCAGCATGCGGTTGGTTAAACTGTTTTTCGGAAAGATAATAGTCGAGCTGGCCAGGAGGGTAGCTGTTTTATTGTTTAAGATGCGGGCAGTGACAATAATGTCATCATTGCCGACAAAATAGGTGCCGGTGAGCATGGCATCCGCTTCAACAGTTGCAGCGACCTCCTGGTCGTCTCTGGCCAGGCCGAATTCACCCCTTTTTTCCTCAAGGCGGATAGAGGTTGTTTTGCGGATTTCCACCACGGTGAAGGCGTGACGCTGAAACTCGTTCATCAACTGTTCCGAAAGATATCGGCCAAAGGATGAGGTCCTGTGCAGTTTGCTGCTTTCAACAAAGGTGGTGACAACCAGGCCGTTTGCCATATCACCGCTATCCGGATCCGCGTCATCCATATTGGCCAGAAGTTCTGCGGCCATGGCCTCAATGGAAAGGACAAGGCCGGTTGCCTCCTGATGGGGAGCAAGACTCGGAGCAGGGGCCATGGCCGCAGGTCGTTGTTCAAACACCGCGCATGAGGGCTGGCAGGCGATAC
>JAHJKA010000024.1 GCA_018822545.1 Pseudomonadota bacterium
ACAAAACCCTGCTTGGAACGATCACAGATGGCGATATCCGCCGCGCCATTCTCAGGGGTGGATCGCTGGAAGACCCCATTGAAAAGGTGATGAACACCAGACCTACGGCCTTCACCGCCGACGAAAGCATGGAAGACATGCTGGTGGCAATGCGGCTCCTGAAGTTATCCAAAGTGCCGGTGGTTGATCATAAGAACCGAGTGGTGGGCCTGCAGATCCTTGATGAACTCCTTCGCCCCACCCCCAAATACAATCCCGTTGTTATCATGGCCGGCGGCCTGGGCAGCCGCCTGGGCTCTCTCACCAAAAAATGTCCCAAGCCCCTTCTCCATGTCGGCAACCGGCCAGTGCTGCAAACAATTCTGGAAAACTTTATTGCCTTCGGTTTCTACAACTTCTATTTCTCAGTGAACTATAAGGCTGAAATGATAGAAGAATTCTTTGGTGACGGGGCAAAATGGGGCGTAAGTATCAAGTATATCTACGAAGACAAGCGCATGGGCACAGCCGGCGCCTTGAGTCTGCTGCCGGAAAGACCGAAGATGCCTTTCTTCGTCATGAACGGCGATATCTTGACTAAGGTCAACTTCCTGCAACTCCTCGACTTTCACACTGAACATCGAGCCGCCGCTACCATGTGCGCCTTCAAATATGATCTGCAGATTCCCTATGGTGTCTTGCAGATCGACAACGATCGCCTGGTGGAGATCGACGAAAAGCCAACACAGAGCTTTTTTGTCAATGCCGGCATCTATATCCTAGAACCAAAAACCCTTGATAATATCCCGCCGAACACCTTTTTTGACATGCCGAGCCTCTACGAGAAACTCATTGAGACCAAGCAGGAAGCCGCCGTCTTCCCCTTGAGGGAATATTGGTTGGACATCGGCCATATGTCCGATTTTGAAAGGGCCCAGGGAGACTTCAAGGATTTCTTTAAACCGGTAGAGGCTTAGCTTCCACAGGCTTCAGCCATATCAGACATTATTTAGAGCCAATGATAGACGGGAAAAAAGTCCTCGCCATAATACCTGCCAGAGGTGGATCTAAGGGTTTGCCCCGCAAGAATCTTCTTGAGGTTAACGGGAAACCCTTGCTGGCCTGGACCATCACCGAAGGACTGAAATCCCGTTTTATTGATAGGCTCATCCTCTCCTCCGAAGACCAGGAGATTATCGAAACAGCAAAAAAATGGGGCTGCGAGGCACCCTTTGCCCGTCCGCAAGAGCTGGCAACAGATGAAGCGACAACAACTGACGTGGTGCTTCATGCCTTAGCTGAACTGGAAGATATGTACGACTATATCGTTCTTTTACAACCGACCTCCCCCCTGCGCTCTCATCACGACATCGACAGCTGCATAGAAGAGTGCCATAATCGAAAGGCCACCTCCTGCGTTACCGTCTCAGCGGCCGAAAAAAGCCCATTTTGGATGTATTTTTTGAACGCTGACCATCATATGCAGGCTGTTATTGACACCACGGATAGACCAACACGCAGACAGGAACTCCCCATAGCCTACGCCTTAAACGGCGCAGTTTATGTGGTTAACAGGGCGTGGTTTCAACAAACAGGATGTTTTACCTCGGAAGACACCATTGCCCATATCATGCCCAAAGAGCGATCCCTGGACATTGACACCGAGCTTGACTTTACCATTTTCCGTTGGCTGGCCACGACCTCAAGAAACAGCTAACGAGCCCAACACTTCGAGCCCATAATAAACAGGAGAAGATAGATGAAAGTACTACTTGTGGTTTACGATAATGACTCTTACATCTCCTGGTTCCCTCAAGGACTTGCCTCCATCGCCGCAGTCCTCAAAAGGGAGGGCTACGATGTTGAAATATACAATCAGGATGTCCATCATTATTCAGAAGAGCATCTCACCGCCTATCTGGACAACAATACTTTTGACGTTATTGGCGTCAGTATTATTGCCGGGTATTACCAGTACAAGAAATTATTAGCTATCTCTCAGGCCATCGCCAAATCAAAGCACAGGCCAGAACATTATATCATCGGTGGGCACGGCCCATCCCCGGAACCGGAATATTTTCTCAAAAAGACCGCAGCTGATATCGCCGTTATCGGCGAGGGCGAAGAGACCATTGTCGAAGTAATGACAGCCCTTGCCAACCATGATTCACTGCATGGCATCAAGGGCATTGCCTACCGCGACGGCAACAAGGTTCACATCAATGACCGGCGTGAGTTGATCCAGGACATCGACAGCATCCCTTGGCCCGCGTACGAACTCTTCCCCATCGATCATTACCGGCTCTTACGCATGCCCCATGCCACCCACAGCGACTTTGTCCTACCCATGCTTTCAGGACGCGGCTGTACCTTTACCTGCAATTTTTGCTATCGGATGGATCAGGGCCATCGGCCTCGAAGCGCCGATTCGATTATCGAGGAAATTCAATATCTCAAAAAAGATTTCGGCATTACCTACATTGCCTTTTCCGATGAACTCCTGATGTCATCGAAGCAGCGCACTGTGGAAATATGCGAGGCCTTCCTCAAGGCAGACCTCAACATCAAATGGGACTGCAACGGACGCTTGAATTATGCGAGTTCTGACGTCCTCGACATTATGAAAAAAGCAGGCTGCGTCTTTATTAATTACGGCATTGAGGCCTTTGATGACGAAGTATTGAGAAAGATGAACAAAGCCCTGACCACAAAACAGATAGAACGGGGCATCGACGCCACCCTTGTGGCCGGAATAAGCCCGGGGCTGAACATGCTCTTTGGGCATATTGGCGACAACAAAGAAACCCTGCAGGCTGCGGTGAATTTCCTCATCAAACATGATGATGGGGCCCAGATGCGAACGATCCGGCCGGTAACCCCCTATCCTGGTTCTCCCCTGTACTATTATGCTGTTGAAAAAGGCCTCATCAATGACATCGATGACTTTTACATGAACAAGCACCTCAACTCCGATCTTTTTGCCGCCAACTTCACCGAACTATCAGAGGATGAGTTATATTCCGAGCTGACCAAAGCAAATATTGCGCTCCTGGAAAATTACTTTGACAATAAAAAGAAATCGATGAAAAGACAAACCGAACAGCTCTATGGAAAACGGGACGCCTCCTTCAGAGGTTTTCGGCAATCATAGTAAATAAACACAGTTCTGTGTTTATCCTTAAGTGGGGTATTCACAGATATGAACGTTATCTAAAAATCTCCATACTTTCCCGCCCTCACCCATCCATCCGTGCGGAGTATCTCTTTGTTCGATTGTCTCAACAGGCAGAGGGGTGAGGGCAAATTTGCATCAACGTAGCCCCTTTCCTCATCCACGGACTGCGCCTCCTCAAACCCGGGCAGTCGTTTCTTGCCGAACATCCAGACCGCGATTATGGAAATCTCATAGAGCACAACCAGGGGAATAGCCCATGAGAAATCTGAAGACAGGTGGCAGGGACAGCCAACCCTTACCCCAAAATCCGAGGGAAACGCGCATTGATAACCGCGAGGTATTTTTCCTTCATTTCGTTTGATAAAAAGCTAAGCCCTATCAACGTTTCCCACTCCCGGCGAATTTTAGAAAAGTCGTTCACCATTTTGTCGACAACTCCTGCTGTCAACCCCAGGCGTTCCTTGGCAAAATAGTCCAAAAAATCCTCACGCTTGAGCTTATTTTTCTTTGCATTCAAGGACAGAGCAAGCTCCTCTTCCGGTTGGGACAAAACAATGGTTGTGTTCAACAGATCATAGGCCGGAGCAAGGGAAATGACATCCTTGTTACGGATGATGGAAAAATTTTTCAGGTGCATATCTTCATTGCCAACAAGAAAGCTGAACAGACTTAAGCGCAGGAGTTTTATCTTTTCCATAACGGGGAAGGTACAGTAGGTCTCAACCAATCGGGCAACCTGCTCCATACTGGAACGGTACTTTGTTTCACGGCTTTTGCCGCCAAGCTGAGCAAAATCCTCAACATGGATCTTTCCTTTACGGCCCGTTCGATCAAAACGCTTGATAAAGTATGTCATTTCCCCATCAAGCCCATACACCAGACCGTGCAGCGGCACCTCGACACCAACGAGGGCAGCAAGCCTCATGGTAAGGTCCTCGTTCTCTGGAACCTGGACATAGTCGGAAATCTGCGGTTTGAGAATATACTGACCATTGTGGTCAACAAGAACAAACTGTTGCGCCTTAATAGACAGCCGAGCCGAGAGTTTCGGCTGCACACCCGGAATTGACATCTTTTGCGCCCGAACCGCGGCTTCTGCCCGTAGCTCTTGGGACGTAAAAGAAAGTGGACCCAGGCCTGTGAGTTGACGGGAAAGGCGCCTCAGGCCATTACGTGAATAGAGACCCTCGCAGGGCTCATACGTGATAGGACAACGGTTCATGGCGCCTTTTTAACGGTGACAGCACCGACCGTATCAGCGCCGATGATCAGAAGTTGGCCAAATTTATCACTCCGATCGAGCTTTTTCTGGCGCAGAAGGGCTTCCAAGTGAAATCCTTCAGGCAAGAGACCGTCAAAGAATGGCGGAAATTCGTCAAAACGATAGGTTTCGTCCTGAACCGGCATCGTCAATGAGACTGGTGGACCGCTGTAACCTGGATCGTATTGAAAATAAAAGACACGGCCACCATCCACCTCAACAAGGAGGCCGGCAAAATCATCCTCAAAAAAGACTTTAGCGTTGCGCACCAGCATACTCCTTTAAATAGGCCCCGCGCAGAGGGCTCTGGAAATCCAAATCCACATTCAGCACATGCAAGATCTTGAGCAGGTTATCAAGGCGGACGCCCTGTTTACCTTTTTCGAGTTCATAGACCAAATTCTTGCCAACTCCGGCCAACTGGGCCAACTCCTGCTGACTCAGGCCGCTCTGCTTGCGGTGAAATAAAATAATATCGGCCAGCCTACCTTGCACAATTTCCCCTCCATAACGGGATTTTTAACGTATTAACCATATGAATATCAGGACACACAGAGTAAAGCAAGGATTTTACCCGTAATACAGGGATAAAAATATGATTTATTAAGAAATAGTGATTCTTCCAAATTTCGAAGCTTTCTTTTCCCGCTCAACAGGGAATATGCGGCTCGAAACACCAAGAAAGAGGCGAACATAGTACCGCAAGAATCCACGTACGTCTTATGGCATGGCCACGCTCATTTCACGGAGCATCGAAGAACTTGTTGATCGCACATTAACAGCTCGAACCAAGAAAATTACGGAAACAGGGGCATGGAGCCGAACATGGCTTTAGCAATGAAATGAACAGGGAGGACTCGACGAATCAAGACATCTAAGCGAAAGCAAGGTGATCACGCCTCTGCTTCTGTAGATTTTTCAGCCGACACATCTTGGCCGTCTGCTTCATTGGTTTCAAACCCGGGCAGCCTCTTTTTGCCGAACATCCAGACCGCGATAATGGAAATCTCGTAGAGCACGACCAGGGGAATGCCCATGAGCATCTGGTTGACCACATCAGGGGTGGGGGTGAGGATGGCGGCAACGATAAAGGAGATGAGGAAGGCGTATTTTCTGTTTTTGCGCAGAAAAGGACCATCAACAATGCCGATTTTAGCCAGAATAACTATGGCAACCGGCAGCTCAAAAACGGCGCCAAAGGCGATGAGCAGGCGCAGGGCGAGGGAAAAATATTCTTTAACCGTGGGCGTGGCCTGGAGAAAATCGGTGGAATAGCCCATGAGAAACTTGAAGGCCGGGGGGAAAACGACATAATAGCCAAAGGCCGTGCCGCCAAGAAAACAAAAAGAAGAAAGCAGGGTAAAGGGGATGGCCAGCCGCTTTTCATGCTGGTAGAGCCCAGGAGCGATAAAACCCCAGATCTGCCAGAAAATCACCGGTGAGGCGAGGAGAACGCCGCAGGTAAAGGCTAATTTTAGGTAAAAAAAAAGGCCTCCTGGTAGGAGATGAAGATCAGGCTTGATCCTTTTGGCAGCACATCAAAGAGCGGCTTAAAAAACCAGTCACCAATGGGCTCAATATAATAATAGGCCGCGGAAAAGCAGATGATAACCGCAAGCAGACTGCGAATCAGGCAGGTGCGCAGGTCTGCCAGATGCTCTGGGAGGCCGAGTTTCTCCATATCTTCCATTGTCCACACCCCTTCTTTGAGAAAGAAAAATCGATGCATAATACAGACTCAAAGAACCCCGGTCAAGGGGCAGGCTGTCGTTGCTTGCAGCGCGAGACAAAAAAAGGTATGAGTGCCTTTTTGTTTGTCTGCACACCCTCGCCAATAATCTTACAATAAATCGCCATGCTCTCTGACCACCAAATCAGCCAATGCCAAGCCGGCATAGACAGACTGGCCCTGCCGGTGCTGCCCCTCGTGCGCCTTGTTGGCATGCTCTATCTCACCGGCCCTTTTGCCAGGCTCACCGATGTTCTTGCCGAGCTTATCGAACCCGTTGAAACCGGCGGCCTGCGCTATGAAGAACCCGCGCAGACCCTGACTCCCTATCTTGAGGCCATGGCCCCCTATGAGCGTTTTAAGCATCCCCAGGCGCCAAGCCGAATCATCCTGTCAGCCGAGCTTGCCGCCCTGGACCAATTTGAGGCTCTGGAGGGCTGGGTGGCTCAGAATGTTGTCAGCCAGGAACTTGAAGAGATAAATAGCCTGCTGTGCGGGCCCTGCGCCTGTAGGCTCTGCTGCATTGGTCCTGAAGGACAGATGGTCCAGGATTTTTTTGAGATCCCACTCCTGGAGAGTGAGACTGCTTTTTTTCCCCTTCCAAAAATTGATGGCATCAAGAGCAGGCAAACAAATTCCGAGGCGATTGCCCCCCTGGAGATTGACGGTCTGTTTTTTTACGATAGACCAGATCCAATCCTGATCCACTGGCACACAGGCTGGACCATGGTGTTGCCCCGCTTTACCAGCTGTCCAAACCTTGACCAGTCCAGTGGCGGTTGCACCATCTATCCCGACCGACCCGATGTCTGTCGGCGCCCGCAGATTTTTTCTTACGTTTTAGAAAGATTGCCTGCCTACGATCAGCACTATGAAGGACGCATGCTCCCGGCATTCAGCCGGCAGGATAAAATCCTTGCCGTCTGGGACTGCCCCTACGTCAAAGAATTTCAGGAGCAGATAGGCATCTACGCCCAACTCTGCGGTCTTGAACCTGTTTTCAAGGAAAACAAGGCATAGAGACGTTTAAGACAAAAGCACAGACTTTCTGTTGGCCACGAAAAACACGGGAGATAAAAATATCTGATTACCATCGAACCTCACCCTTTGTTCGATGCGATGCTGTAAGAGCTCGCCCCTGCGAGCGATCAAAACGGATCGTTTGCGCTACTCTTCCCCCATCGCTCGCAGGGGCGAGCTCCTACAAAATCAAGCCGATTATGCAATCCTCGGTCAATCGTGACTCATGTATGGCTGAGAACTGTGGTAATCACATAAAAATATGTTTTTTCAGTGCGTTCCGTGGATTCCGTGGCTAAATTTTCCAGAATCAATTTCAGGCAAGAGGTTCAGCGCCTCTACGCCAAACTCAGAAACCGCCCCCTGAGCCTGCCGAAGGGTGATTACGTCCCCGGTATCTCCGGGAACTGTGCTTGATACAGATGCCAAAGGGGTTCTATCTTGCGAATGCGTTTTTTCTCGAGAACATCCCAGAACACCTGCACCTTCTGTGCATCCTGTGGAAAGAGCGTGAAACCTGAGCTTGCCAGGAAAAAATGCAGACGCACATCCCAGCTTTCTTGGGGAAGATCAGCGCTAAGCAACTGCTCATCAACACCCACTGCCCCGAAGCGTGTTTCTGTGTTCACCGCCCCTAAATCACTGAGTATTGCCATGGCCAGATCAAAAAAACCTGTGCCAAGACCCAAACGTCCGCCGTCAGCGGCAACAGCCAGACAATCGGTGATGGCCAGATCAACATGAAGTTTTGTCAGGGCAGCGGATGACAGCAGTTTCCCAAAACTCTCGATACCCTTGAGGCTCACGGCATGACCCAAATCCTTAAAAGAAATGGCATAGGGTTTCAGCAGATAAAAACCTTTTTTGATGGCCGGCCCCGGTACCAACAGCGTCTTGCCGTCGATAAGGGCGTTAATACGAATCTGGTTTAACTGGGGTGTCGGAGAGACAAAGAGCAGGGAACTCTGGCGATAGATATCCTGCTTACGGAGACATTCGGCAATGAGGCCAGGGTTCAGAGAGGGGTATGGCGCATCCTGTATCTGCTGGCGGATACTGTTCTTGTCGTTCGCCATACTCATTACCAGGCAACCTCAGATTACATCATTTTTATATGGGGTCAGAAAGCATTATGCGCGAAAACTCTGCAAAAAAGAGCTGGCGCCAAAGAAAAAACACCTGGGGGGATAATGCTGGCCGTGAAACGATCAGGCGCAGACTCGACCTTACATCTTACCGATGTTTGCTGGTTTGCGAAAGGATAGGATGACGAAAGACATCATCATCATCATCATCCTCAGCAGTGGAACCTTGATCGTCAGAAAGGTTGTCGAGAGAAGCGACCAGGGCAGGCTCCTGGTCAAGCATACCGACGTCGACAAGCTGATTCCTACGGACAAAGCCGTACTCCACCATATTGCTGATATCATCCCACATGGTCTCGCTCCCCATGATGGCAACGGTGATAGCCTTGCCATCCCTCTCGAACATGCCGACATAGGTCTGCCGAGCCGAATGGGTATAGCCGGTCTTGCCGCCCATGGCGCCATCAATACGCCAGAGAGCCCTGTTATGATTGCTGAGTAGACGCCCATAACTGGTCCGGGCCCGCACCTTGCTGATCCGATGGGCAAACTCCTCATCCTCCATGGCGCCGTTAAAGATCAAGGCCAGATCACGGACGGTGGAGTGTTGACCGCGCACGGTGAGACCCGAGGCCGTCTTACACAAGGTGGAACGAGCACCCAGCTCCCGGGCCTTATGGTTCATCAGTTTCACAAAGGTTTGCTCGCTGCCGGCCACCTTTTCGGCCAGGGCAACACTGGCATCGTTTGCAGAAGAAATCAGCACGGCATTAATCAGATCATCAGCTTTGTACTGTCGCCCCTGGTGCAGATAGATTTTCGAACGGGGCATTTTGGACGCTTTGCGACTTATCTCCACCTTGGTGGAATCAGCCAGGGATTTCATGGCAATAAGACCGGTGAGGATCTTAATGGTGGAGGCGGGCTGAGCCGGCAGATCTGGTTCATGGGCATACAAAATCTGCCCAGACTGGGAATCCATAATAATAGCACTACGGGATGACAGTTTACCGCGTAAGTCCGTGGGGGTGAGTCTGTCGAAATTGCGGATAGGGGCTTTGGCAAGGGAAGGTTTTTTCTTGGCAGTGTCTGCAAGATGCCTGGAAGACCGCGCGGGGTTAAATTGCTGCACAAAAGAGGGACTGCTAAATTGCGAAGCCAAGGGTTCCCGTTTGCCGGAAGTGCTGATCACAGCACTGGTCGAAACCATGTCGGCACTCGCCGCAGTGCTTAACAGAAGAAAAAATATGCTCCATACGAAGCGAGATAGAGACAGCTTTGCTGAAAAAGAAATCATCGTTGACTCGCCTTGGCGCCCCCATGTGGTCTACGATTTACGGCTGAATTGCTTGAGAATATAGCCCTACCCTACTGGTCGCCTTATTTAAAGACAAGTTTTTTCCCCATAGAATTGCCGCCAAAGCCCCTACTAATCAAAGAAAAATTCTCTTTTCTGACCAGACAAGCGATTCCCAAGACCCCTTAATTGGGGTGTTCGGTCTTTCCGGGTGTTATATATGGTGTATAGCTTGATTTTCTCGCCACAATTTAAAATGAACCTCGCCGATGCCAAATAAACCTCGCCTGCGTTTCTCTTGCACCTGGAATACCCTCCAGATATGGGGCCTGCTGGAGAATGAAGAAATCATCCACCTCAGCTTTGACCGGGAGGGCCACAGAGCAGCCGCCAACCAGCAAACCCTTGCCGCAGCCAGTCCTGCCAGGCAAGAGCAAATATGTGCGTTGCTCCTCAGCACCCTGCAAGGTGCGCCCCACACCTATCCCGGAAAATCGCCTTTTATCCAGAAAGGCACCCCCTTTCAAAACAGGGTGTGGCAGGCCTTAAGCCGCATCCCCTATGCCACCACCAGAAGCTATGGCGAGATAGCCCGCGAGCTGGGCAACCCTCATCTGGCCAGGGCCGTAGGCCAGGCCTGCAACAAGAATCCATTGCCCCTTATCATCCCCTGCCATCGGGTGGTGGGCAGGACAGACGTAGGCGGTTTTAGCGGCGGAGTGGAGGTCAAGAAGCTGCTGCTTGGGTATGAACAAGCGTGGGCGGAAAAGAGAAGTAGAGAAATAAGGAGTTGAGAATTTGAAACCAGTAAAAAAGCACAAGGAGCAGACGATTACCTGCTGCGGAAGATTATTCCGCCCCCACAGATGAAGCCATCTTCTTACTGCTCAAATTCTCAGAGAAGATCCACGATGGCCTGACTGATGTGGTCAAGGGGCTTGATCTGATCCACCCCGCCGTAGGCTATGGCCTCTTTGGGCATACCAAAAACCACGCAGCTCTTTTCATCCTGGGCAATGGTCTTGGCTCCTGCTTCTTTCATCTTCAACAGACCCTGGGCACCATCCTTGCCCATCCCGGTCAGAATAACTCCTATGGCGTTATTACCAACAAAGGCTGCCACCGAATTAAAGAGGACATCAACAGCCGGCCGCTGGTGGCAGACCAGAGGCCCGGTTTTGACATTCACATAATAGCGAGCACCACTACGCCGCATAACCATATGAAAATTGCCCGGAGCGAGTAAGGCCAGGCCGGGGGTGACGGTGTCACCGTCCTCAGCCTCCTTGACGCGAAAGGCACAGAGCGAGTCAAGACGATCGGCAAAGCTCTTGGTAAAATTGGCCGGCATATGCTGAACAATGACGATGCCGGGGATGGTGACCGGCAGCCTGGTCAGCACATCTTTCAAGGCCTCAGTGCCGCCGGTTGAGGCACCGATGGCGATAATCTTATTGGTGGAAGCAGTCAAGGCCCGGCTTGAAACCTTCACGGCAGGCATGGTGCTCGTTTTGGCACGGAGTTTAGTAACATCCACCCGGGCAGCAGCCCGAATCTTTTCAGCAAGTTGCTCGCCCATCTCGCCCACGGAGTAGGCCTCACCGGGCTTGGCCAAGACCTCAACCGCGCCAATATCCATGGCTTCCATGGCAATGGCGCTGCCGGCCTGAGTCAGAGAGCTGACAATGATCACCGGCAGCGGAAAATGCTTCATCAATTTGCGCAGGAAGGTGATGCCGTCCATACGCGGCATCTCGATATCCAGGGTAATGACATCAGGCTTCAAAGCGACAATCTGCTCGCGGGCCACGTAAGGATCTGGGGCAGCGCCCACTACCTCGATATCCGGCTCCTTGGCCAACTCTTCCTTGAAGACCTTTCTCACCACCGCCGAATCGTCGACTATAAGAACCCGTATTTTCGACATACCTAATCCTGCCTAAAGATCACATATTGAACAATTCTTCAGCCTTAGCCATTTCCTCAAGTAGATCCGCCATGAGAAACTGGATATCTATCTCGCTGATATTGAAACGGGCCAGCACCTCACCATGGATAGGGGTGGCCAGACCATCAACACCACCACCGATCCCCATGGAAACTACCAGGGCATTGGCCAAAGCCACCAAGGCAGTCAGACCGCCCTGGTCCAGGGCGTCCGGATCGTGGTGATTCTCCACAGCCTTCTTCATTACATCGGGGAACTCCCACTTTTCGAGGATCATCCCACCCAGTTTGGCGTGATCAATACCGATAACCTTCTGTTCCGCCTCTACAAAGGAACAGTGCTCCTTGGCAACCATGCCCACCACGGCGTCATACTCGTCGGCAATAAAGGTGGACATGAAGCGTTTAGCGATATCGTGGAGCAGAGCGGCGGTAAAGGCACTTGACGAATCTACACCCTTAAAAAACTTAATCAACTGTTTGGCCATGATGCCGCAGGCCACCGAATGCTTCCACAATTCCCCTTCACCAAGCTCATAGCCGGCACCGACATTGCCCTTATAGAATTTGGCGCTGCAGCTGGTGATAATAATATCTTTCAAGGTGTCATGGCCGAGCACCACCAGTCCCTCATCCAGGGATGAGACCTTACGTGGCAACCCGAAATAGGCGGCATTACAGATTTTTAAGACATTTGCAGTAATTGCCGAATCAAACTGGATAACCTCGGCAAGCTGGGCGGCCGTTGTGTTAGAATCCTCCAGCAACTCCATAACCCTCTGGGCGACCTTAGGAAAGGGCGGTACATGCTTTACCATCATCAAAACTTCTTCAACGCGGCTCATAGCTCAAACTCCCCTTTTCCTGACACCTTTAGCAGTATTTTTGCTGTTGCAATTTCTAGACTGATAGTACGGTTCACGGAGCCCCCGATATCTTCTTTCGTTGGCGTAATGCCATTTTTTGCAAAAAGACGGGTGACGATATCGTAATTGCGGATACCGATATTAAAAATCCCCGCCGAGTCCATGAGCTGTGAGCCCCCGACAACATACACCTTCAACCGTTCTTTTACTGCGCCCAAACCATAGGCGGCCCTAAAGAGCATGGGAATGCCGGAATCACCGAACATATAAGGCCTGGCCTTGGATCGTTCCGGATCTATTTTAGAGTCCGGCAGCATATAATGAAGCAATCCCGCGACTTTGGCCTGGGGATCCCACACCAAAACGCCGATACACGACCCCAGGGAATAGGTTATCAAGGTGTCCTTGGGATCCTTGCTCACCTTCATGTCAGATATACCTACAACTTGTTTCATGTTTTTTCACGTAGTTAGAGGAGTTAGAGAGGTTGAAGAAGGTAAAGAAGGAGGGGGAAGCCCTACTTTATTTCTGTTATTCTCTAACTTCTTTTATTTCTTATACCCGGTTGTTGTTACCTGCCGAAAGCGATGAGTAATAGATGTTAAACTTTCTGAGTGACCGATAAAGAGATGGCCGCCAGGCTTCAAACAGGTATAGAATTTATCCACCAACTGCTGCTGCGTTTCTCGATTAAAATAAATCATCACATTCCGACAAAAAATAACATCAAATTCTGCATTCCAGGGGTACTGGTCCATCAGGTTAAAACGCCGAAAGGAAATGGGCTGTCGCAATGCCTTTTTCACCTTCACATACCCCTCGCTACCGCCTGTACCCTTTTGGAAATAAGCCCTGACAAGTTCTTTGGACATCCCTTGCACCTTTTCTGCGGCATAGACACCTTTCTCGGCCATGGCAAGGACCTTTGTGGAGATGTCGGTGGCTTGGATGCTAAAACGAAACTGCTGCTTTTTCGCGCCAAATTCATTTAAAACGATGGCCAGGGTGTAGGGTTCTTCACCCGAGGAGCAGGCCGCTGACCAGACTTTAAACTCGCCGGAAAGTCCCTGGTCGGCAAATTCCCTTAAGACTGTGGAACTGAGGTAATCGAAATGCGTTTTTTCCCGAAAAAAACTGGTGAAATTAGTGGACACTGCGTCAATGAGGTGAATCAACTCCTCTCCGCTGCCGTCATTTAAAACATAATCATAATACTCTTGAAAGCTTGCGATCGTGCAATGCCGCAATCTCTTGCCAAGCCGGGCATTTAAAAGTTCTCTTTTCTCCGGCTTTAAAAAAATGCCAGTCTGATCGTAGACCAGGGAACTGAACTGTTTGAACAGTTTGTCCGTCAAAGGTGTAGGGGAAATGACCATACCAAGGCAACCGGGGTTACATGCCGGAAAATTTCTCAATGAGGCCTTCGCTGACCACACTGTTGACATCCAGTAAAATCTTCACATCCCCCTTGATTTTTGCCATACCCAAAATGGCATTGGTGGTCGCCTGGGTGTTACCAAAGGATGGCGGCGGCTCAATCTCTTCTGCGGTGATATTGAGTACCTCGGAGACGGAATCAACCAACACCCCTACCTGAATGGTGCCCTCAGAAGAGCTGTCCACCTCGACGACGATAATACAGGTCCGGTCCGTATACTCCTGGGCCTTCATACCAAACTTGGTGCGCAGCTCAATGACCGGAATAACACGCCCGCGCAGATTAATAACCCCTTTGACATAGGATGGCGTCTGGGGTACGGCGGTTATCTCCATAAGGCCGATGATCTCACGAACCTTGAGAATGCCTATTCCATACTCTTCATCGGCAAGGGCAAAGGTAAGGTATTTCCCGGCAAGCTCCTGCATGCCGACACCGACCTCATCACGTGTAGCTGTTTTACTGCTCATCCTTACTCCCTCCATGATGATATTTTTTTTGCCAGTGGCAAGACTTTGAGTCCCACAACTCTCAAATCGTTTCGACTAGATCAAGAAAATTTCATTTTGAGACAACTCAAGTTGCAATCTCACCTGCAATCGCCAGAGCACCTTCAGCCTCTTGCTGTCCAAGGCTATGCTTCAGAGGAGGAGGACCTTTAGCCTCACTGGCGACAATCAGTCCGGCAAGATCCAAGATAAGACCCACCCTCCCATCGCCAAGAATAGTACCGCCGGCAAGACCTTTAATATCCTTGAGATAATCGCCCAGACTCTTGATAACGACCTCCTGTTTACCAAGAAGCTCATCAACCAACAAAGCGCGGTGTCGTCCTTCATTTTCAACAACCACCACAATGCCGGACGTGATCTCCGTACAGGAGTTTTTCACATCAAAAACATGATTGAGGCGGATGATGGGAATCAGGGTGTTTCTCACCATGATGGTCTCACCTTGGCCCTGGACGGTCTTATAGTGCGTGGCCTTGGGCCGCATTGATTCCTGGACGGAAATGGTGGGAATAATATAGCGCTCCTGACCAACCCGGACAATAATGCCATCAATAATAGCCAGGGTCAGAGGCAGCCGCATGAGAAACTGGGTTCCCTCACCAGGGGTGGAGACAAGCTCACACTTACCCCGGAGCTTTTCCACACCTTTTTTGACCACATCCATACCAACCCCGCGGCCCGACACGTCGGTTATCTGATCGGCCGTGGAAAATCCAGGCAGAAAAATCATGTTATTGACTTCATGATCACTGATGTTATCCGCGGGTCCCATCAGGCCCCGTTCAATGGCCTTGGATCTGATTTTAGCAGTATTAAGTCCCTGGCCATCGTCAATAATCTCAATGATGATATTACCGCCCTTGTGATAGGCCAGGAGTTTCACCGTACCCTTGCCAGGTTTTCCGACAGCCTCGCGCTCTGCAGGCTTTTGCACACCGTGATCCACAGAGTTGCGCATCATGTGCACCAAGGGATCGTAAATCGAATCCACCATATTACGATCGATTTCCGTCTCCTCCCCTTCCATGATCAAATCCACCAGCTTGCCGGATTTCTTAGAAAGATCGCGAACAAGGCGAGTCATCTTCTGAAAGGTCTGACGAATGGGAACCATACGCATGGACATTGCAGTTTTCTGGAGCTCAGTGGTAATCCTGCTGAGCTGCCCAAAGTCCTTATTTAATTTTGGTTCTGAAATGGATGTAATTAAAGGATTCTGACGAACCATGGCCTGCATGATTACCAGTTCGCCCACAGCGTTGACCAAACCGTCAAGTTTTTCTACATCGACCTTGATTGATGCGCCGATTTTCGCCTTGGCCTGGGGTGTGTTTGCTGTGGTTGCCGATGGCGAAAGCGCAGCTGTCGCGGGTTCAACTTGCTCATCCAGATCCTCAGGAGAATCTTCCTCAGGGGCGGCTTGAGCAACCGGGGCGGCTTTCGGAGTCACCGCAGCAACCCGTTGTTTGGGAGCAGGGGTAGGAGTAGCCCCATCAAGGTCACCTCCCGCCTGCAAGATCACTACCTTTTGAATCCAATCACTGATATCAAAATCTTTATAGGCCGAAGGTCCCTGCTCCAGCATATCACTGAGATTCTGGACCATGCTGCGCAGATAGTCGCCAACTCCGAGAACGACATCAATAATATCAGCCGACATGGTCAGTTTATTATTACGCACGTCATCGAGAAGATTCTCGGTGCTATGGGCCAGCTTATTAATCGTTGTCAGGTTCAAAAAACCTGAAACCCCCTTAATGGTATGGAAGGGCCTGAAAATATTATTAATAATATCAATGTCATCAGGGGCCTGTTCCAGCTCAAGGACATTGATCTCAATGGCCTCAAGATGCTCAAAGGCCTCGGCGATAAACCCGGCAACCAGGTCGGCATCCTGCATGAAATCTGGGAGATCGCCGCTTCCCAGATCAACCTTAGCCTTTTTCCCTTCCGGCTCTGGAGTGGCTGGGGCTTCAACCTTTTCAGGCAAAGGTTCAGCCTTTGCCGGGGCAACGACAACCTCAGAACCGGCCATGACTTGCTCTACCTGAGAAACCAGATCATCAATTTGAAAACGCTTAAAGTGATCCACGCCATTTTCAAAGACATCCTGGACATTATCCACCATCCGCTCAAGACGGTCGCAGACGGCAAGTACCACATCGGTGGCGGCCTGACCTAAGGGGAGACGATTATTACGGACCTCATCAAGTAAATTTTCTGTGGAGTGAGCGAGTTTACTGATCTGGTCAAGATCGGTACAGCTGGCTATCCCCTTGACCGTATGAAAAGAGCGAAATATAGCGTTGATAATCTCACTGTCGCCGGGAGTTTTTTCCAGGGCCAGAATATTTGATTCAACACTATTGAGATGCTCCACGGCCTCCTCAATAAAGGCGGTAAGGAGCTCCGAATCGGCAAGAAAACGGGTATCAACTTCGTCGGATGCTCCATCTGCCGGAGACGCACCTTCGCCCTGGTCATCCGTGGCCGCTACCCCAAAATCAGATGGATCGATTTTATGCCCTATCTCTTTGAAAATTTTACAAAAAGCCTGAACATCTCCAGCCCCACCCCGGGCCACCTCCTGCATCAAGCTTACACTTTGACCGAGGCGATCGAAATTTTCGGGCGAGTCAGCAAGTTCACCCATGATGCTGGCCTCAAGCACCTTTTTAAAGGCATCAACCATCTTCTCAAGGACAGGGTTTGCCTTAACACCTGCATTACCAAGAAGCTTCTCGGTAACCTCCAGCAGATCGCCAACCGCCGAAAGATCCCCCGGCTCAACAACTAAAATCTTTATCGCTAAATC
This sequence comes from Pseudomonadota bacterium, assembly GCA_018822545.1. Lineage (GTDB taxonomy): Bacteria > Desulfobacterota > Desulfobulbia > Desulfobulbales > SURF-16 > BM506. The sequence continues at coordinate 17,125 of JAHJKA010000024.1, forward strand.
ATCTAGCAATTGGCTGACTGGCATATCATCCGCCATATTTTCCCCTCATTAAAACCCGTAAAAAAGCCATAATACGACCATTATTTCAAGAAGATCAAAGTACGTGATATTGCTTGTCACGCCTACAAACAAAAGAGCCTACACCCTTAATACTCTGCCCATACCGCCCTTTTTTTTGCAAGTATTTTTCTTGCTAACAAAAGCAAAAATGCCAGCCAATACCCCATTTTAAAAGAAGAAAACCGGCAACACCCGTAAAGGTGGTACGCCGGTTTTCCCACAAAACAAAAGACCCTGCTAAGAAAGATAATGCACCCAGCTAAAATCACCCATCACATATCTTCAAGACTGCGCAACTGCTCGTCAATGACATGGAGATTGTCAGCAACCTTGTCAGCAATCTCCACCTGGGGATATTTTTCCAAAATAGACTGGAGAAGCTCACGTGACTCATTCAATAAAGCCTTACGAGAAGCATCATCATCAGCCTTTCTCACTTTTATAAAAATAGCAGCAGCCTTCTTACGCAGAAGTTTAGCCGCCCGCAGTGAAGCTTTTTCGATCTCAGCGGCGGCTTGACTGTCATATTCGGTTCCGAGCAATTCCATGAATACTGAAATTGATTCGTCGTAAAGCTCCATATCAAGAAGATTCAAACCTTCCTGCCATTGATCAGCCAAATCCTGTACCCTCTGTTCCTTCTCCAGCAAAACATGATGCTCGCGAGCGGCATTTATCGATGAAATTGCCTCATCAACCTGGATCATACTGTCGGCAGGAAGGCGCGATTTTTTCAAGTCGGCAAGAATGTCCAAGCCCTTTTTAAACTCCTTGGCATCGGCTAACCGCTCAACCTTAACCAGGGTAAGGGCGGTATTCTGGCGAACCTGTTCGACGACCTGCCGAGAGAGCTTCCCTGCGGCACTGGTATGAATACCCCCTGGATATTTGTTCTGCAGCTCAGCCACAGCAGACTCAAGGTCACTGGGAATACTGTTTCCATCATAGGAAAGAAATGCATGCAAGGCCTGACTGTAAAGGGCAAGCTCCCGGGCATGATCGTTAGCGGCAAAAAGAAGCGCTAGTTTGTCAGTAACCGCCTTATTTATTTCTTCCCAGGCATTGAGGATTGCAGCCAGATGTAGATATTCGGCCCGAGCCTTTTCATACTGGCCGGAGGCGATGAGAAGCTCGGCAACCTCAAGGCGCAATGGCCATTTTTCATAAGGACCATACTCAGCCAGCACTTGAGAAAAAACAAGGGCTGCCTTTTCCAGGCGACCGGTATGGAGCAAGGCCCGGCCATAGATCTCCTTAAGACGTAGATCAGCTAGGGCCTTACCGCTAAACTCCTTGGCATTTTCATAGGCAATAACCACCTGCTGGTACTCTTTTCTCTCGGCATAGTAGTCTATAATGCCCACAGCCTGGTCACTGGCTTCTTGCTGAAAAGTGGCAAGCATCTCTGGAATAAGGGCAGTATAGACACCGAACATTTCATCACAATTGCTCTCGGCAAAGGAAATATCCTTACGGGTGACAATAAGGGAATCACCCTGACCAGCAAGCACGGCATCATAGCCCGCGACAAGTTCAGCAAGCAAACCTGTGCATTGCTGCCACTGCTTCTCCTGCTCCCGACTCAGGCCGTAGATGCGCATCTTTGATTCGAGAATCTGCCACTTTTCGGCCTTGTCACCATAGAGCTTCAACCGAGATTTGACAAACAGAGGATCAAACCGACCACTGTCGATATTCGCCAAAAAAACCTGTTCCTGACTGCTGTCGGGAGGCAGGATGTCCACTCCAGCCTGACCTTCACGCTCTGTCTTTTCAAGAGTCGAAACCGCGCCTCTCTCATCTTCAGCAGAAGGGGACTTGACCACCTTTTTGCTGCCCGCCTGACAGCCCGCCAGAAACAGCCCGGCTACAACCACAAAAACAACAAGACCCTTCCTTCCCCCAAAAGACGCGCCAACACCTGGATTTCCCTCAACGTTCAAAAACATTTCTTAGCACACTGCTCCTTGTCCGCACCTGACTCCAAAAAAGGAACTCTCCTGCGGAACCTCTCAATGTTTCATTACTTTTACTGCAACCAATATGGCCGGAATGCCCGTTGGAGCCTGACCTCTCCCCCCGGCAAGATATCACCGAAGGTAACCAGGGGAGCCCGCACCACCGAATCACTCCCCGCGGCTCCAGTCACCAGGAGACCGCCACCATTTACTGCCACCGGCACCTCAATCTGCCCTACCTCAGGGTAAAAAAGCGGCAGCTCCTTGGTATCAGAAAAGGATAAATCCGCAAGATCGAGGGCCTTGCCATAATCACGATTCAAAATATAGTCAGCGGCAACGCGCGCCCAAACGGGCAAGGCGCCGGTGGCGCCGGTAATATGCGTGGTTCTGCGGGCCATGGGCTTGTTATCATCATAGCCGACATAGGCGGCCAACACCAATCCGTTCTGCAGGGTTACCCCATTTTCCCGACCCTGATAGGAACCCGGCACCAAACCGGCAAATGCGGCATTGGTAAAACGATTCGCCGTGCCGGTTTTACCCAAGACCGGCACGGTGATGCCCATCTGCAGGAGATTTGCTTCAAGCTCAGGGTCCTTGCTATGGAGCTGGACATTCCTATAGGCATAACTGCCTGTGCCGAACTTGACCACATTCCTGAGGATATCATTAACAGCCAGGGTGGTCTGGGGATCAATCACCCTCTTCTTCACTGGTTTTGAGGTATAAACGACCTCACCGTCATAAGTCTCAATCCGGGCAATGAGATCAAGTCCGGCATTTTGCACACCATCGATGGAGGAGACCATCCCGGAAGTAAGCCCTTCGTAGATTCTGGCAATCTCGTAGAGGCTCACCACATTTGAGCCAAGGGGAAAGGAAAGCACCGGTTCAAGAGTACTCTCCACACCAAATTCCCGACACAGACCTATGAGATACTGCAACCCCACCAATGTCCTGAAATCACGCAACGAATGCAGCACTTCCGGGCTATAAGGTTCCAGGGAACTCAGGCGAGCCATCTCCTTGTCCATGGCCGCCGCCACCATCTCCACCGTGGAAACGCTGAGCAGATTATCAAGACGAACCCTCCCCCAGAATTTCGCTTTATCGGCGGGCAACAAGCCACCCACCATCACGCTAAAGATTTTACTGGTAACCGGCCGCCAGCCCGGCTCTGCCTGCTCTGAGAAAATAAACTGGTAATCACTGAAATCCTGCTCAACCACCCCTCTATTCCGGGCCGCCAAGGGCACATAGTAGAAATTAGGAACATACTCCTCCATGGTGGCGTCCGGAAAAGTCTTCAAACGCATCAGGCCATCGTACTGTTCCTGCAGGCGCTCAAAACTCCAACGCACCAGATCTTTGCGCAGTTTAGCCTCGGCAATCTCAGCCTTGGTCAACTCTTCTTCATCAACAACACTTTCACCTGCAGCAGCTTCTTCTTCCTCGAGCTGGGCAGCATACTCCTTGCTGTAATGCATCTTCTGCAGGAATTCCACCTCACCATCCTGCCCATCAAAAATAAGATCACTTTCCACGGCAAACCGGCTCTGCTCAAAGGCTAATTGCTGCAAGGCCTTCTGGTCAATGACAACACCCATCTCATCACGAATCCGGCGCATGTAATGATTATATGATTCATCATCCTCCTGAGCCATACCAAGGTGAGAAAGCACCTCCTTGAACTGGCCGGGGGTCAATTTGTCACAGAGATGGGCAACCAGCCACACCGTGGCCAGGTTTTCTGAATGGACACCGGCCCAGCTCATGGAAACCTTGGAATGGGGGCTTTTATGATCAGGCCGAGGGAAATACGACTGGTTGTGGTAAACAAACATAGCCCTTTCGTTGCTCAGGGCGTCAAGGGTGTTCCAGCCCAACTGGATGGCTGCCGCATAGACCAGGGGCTTGACCACAGACCCCATAGGACGCTTGGCAGTGACCGCTCTGTTAAAATAATGATTGGTCATACCGCCAACCATGGATTTGATCTTGCCATTTTGAAAACCGATGACCGCGCCCTGAACCTCAGGATATTTCTCCAGGCTAAAGAGAACGCCGCCGGTGAGCTGGTCAATCTGACGGACACTGACATAAACCCGATCACCCTTCTTGATCTCTTTTAAGAGAATCTTTTCCAAGTCACCCTTTACCGGCACGGACCAGCGCTGCCTCTTGAAGCGCACCAAAGCGGTCAAGGCCGTCTGCAGGCCGGCCTCATCAATAATCCCCACAGGATTCTCCTTATCCTCACCGCCGAGGGAAAGATGAATCTTCACCGGGTTCAATTCAATTTTATCCACCTGGGCCAAAAGAAACTGGCCGCTATGAATTTCCGCTGAACCATCCAGTGGCATGCCGGCATAGGTCTTCTGGAGAATATCTCGCTCATAGCCGTCCAACCGGATATCAATACGGGACAACTCGCTCTTTAATGAATAGAGACTGCTTTCCTGTAAATCCTTGTCAATGGTGGTGACCACCTTGATTCCCGAGGTGGCGATATTGTCAATGCCATGCCGGGCAAAGGCATCCTCAATGAGAGGGTCTGCCATGGCGTCTTTAACCAGATCCATCACAGTGTTGAGAGAATATCGGGTGCGGCCCTGTTTAAAAGGGATCTCCTGATTCAAGGCACGCTGATAGGCATTAGCGTCAATATAATGGAGTTTATACATCTGACCGAGAACATAGGCAGTGCGATGCTTACTCTCCACCTCAGCAATACGTACCTCCTCAGCGGTCTTCTTGATATGGGGATTATAAAAATTTGGTCTTTTTACCGACCCGGCAATAAAGGCTGCTTCAACAAGACTCAGTTCCGTGGCTTCCTTATCAAAATAATAGCGGGCCGCAACCCCAAGCCCCCGACCATTGCCACTGACATAAAACTGGTTGGCATAGAACTCTAAAATCTTTTCCTTGGGGTAATGGTACTCAAGACGAAGGGCAAAGAGGAGTTCTGTCAGTTTGGCTTCAAGTGATCTGCTCTGGCGTTTAAAAAGATTCTTAGCAGTCTGTTGGGTAATGGTGGACCCCCCCTGCACCACCCGGCCGGCCATGATATTTGCCAGCATGGCCCGACCGAGACCGGTAAAATCAACACCATAATGGCTGTAGAATTTATGATCTTCCGAGGCGACAATAGCATTGGCAAAATCTTTGGGCATCTGCTGAAAGGAAAGATATTGCCGATGCGCTTCTTCAAAGAAAACACCAATTTTGGCAGACCCGTCACTATAGTAAACAGGGCTTTCCATGGTGAGAATATTCTCAATACTGCCCTGACTGATGGCCTCACCCGGTTCGCGAATGACAAACCAGTAATACCCACCTACACCGACACAAGCAAACAATGCCAAGCCTATCAGGGCAGATTTAAACAGGAGAGATAATATGTTTTTCATGATTTTTTAACAGACGTGCGCAAGCGTGAAGATAAGGTACCAAGAATGTCCTCATTACGGACATGAAAGTCATAAACACACTACTTTGGACATTTACATTTAAGTACGCTATAATTCACCAAAACAACAACAACTTCAAGACAAAAGCCACAACAAGTTGTTTTTCCTTCATCCTCAACCAACCGCCATCCGAGACGTAACTCCCCAATTGAGGGTGAAAACGCAGAAAACATGTTGCCAGCAGACTGCTCCTCAGGTAAAAGAGGTGGGCGTTTTTTGATCAACCCCTTAACCTAACGTTGTTTTAGAGAGATCGACGTCATACCCTTTTCAATCTATAAATTGGTTTAATTTCGATGCGTTACCTCCTGGTTTTCCCCGTTCTTTTCATCGTGTCCCTTGTCGGCTGCATCAATAATAGCCAACACCAGGCATTACTTTCCTTTGATCAGCAGCTGGAATCAATCGACATCCCTGCCATTGAAGGGCTCATCGACGAAACCACTATCCCCGAAACTGAGGCTACGGTTACCGAGGAGATTAAAGAACTCGAACATCTCGGCCGCTGGGAGAAAGGCTCTCCGTCGGCCATCAACAGCCAGAACGTCACCTACGATTTCCCAGTCACCATTAACAAACAGGTCGAATTTTATCTGGATTTCTTCCAAAATCGTCAGCGCGCCACCTTTACCAAATGGCTGGAACGCTCAGGCCGTTTTCTGCCTTTAATTCAGAAACATCTCAGAGAAGCAGGTATGCCTGAAGACCTTGCCTATCTCCCCATGATTGAGAGTGGCTACAGTCTGACCGCCTATTCCCAGGCCAGGGCTGCCGGTCCCTGGCAGTTTATCCGCTCCACGGGGCGCCATTACGGCCTCAAGGTCAACACCCATGAGGATGAACGGCGCGACCCCACCAAGTCAACTCTGGCCGCCCTTGACTTCTTAGGCGACCTTTACAAAGAATTCAACGACTGGCCCCTTGCCGTTGCCGCCTACAATGCCGGGGCTGGTAAAATCAGAAGAGGTCTTACAAAATACAAGGTGGATAATTTCTGGGATCTTGCCCAGCATAAATATCTCCACAGTGAGACAAAACTGTATGTGCCAAAACTCATTGCCGCCATCATTATTGCCAAGAACCCTGCCAAATACGGTTTCACGGACATAAACTATCAAGAGCCCTTGCAGTATGAGGTGGTCAACGTCCCGCGCTGGACGACCCTGCAATCGGTTGCCACCGCCTGTGATGCCGAGTACGACGACATCATCGACCTCAACCGTCAACTCCGTCAAAGAGTTACCCCCCCAGGGCGGGCTTCCTATCCCCTTAAGGTCCCAGTGGGCAAGAAAGATCTCGTCGCCAAGAACTTGAAAAAGGTCTACCCGGTTGTGACCACGAAGTATAAGACCCATATTGTGCGGCCCGAGGAAAGCTTGAGCATGATATGCAAGCTGTACAATATTAAAAAAGTAACACTGCTGAAGACCAACAAGTTGCAAAGCGCCCAGCTTCATAAAGGCCAGCGCCTCCAAATCCCCTACCAATCCACGGACTATGTCCTCTGGGACAAGGAGAGCAACCCCCCTTTGGCTGTAGCTGATTCAGACCTTATCCTCCACAAGATTAAAACAGGGGAAACTGTCTCCAGCATTGCCCGCCGCTATGGTGTGCCCCAGCACATGGTTGCCCTCTGGAACAATCTCGACAATTTGGGCCACATCCGGGCAGGCCAGCAGCTCGCCATCTACCTTGACGATGCCAGTTTTGCCAAGAAGGAACAAGAACACTTCGAGACCCTGGCCAAAAACAGCGAAGCACCTTCCAGCGCCCAGATCGCCGATGATGACAGAATCATCTATTATCATGTCAAACAGGGTGATACCTTGTGGGCCATTTCCCGCCAATTCAATCTGAACATGGATAAAATCAGACGCTGGAACAGCCTCACCGATGATGTGATCCAGCCCGGCACCAGGCTTTTAATCAAAACCGCCTCCATCTAGTCACCCATGGAAATCTCCGGCAAAACAGCCCTGGTGCTCGGTGCCAGCCGCGGTCTTGGCCGTGCTGTTGCCCTGGCCCTGGGTCATGCCGGAGCCCGCTTGATCCTTCCCTATTATGACTGGCCAGATTCGGTGGAAGAGATGCGGCAAGAATTTTCCCGCCTTGACTTTGACTACCTGGCTCTCCCTGTTGACCTGCGTGAAGAAGAAGAGGTCAAAAATCTTCTGAGCCAGGCCATAGAGCGCTACGGCAATCTTGATATTGTCATCAATAATATTGAACGGGGCGGCATGCCCATTGTCCACGGGCCCTACACCAAAGAACAATGGGACCTGGAGATGACAACCACCCTAAAGGCCAAGTGGAATGTCTTCCAAGAGAGCCTGCCACATCTCCAAAAACAACCGGAAGCAGTGATGCTTGTCATCTCCTCCATTGCTGCCATAACCGGTCGTACCGGTCCAGCAGGACTGCTCTTTAATGACGGCTACGCCGCTGCCAACCGAGCGGTGAATGCCCTTACCGAAACCTGGGCCAGACAGGGCGCCCCCCATTTACGAGTCAACGAGATCATGCTTGGTTTTTTTGAACACCGCCATGCCCAGCAGACCAAGGGCTGGCCCCTGCTTGATCGCACCCAGCAGCAAGAGATTATCGACCACACCCTCCTTGGCCGAACCGGCAAAGCCGAGGACCTGGTCAAAACCGTTCTCTTTTTAATCAAAGACGCCGTCTTTATGACCGGTACCACCCTGCGCCTTGATGGCGGTTATGTCCTGGGGGGAGAAAAAATACCCCCAATGCCGGAAGGCATGGGGGGCGATTTAACCATCAAGACCTAGCAGCCCCTGGGCCACCACATCCCGCTAAACGCAGACTCCGAGTCTCACAAGTTCGCTTACCTGCTTCGCCACTTCGCTGCTGTCATCGGCCTGCTCGCAGAGCGGGCTATAACAGCGAAACGGTGTCATCTCAGGCCTCTTCCGCGCATCTGCGGCACCCCATGGGCTGCTGCAATTCTAGAATTTCTCAAAACTTTCGAACTTCAAACCGTTACTGATTCCATCAAGACCTGATGGCAGCTTAGGAACCTCAGCAAAAAGAGGAGGCTGCGGCTAAAGCCTTGGTCATTCAGGCGATCCCGGAGGGGTTATTCTTGTTCTCCTTCTCTTTTTTCTTACGCTTGAGGAGATCCTCCAGAGCCCATTTGGGAATCTGGTGCATGATTGCCTCGACGCAGGCAAGCTTTACCCCGTCTTTATCCTTGGGGTTGTCAATAACCGCCTCGGCCATGATCTCTTCGGCATCATACCAACACAGCTCAACACCCTCTTTGTCATAAACATTGAGAATCCGGCGGTTTAACTCCTCAAGATGCTCCTCCTCGACAATATTGCCGACGATCTGCATGGCCACTTCATAGGGAATGAAATCTGATTCTTCTGACATCTCGTACACCTTCTTGTTTAAATTAACCTGTTAATAAGAGTAGAGAGCGCGCAAGAATGGTAGCAACCCTTTCTTGTCCCCTCTCAACCCTTATTCTTTAGACCCTGGTCTTGGGCCAAAAAATTTTCTGATACATATCCTGGGCATAGCGGTCGGTCATGCTGGCCACAAAATCACCGACCCTTCTCTCGTGGGAGGTTGATTCCGCATAGGAGCCCATAAAGGAGTCAAGAAACTCCTGATTTTCCATAAAATAGCCAAAGAGTTCGCGCAGGATCTTCGAGGCCTTGACAAACTCATTATGGACCTGCTCAGCCCTGTAAACATTATCATAGAGAAACTGGCGCAGCTCCTGCATGGCCTGGCCGATCCTCTCCTCAACCCCGAATACCAAGTGATCGCCTTGGGGAGCCGTTCCGGCCAGCACCCCCTCCACCATGGAAACAATACGCCTTGAATGTTTTTTCCCAAGAATTTCCTGACAGGGCGCCGGAATATCCGCCTCGGCGATGACACCGCTCCTGATGGCATCGTCAAGGTCGTGGGCCAGATAGGCAATGATATCACCATAGCGCACCACGCAGCCCTCAGCTGTCTGGGGCATACCTTTTCCAGAGGCGGGCAGCACCTCGCCATACCCTTTAGAATGCTTGATAATGCCGTCACGCACCTCATAGGTGAGATTGAGGCCCATGCCATCATTCTCCAGGACATCCACCACCCGCAGGCTCTGACGGGAATGGGAAAAACCTCCACTCATCAGCTCGTTTAACACCGCCTCGCCCGCATGACCGAAAGGGGTGTGCCCCAGATCATGCCCCAGGGCAATGGCCTCAAGGAGGTCTTCATTTAAAAAGAGCGCTCTGCCCAGAGTCCTTGCTATCTCTGATACCTCAAGGGTATGGGTAAGCCGGGTGCGATAATGGTCGCCAGTGGGGGAAAGAAAGACCTGGGTTTTGTACTTGAGGCGCCGAAAGGCCTTGCAATAGACGATGCGGTTCCGATCGCGCTGAAAGGCGGTGCGGATAGGGCAAGGCTCTTCCTGTACAGCCCGTCCTTTTGTCCTTAAGCTTGGACAGCTGTAAGGCGAGAGGTACTGCAACTCCCGCTGTTCTATGGTTTCCCGTACACTGAGCATAATTTCAATTGCCATCCATTACTGAGCAAGGATCACCTTTTGACCCAAAATCTATTAACCACAATTTTTGAAAAAATCGACGTTTTTCCTCTCTTTTTCAGGACACAGCCCCGCCACATCCGCTCTTTTTCTTGACGCCGGATCATTTCCCTTTATGATAGTTCCCATGAGCACAGGTATCTTTGCCCCCTTTCAGACTCCAGGTTGTTTTGCCAAGTACAGCAAAGTCCATTTTGAAAACCATGCATAACAACCACATAAAATACATGGAGGAAGCCCTGACAGAGGCCCGCACGGCCCTGGTTCAAGGTGAATTTCCAGTGGGATGCGTCATTACCCGTAACAACCAGATAGTCGCCCGAGGACACCGCACCAACAGTCGCAATCATGCTAATGAACTGGACCATGCCGAAGTCACGGCCCTTCGTACTCTTTTTACGAAGAATGCTGCCGCAGATGACAGCCCCCTCACTGTTTACTCCACCATGGAACCCTGCCTGATGTGTTTTGCCACCCTTATTCTTAACAATGTGCGAACCATTGTCTACGCCTATGAAGATGCCATGGGGGGCGGTACCAGCCTTGACTTCACGTCGTTGCCACCTCTCTACCGGGACATGCAGATCACCATTATCCCCCATGTTTTACGCCAGGAGTCTCTGGCCCTGTTCAAGGATTTTTTCACCAATCCGCAGACAAACTACTGGCCGGACAGCCTGCTGTCTCAATACACCCTCAACCAACCTTAACCAAGAAAAGAAGGCGAAGACAAAAATGGTACATCCTTCATCCCTTATTATTCAATGATACCCATCAAGCCCACCACCCTGCAATTTAAAGCCCGGGAGCGCAACGTCTTTTTCCATCTGCTCACCGCCTGTAATCTCTCATGCAGTCATTGCTATATCAACACCGCCCAACATGGCACGCAAACCGTCTCCCGAGAGACCATGGAGCGCTGGCTCACGCTCTTTTATGAACCAAACAAAAAAACCAATATCATCTTCTTAGGCGGTGAACCCACCCTGCATCCAGACTTGGCCCACGGCATTCGCTTTGCTCGGCAATTAGGCTACGCAACCATTACCGTGGACAGTAACGGCTTTCTCTTTCACGATCTTCTCGGAAATATTAAGCCGGGCGATGCTGTCTTGAGCTTCAGCCTTGACGGCCCTGATGCCGCGGTCAACGACCCTATCCGCGGCCAGGGTGTTTTTGCAACCTGCACAGAAAATCTCACAAAGGCCATCGCCCTTGGTTTTGAAGTCAGCGTTATTTATACGGTGAGCCGGATGAACCTCCAGCATCTTGAACGGATGCCGGCCCTCCTCCACTCCTTAGGCGTCAAACGCTTTTTTATCCAGGTCATTGGCATCCGGGGCAAATCGGCGGCATCTGAACAACCACTCCAGCTCAGTCCTGACGAGTGGCTTAACATCATCCCGCCCGTGGCCCGCGAAGCGGCCGAACTCGGCATCCATGTTATCTACCCAAAAGTTTTCCTGGAAAAAGGGGAGGAATTTGCCTGTGCCGGTGAGGTGGCAGAGAATTTTTTCATCTTTCCCAACGGCCGGGTTTACAAATGCCCCCTGTGTGAAGATTTCCCCATCCACGCCCTGGAGATTAAAGACAACCAGCTGCTTGCCACCGGCGGCCTCAATGAAGACCGCTTCTTCACGCTCCACATTGCCGAAGGCTGTGTGATGAACAAACTCCTACAACCTGGAAATATCGAATACACTAGCGATGGCAGCCCCAAACACCGCATCTCCTGCTGCCTGCTCAAGCAGGAGATGAAGAAATAGGTTCACCCAGTGTGGAGGATCACATTCCTACACAACGAACACCGCCCACACACGGTCGGTGTCCCCGCAGCAATCAGTCGCCACACCACTATTTGCAGTATCAGCACAAAACCTTTTTTTGCCACATGATGGAACCGATTGACAAGGTACTGACGCCGAACTATATTTGTTAAAAATAAATACTCAATTGCAACACCCGTTGTAATAACCACATTTCCCAAGCGGAGCTCCTTGCACCAAGGCTGCGTTTCAGGCCTATCTAAAAACACCCCTAAACGGCTGACATCCTGTGTCATTTCAGTTTAACTGACCGCTCTCGCACGTCCGCGCCCTAACTTTTTGCTACGTTCAAGACCGGAAGGACAGTGTGTCATTTCACCGTTTATCATAAATAACCCTCACCAACTAAACCACTAAGAGGAATGTCATGCGTTTGTGTACCACTTGTGCCATGCAGGGCAAATCGTGCTGTGTCTGCCGTGATATACTGGTAAGCGACGGCGATCTGACAAGAATCACCGATCAAACCGGAACAACGGACTTTTATGAAATGCGCGTGCCGCAGGCCGCCGCCTATCTGGATCAAGACGATGATCCCAACTGGAATATCTACACCCTGAAAAGTGGTGGAACCAGAAGGGTGTTAAAGCATTCCCGACCCGGCATCTGCTGGTTCCTGACCGACAAGGGCTGCCAACTCCAGGAACAGACCCGTCCGTTGGTCTGCCGCCTGCATCCGGTGGAGTTCACGGAGGAAAAAATCATCGGCCTCTCGCCGGAATGCCCGGCCGAGCATCTGCCGGCTGGAGAATCTGTGCTCGTCAACCTGGAAATGAATCTCGACCTGGCCGAAACCTGGCGCCAACAGCTCTACTCAGAGCTGCGCGACGAACTTGCAAGGCCTGCCGGCACGCGTTGAGAGCACGCCATCGACGCTCACAGGCCGCTGATAATGACAGACATGTTTACTGTTACAGCAGACGCCGGGGTACAGCTATGAGTCCGGGACTGCCCAAGGTAACGCAGCCCCCTTTCGGCCAATTGCCCCGGAGTTGATTCATGCCCCAACCCTTGCCCCTGAAGGCAAACAAAACAGAACGGTGCGCCATTGTGGTGGGTGCCGGGCCGGCCGGCCTGATGGCGGCAACCGTGCTGGCCAGGGCCGGCGTCAGGGTCGAGGTCTATGATCATATGACCAGGGCCGGCCGCAAGTTTCTGCTGGCCGGACGAGGTGGCCTCAACCTGACCAGGGAGGAACCGCCCGCCCATTTTGCCCGCCACTATTACGAGCAGACTCCCTTTTTCAGCGACCTTCTCCAGCGCTTTTCCCCGGCTGATTTGCGCAGATTCCTCACAGAACTTGAGGTGACGACCTTTGTCGGCTCAAGCGGCCGGGTGTTTCCTGAAAAAGCAACGGCGGCCGAGATTCTCGACCGCTGGCTCAGCCATCTGGAAGGACTCGGCGCTCATTTCCATTTCAGCCACCGTCTGCAGAATATCGGCCCGAACGGTGATTTTGTTTTCGACGCCCAGGGCCCAAGACACCTTGTCCGAGCCGACACCGCCGTGCTGGCCCTTGGTGGCGCCTCCTGGCCGCAGACCGGCTCCGATGGCCACTGGATATCATTTTTTGAGCGCCATGGCATAAGCTGTACGCCCTTCGCTCCTGCCAATTGTGGGATTGAGATCACCTGGAGCGCACATTTCCGTGACCGTTTCAACGGTACCCCTTTGAAAAATTCCCTCTTCACCGGACCGGATGGCACAACGGCCAGCGGCGACGCCGTGATCTGCACCTATGGCCTGGAAGGCGGCGGCATCTATCCCCTGACACGCTCTCTGCGGCAGCCTCTGGCAACAAAGGGTAGCGCCATCCTCCTTGTCGATCTCAAACGGGATATGGAGAAAAGGCAGATTGCTCAAAAAATTATGGTGCCCCGAAGCGATCGCTCCTGGAGCGAGCATCTCCGCAAAACGCTGCGCTTGTCAGGCCCGCACTACTCTTTGTTGCGAGAGTGCTGTCCTGCCGAGGTGTTTACTGATCCGCTCCGTCTGGCCGGGGCGGTCAAAAATCTAAAATTGACGGTGACCGGACTTCGACCCCTAACCGAGGCGATTTCAAGCTCAGGCGGCGTATCCTTTGCCGAGGTGGATGAAATGTTGATGCTCAGCAAACTGCCAGGGGTGTTTGTGGCCGGTGAAATGCTTGACTGGGAGGCGCCCACCGGCGGCTATCTGCTCCAGGGTGCCTTCAGTACTGGCTGGCTTGCCGGCCAGGGTGCGCTGCGCCGGCTGCGGCGTGAGTAATCACAAAAGATGAGATTGTATCCAGCCAGAATGACTCATTTCCCAAGCTCGTGAAAAAGAGCGGAAATGCCGGGCTCGGCGTCATGCTCCAATAAGGGTTCGCCAAGATTCGGGGAGTTGGATGGTAAGGTGCACACGCTCATCCTCCGTGGCCTTTTGAAATTCAAGAGCGGTGGCAGCGAGGGCAATATTCTTATCAGAGAAGGCCTCGGGGGCACCGTACTTTACATCACCGGCAATGGGGTGGCCGATATGGGCGAGCTGGGCACGGATCTGATGGAAACGGCCGGTTTTGAGCTCTATTTTCAAGAACGAATACCCCCCCGGAAAGAACTCTGGCGGGCCGGGCTCGCTTTGACAATCTCATACCTTAACTCCGCCCTGTCTCGTCCAGGGCCGGCGGTCGTGTGCACCGTCGTCTTTCTTGTCCGCTCATCCTTGGTCAAAAAATGGATGAGCGTCGCCCGTGCGGCTTGTGGTTTGCCGAGGACAACAGCATGATAAATTTTCCGGATGGTATGGTCGCGAAACTGCTTTGAGAGGCGCGACGCGCCCTTGGAGGTCTTGCCAAAAACCACAATGCCTTCCACCGGTCGGTCGAGGCGGTGCACTATACCTAGAAACACATTCCCAGATTTTTCATACCTCTCCTTGAGGTATCCTTTAACGCTCTCAAAAAGCGACAGGCCTTGCTCACGGCTGCATGCCTCGCCACAACTGGCGGGCAGGCCCCCAAGACCACCATGTTTTGGTTGGCCGGGTTCGATGAGCACCCCCGCCGGTTTGCGGACGGCGATGATGTGGTTGTCTTCGTAAAGGATGTCGATGTTCATTCCAGGGTGGCCGGACGTCATCATCCTGCCGCCCATCCGGTCCCTGTACCGTGCTGTTTCATGGTGCACTCCACCTGGCAAAGATACCGGCGGGCAGAAGGCGACCGCCGCCATCGGCCGTTTGCCTGTCCGATTCCCGGATAACAAGCTCGCCGATGGAAATTTCGCCCTTAAAATCTTTAATGATCGCCGCCAGGTTGTTTTCGTAAGCAATCGCCGAGTAACCCGAGGCATAGCCATTGACGAGAAAAAAGAGGGGGTGTTCTGAGAGGACGGCGCGACATGCGGCAAAAAGATCGAGGAGGTGCTCTTCGATCTTCCAGAGCTCGCCGCCAGGGCCATGCCCGAAGGCGGGCGGATCCATAATGATCCCCTCGTATTTGTTACCGCGTTTGGCCTCCCGACGGAGAAAGGTGGGCGCATCGTCCACGATCCAACGGATGGGGCGCTCGGCAAGGCCTGAGACCTCAGCGTTCCGCCGCGCCCAGCCCACGGCTGACTTCGAGGCGTCGAGATGCACGACCTCAGCTCCGGCCTTCGCCGCCGCAAGGGTTGCGCCCCCAGTGTAACTAAAGAGGTTCAAAACCCGCACCGGTCGTGGTGCCGTGGCGATTTTTTCGGCAAGCCAGGCCCAGTTTGTCGACTGTTCAGGAAAAATGCCGGTGTGCTTGAACGCCGTCGGTTTTATTAAGAACCGCAGCCCCCCGAGAGAAATCTGCCATTCGCCAGGAGTGCCCGGCTGGATGTCCCACCGCCCCCCCCGTTGGCTCTGAATAAATTTCCCATGGGCCTTGCCCCATACCTCTTGTCCCAGTCGCTTCGGCCAAAGGGCCTGCGGATCGGGACGGGAGAGGGTGAACGCCCCGTAACGTTCGAGCTTTTCGCCGTCACCGGAGTCGAGGAGTTCGTAGTCTTTGCCGGGAGCGGTTTCGAGGATGAGGAAAGGTTTCATGTGGTTTTATGCTTACGCAGGTCTGGAGAAGATGCTCTTGAGGTGATCATTGATTAGAAGTCTCTTTTTTCAGGGCGCCCAACAAAACTTGTTTGCACCCGCAGGACATCCCAACCTAGCAACGGCATAATTTCATTGCAACATTTTTCAGATAACCGCCCCTCAAGAGTTAAAGCGAAAACCCCAGGCCGAAAACAGGCAAATGCAACCCTGAAAACGAGGCCGGCGCCAGCAGCCCCCCGAGACTCGAAACGAGCCAGGGAGATTGCAGCGCAGCCGCCGAGTCAAAAAAATGCTAACCCACCCCCCCATCCCGCTCTGTCCAGAACTCAGGGGGCGTAGGGTTTGATACTTGAGGAATCTTGAGGATTTACCGGAAAGGTGATCGTGAAAGTCACCCCTTTGCCGTCTGGATTGTTGACAACAGCAATGGTGCCGCCGTTATGCTGTTCGACCAGCCTTTTCGTGATAGCCAGGCCCAGGCCGGTGCCTTGCGATTTGGTGGTAAAAAACGGGTTAAAGACCTTCTCCAATGCATCACTGTCAATACCTTTGCCATTATCAGCGATGGAGATCTGCACACAATCCGGCGAGGGTTGCCGGGTTTGAATGGATATGACACCTTGCTGTCCGGAATTGGCGGCTATGGCGTCTGCCGCATTTAAAATCAGATTCAAAAAAATCTGCTGCAGCTGACTCGGGTCGGCAACAATCTGCGGAAGGTCAGGGCTCAGGTCTTTGATGAATTCGACATCCTGGTCGGTTTCCTTGCCTTTATGTCTAGGAATTTGCATAGCAAGCCGAGCGGACTTAATCGTTACCTCAAGCACCTGATTGACATCCAGCGCAACCATTTCCGGTTTCGGGGGGCGAGCATAGTTGAGCAGTCCTTTGAGCAGGGCGGTGATTCTATCAATCTCTTTGATAACCAGATGCAGAACCTCTTTATCCTCACCATCCAGAGGTGAATCACGGCTGAGAACCTCCATGGATACCTTGATTCCGGCCATGGGATTTTTTATTTCATGGGCCATGCCGGCACACAGTTCGCCCACCACAGCCAACCGTTCTGTTTCCTGCAACTTATTACATTGCTCCTTCAGGGAAACGGCCATCTCGTTGAATGATGCCGCCAATTCTCCAAATTCGTCTTTCAGCTTTTCCTCGATTCGATATTCCAGCTTACCGGCTTTAATTTTCCGGGTAGCGCTCAAGAGTTCTGCCACGGGCGTGGTAATACTGCGAATAAAATAGATGGAGATGACAATCCCGACCAGAAATGAAAAAACAAGCGTCCCGATCAATATCTTTTTGGAGGCAGCCACTTCAGCCATGGCAGCGGTGGTCTTTTTCCGCAGGGCGTCGTTGGCATTCATGGCCATCCACTGCGACTTTAAGATGATCCTGTCGCCGATACCAGCAGCAAAAGATTGCAAGCGCGTGACCCGTTGGGCGTCCGCCGTGGAAGTTATGAAATAACTCAGCGCTTCTTTATACTGCTGGGTTAGCTCCTGCAATTGGAGAATTTCTTTTTCCACCGGCGGTTCATGATGACAATCGGTGCATGTCTGCGCCCTGTCCCGCAGCCGGAGAACATTATCAACAATAATATCCAACTCCTTGCCGAACGAGGTGCCGGTGGTATACAGATTTGACTGCACCGTCTGGACATTGATCACCAGATCCTGGCGGATAACCTCCACCTTGTGCAGTAACAGCAGCGCGGTGAGGTTGGCTGTGGTCTTGTTGATAATGTGCAGGGTGGTCACCACCCCGGCAAGAAACAGGAAAAATAACAGGAGAAAGGAAATGAGAATTTTCTTCTTCATCAGTTATTTCCCGTGTTCCCCAATGGCAGCGCGGGCTTCCTGGGCCATCTCTGCCACCTTTTCAAAGTCCGCAGTGGTAGACTTGACGAAACGAAGGGCCTGGAATTGTTCGAGAACCTTTTGGCCCTGAGGGGTTTTGTCCATTTGCAGCAGCACGGCCGTAAGCTTTGCCCGTAAATCGCTGTCGATTTCACTTCGCAAACAGAGGGTTATCTCCGGAACTTTAGGTGACTGGGCAATGATGCGCAGCTCCTGCTGGATTGAGGAATCCCCATCGGCAAGCTTGTTAAAAACCGTACTTTTGGCAGCGCCAATATCAGCCCGGCCATCAAGCACCCCAAAAATGGCTGAGGCATGACTGCCTGAGAAATAGAAGCGATTGAACTCCCTGTTCATATCCGTAATGCCGTGCTGGCGGAAATAGGCCAATGGGAAAAGGTATCCTTCCATGGTGGCTGGGTCAACAAAGACGATGCTTTTCCCCCTCATCCCATCAATATCGCCTATACCACTGTCTTTACGGACAAAAATATAGCCCTGCGACGTCATCTCACCGCTCAAATTGACCGGATGCACCAAGGGCTCCAGCATCAGTTCCTTGATGGCCATGGTTGCCGTATAGGAGGTAAGAAAGGCGCCATCGAGTTTAAGGGTTTTAAACCTTTTAATCACCTCGCCATAACGGCTCATAATGGTGAGCTTGACCTCCACGCCGAGCTGGTCGGTGAGATACCTCGCCAGAGAGCGATAGCGCTCCACCTGGTCAAAGATATTGTGCTCGGGTTCAATGCCGATCAACAATTGCTGTGGCAGCTCGCCAGCAGAAACAGTTAGGGCAGGAGGCCAAACAAAGCAAACGAACAGGCAAAAGACAAGTCCTTTGAGGAAAGTATGTGCTGATTCCCAGAAACGACTCATTTCACTACCTTTGTCGCTTCAATCAACAGCTGGATGGGAAAATCAATGCCAAACCGCCGGGCCTCTTTTAGATTGAAGACCAGCTCCGTGTCCCGAAAGGTATGGGAGGGGATGTTGCCGGGTTTTGCGCCAAGTAAAATCTGTGCTGCCATGTCGGCAGCCATTTGTCCCTGGGCCTGCGGGGGTTGAAACAGAGTCATCAACACCCCTGATTCCTGCTCGTCCGGGAAAATATCGGCGGCCGGAATGTGCTTCTTGCGCAGAATCGACAGGATATCATCGATCCACAAATGCGAGAGAGCACTGCCGGTTATAAAGACGGCATCGGGATTTTTTTCCAGTAATTGATCCAGGCCCGTCTGCGACCTGATATCTATTTTTTCAGTCTTGATGTTCTGCAGCGCGGCAATTTCTCTCATTTCCTCGTATTGCCGGACCGAATCTTCTTCAACACTGCTAAAAACAATACCGAGGGTCGCGATGAGCTTGAGACGTTTGAAATACCTGATGATACTCGACATGGGCACCTTGAACCCACACCCCGTCACGTTCTGGCCGGACACCTTGGCCTGGTCCGGTTCATACAGGCCGGCATAGACCAAGGGGATGCGGCTTTTTTCGTGGAGGACCGCCTGGGTGGCTGGCGCCCCATAGGTGACGATAAGGTCCACATCAAAGGCGATGAGCTTGCGAGCGGCATTGCTCCAGGAAATGGCGTTTGGAAAAGGTTTTTGCAGGACAACCTCGACTTCTTCGACTCCGGCAAACTTCTTCTTGATCTCAGCGACAAAAGCCCCATGCATTGCCCCATAATACGGGACATCACCGGTCATAATAACGCCGATTCGTTTTTCAGCATGGCTCGCCGTTGCGGCCGCAAGGACGAAGAGAACGGCAAGCAGTATGCTCAACAGCGGCCGAATTGATGTCTGCAAGTTAAAAATACCTTTTCACATTAAGGATGGTGGTGAATACCTTGCCGTCCAGGACGTCGTAGGCCCGGTCATTATAGAGATCCACATAGGACTTGATGCCGACTTCCCACTCCCTGGAAAGCATCTTGCCAATCTCCAGCGACAGGCTTGTTTCATTTGCTTTCAAGGCGGAAAACGAAGACAGGGCAAAGGGTGCCCCCCCCACAACATCCTCGTAGCCGTATTCCCCCTCAATCATGGTGTAGGTCACCCCGGCAACCAAGGTAATATCCGGCCTTGGCAGGTAATGCAACGCCAGAGAAAAGGAGTTGCACTCATCGGTATAGGACGATCCGTAATCCCAATAAGGCAGGTCACCCACGCCTGCCTGCCATTTACCATAGGCCAGGTCTTGATCCACATCCCAGCGTTGATAGTACCAACTGGCGGTAAGATTAAGCGTGGCAGAAAGTTCCGTGGACAGGCTGGCAAGAAACTGATCGTGGCGGCCATCCCGTTCACCCTCCTCCAGCATGATGGCCGGGGAGCTGTTGAGGTAGCGCAGGGAATTGCGCTCCGTTAAGGACAGGATGTATTGCAGATAAATGCTAAACCAGGAGGCCGGGGTGTAGGTGGTCGTCAACAGCAGCTTGTTAGAGGCATCCGGACTGATGTTATAGGCGGGATTGTCGTAATTTTTATACTCATAACGTGCCTTGATATTCACCTTATCCATGGGTTTGACATGGGCCGTGACATTCAGGGTGTGGATATCGCTGCGCTCGGGGAGAACGACCCAGTCCTCCACATCCTGGCGCTCAAGATGGGAAAACTCATAGGACGCAAACAGCGAAAGCATTCTGGACTGCCGGTATCGCGTGGACAGGGAAAAGACATCCTGGTCAGAGGAAATGCCCTGCCGAACCGTATAGTTAAGGGTATTGTTCAGCCCGACCAGAGTAACGGTATCGGGGGTATCCATGTCTATGGTTTTATGTCTGTACTTGAAAAAAAGGCCGACGGCCGGATCAAGGATCCAGCTGCAATCCAAGGCCCCCTTCCAGGTCGTGGATTCCGCATGGCTGTAGTTGTTTTTCTGGGTGAGATTACTGAGGGTGGCGGCGGTAACAAGGCCGCCGGTATGGGAAGAGTGGAGCTTTACGGAATGGGCCGACGATTCGGTTTCGGGCACAACATTGTGCGGATAGATGTCGGCCGGCCTGACCGGATCGCCAGCAGCAGGATAGCTGTCGTAGAGAATATTGTCGGGTCCTGGCTTGAACCTGGCATTATCATAGGCGTATTCAAGCTCAAGCGGCCCGGCATGACTGTTGGCGCCAAGCTTTACAGCATTTGATTGCCAATCAATATCCCGGGATTGGGAAACCTTATAGGCCGGATCAAAATATCCCAGCAGATAGCGCTGCTGGATCATCCCGTCCTGTTCAATATGGCGATGGGTCAGGAAGGTGTGAAACGGGAAATCAGGGGCCTTCAGCCGAAGCGACAAGAGATTACTGGTAAAATCGGTGTTATATTTCTCCCCTGCGTTTCTGTCCGTATAGGTGAGTGCGGGCGGTTCGCCGCTGTATTGATACGTGTAGTGGTTGAGATTGTGATGGACACCCACCAGAATATCTCTAAACAGAATCAGATCCTTATAGGCAAAACCGGCATCGCTATAAAAATCATAGCTACTGAGATACTCGGCATTGATGTGATATCGGTATGGCAGGGGGCAGGAGAGTAAATCAAGGGCAAAGGTGGCGGAAGAATGGGGATAGATGTATTCCGCCGCCTTCAAGGAATCTGCACTGGAGAGCCAGCGGTATCCCACTGAAAAAGCCCCTTCCGTCTCATAATAGACGGATAGATCTTCCAGGCCTGATTCGCCAGGCGCTCCCGTGGCTTGCTGCGGATCTGGGTCTTCTGCAGCCAAGGCAGTCCCCCCAACGCAGCAGAGAACAACCATGCCCATGAAAACGCTGCAGAAACAAGTGGTGTTTTTGTATTTGTATCTCATTGGCTGAACCTTCCATGTCCTGATGTGGAGGGAACATCTGACCCATGAAGTGTGGAATGGCAGTCGGAGCAGCGGGTATAAAACGCCCTGGCCCGGTCGGCGGAGATACTGGCGCCGGCCGACGTATTCAACCTGTGCCCCTCATGGCACTGGAGGCACAAAAAGGGCTCCCGGGCATTGAGGAGCTTGCTGTTCACCGATCCATGGGCAGTATGACAGTTGAGGCAGTCTTCTGTCACATCGGCGTGCTCATAAAGAAAGGGCCCTCTTTTTTCCGGATGGCACAGGACACAGGTTTCTTTAACACTGTCCTGAAGCAGACCCTGGTCGGCGAATCCGCCATGGGGAGAATGGCAGTCAACACAGAAGACCCGACCTTCCTTGACGGGATGATGGCTCGGCAGGGAAAACTGGGCCTGGGCGGATTTATGACATGAAAAACAGAGCTTACCCGAGGCAAGGGGCGTCACCTTTAAATCAGGGCCGGCGTGGATATCATGGCATTCAAAACAGGACACTTCATTGACGGCATGCGGCCCGGCATTCCAGTTGTGCAGATTAAACGTGGCATTGGCCGTGTGGCATTTGAGGCAGATGAGGGACTGGGCAGTGGCTGGAAGGTTTTTTAAATCAATCAGGCTCTTGAAATCACATGCGGTCTTGATGCCCTGCTTGGCGTTTTCCTCAACCAGTTCCGGGCTCAGACCTTTAATAGCAAGACTGCCGGGGCCATGGCAGGATTCGCAATCCACCAGAGGCATGCCGGATTCCTTTTTGAGTTGCACCCCCATGGTACTGGCGTCAAAGGACAGTTTGAGTTTGTCATGCTCATGGCAGGCGGCGAGGCAGTTCTGGGTGCCGACGTAATCGGCATAGAGATTGCCGACGATCATCTTCTCATATTCACGGATCGGCAGAATCGGCTTTGATTCCTTCAGGCCGGTGCAGGAACAGAAAAACGTTACGACAACCACCATGAGCAGACACGCCTTGCCCGCCAAAAGGTGTTTGGTTGTATACATACTCCCCCCCATACCTGCCATTTTTGAAAATGGTACTTATCGCAAGAAGCACATACTGCTCACCAGAGGCAGTCAGGTAGCAAAAGAATGGTGAGAGGGCTTTGATTGCTCACAAGTGAAATTTCCCTCAAAATCACTCCCCATCTCATTCTTTTTTCTACCTTTTTTCACTCTCCCCTGCTTTTTGTGGTATCACAGAGAGCTCTCTTTTGTAAATTTTTTATATCATATGCAGCCACGAAATCGCATTTTTCAGGGCCCGTGAACATTCCAGGCCGCCGCCGAACCACCCCAATCCCGCAAGGCAATCTCCCCCTTTTTTGAACATACGGTCTCACGCATTCCGGCTGGCAGGCGCCAATATAGAGGCAACTTTTTTGTCGCAGATGCCAAAAAAGGATACATTCCCTTTTCTTTGGTGTTCTGGGCACAACTCTGCACGGCAAGTGCCTTGAATGCGCTCGGAAAAACTATCCCAACATTGTCAAGAAGTACCAGGAAGAGGGCGGGTGAACAGAAACGCTTTTTTTGCGGGCGCCTGCATTATGCAGTCGGCACCGCCAGAAAACTGGGAAAAGTGAGGCAAGCTCCACCTCGCTAAAGGAAATACGCAGAACGCACGCCAAGGAATCCTGGCAGAGGCTTCAATCCCCTTTTTTCTGACCAAAAACCCGCATCACAATGAGACCGAGCTCATAGAGAACAAAGAGTGGCAGAACAAGAAGGATGGTGGACATGAAGTCGCCGGCGGCCAGGAGGAAGGAGAGAACGATAATCGCCAGGTAGAAATATTTACGCTGCTTGCGGAAATAGGCGCGATCCACAAACCCGGCCTTGCCGGCCATAACCATCAAAAAAGGGATCTCAAAGGCCAGGCCAAAGGCCAGACCCGAACGGGCCACAAAGCTGAGATAGGAGTCGAGCTTAGGCATGGCGGTCAGATCATCCCCGACAAAGCTCATCAGATAGGTGAGGGCCCGCGGCAGGACGCCGACATAGGAAAACACCGCCCCGAAGCCAAAAAGAAAGGTGGCCCAGAACACAACCACCAGGGCTAAACGCTTCTCATGGGCGTGCAACCCCGGGGAGGCAAACATCCAGACCTGATAAAGCACCACCGGAAAACCGGCAATAACCCCCACCAGGACGGAAACCTTGAGGTAGCTGACAAAGGCCTCGGTGAGATTGGTGTAGACCAGATGGGAGAGCTCCGGACAGGAGGAAAAAAGTGGTGCCACAAAAAAACGGGTGATGGCTTCTGAAAAGAAATAGGCAATGCCGCTAAAAAGCGCAACAGCCACAAAGGCGATGGTGATCCGGCGGCGAAGCTCCTGGAGATGGCCCTGAAAATGGCCGGTCAATGCCTCGTTCATGGCTTGGGAGCCGCTTCTTCTTCAACGTTATCACCAGACAGATCACTCACAGCCGCAGCCTCTTCTGTCTGCTGCGCACTCTCCCCCACATTTTTTGCAGCCTGTGGAGGGTAGATATCTGCCTCGACCTTGCGCTTGGCGTTTGTCAAGTGAGCAAGGGAGACATCGACATCCTCAAAGCCACTGGTCAGCTCTTTGAGGCTTTCCTTCTCCTCGGCGAGTTCATCCTGCAGGGAATCCTTCAAAGAATTAGCCGCCTTCTTCAACTCCAGAATCTGTTTTGCCACGGTTTTGGCCAGGCCTGGCAGCTTATCAGGCCCCACCACAATAAGGGCCAGGGCCATAATCAGAATAAATTCCGGGAGTCCGATACCAAACATAGATTTTCTCAAGGGCCAGCTTGAGCGAGATGATCAGTGGACCTCTGCAAAGATCGACCCACCATCAGCACTAGCCGGCGCCATAAAATTAAAAAACACGCCCCCACGCACAGGGACAAAGTGGAAATCTACGGTATTTATAGTACGGTGTCAAGGAACTGAACAGCCCTCATCTCCGGGAACAACACCCTTTTCCAACAACTGCGGCGGCAAAAACTTCCCCTGGACACTGTATTGACATTTACCTGACGGTTGGCTATCTTTGACAGGTTTGCCCTGACCACGACCAGGGATCAGGATGATATTGCTAAAAAAAATGCCTCCCGGGCTTTTTTATACACATTTTTCAGGAGAGAACAATGGCCAATGTAGTTGTAGTAGGCACCCAATGGGGCGATGAAGGAAAGGGAAAGATTGTTGATCTCCTCACCCAACATGCAGACTATGTCGTCCGTTTCCAGGGCGGCAATAACGCCGGCCACACCCTGGTGGTTGAGGGCAAGAAATATGTCTTTCACCTTATCCCATCCGGTATTCTCTACGAGGACAAACAATGCCTGATCGGCAACGGTGTGGTTCTTGATCCCGGTGTGTTACTGAAAGAGATGGCTGAACTTGCCGAACATGGCCTGCCAGTCACCCCGGACCGCTTCACCATCAGTGAAAATGCCCACCTGATTATGCCTTACCATTGCGCCCTTGATGCCGGCAGCGAGTCCCAGAAAAAGGATGGCGCCAAAATAGGCACCACCGGTCGCGGTATTGGCCCCTGTTACGGCGACAAAGTCCTGCGCACAGGAATCAAATGCGGTGATCTGCTCGACGCCGACCTGTTCAAGGCAAAACTCGAAGAAAATCTTGCTGAAAAAAACAGCATCATCGTCAACAAATTCGGCGGCAAAGCCCTGGATTTCGATACTATTTATGGCGAGTACATGGAATTTGCCGAACAACTGGCTCCCTACATGGGCAATGTCAGCGTCAAACTTCACGAGGGACGCAAGGCCGGCAAACATATCCTTTTTGAAGGCGCCCAAGGGACCCAGCTTGACATTGACCACGGCACCTACCCCTTTGTGACCTCATCAAACGTGGTGGCCGGTAACGCCTGCACAGGATCCGGTTTTGGCCCGGCCCATATTGATGCAGTTATCGGTATCCTCAAAGCCTACACCACCCGTGTCGGCGAAGGCCCCTTCCCTTCCGAGCTTTTTGACGATGTAGGAACAGGCATGCAGAAACGCGGCGGTGAAGTCGGCGCCACTACCGGCCGCACCCGCCGTTGTGGTTGGCTGGACGGCGTGGTCGCCAACGACGCGGTTCGCCTCAATGGCATCACCGGCCTGGCCATTACCAAGCTTGATGTCTTGAGTGGCGTAGATACTCTGAAAATCGCCACCGCCTACGAAACAGGCGGCACCACCTACCATGCCATGCCCGGCAATATCAAAAAAGCCCAGGCTGTCAAACCTGTCTATGAAGAGATTCCCGGCTGGCAGGAGGATATCAGCGCCGTGCGTTCCGTTGACGACCTGCCCCAGAAAACCAGGGATTACATCAAACGTATTGAGGAGCTCACCGAGACCCCGGCCCAGATCATCTCCGTGGGCCCGGATCGGGCCGAGACCATGCTCCTGCACAACCCGTTTGAAAAATAATATTTTTGGCCGCGAGACCTAAAAAAGGGAGGGGATGCTTTCTGCATCTCCTCCCTTTTTTTGCTAAAATCCGTGGTTATCAGATTTTAGATTGACACAGCTTTTCGCTTTTCGATACCATCGCCTCAATAGGAGGTATTATGAAAAAAACACTCTTTTTCACCGGTTTATTACTGCTCCTCTTTGCCAGTCTCTCCCTCGCGCTTACGGGGGTGAAGAAAAGAAGGCCTCTTCCCTATGAGTATGGCCGTGTTGAGCTGAACAATTTTTCCGAAAAAGCCGGCCAGATTCCTGTCGTCTTTGATCACTGGCTGCACCGCGCCAAGTTTACCTGCCGACTTTGTCATGTGGATATCGGTTTTGCCATGAAAGCGGGGACCACCGGCATCAAAGCGGCAGACAACATGCAAGGCTATTACTGCGGCTCCTGCCATAATGACAAAACCGCCTTCGCCGCTTGTACGACCACCATCCCCCGGCAGAACTCAAGCAAATGCAGCCGTTGCCATTCCCTGGGAAGAACCGCAGTCAAGCAGTATGATTTCCGCACCTTCACCCAAGATTTCCCCAAAGGCCGCTTCGGCAACGGGATTGACTGGGAACAGGCTGAAGCAACAGGCAAGATAGCCCCCATTGATTTCCTGGCCGGGGTTTCCATCCAGAGGGATGCCCTGGTCGTTCAGAAAGACTTTGACCTTATCGCCAAGGTCAAAGGCATGCCGGAAATCATCTTTTCCCATAAAAAACATACGGTCTGGAACGGCTGCGAGCTCTGTCATCCTGAAATCTTTCTCGGCGTCAAAAAAGGCGCGACCCAATATTCGATGACAGAGATCTACGATGGCAAATATTGCGGCGTCTGTCACAGCACCGTCGCCTTTCCGCTCCTTGATTGCCAACGTTGCCACACCAAACAGGTGCAGTAAGAGTCATGCGCAGATTTTTTGGCCGTCCATGCTCCTTGATGCTGGTACTGCAATTCGTCTGCAGCCTTGTTCTGCCTGGCCTTGGCAACACCGCCTTTGCAAGCGATGACTGGAAAAACGAATTTAACACGGTGTGCGGCCAGACCCAGAATGCCCTTGCCTTCTCCGTCGATGAGTTGAAGGATCTTATCGCCCGCTGCGATGAACTCAAACCGCGTATCAAAAAGCTCGATGACTCCCAGGCCACAGAGCGCAAGGTATTTCTGCAACGACTGAAGATGTGCCGAGATTTCTATGCGTTTGCCCTCGGCACAAAGGTGGATCAACAATAGTTATGGTAAGAAAAGTTTTCACTCTCCTCCCCCTGCTCCTGTGCCTGCAGGCAATGTTTGTCACAGCCGGCAATTTCCCTGACCCTCAGAGCTTTGGGCTCGTCATCCTCAAAAACTACTCGCCACGGGCCGGCGTTGCCCCGGTAATCTTCGACCACTGGCTGCACCGGTCGCTCTTCACCTGTCGGCTCTGCCATCTGGATGTCGGCTTTGCCATGGAGGCCGGCGAAACAAAAATCAACGCAGCCCTCAACATGCAGGGCGTCTATTGCGGTGCCTGTCATGACGGCAAAAAAACCATTGGCGGCAAAACAATTTTTGCCGCCTGTGCGGAACAATTTAGCGAGGAAGAAGTTAAGCGTTGCGCACGTTGTCACTCGTGGAAAAAGCAAGGGGTTCGAGAGATTACCTTCGATGCCTTTACAAAAAAACTGCCTGTCGGATTAGGCAAGAACATCGACTGGGAAAAGGCGGGGGAAGAGGGGGTTATCAAACCGCTCGATTTTCTGGAAGGTATCTCTGTTCAATACGATACCTTGCAGGCGCAGCAAGATTTCTCAATTGCCTCAGAGGCAGATTGGGCTTCTGATGTAATTTTTTCACACAAAAAACATGCCCTCTGGAATGGTTGTGCCCTTTGCCATCCCGGCATCTATGCCAGTACCAAGGCTGGAACCGTCAAGTATTCCATGTTGCAGATCTTTGAAGGCGAATCCTGCGGTGTGTGTCATGACAAGGTGGCATTCTCCTTATTTTTCTGCCAAAAATGCCATAGAAACCCTGTATAACCATCTGCTGTGCAAGGGCAGACCGGCCTACTCCTGAAGCATTCTTTCTCGGCCTGGGCTCAGCAGGTGATGGTGGCAGCTGACAAGAAATCGTTTTCTACTGGCCACCTCAAGAATCAGAGGACGGACTGAGAAAATCATGCCAGAACAAGAAGGTGATCACCAAAGCTCCACCGGCAATCCGTGATAAACCCCTTTTTTGTTGGTTTCTTTCGATCTCAAACCCAGTCGAGCATAGAGTCCGCGGCAAAACCATCAATCACTTCACCGCATCTTCCTGCTCACCAGCCGCGAGCCGGCCATGACATCACTCATATCCACCGCGATATGGGCCAGCATATTGGGCAGGGTAGCCGCCCCGGTGGATGATCTTACCTTCTGAAGACTAAAAGCGGAAAAGAGCCGGTTGGGAAGCGACACATCGGGATGATCAAGGAGCTGATCCATCACCTGGCTGATAAACCACACAGTATTCCCACTCTTGACATTGAGCAGGCGCAGGGAAACATCCACCCTGGCCCCACCAAGCTGCCCCCCGGACATGACATAATTGATCCGGCCGGCAACCACAAGATCTACTCCGGCCTGCCGTCCCATTTCCATGGCCTCATCAATATTGCCGTAAAACCGTTCATCAAAACGCACCTCGGTAAAGGTCTGCTTTGACAAAAAAACCTCATGAAAAAGAGCGCCGACCTGCTGGCCATAGGAGGGGTTTGTGCCTTCAGGCACCTGAAAGGGCAGGACCAGGGCCGAGGCCTGCTCATACTGGCCACCCAGGGGATAAATATGGACCACCGGCGAACCGGTGCGTACGGCAACATGGTCTGCTTCCTTGATGGCGCAGCCACTGGCCATTAGGCATCCTACCAACACGAAGACATATATACAATTTTTCATGCCATTCCCCTACCGCTCATAGGCTGAAAGCCGTCCATCCACCAGGGCACCATCACCGGCCAGCAGATAGTTGATATTATGACTGCGCTGCAACTCCATGCCTGCCACGGACAACACCTCTTGGGAACCGGCGTCAAGGAGACGGACATTGACAATCACCGTGGTGGGCGTCAGAGAATAGGTGCCGGTCACAATACTCTGCACCTGTTGGCTCTTGGCGACCAGGGCCGCATCACGGCTGAGCAGGAGCTCCCCTTCCTTGTCGCGGATAAATATCGACGGCGCCTTGCGCACCTCCGCCACCCGGAAACCATAGCGAAAGAGGCAGGTGGAGAGCGATTCCGTCATGGTGCGGCCAAAAGCCGAGGTTTCGTAGAGATTATCGAGATTGACCATACTGGTCAGGATTATGCGCTCGCCGCTACTGCCATGATAGCCTCTATTGGCCACAAGCTGGCGGGCCAGATAGTCACCGAATCCAAAAAAATCAGGGGTTACCGCTGATACCGTGCCACCCGGTTTTGCCCACAGGCAACCGGTCAACCCTCCAAGAAGGAGGAAAAGGAGCGCCCCTGTTTTCACTCTGTTATTTACTCGCTTCAAGGCTTTCTACCTCCGCTGCTCAATTATCTTATCCACTCGGTCGAGTCCGGCCACGGCATCATCATGAAGCTTCTGGCTCATGGC
This sequence comes from Pseudomonadota bacterium, assembly GCA_018822545.1. GTDB lineage: Bacteria > Desulfobacterota > Desulfobulbia > Desulfobulbales > SURF-16 > BM506. The sequence goes on from JAHJKA010000024.1 coordinate 46,800, forward strand.
CATGGCTGCGGCTTCGGAGAATTGCTGCCGGGCCAGAAGATAATGGCCCTCACCCATAAAGACAACTGCGTGCTCATAGCAATCCCGGGCCTCTCTCTCAATGGCCATCTGTCCTGATCCTAGTCGATCAGGGTCGGAACTGGCGACACAGCCGGCAGCAGTCATCATCAACAGGACAAGGGCAAACCCGCCTTTTTTCATGTGCCAAACCATCATTTTTTTCACCTCTTCGCCACTTCTTTAGAGCTGGGAAAATCCTCTATTTTCACTTCATAGGTCTGTGTCTTCATGGGCTGGCTTGCATCCTTCAGCATGGCCGCTGACACACCGTCCATTTCAAAAACAATGGAGCTGCTTGACAGAAGCAGTCCCGTCCCGTTTTCAAGCAGGCGGGCATTGACAAAAATCTGGCCATCAGCAACGGCATAGGTACCAGCCACCACCGCATCAGCGTGATGGGTATAGTTAAGCTCACTCATATTCCGAGACAATGCATATTCACCGTGGCCCTCACTGATCTGCATGGCGGGCATCATCCGCACATCAACCGCATCAACCTGGACTCGCTGTAATTCATGGAGCATCTGCTCACCAAGATAACGCCCCAGGGCCGATGTTTCATACATCCGATCAAGATTGACAAAACTTGCCACCGTGACCTGGAGCTCGCCGGCCACCGGTTCCTTGCTGCCGGCCAGAAGCTGAGCGGCAAGTTCCCGTACCCTGAGTTTCAAATGGGTGCCGGTTTCCGCAGGCATGACCGTCTTTTTATACCCCGGCAACCAGTCCCAGGAAAAATTGATCCCGGCCTTTTCCGGCGGAAAAACACGGGGGGTCCGGTAGACATAATCACTGGGTGCCTGATGGGGATGATCCAGGGCGTATTGTCTCAGAGAGACGGCATCAGAGCCATGGGCCAAACCACTTACAAGAAAAAGGCCGCTGGCAAGGGCTAAACCGCTCATTATTTTTCTCATTTTTTTCTCCGTACGATACATAACCATTATTCCTTAAACTCATAGGGCGGGTAGGCATGGGTCATTATTTCCCACTCCGGACCATAGGTGTCGGCCAGGGAGGTATGCGGCGCCCCGGCCGGGTAAACCACCGCCACTGGCCGCTGCTCATCAACAAGCCGAAGAACCGGATCAAAATCAAAGCCCAAAGGATTGGCAAGACGTGAGGAAGACGTACAGCCCGCCAGCACGCAGCATACAATTACATAAATAATTCTCATTCATCCCTCCTAGAAAACCCCTGCCCAAAGCGTCATTGTTTGAGCGTCCTGACAGGTTCCTTGACGGTGCTGGAATTTTTTTCCCAGTCATTCACGGTATCATATCCAGACATCACAACACAAATAACTTGTAATTACAGGGCGTTACAAGACATCTGCCTCGACAGGCTCGGCAAAACCCTTCCCACCCGATCACGGTTATTGCATGTCTCATGCCAGTAACAACAAGTATATCCAGTCATTTCCAACTTTATGCAAAAAGCTATTGCCAAAGATAAAAATATGTATATATTTATTGGGTTCTGGTGTGGGGAAAGACGATTTTTTGTTTTTCCCTTGTTATTTTGATTAGTTAACTAAGAAATTCCAGAACAAGCCCTTTCGACTTTTTATAATTTCCCTGGAGGAAATGCATTTATGGCCAGAATTACTGTTGAAGACTGCTTGAGTCAAATTGGTAATGAGAATCGTTTTTCCCTTATTCATCTGGGCGTTGCCCGGGTAAAACAACACCGCAAAGGCCAGCCGTTCCTGACCAAAGGTAAAAACAAAGAAACCGTCATGACCCTGCGTGAAATTGCCGCCGGCCTGGTAACCTTTGACAACATTAGATCGCTGGGACAGACCGCTCAGGCTGATACAGACGAAGATGCTGCTGCCGAAACCACCAGCCCTGTAACTGTCTGATAATCCCCCACGGCAGGCTTTTGCCGCTTTCCAGCGGCTACTTTTGGAGCCTAAGCCCTTTTATGCTGTAGCAAGAGCCCCGATTAGTTTTTTATGGATCAAGATTTCTACGATACCCTTGGCGTTGATCGCTCCGCCTCTGCCGCCGAAATTAAAAAAGCCTATCGCTCCCTGGCGATGAAATATCACCCTGATCGTAATCAGGGGGATAAAGAGGCTGAAGAAACATTTAAGAAAGCGGCTGAGGCCTATGAGGTTCTCAGCGACACCGAAAAAAGAAAAATCTACGACCAGTACGGCGCGGAAGGTTTGCGCAGCTCCGGCTTTCGGGGCGGGGCGGGGAATTTCGAGGACATCTTCTCAAACTTCGGCGATGTTTTCGGTGACCTGTTTGGTTTTAGCGGCGGCCGCCGTGAGCAAAACGGCCCGGCCCAAGGTGCGGATCTGCGTTACGATCTCACCATCCCTTTCATGGACGCCATCCATGGCTGTGAAAAGGATATTGACATCACCAAACGTGACACCTGTTGGACCTGTGAAGGCACCGGAGTACGCCCCGGCCATGAGCCGGAAACCTGCGCAATGTGTCATGGATCTGGCCAGATCACGCGCTCCCAGGGGTTTTTCCGGGTAGCCACCCCTTGTCCGGAATGCCGGGGCCAGGGCCAGGTCATCAAGGAACCCTGCACCGATTGTAACGGCGGCGGCCTGGTTCGCAAAAACAAAACCGTTTCCCTGAAAATTCCTGCCGGGGTTGACACCGGTGCTCGCATGCGTTTACGCGGTGAAGGCGAAGGTGGTCGACGCGGCGGTCCTGCCGGCGATCTCTACGTTGTTATCCATGTTGAGGCCCACGAATATTTCGAACGAGACGGCGATCGCATCTATTGCCGGTACCCACTCACCATGACCCAAGCCGCTTTAGGCTGCACGCGGGACATCCCCACCGTACATGGCGACACCTCTTTCACCTTCCCAAAGGGTGTGCAATCGGGCCAGACCTTTCATCTCGAAGGCAAAGGAGCACCGAGCCTCCGGACCAAGAGTGTTGGCGAAATGATTATTGAGGTCCAGGTCGTCACCCCCGCCAAACTCACCAAAAGACAAGTGGAACTTCTGGAAGAATTTGCCGAAATAGAAGATGCCAAACACACAGACGAAGGCTTTTTTTCCCGCCTCTTTAAAAAGAGTGAGTAAGACCCCATGACAGACAACAAAACATTCAACCATTTTGACGAGGCTGGTAATGCCCGCATGGTGGATGTCAGCGCCAAAATCGACACCACCCGTGAAGCCACAGCCCACGGTACCATTACCATGAGCCCGGAATGTTTCGCCCTTGTCAAAAAGGGCTCCATTGCCAAGGGTGACGTCCTCGGTGTTGCCCGCCTCGCCGGCATTATGGCCGCAAAAAAGGTAGACAGCCTCATCCCGCTTACCCATCCGCTGCCCATTACCAAGGCAGATGTCGCATTTGAGTTGGACGAAGCATCTTCGTCGATCACCGTGCTTGCCACCGTGGGCATTACCGGCAAGACCGGGGTTGAAATGGAGGCCCTCACAGCCGTTTCCGTGGCAACTCTGACCATTTACGACATGTGCAAGGCCGTTGACAAAGGCATGGAAATATCAAAAATATATCTACTCAAAAAAACAGGTGGCAAAAGCGGCACCTATATACGATAGTTTCATAAGGCACTGCTTTTTATACTAATGGATACCGACAAGAGGCAAATGCCTCTTATTTAACACTAAAATTGCCTGGCAGTTCTTTCTGCCAGCATAATATGGAGATAAGCCATGAACGAAGAGAGACTGGCCTATTTTAAAGAAAAGCTTGAAGAAATGAGTAAAGAAATTCTCGCAGGTGCTGACAAGACTCTTCACGAGATGACTGACAGCGCCGGCAACTATCCAGACCCAGCCGACCGGGCCACCGCGGAATCAGATCGCAACTTCGAGTTGCGTATCCGTGACCGCGAACGCAAATTGCTTTCTAAGATCAAAGAAGCCCAGGAGCGCATTGAAGATCTGAGTTTCGGTATCTGTGATGACTGCGGCGATGACATTAGCGACAAAAGACTTGAGGCCCGGCCGGTAACAACCCTCTGTATCAACTGCAAAACCAAGCAGGAAAATCAGGAGAAGGCTAAGGTCAGCTGACTTTATGAAGGACACCATGAACAATCCATCATGTCCAGCACCAGACTGGCAGCCTTTAAGTAATTTTACCCAGGGATAACGATGCCCGAGTTACGTAAAGATCCTGTCCTGGGGCGCTGGATTATCATTGCCAAAGAGCGTGGTAAGCGCCCCACCGACTTCATCATCAATGAAACACCCTCAAAGGGTGGCTTCTGCCCCCTATGCCCCGGAAACGAGAAGACCACTCCTTCCGAGGTCGTGGGATACGGCGTTTCAGGTCGTATGCCCAACACTCCAGGCTGGAGTTTACGGGTGGTGCCGAACAAATACCCTGCCCTTATTATTGAAGGTGAGCTCAACAAAGAGGGTGAAGGCCTTTACGATAAGATGAACGGTATCGGCGCCCACGAGGTCATCATCGAAACGCCCAACCACGACGAGACCTTCTCCAAGCTCCCCTTTGACCGTATGAAAGATGTCTTTCTGGTCATCCGTGATCGCCTGGTGGATCTGGGTCGTGATGAACGTTTTAAATATGTCATGGTTTTCAAGAATCACGGCCGGGCCGCGGGGGCCTCTTTGGAGCACTCCCATTCTCAGCTTGTCGCCTTGCCCATCCTGCCCCGGATGATCGTTTCTGAGTTGGCGGGCAGTCTTTCCTACTATAAATATAAAGAGCGCTGTGTCTACTGTGACATTATCCGTCAGGAGATTAAGCAGCAGTCCCGCATAGTCTGTGAAAACGACCATTTCATCGTGATCACCCCCTGGGCTCCCCGCTCACCCTTTGAAATGTGGGTGATGCCCAAGCATCACGCCTCGTCTTACATCACCCAGAGTGACGAACAGTTCCAGGCCCTGACCCGTATTTTTGCCGAAGCCATGTACCGGCTGGAAAGCTGCATCCCCAATGTGCCCTACAATTTTGTGCTGCACGGTGCACCGTTGCGCTCAGAACCCATGCGTCATTATCACTGGCATTTTGAGATCATGCCGAAGCTCACCAGTATTGCCGGGTTCGAATGGGGCTCAGGTTTTTACATAAACCCCATTCCACCGGAAGATGCCGCGAAATTCCTGCGGGATGTTTCCATTGTTTAACCCCCCTCGGCAAATACTCAAAGATTGCGTAAACAACCTTATACCAACCTTGAAAAAATGCTTTTTCCTGGGCGACTATAACAACAAGGTGCATTATGAAAAAAATCTTACTTGTTGATGACGAAGAGTCCATCCATCTCCTCTATCGGGACGAGCTTGAAGATGAAGGGTATGAAGTACACTCTGCCCTTTCCGGCGATGAGGCCCTCAATACCCTTGAGATCCTCAAACCAGACCTGGTCATCCTTGACATAAATATGCCTGGTTTAAACGGTATCGACACCCTGCGCAGCATGAAGGAAAAAATGCCGGATATGCCGGTCATCCTCAGTTCCGCCTACCACGAGTTCAAACAGGATCTGGCCTCATGGGCCTCCGATGACTATATCGTCAAATCTGCCGACCTGACTGAGCTTTTAACATCGGTCCGTAAACTTCTTTCGTAATTGCCGCGCCCTCTTGTAGCACCAGACCATGAAAGATATCCAAAGCCAGCAGGACCACCGCCGAATCAGCATTGAAAAGGTGGGGGTAAAAGAAATATCGTACCCTATTACCGTTCTGGACAAAGCCCATCGTCACCAGCGCAGTGTGGCCACCGTTAATATGTCGGTGAATCTTCCCCATCATTTCAAGGGGACCCACATGAGCCGCTTTATTGAGATCCTCAACCGCTTCCATGGCAATATCAATCTGCGCAGCTTCCACCTCATCCTTGAAGAGATGAAGGAAAAACTTGAGGCCCAGCAGGCCCATATGGAGGTTGAGTTTCCCTATTTCCTCCAAAAAAAAACCGCCAGTAAATCCGGCTTGCTCCGGGAGTATAGCTGTAAGATGCACGGCACCTATGATTCCGAGGATGACCTTACCCTGGAGTTCCGGGTGCCCATTGCCCCCCCGGGCGTCGAGCAGACCAGGGAAGGCCTTCCTGAGTCTCTGGGTCATTGGGGCAATGCCGACATCTGCGTCCGTTTTCGCCATTTCATCTGGATCGAAGATCTCATCGAACTGGTCGAAGAAATAACCAGCCACGACCTCAAATGGTCCAGTGGCAAGCTTCAACCCCAACAGCATCCCCTGTCCGTTGAGCAGCTGGCCAAGGACCTCGGCCAGCGCCTCAATGACCACCCGGCCATCTCCTGGTTCTCCGTCACTGTTGAAAACCTGTCAGAAGGCTTTTCAACCTTTGCCACCATCGAGGGTCCGCAGAACGCTCACCACTAGAACCTGCCTCCTCTAAAACTGCCTTTCGTTTTCCATCAGGTTTATCTGGATTATTCCTAAATTTTTTCTCTAGTTTCCGCTGGTCTATTGCGCCAAGTCGGGTATATTAAGCGGTTTCTGTACACCTGAGACTTCTTACTACTCACTCATCACGATGGGATCGTCATGCAGCATGAATTTTTACTTGAGATAGGCACGGAAGAGATTCCGGCCAGCTATATAGAACCTGCCCTCAGCCATCTCAAACAGGGGATGGGGAAAAAGCTCAATGAACTTGGCTTGCCCTTTGGCGCCATTCAAACAGCGGCAACGCCGCGGCGGCTGGCCCTTGTTGTCATTGATCTTGCTGAACGCCAGGAAGACCAGCGCAAAGAGGTCATGGGGCCACCCAAGCAGGCTGGTTTTGATGCCGACAACAAGCCCACCAAGGCGGCCATCGGTTTTGCCAAATCACGGGGAGCCGCCGTTGAAGATATTCAGCTGGTCAGCACAGACAAGGGCGATTATCTCATGGTGGTCCAGGAGGTGAAGGGCCAGAACACCGCTGATCTCCTTAGGGACTTCCTGCCAGAACTGATCCTGTCAATCCCCTTTCCAAAATCCATGCGCTGGGCCGCCAAGAGCACCCTGTTCGCTCGCCCTCTGCAGTGGCTTGTCGCCCTCTTTGCCGGCAAAACTGTCACCTTTAGCATTGATGACCTGCAGAGCGGCAACACCACCCGCGGCCATCGCTTTATGTGTCCGGAAACCAGGGAGATTACTGATTTTAAACAATACCAAAAGACCCTTGCTGACATGGATGTCATGGTCGATATCGACCAACGCCGCGCCCTGATCAAAAAACAGGTCACTGAGGCAGCAAGTGCCGCAGGCGGCAACGTGGTCCTTGATCTTGATCTGCTTGACACGGTAACCCATCTCGTGGAGACGCCCAATGCCATTTGCGGCTCCTTTGACGACAAATTCCTTGATCTTCCCAACGAGGTGCTTACTACCTCCATGCGGGTCAACCAAAAATATTTCACCGTGGCCGACAAAAAAGGCGATCTGCTCCCCTATTTTGTGGCGGTCAATAACACCAGGGTAAAAGACGAAACTATCTCTCGCGAAGGCCATCAGCGCGTATTGCGCGCCCGCCTCGAAGATGGCCTGTTTTTCTATAATGAAGATCGAAAACGCCGTCTTGAAGAGTACATAACATCCCTTTCCGGCGTGGTCTTTCAAGCTCAACTTGGCACCATGGCTGCAAAGAATGAACGCCTCACCAGCCTGGCTATTGCCTTGGCTAAAGGTCTGGAGCCCAGCCTTGTTGACACTGTAAAAAGAGCTGCCGAACTGTGCAAAGCGGATCTTGTCACCAATATGGTGGGGGAATTCGCCTCCCTACAAGGAGTGATGGGGAAATATTACGCCCTCCATGACGGCGAAAAACCTGAGGTGGCGCAAGCCATCATGGACCATTACAAACCACTTCG